>JAVEXO010000021.1:0-44732 GCA_034003955.1 Spirochaetia bacterium | reverse complement strand
ACTCCAAGATAGAGCTGAGCGTCAAGGCAATAATAGATGGCTTGACGCGCGTATCCCATTCATAAGCATGGCTTGACTGAGACGGAAGCTTTCTATGTGCGTGCCGTAGCGCGTGGACTATCACACAAGGAAATAGCGGTGGAATACCACGTCAGCGACTCGACTATACGCAACTCACAAACTCACCGACTAAAAGACCGTGTGTGCTCGCCCCTGTGCGTGCACTCCGAGAGTGATGGCATCAATAAACAAACACCCCGTCCTAGTGGACGGGGTGTTTGCGACCATCGCGGAATATCCGCTTTACTTCTTTAGGTTATAAAACGCCTTCATACCAGGGTATTCGGCGATGCCTTCCATGGCGTCTTCGATGCGCATCAGCTGGTTGTACTTGCAGATACGGTCGGTACGTGACATGGAACCTGTCTTTATCTGGCCGGTCTCGCAGGCTACCACCAGGTCGGCGAGGAAGGTGTCCTCTGTCTCGCCGGAGCGATGCGATATGATGGCGGTGTAACTGGCCTTCTTGGCCATGTTTATGGCTTCTATCGTCTCGGTGACGGTGCCTATCTGGTTTAGCTTTATGAGTATGGAGTTACAGGCGCCCATAGCAATGCCCTTTTCAAGGCGCTTGGTGTTGGTCACGAAGAAATCGTCACCCATGATCTGAACCTTGTCACCGAGGGCACGGGTCAGCTTTACATAGCCTTCCCAGTCGTTCTGATCGAGGCCGTCCTCTATCGATATGATAGGATACTTGGCTACCCACTTGGTGAACAATTCTATCATCTCATCGGTGCTGAAGAGCTTGTCCGGGTTAGACTTCCAGAACTTGTAGCCCTTCTTGCCACCCTCGTCGAACAGCTCTGAGCTGGCGCAATCAAGGGCTATGGATATCTGCTCGCCGGGTTTGTAGCCGGCCTTCTCTATGGCCTTCATGATGTAGTCGAGGACTTCCTCATTGCCAAGGTTTGGCGCAAAGCCGCCTTCGTCTCCAACAGAGGTACTGTGGCCGTCTGACTTAAGAAGACTCTTCAGGTTGTGGAAGATCTCGGTGTTCATGCGCACGGCCTCTCGGAAGCTATCCGCACCGGTCGGCATTATCATGAATTCCTGGAAGTCTATCTTGTTGTCCGCGTGTTTGCCACCGTTTATGATGTTTGACATCGGCACGGGTAGCAGTGTGGTGTGGGCTCCGCCGAGGTACTTGTACAGGGGAACATCAAGGTAATCTGCGGCGGCGCGGGCGACGGCCATAGATACGCCCAGTATGGCGTTGGCGCCTAGCTTGGCCTTGTTCTCTGTCCCGTCGAGATCAATCATGGTGCGGTCTATGTCTACCTGCTCGGTGCAGTCGAGGCCGCAAATCTCTCCGGCTATGATATTGTTTACATTCTCCACGGCCTTGAGTACGCCCTTGCCAAGATAGCGTTTCTTGTCACCGTCGCGAAGCTCTACGGCCTCATACTCTCCGGTGCTGGCGCCGGATGGCACGGCGGCGCGTCCAAGGGTGCCGTCTTCAAGGACGACGTCGACTTCTACGGTGGGGTTGCCACGGGAATCGAGGATTTCTCGAGCCTCTACATATTCGATGATACTCATGTGGTTCTCCTTGACTGTGAGAGAATTACTACAGGCCGGGTTGTCCGGCTCTGATGCTCGTTGCTGCGTGTATAACGAACTCTATCTGCTTTACCTGTTACAGTCAAGGATGGGCTGCCATTGACACACCATGAATGGCTCAACGGTAATCCTCTTTGCCCTTGAACACCCTGCCAGGAGCCAAAAGCGAGCACAAGAGCAGTACGCTGAGTATCCCAAATCCAGCACCAAGACTCAAAGACGCAACCCGTCCTATTCCAACATTAACCACTGCCGCTACGAGTTCCATGACCATGGCATAGATGGACAAGGAGGTAGCTCTTTCAACGCCAATGATACTTTCATTCTGACGAAGGGCCGACAATGGACGGAACATGGCAGCGGATGCTGCCATGACGACGAGGGCTAGCACGCTTAGCCAGGCAGATTGCGTTAACGCGAGGGCAGCGAGTGATAAAGCCCCCATCAACACCAGCATGCGAAGGCTACGTTCCCGCCCTAGAAATCGCGCAAGCGGAGCTGAGCCTGCCGCCATCATTCCCGCACCCTGAGTAAGCGCGAAGAGTACACCAAACGATTGTAGCGGGACGCCTGAGCGCTCGTATTGGAGAGGCGCCAGGAAGACGGTGGCGACCTGTGCGGCTTCGTTTACCATCGCGGAAACCACGAGGAAGACTATCAAGGCTCTATTCCGCCTTAAAGCCAAGAGCGCAGAACCTAAGCCGCGGCCAAGGGCCAAGACTGTCTGGCCACTCGTCTGCACACTCGGCATGGATGGCTCGTCGACGTCTATCAAGAAAAGAGAACAGACGAAGGCCAGTGCATAGGGAACGATTGTTGCGTATGCAGAAACCCGAAGCGATAGTGGCCGCAATAGAGGCCAGCACAGAGAAGCTACCAATAAACCGGCTACGCTGGCGGCGTGCCATCGCCCGAAAGCCACATCAGCCTTCTGTAGCCCGACAGAACGATAGATGAGAGCCTCCGAGCACCCGCTGAGAGCGGCAAGCGCTATAGAAAGCGCCAGCCGCTCGGCCAGGAAGCCCGCAAAGCTTGTGGCCAGGGAGAAGATGACCTTCGAGACAAGAAAAACGAGGTTTCCTAAGAGAAGGGTCGTACGGTAGCCGAAGCGATCGGCAAAGCGACCCCAGGGCAGCTCGAGGAGGATGATGACCACCCACGATATTGACTCTATGAGAAACAAGCCTTTTAAATCGAGGCCGTATGCGCGCCTGTAGATCGTAGCCACGGGGCCGTAAAAGACGAAGCCCTGCATGAATGCAATGAAAACAAGCAAACGATAATTGGTTGTATGAGGCATTGTTGATCTCTTTAACAGACGAAATTTAAACCCTGGCTAAAGCCGAGGCCATGAGGCGAGGATTTCAATCGTCAAGATCAAATCGGATGCATGGACAATGGTAAGCCGACAACGAGATTTCGGTCAATCCTGTAAATTATGACGTAATAACCACGTATTATCCCAAATCCGCCAGTATCCCATCAGCCACACGCATACCGGAGGCCCATGCCGATGTAATACCCCTGCTGGTGCCGGCTCCGTCTCCCGCCAGGTATAGCCGTGGAGCAGCACGGAAGCTGGCTGGATCCATAAATACCGGCTTGTTGGCGTACGTCTTTATCTCCGGATAATAGAGAATGGTGCTGGGGTGCAGGACTCCGGGGACAATGGTGTCAAGCGACTTCATCGATGTCCATAGTGCGCGCATCACCTTGGCCGGTACGGCTAGCCCTATGTCACCGGGGGTGCAGGAGGCCAAGGTTGGCTCAAAGTCGTAGAGGTCACCGGTAAACGACTCGCGGCTTGAACGACGGCCAAGACGGAAGTCACCTACGCGTTGCATTATGGGGTGTCCGCCACCCAGGAGCATGGCCTGGGTACCAAGACTCCGGGCATAGCTCTGACCAGAGGCCAGGGGCTCCGTCAGGGCTATTGTCTTTAACATGGCAAAGTTTGCCAGGCCGTTGGCCGGCCTGTCCCCAGACCATGCATGCCCGTTGACGCTGTACCATGGCCCGGCCTCGTCCTCATACTTCTCCTGCACGACATGGGCAGAACGCGAATTGGTGCAGAAGGTCCTCACATGCTTGTCAAAGAGGAATTTGGGGTCGTAGTAATCCTTTACTATTGGGTATCGTTCCTCACGTAGCTCTACGCGCACACCTATGTCTACGACGTTGTCTATGTAGGCCACGCCGTTTGAGCGCATCACGTCCTGCAGGAAGGAGAAGCCTGCCCGGCCCGGAGCCACGACTGCGGCCGCAAAGGATACTTCTCTCTTGTCGCTAAAAAGGACACCACGCTCAGCATCTATAGACAGAACCGTCTCCCCCAGCGAAGGGGCTGCTCCGAGCATAGACAAGTCTGCAACGAGACGTTTTATGAGTGCCAGGCCGCCATCGGTACCAAGATGAGCCTGGCGAATCTCCAAAAGCCTCGCTCCAAGGCGTTCCGCCCGGTGGGCGTACACGTCGACGCTCTTGCGCTGCATGATGGCAGGAGCCAAAAATTCCTCGACACGTTCTAGATAGAGTTCGGCCACCTGACGACTCCAGCCCTCCTCCGGAAAGCCAACAGGCCATGTAAAGTTCATCTTGCAGTCGTTTCTTAGGCCGCCCGAGGAATACTGGTTCCTGTCTATGATGGCCACACGCAAACCAGGACGAGCATCGAGGAGGGTGAAGGCTGCACCTAGGCCAGCCGGCCCAGAACCGATTATAACGACATCAAAGTGTTCCATAGCCTTAGCGTCTCCCACTTCGCCGTTCTGCCTCCCTGGCAATAGCACTGACCTGGCTCCTGGCCTCTGGGGGAGTGAATAGATTGAGCACCTGTAACATACCGGCACTTGGGTGTTTAATGCCGGGTCTGTTGAAGTAGCGCATGAATGTCATGGTGCGACCCTGGACAGTCACGGGGCAGAAGTAGAACGATGTAAAGTGTTCGTATGAACCGTCGTCTAGGCTGGCGATGAGCCAGGAGCGAAGGCCTGCTCCACCATCCGGCAGATATTCAAGCACGGTTTCAAAAACAGAGTCGTAGGTAACATGTAATCCCAGGAATTTAATACCGGCATTATACAGAAGCCTGTATCGTTGCCCATCCTGTGAGAGGATGCTGGTTCCGTAGATGCGCGGTACGAATGAGGGATAGGATTCAAAGTCAATGCTGACATCAAGCAATTCCTGCATAGAAATATCATAGATGGCTACGACGTCGGCATAACCGCCTAAACGCTTCTCTCCAGAGGCAGAATCCTTGAACACATAATTGGTCCAACCTAATATCAGGGGCTTATCTATTATTGTATTGAGATTGAGGCCTGAAGGAATGCCATACAGATACTCCGCCGAAGCCTTATCCGAGCTCTCGGGGCCGGCTCCAGGAGACGCAAAGACGGCTAGCGGCAGACAGGCGGCCAAGGCCAGTGCTGCCACCATTATAGCGGGTTGTATATAGGTCGTCTGGCTCATTATGAGCCCTCGCCACCAGAAATGATACCGTACACCCGGTCAAGATCGTCCATGGAGAAGTATTCTATTACAATAGAACCCCTGGAGGCCTCTCCCTTGATGGCTACCTTCGTTCCAAGGCGGCCTATGAGGCTCTGTTCTATGGCCGATAGGTCGGGATCGAGCTGCCTTGGCTTAGACTGCTTAGCATTCTTGGCCGCCGGGTTCCTGGCTCCCTTGTTGTAGGATGAAGCCAGAGCCTCTGCCTCTCGAACCGATATACCATCGGCAATGGCCTTATTGAGGAGCAGCTGCCTATCGGCCGGATTGATGACAGACAGTATGGCTCGGGCATGCCCAGCGGTGATGGAGCCGGAACGCAGTGACTCCATGGCGTCGGCCGGAAGACCAAGCAGTCTGAGCGCGTTGGCCACAGCCGAGCGGCTCTTGCCTACCCTCTCTGCCACCTGGTCCTGGGTCAAGGCTGTGGCTTCCATCAATTGCCTGTAGGCCTCGGCCTCGTCTATGGGGTTTAGGTCCTCACGCTGGACGTTTTCTACCAAGGCTATCTCGAGGCGTTTCTCACGACCGTATTCCTTGACTATGGCGGGTACTTCGCTCAATCCAGCCAAGGCGGCGGCTCTCCAACGCCGCTCACCTGCCACAATCCGGTAAGCGCCCGACCCGTCTTCCTCGACGACGAGAGGCTGGATGATACCGTGCCGCTTTATTGAATCCGCAAGCTCTGCAATAGATTGATCATCGAAGCTTTTGCGCGGCTGATCCGGGCTCGGCATGATCCTTGATACAGGAAGCGATAGTATGCCTGCACCGTCGCGGCCGGATTGTCCTGCTACAGGAGGCTCCGGCAGCAGAGCCTCGAGCCCCTTGCCTAGTCCATACTTAGCCACGCGCCAGCACCTCTGTTGCAAGCTTCTCGTAACTCTTGGCACCTATACACGCCGCATCGTAGAGGCAGATTGGCACGCCATGGGACGGAGCCTCGGAGAGCCTCACATTGCGGGGAATGATTGTTGAAAACACCCTGTCTCCAAAGTAACTGGTCACCTGCTGAACAACGTCCTGGGCTAGCCTCGTCCTTGAATCGTACATGGTAAAGAGTATCCCTGTTATCTTGAGCCTGGGATTCATGCCCTTCTGGACAAGCTGTATTGTCTGTAGGATGAGAGACAGGCCTTCCAGCGCGAAGTACTCGCACTGGAGCGGGATGAGTACCTCATCGGCGGCCGACAATCCATTGAGCGTGAGCACACCCAAGGATGGAGGGCAGTCTATAAGAATAAAATCGTAGTCTGCCTTGACCAACGCCAGCGTATTCTTGAGATAGTCGTCCCGTCCTTCCTTGTCGACAAGTTCGACGGTAGCGCCTGACAAGTCTATGGAAGAAGGAGACAGGAACAGGCCTTCTACCTTTGTGGGCTGTATGACGTCCCGCAATGCGGTTGTACCCGATATGACCTCGTAGGCGCCCTTGGCCTTCTTGTCCCCGCCTACACCGCTTGTAAGGTTGGCCTGCGGGTCGAAGTCGACGAGGAGAACCCTCTTGCCGGCACGGGCAAGATAGGCTCCGAGGTTTATGACAGACGTCGTCTTGCCGACGCCGCCTTTCTGGTTAACAAATACAATGGTCCTGGACATCGTTGGTCCTTGCTGTTCTGGTGTCACCAAGCTCTAATGAGGTTGAGGATAGCACGGATTGGCATGTAAGGGCTATGGTTGCCCCGCACGCCCCGTGCACGGTACTCTAAAGCCATACAAGCGTAAGGAGCATTCAGGATGGCAAATCCAGTAGCTACATTCAAGACAAGTCTTGGCACGTTCAATATTGAACTATTCGCAGACAAGAGCCCCGCCACGGTAAAGAACTTCACCACATACATAGAAGAAGGCTTTCTTGACGGAACCATCTTTCACAGAGTCATACCCGGCTTCATGATCCAGGGAGGAGGGATGATGCCAGGACTCAAGGAGAAGGAGACAAAGGCACCCATCAAGAATGAAGCCGACAACGGCGTGCCCAACGACCGCGGCTCCATAGCCATGGCAAGAACCTCAGATCCCCATAGCGCCACCTGCCAGTTCTTCATCAACGTCGTCAACAACAAGCCCTTGAACTACAAGTCAAAGGATCAGTCAGGCTGGGGTTATTGCGCCTTTGGGGCGGTAACAAGCGGCATGGATGTCGTAGATGCCATTGCGGCCGTAGAGACAGGCAATAGGGCGATGCACCAGAATGTGCCCAAGACAGATGTCATCATAGAGAGCGTCACACTCTCCTAGGGAGAGCGGCGGGTTCTAGCAAGATCCCGCCGAAACCCGTGTGCCGTAGGCCAGACGCCGTTTACCGGCTCTTGCGTTTCTTCTCTATGACAGAGTAGCCGGCTATCTCAAGCATCCGCCGGAACGAAGAGTCATCCTTCTTGAGTTCACGAGAGCCTCTTGTTATCTTGCACAGAGACAAACCCAACTCTGTTGCTATTGCTCTCTGCGGCGAGCCTTCTGCAATTCTCTTGACCAGGGCCCATCGCTTGGCAATTTCGTCGGCTTCAGCCTTGGTAAAAAGGCTATAAAGGAAGCCCTCTATTAAATCAGGGTCGGTGGTGGCCGCCAGTGTCCTGGACATCTCCTTGATGTTGGCCTCGACGAGTCCTGTTTCATCATTCATTACGCATGCATCTCCATTATCAATGAGTATACTAAGTACCGTATGTTTTGTCACCGGTAAAACGTATGTTTTAATAGAAACATTTTTATATATGAATTATTATTTCATATGCTGAAACATTGACAATTCACTTACTAAACCTATACTTAAAACTTCCGTTGCCCAATTTTATTAGTATTTTACTAAGTAGTGGCAGAACCCCGGGTATTCTTGGTACATGTTCCAGGAGGATCAGACTATGAAGATAGGTGGACGGTTGACCATAGGCTTTGCGCTTCTTACCGGTCTCTTGATAGTGATTACGGGCTTTAGCATGATGCTCATCCGTACCAGCGCTAATAACTTAAAAACCGTTGTTACAGACTTCTTGCCTGCCATCGATTTTCTTGAACAGGCTGATCGTGACTTCTTCCAGCTCATAGAGGCAGAACGAACACAACTGCTGCTTGGGCCTGCTGGTGAACAAAACAAGAAATGGGCAGATGCCTGGCAAGAAAACCTGGACCAGGCCATCGAGCGTATGGCTGGATATGCCAACTTAGCCTCCTCTGCCGAGGAGAAGAAACTCTACGACGAGTATCTTGTGGCACACCAGAAGTGGCTATCTCTTTCCAAAACAGTCATGGCTGGTGCTACAAGCACATCACCCATAGAGGCTGCTAAAGCCAGGGAATTGTCTCTTGGTGAGGAAAGCGCTGCCTTTGAAGCGATGAGAGAGAATATCAATAAACTAGAAGAAATCGTCATGGCTAATGCTGAAGAACTCAGAGTAACAACCGACAAAGCCTCTTCACTAGCCTTCACGAGCCTTTTAGTACTTGCTTCCATAGCCGTAGCCCTGGCTGTCGGGGTATCGGTTTTCCTCACGTTGGGCATCACGAGGCCTCTCCGCGAATGCGTTCGCATATCCAACGCCATGGCCAAGGGAGACCTCTCACTAACAGTGGAGGAGCGATGGACGAGCTCAAAGGATGAAACAGGGGACCTTGCCAAGGCCATGTCTGCAACCGTTCACAAGATGAACTCAGTCGTCTCAGAGGTACAGCTCTCCTCTACGAGTGTCGCTAATGGAGCCTCAGAATTATCTACCGCAGCTCAGCAGATGGCCACGGGCATAGCAGGCATAGCAGAGTCGAGCCAGCAACTGTCCCAGGGTGCCACGGAACAGGCCGCCAGTGCGGAGGAAGTATCGGCCAGCGTAGAACAGATGGGCGCCAACATTAAACAGAACGCCGACAACTCCTTCCAGACAGAGAAGATAGCCACAAAAGCCGCAGGAGACGCCAAGCAGGGCGCCCAAGCAGTAGCAGAGACGGTCCTTGCCATGCGCCAGATAGCAGAAAAGATAAATATCATAGAAGAGATAGCCAGACAGACTAATATGCTGTCTCTTAACGCCAGCATTGAGGCGGCCAGGGCGGGCGAGCACGGCAAGGGCTTTGCCGTCGTAGCCAGCGAGGTAGGCAAGCTGGCAGAGCGCTCAAAGGTGGCAGCGGGTGAGATATCTGCCCTTTCCAAGCAGAGCGTCGACGTGGCAGAGAAGGCAGGCATCATGCTGGAGAGCATGGTTCCAGACATCCAGAAGACAGCCGAGCTCGTGCAGGAGATAAGCGTGGCCAGCCGAGAGCAGGACACGGGCACCCAGCAGATAAACCAGGCCATAGCCCAGCTCGATACGGTAATACAGCAGAACGCCTCGATATCGGAGGAGTTCAGTGCAACGAGCGAGGAGATAGCCAGCCAGGCCTCGATGGTAGCCGGTACGACAGAGGAACTTGCATCCCTGGCCGGCAGGCTGCAGGAGGTCATGTCGTTCTTCAAACTATCAGACACTACGGTGAGAAGAGACGCGAAGGCAGAGCAACAGCCTAAAGATGAGCATCCTAAAGATGAACAGCCTGCAATCGTCACGACACCCCGAGCCAGGCAAGCCACGGGGGTCGCCATCAAGAAGCCGTCTACAGGCACAACGCCTATATCATCAACGCCAGCATCAAAGGCGATAAGCGATGATGACTTCTTAGAGTACTAGAGGCGCCGAGCAACAAGGCCACTGCGCACGTTGCAAGCTGGTGTTCTTAGGCACAGCAGTTGCATTGTTATTCCTCTATCGACTATGGTACTAGTTTGAAGAGAACATTGGACTCAAGCGCAAAGAAAAGCCGGGCGCCAGCGTTCTTATTTACTCATTTTGGTCGTTTGTGTTGTGTGTTTATGCATATGATAGATACCTTGTGTATAACTGCTTAGCTTGAAGCATCTGTACCACATTTAAAACAAGACTTAACTACTATACTACTGGGGGAATTAATGGAGATTAACAAGACACGCAAAGATTCTAAGACATCGATAGGCACCACAATAGCTTTGATTTTTGGCCTGTCAACCTTGGCTGTTATGACCTTGCTGGCCTTCGTCATTGCAAGCAGATCATTCTCAAGCGCCGACGAATTGGCACAGAGCTATTCAATAGAGGTCGTGAAGGCTCGAGCCGATGAACTTTCTGCAATGATATCCCGGTATACTCGTTACGCCCAGGACATTGCCATTCGTGACGAGACCATACGAGGTGATCGAGCCGAGATAGCCTCGATGCTAACAAAACTCACGGGGAAGGTTGACAAGGAATTTGCAGAGATATTCGTTGTTTGGTCAAACGGCGATTACCTTAGGCCCCTCGGCGATACAGGAAATTTAGCCGATCGAGATTATTTCAAAGATATAATGAGTGGTAAAGCCGACAACCTTGTCGCTAATCCAGTGATGTCCAAATCACTCGGCGTGCCCATAGTCATCGTGGCATCTGCCATAAAGCGGAATGGTCGCAATGATGGATTGATAGGTATACAAATCACACTAGACGCTCTCTCCAAGACGGCCTCATCCGTAAAGCTAGGAAAGACAGGCTCAGGATTAATCGTTGACGGCACCGGCCTCATCATCGCCCACGGCGACGCCGACCTCGTCATGAAGGTCAACACGCTGCAAGGTTCTGAAGCAAGGTATAAAGGCCTTGAAACCGCAGGAAAGGCTATGATCAAGGGAGAGGTATCGAATGCGTTGATTACCGCACCGGACGGTACTAGGCAGATGATATTCTTCGCTCCTGTTAGCGGAACACCCAACTGGTCGCTAGGCGTCATCATTCCTGTAT
This sequence comes from Spirochaetia bacterium, assembly GCA_034003955.1. Classification (GTDB taxonomy): domain Bacteria; phylum Spirochaetota; class Spirochaetia; order Treponematales; family UBA12059; genus SZUA-370. Next base: position 33,816 of record JAVEXO010000021.1, on the reverse strand, counting down.
CAGAAATTCAAGAGAGCGGTCGCACCATAGCGGTTTTAGTCATCGCTTTCAGCGTCGTTGCTGTCTTAATAATCATCACATTGTCATTCTTCCTAGGCAGATCTATAGCAAAGCCTATAAAGGCCATCGCAGGCGCCGCCGACCAATTGGCTCAAGGACGGCTCGATATGGAATTGCCCAGCTCTGCCCTAAGGCGATCCGATGAAATAGGTGGCCTGACACGCTCCATGAAAACCACCATAGAACGCCTTCAGGAAGTCGTATCAGAGGTACAGAATTCATCTACCAGTGTTGCTCATGGAGCATCAGAATTGTCCACAGCAGCCCAGCAGATGGCCACGGGCATAGCAGGCATAGCCGAGTCGAGCCAGCAACTGTCCCAGGGTGCCACGGAGCAGGCGGCCAGTGCGGAGGAAGTGTCGGCCAGCGTAGAACAGATGGGCGCCAACATTAAACAGAACGCCGACAACTCCTTCCAGACGGAGAAGATTGCCACAAAGGCCGCCGGCGACGCCAGGCAGGGCGCACAGGCCGTGGGCGAGACGGTCCTGGCAATGAGGCAGATTGCAGAGAAGACAAATATCATAGAGGAGATAGCCAGACAGACTAATATGCTGTCTCTTAACGCCAGCATTGAGGCGGCCAGGGCGGGCGAGCACGGTAAGGGCTTTGCCGTCGTAGCCAGCGAGGTAGGCAAGCTGGCAGAGCGCTCAAAGATTGCGGCCGGCGAGATATCGGCCCTTTCCAAGCAGAGCGTCGAGGTGGCAGAGAAGGCAGGCATCATGCTGGAGAGCATGGTTCCAGACATCCAGAAGACAGCCGAGCTCGTGCAGGAGATAAGTGTTGCCAGCAGAGAGCAGGACACCGGCACCCAGCAGATTAACCAGGCCATAGCCCAGCTCGACACGGTAATACAGCAGAACGCCTCGATATCGGAGGAGTTCAGCGCAACGAGCGAGGAGATAGCCAGCCAGGCCTCCATGGTAGCCGGTACGACAGAGGAACTTGCATCCCTGGCCGGCAGGCTGCAGGAGGTCATGTCATTCTTCAAACTTTCCGGGATTGCATCTACGGCCTCCGACGCTCCCGGCACATCGGGTACACAGCATCGCCAGAGTACCTCCCGGCAGACGCCTCAGGGCGAGCCGTCAAAACCACAAGCCGGCACTACATCGAGCAAGGCCATGCCCCCACAGAAACCATCCAGGCAAACCACGGGTGTAGCGATCAAGAAGCCGTCGACAGGCATAGCGCTTAGGCCATCAAGTGCAGACTCAAAGACAATAAGCGACGACGACTTCATAGAGTACTGATCGAGGAGTGTACATGAGGCAATATCTGACGTTTGAACTTGCAAGACGACGATACGCCGTGTCTGTGGAGCACGTTAACTCTGTACTCGATCCTCAGGCCATAACGCCCCTGCCCCAGGGCTCGGGTATTGTACGCGGTTTGACAAATGTCAGGGGTAACGTCGTCCCGGTGTTTGACCCAAGAGAAACCCTCCGTAAGACAAAGGTAGACGACGAGCGTCTGGAATCCAGGGCTGGATCGAAGAAGGAGCCCGTCTCTACAGGCCTGCATGCTGATGAGGATGAAGAAGGTGGAATAGTCATCTTCGAGGTGCCTAACGGTACCCTGCTATCGTTCATCGGCCTCCAGGCAGACTGTATAGGCAAGGTAGTCAACCTGGAAGATACTGATATTTCTAGCGTACCAGACTTCCTGCCAGCAGAAGCCGCACGATACTACGAGGGCTTCTGCTTCATAGGCGGAACCAGACACTCAATAATCAATCTCCAGGAACTAGCCTCAAAGGAAGTGCTGTTCTTCCAGAAAGAAGGTGGACAGCATGGATGAACTCACGATCACATTACCTGGTAGCGCCGGCATAGCATCCATATCGGATCTACACCAAGAACTCCTTGGCGCGCTTGGCACGGCTGCTTCGGGTAGTTCTATTCTGCTCGATGCCAGCACGACGAGCGCTGCCGATTCGTCCCTTGCCCAGCTTCTACTCTCCTTCAAGACAGAGGCTAGCGCACACGGCATCCATGTCTCTGTCCTGGGGCTCAAGGAGGCGCTGTCATTAAAAAACCTCCTCTGTTGTGATGCAGCCGTATCGTTAGACGCCGATGTCGGGCCTTCTGAGGTAGGTTCACCATGAATGACAAATTGATTGAAACATTCCTTGAGGAAGCCCATGAATTGCTGGATGGCCTGGAGGATCATCTTTTAAACCTGGAGAAGAATCCCGACGATGCCGAGGCCATGAACGCGGCATTCCGCGCACTTCATTCCATAAAGGGTTCGGCATCCATGTTCGGATACGAGGCCGCAGGATCATTCGCGCACGAGGTAGAAACCGCGCTGGATTACTTCAGGAGCGCATCCTTACCAGCCACACCGGAATTAAGCGACGTGGTTCTCAGAGCCCGTGACCACATACGGCTTCTACTCGACACTCCCGAGTCGGCCTCGGCCTCGGAGCAGGAAGAACTGACGGCGACACTCAGCGCCCTGTCGGGGAAGTCTTCAGTCAAGAGTGTGCAGACAAGCCAGGGCGCAAGGCCAAAAGACATACCCGGGTTTGCCTCCAGTGGCAAAACGACGTATCGCATCAGGTACAAGCCATCTATAGACTCCTACCAACGAGGTGTAAAACCAGAATCACTGGTACGTGAGCTTAAGGCTCTAGGCTCAGTCAGCATCCGCTGCGATACGAGCTATATACCCAGACTCTCCGAGCTTGACCCCGAATCATGTCATCTGGCCTGGAACATCCTTCTAACCTGTTCGGCTCCCATAGGAACAATAAGAGATATATTCATCTTCGAAGAAGGTAGTTCTGATATTGTAGTAGAGGAGATTGACCCGCATGACATGATGGACGGAGACGATGTTAGAAGACTGGGTGAAATTCTGGCCAATCGTCATCTTCCTACCAAGGATATAGACTCGGCTTTGTCACGACAGAGGCCCTTGGGCGATATACTGGTCAATGATTTAGGCACTCCCAAGGCCCTGGTCGAGGATGCCCTGTTTGAACAACAGCATGTCCGCAACGTTGTCCAGGCTGCAAAGGAAGAATCGGAACGCAAGACTATACGCATCAGGTCAGACAAGCTCGACGGACTCCTTAACCTTGTAGGAGAACTGGTAACGGTACAGGCTCAGCTTTCTCAGACCGTCAAGGATTCCAGTGACCGCCACCTCCATGGCATAAGCGATTATGTAAAGCGCCTTGCAGGAGAGCTTCGTACAACGTCGATGGAGCTTAGACTCGTTGCGGTAGATTCACTCTTTACCAAATTCAAACGCCTGGCGCGTGATTTGGGCAAGAACCTGGGCAAGGAACTAGAAATTAAATTCCAGGGCGGTGAGACGGAGATAGACAAATCAGTCATAGACGTCCTTAACGATCCCTTGGTCCATCTCGTGCGCAACGCCGCAGACCATGGTCTGGAAAAGACAGCGGATCGTATCCGCCTCGGCAAGCCTGCCTGTGGCACCATAACAATGAAGGCCCAGCATGCCGGAGCCTTCGTCCGCATAAGCATTGTCGACGACGGCAAGGGTCTGGACAGAGAAAAGATCCTGCAGCGGGCCGTGGAACGGGGCATCATTTCCGTTGATGCTCGCCCAACGGATGATGACATAGACCAGCTTATATTCAAGCCTGGATTCTCTACAGCAGAAGTCGTCTCAAATGTCTCAGGCCGGGGTGTAGGTCTCGATGTCGTAAAGACGGCCATAGATCAACTGGGCGGCTCCCTGACGGTACAATCCAGGCTTGGTAAGGGCAGTGAATTCAACCTCGATATCCCGCTTACCCTGGCCATCATAGACGGCTTCCTTGTACGCTCAGGAACAAGAAACTTCGTCATTCCCCTGTCGTCGGTAGATTCGTGCTTCGAGCGGGAGAGACCAAAGGATCCTGAGAGGCTCATAGTCAGAGGCAAGGATTTTATACCATACCTATCTTCAAGAGACATCTTTGGAGAAGACGACGAAGCGCCGGCGCGTGAAGAGGTGGTAATAGTCAGTATCTTTGAATCAAGACTGGCTCTTGGATTCGACCAGGTACTAGGTGGGTACCAGACGGTTATAAAGCCTATAGGAGAAATAGCGCGTTTTGCCTCAGGTGTTTCTGGCGCGGCCATCCTGGCAGATGGTGGCATAGCCCTTATCCTTGACATAGCAGCCCTGGCACGTGCACATAAGGCGAAGGCCTAGAAGCCAAAGTAGGGCATCTGCCCTCCTAGCCCACTTTCAGGCTTTTTTTTCTCCTTGCGCTTCTCCTATGCCAATATTCGCGATAGTATCTAAGGAGTGGTTTATTATCAAACTCTGATATGGCCGTAAATAATCTATTTTTTGGAGGCTTACATGCTCGATCTTATAGTAAAAGGTGGAGTGGTACTCTGGATAATAATGGGCTTGTCAATTCTAGGCATGGCCATAATCATAGAGCGCATCCTCTATTTTAAGAGCATCAAGACAGACGAAGAAAAGTTTTTCCTGAGGATAAAGACATCGATAGAAAAGGGACACTTCGACGAGGCCCTTTCAATATGCGACAACAACGAGTCTCCCTTCTCAGCCCTCGTAAAGGTTGGCATAGACTCACGAGCATACCCAGAAGCAGCCCAGAAGGAAGTCCTCAAGGATGCGGCGGCTCAGGAGGCGCCCAGGCTTGAGAAGAACATATCGGCACTAGGAACCATAGCCCACATTGCTCCTTTGCTTGGTCTCCTTGGAACAGTAACCGGCACCATGAAGGCCTTTGGCGTCCTTGGCAGGTTTGGTTCCGTCGCCGATCCGTCCATCCTGGCAAAAGGGATCTCGGAGGCACTGATCACCACCGCCGGTGGTATAATCGTAGCCGTCCCCGCCGTTATTTTTTATAACATACTCGTCAACAGGGTCAACCTCATACTTCTCAGGATGGAGAATCAGGTAACCGCCCTGGTGATGATGATCAACTCGGGCAAGCGTCACAGCCTGGCTGCATCCACCCTGAGAGACAAACCAGGCAGGGACCTATGACCATAGCCAGGAGACTCAAGCCACAGGTCAATGTTGACCTGACGCCATTAATAGACATCGTCTTTCAACTCGTCATATTCTTCATGATATCAAGCACCTTCAAGACGGCTCCGGGTATAGAGCTTATATTGCCGGACTCCAGCTCTTCCACTGCAATTACCATAACCGAGCTGAGCGTCGTTGCGGTTTCAGAGGATGAAGTATACGTCAACAAGACGAGGACAACGGTTGCAGGAGCCGAAGCGCTCATAAAGGCAGAACTAGAGGGCCGGTCCATAGAAGACGTCAAGGCCGTGCTCGAGGCCGACGCTAGCGCACCGTATCAACTGGTCATCACCCTGCTTGATTCACTCAAGAAGAATGGCATAGACGCCGTAGGTCTATCGACCAGGCCTACCCTCAAGGATAGCCCATGACAGCCGTCCGGGACGAATGGCTGAGGGCCCGGGAGCGCAAGAGAGCGGCAATCGCGTGGTCGTCATCGTTGGGTGTGTACGCTCTTGCCCTGTTAATCGCCTTGCTTACGTCGCTGTTCGGGGTAAAGGACCTTCCAGACTACTCTGGCCCCATGGTCGTTCGCCTGGGCAGCCCAGACGGCGCTGATGCCTCACGTCCGACACCGGAGCCCAAGGCCATACCGGTAGACACCCAGCCAACAATCAACCCTCCAGAACCAAGCATCCAGCCACAGGCGGTCGCAAAACCGGCACCTACGGCAAAGCCAGCTACAGCCGTCAAGACTCCGGTATCGGAGTCGGCAGCGCCTCCCGTTTCTAGCCAGGCTAATACCCAGCCAACACAGGCCCCCATAACAATACGAGGAACCGAAAGCGGCAACTCCTACGACATGACGCTCATATCTGGAGACGGAGTCGTCTCAAGAAGCCTGTACATTCCAATCTGGCTCTACCTACCGGTACCTAATGAAGTGGCAGATTCCTATTTCGAGGCAATACCAAACGAGATGGGCCTGGCCGGTACAGCAACCAAACGCAAGGAGCTGTTTACCAGCTTCTACAAGCAGTCGGGATCAACATGGATCCTCAAGAATAACTTCAAGCAACCTGATTATGAGAGTAGAAGATCTCTGTGGGTCATGCTCGATGATGCAGGCTACGATATCGAGCACCCCGATTACAAAACAGGCAATAGCCTCAGGCCTGTCGAATTGCTCTTCACAGTCTCTGCACCAGGAACCTCTGGCAAACCAGTACTGGAAGAGGTGCATATACAAGCAAAATCCGGAACCCCTAGCATCGATGCTGCTGTAGTCTATGGCTTCAAGAAGGCCGAATTCTCCAATTCTGGCACGCGATCCATATCTGGTAGGTTTACCTACCGCTTCTAACCGGGAGGACAGACTATGCGTTTTCTGGTGTTGTCTATCCTTGCTGTAACAGTAATCCTTACCCTATTTCTGGGCTTCTCGGCCTTCCTTAGAGCCCGCAGGAAGGGTAGATACTACGCTCTATCCATGCTATTCCTCGGGGCATCGACATACGCCGCATTCTACCTAGCCGAGCTTTTGCAAACGACTATGGCCGGCATCCTCATCTGCCTTCCATTTGAATACCTTGGCGTAGCCATACTGACGGTTTCAATGTACTTCGTCATTAGGGATTTCAGGGGGGCCGAGCCCGCACCCGCCTATCTGGTATGGATCGTAGCCATAGTACCGGTGCTTTCTATTGCCCTCGCTGCCACGGTTAGCTGGAACGGACTTCTATACCTTGATCTGGCCATAGACAGTCTAGATGGCCTATCAGTCCTGCGCTTTCACGAGGGTATCTGGTTCTATGTCAACCTTGCTTTTACCTATTTGGTCTATATATATGGCCTGGTGGTCTACCTGAGAGCCCTGTTCCTGGGTAGCGGCATCAGGCGAGCCCAGGCTGGCTTCATGCTCGCAGGAAACCTGCTGCCTATGCTTGCCCACCTGGCATACCTAACGGGCCTCTCTTCCTTCAGGATCGATATATTTCCTGTCGCCTTTGCACTGGGTGGTGTACTGTACGCACTTGGTTTCTTTCGGTACAGACTGTTCGACATACGCCCAATCGCGCGTGACAAGGTCTTTGAAGAGATGCTCGAGGCAGCCCTCATAGTCGATGAGGAAGGCATGCTTATCGACTACAACAAGGCGGCTCGCGCTATCTTCCCCCTGCTTGACGAGCCTGGTGCTCCGCCATCATTGACGACGCTGTCAAAGAGCCATCCAGGCATTTTAGAACTTGTCAGGGATAAAAAGCCGAGCGACACGCTCAGCATCGTCTCCGAAGGAGGAGAAGCGCTCTCCTTCGAGACACAATGCTCTCAACTTGTACACGGTAACCTCCGGTGGAAGGCCACGCTCATCCTGCTGCGCGACATCAGTGAACGCGTCATGCTGTACGAAAGGCTCAAGGACCTGGCATCACGTGACACGCTAACCGGGGTGGCCAACCGCCGCTTCTTCTATGAACACGCCGACATGGAGCTTGACCGTGCGCGCAGACATGGGCGCCCCATAGGATTTGGCATCATGGATATGAACGGGTTCAAGAATATCAATGACACCTATGGGCATCAGGCTGGCGACGATGCCCTCAGACTGGTTACCCGCCTCTGCGTCGATACACTGCGTTCATGCGACGTGATGGGAAGGATAGGAGGCGACGAATTTGCCTTCATCCTCCCAGAATGCGACGAGGCCGGCGCCATGGCCGCCATCAACAAGTTGCGTACCGTCGTTGGATCCGCAACCTTCTCCGTTCGGAACGACACCCTCCTCCTCTCGGCGGCCTTCGGAGCCATAGGCTCAGCCGGCCCCGTTCACCCTGACCTGGAGATGCTCCTGGCCAGCGCAGACGCGCGCATGTACGCAGACAAACAGAGCCGCTCTCAAGGCTAAGCCGCGCCGTTTGCAACATGGCACGGCTCTTGATCACTCGTCCTTGTTTTTGTCCACGAGACCGGCTTGCCTCTGCGAAGGCCGTGTCATACCCTCCAATGCAGCAGCCATAATATCGTTCCTGGCCAACGCTACTGCATTGGGGTGAATGGCCGATATGCTCTGGTGCTCACCACCGGTGCCGGTCACAACCGAGACGTGGTTGCTTGGATAGCTGGCCAGAGTCTTGGCAAAGGGCTCGAATAGCTTCTCAAAATTATCCAGCACCCAGGCTCTACGCGCTTCGCTTCCAGCTATCCTCATTGTCTTGAGCGTTACGGTGAGCTGCTCCATCTCGGCACGTGCAATCTCTAGCCAACCCGATACCTCGGTCTGTGCCTCCAGTATGGCACGTTCCTTCTCGGCCACAGCCGGTGTCGCAATCTCTGCCTTATACTTGTTCCTGAGCATATCTATGTTCTGCTTCTCCGCCTCAAGCTCAGCCTTAATACCTGATACTCGGGCACGCGCGTTGGCGGATTCCTGCTCTACGCCTACCTTCTGTCGCTGCGCCTCTTCGGCCATGCGTACCCTCACCTCTGCCTTGAGACGCACGAGCTCGTTGTGGAGGTTCTTAACCTCTGTCTCCGCCCTACGCGCCTCTGCCTGCTCGGCGCTCGCGGCCCTTGCCTCCGCCTGAGCCTGCCTGGCCTTGGTCTCCGCGTTGGCAGACTGGATGCGTTTGAGTAGGGCTATATACAGATCGGGTTCCTCTACGCCAGGGAGCCGGTGGTCATCTACATCTGCTATGTTCATAGTCGTAATCTCGAGGCCTATGTTCTCGAGATCGTTCTTGCAGACATTTATCATCTTGGCGACCAGGATATCCTTATCCTTCATGACCTGTTCTGGTGTCATGCTCGCTATCGAGTCTCGAAGGTGACCTTCTATTATGTCTCCGGCAATCTTTGTAAGATTCTCGCGATTGGCAGCCAGATCCAGAATACGGGTAACCGCATGGGAGCGTCCCGAGTCATTGCTGGCAATGGCGAATGATACGGTAGCCTTTACGTTGAGCGGGACTATACCCGCTGCTATGGCAGAATCGACTACAACCTCAATGGTTATGGGGGTCAGGTCAAATTTGCTGAACCGCTGGAGCAAGGGAATGATAAACGCGCGGCCACCGGACAGTGTCCTAAAGCCCTTGGCACCCCCAGATCCTGTGACCACCCCAAGCTCGTTGCCACCGACTATCTTCATGTTTGTTATAAGCTGAATGAGTATCGTTACGGCCACCAGGCCACCCAAGACCGCTATGAACGCAATCATCGCTGGCCTCCCTTGTCCTTACCCGATGATCCTGGCATGGCAAGTGTGCGTACATCGACGCCGAAAGCATCTGCAAAGGTATGCAAAAAATCTGTAAAGGCTCTTGGCCCGCGGTTTACAGCACCGGAGAACCCTTCCTCGTCGTTCATAACGACGAGATTGTCTACTGAGCCCGACGCTATTGCCTGCATGTACGACTCAAAGAGCTCGGGCAGCTTCTGTTGCAGGAACATGACGCTTGAGGCATCGTCTCCATAGCTTGCAAGTAATTCAGCCTTCGTCTTTAAAAGCTCGTTGCGAGCCGACTGCCTTATGATGACGGCCTTCCGGTCGCCATCGGCGACTATGCGAGCCTCTTCCTCCCTGGCCGCCGCGACAAGTGTTACCGATGACTGATTCTTTAGTTTCTGCAGCTCGACGAGCTGGAGCTGGACCGACGACTCGCCTGCGTTCTTGGCCTCGGCTATGCTCTGGTCGGCCATCAGGCGAGAGCCTTCTATCTGACCGGCAGATTCCCGGCGGTACACCTCGAGCTCCTGCCTAGCCTCAATGATGGCCTCGTCTGCCTGGCTCTTTGACACCTCTATGCGTTTTCGGGCCTCGCTCTCTGCCTGTTCGGCTATGGCCCTCAAACGCGATTCTTCAATTTCTACTGCCTGACGTTTCTCAGCAAGCGTCTTCTGTGCGAGATTGGCAATATAGTTGGATGTGTCCCAAATCTTCTGTAGCGATACCGATACAACCTTCATGCCAAAGGAACGCAGGTCAGAGTTGATGTCTTCAAGCAACTCGGCTCGGAACTGGGCGCGCTCACCCATGTCTGCCTGGGTCTCCCCATCATCATTGGCCACGTCTTCCATGCCTATGGCCTGTAATGGCGTAGCCTTATTGAGGGCTCCCCGGAAATTTCCAACCAGGGTCTGCTGTATCTGTTCATGAATCTGCCGCACATCTTTGCCCATGAGCCGTTCCACGGCACTGTACAGCATGGCCTCGTCGTCATCATCTATGCAAACACAGGCCGTGGCATCGGCTCCCATAGTGATGCCATTGGCGCTGTTGACCCCGTCGATGCGTACGTTTATGGGGAATACACCCAGATCAAGGGTGCCAACCGCCTGGAAATACGGCACGACCAGGGTCCTGCCCCTATCCACCGCAAAACCGAAATCTCTACCGTGGTGCCTTGTCTTTCGCCCGGTAACAACGAGTATACGATCGGGCAAGGCTACCTTGATGGTCATCTTGAGCAATCCAAGCAAGGCTATGAAGGCTACGACTCCCAAGCCACCAAATAGAATACCGCGCAGATTTGAAAACAACTCACTTAACATCAGTACCATCCCTTCATGCATCGACCAGGTCTTTAAAGAGATTCTATCCAGTAACAGTCATCATCAAAATCGACTATACGTACCTCGCTGCCCTTTGGAAGCGTCTTGCCTGCCTCCCTGGAACGCACGTATATCTCTGCCTGCCTGCCGTAACTCCTGACTATGGCCTTGCCCATCGCTCCAGGCTCAAGAGGCACGATTATAATCGCCATGTCCATGATGTACTCGGCGGGTTTTATTGAAGAATCGAGGTCCTTGCGTATGAATTTTCTCAAGCCCCGAGCCAGCAGCGCTATGAATAGACCCGCTCCGGCACTCCAGGCCAGGCTCTCGGCTGACCGGACTCCTGTAAGGATTGCGAACAGCCCTGTAGGGCCCGCGCCTAACGAGAAGTAGACGCCCATCCTCAGGGTGCCTATGGCCTTGGCAACAAGGCGCGTCCCTGAATCTGCCGAGGCCACGTATGAGCCGTGTCCGTGTCCCGGAGAGAGTTGGTGACCTACGCCAGCGTCGTCACTGTCGCCCGCTTCGTCGTCTGTATCATCGTCGTCGACAGTATCCTCGCTGTCACCCGCATCCTCGCTGTCACCCGCATCGTCGCTGTCACCACCTGCATCGTCACTGTCGCTACTATCTTCAGAGGATCCTACATGCTCAAGGACCCCAAAGAGGTCGACGACCGTTACACCGAGGCCAAAGACGGCCAAGGCTGAATACAGTATAAATAGACCATTCATTGTATCAAGGAGTATCTACCGATTAGCTGACGTACGCAAGTGACCCATCTTTAACAGAGGCCATCCTGGCTCACTGAGTCATCCAGCAGCTCTCTGGCAGGCAACAGTTTGGATGCTTCTAACTTAAAGCTGGCAGCCGGCACAGACGAATCGGCGTATGCCCGCGCCAGTATAGGAAGGAAAGCTTTCCGTGGCAGCGACCGTGCGCCGAGTCTCATCTTGTATCCTATCTCCATGCCAAGGTCCCACACCCGTAAACCAGATTGAGCCAAGAGCCGCCCAAGCGCTGCCAGCTGGACCGTACCCGCCCCGGACACGCTACTGAAACCGCTCAGGCTGGCGTAGCAGACACCGATGACGTACCCTATCTCCCCGGCTACAAGCCTGGGGCCGCCTTCATCGTCCGCCCATAGCTCCACCGAAATAAAAGCCACACGCCTGCTTGCCCGTTCATCATGGAGGAGATGCATCACTGCCACAAGATCTGAAACGAGCCAATCGTCGCCATGTTTTGAAACACAAGCCGTGAGCACATCATTAAAGGCGTTATTGACGCTTATGTGGTAGCGCCGGGCATCCCTCCTCGCCGTCTTCGTCACCCGTACAGAACACGGATCGAGCAGACAGCGTTCCTGGTGCAGCTTAGGCAGCAGTAGATCATGCTCACCGTTTGGGCTTGGCACGCGTATACCCATGGGCATGAATCCAGCAAGGGAGGCTTCTTCTACCACATCGGCGCTTATGTATGGAAACAGGGCAAATTCATTGTCAGAGATGGCAGCTATACGTGTAGCGCACGATTTAAAATCATCACCCGGTTCTATGTATGGGAACCCTGAATCATCGAACTGCATTCTTAGACGACTCTTTTCATGATCCTGACGATAAACCAATTCATGCCAAACCGCCAGTCATATCAGTGGTACAAATCATGACACATGCTATACTGATATCCATGGAAACGATGCATACTTACCTTGCCGGGCGTATGATAATCGTCAGGGGAGACATAACAGAATTCGATGGTGACGCCATCGTAAACGCCGCCAATTCTGCCCTGACAGGCGGAGGCGGCGTGGATGGAGCCATTCATCGCGCAGCCGGGCCCGAACCCCTTCTAGAATGCCATGTCGCTCGCACAAAAATTTGGCCACAGGGCCTTCCTCCTGGCAAAGCCGTTGCTACATGTCCAGGCAGGCTTTCAGTCAAGGGCATCATCCATGCCGTTGGCCCCATCTGGCGTGGGGGCCATGCCGACGAGGCCGCCCTACTTGCCTCTGCATACAGCGAATCGCTGAGCATAGCCCTAGAGCGAGGCTGGAAGCGCATAGGCTTTCCTGCCATATCAACAGGCGTCTACGGCTACCCAAAACCATTGGCGGCCCTTGTGGCATTCGATGCGGTGTCCGTCTTCCTCAAAGCTCACGCCTTGCCAGAAAGCGTCCAATTCATATTCCACACCCAGGAAGACGCGAAGATCTTCATAGCAAGCATAGGCACATTGCCCCTCGACGTGACAAGCCTTTGATGAGTGGTCGGCCGCTCGTCTTGACTCAACCCCAAGAAATCCGCCTCGCCTACACCGCGCGCTTCGCGCCAGGTGCTCATAGCGACTCAGATTCCAGGGCTAGGACCGCGGGTCAACTGCAACACATCGGCCACGTCCAAATAGATACCATATCTGTGGTGGAACGTGCCCATCATCATGTGCTCTGGGGAGGCGACCGCGACTACAAGCCAAACTATCTTGCCCTTTTAGAAGGGCAAGAGCGACAAGCCTTCGAATACTGGTCACATGCGGCCTCCTATCTTCCTATATCTGACTTCCGCTTTTGTCTACCCAGAATGAAACGAATTGCAGAATCTGGTCACGAGTGGTTCCCAAGCGAACCACGAATTGTGAAAACAGTACTACAGAGAATACGCAAGGAGGGGCCACTACGCTCCAAAGACTTCATGAGCGACTCAGGCCCCCGTGGCCCATGGTGGGACTGGAAACCGGCTAAGGCGGCTCTGGAATATCTGTTTATGTCAGGAACCCTCCTCGTAGCATCCAGGCCTGGTTTCCAGAAGCTGTACGATCTTGCAGAACGTGTGCTTCCCGCAAATACCAACCAGCATTTTCCAAACGACGATGAGATGGCCGACTGGTACGTGGAGAGGGCCGCCCAGGCATTAGGCGTCTTTGCGGAGGCTGATATCGCCTATCAGCGCAAGGACTGCCGAACCGGCATCAAGGACGCACTTGCTCGGGCGACAGAACTAGGCAGCTTAGTACAAGCGAGAGCGGAGAATGACGATAGCCGCCCGCTATGGGTATCAACCGAAGCCTTAGGGATCAAAGCCAAACAGTACCCTGATGATCCAAGGCTCGTCAGGGTACTGTCACCATTCGACAACTACATCATAGACAGAAAACGTTCCAGCCGTGTGTTCGGGTTCAACTACACCATCGAATGTTACGTCCCACAGGCTAAGAGGAAATTTGGATACTTCGCCTTACCTATACTATGTGGCGGGGTTCCCATAGGGCTCATTGATTGCGTAGCCGACAGGAAATCAAAGACCCTCATCGTTAAACGAGCCGAATTTAGATTTACACCAAAAGGATCAGGGCCGCTTGCAGCGTTTGGTATGAAAGACCTCCAGAAGGCGGAGCTCAAAGGAGCGACGCCGGAAGGTACATCCGACGCCTTCAAGGAAGAACTGTTAGCCTTCATGGAGTTTAACGGTTGCGATTCTATTAAAACTGAGGAATAAGAAATTCCGCCTTGCTTGCTACCTAGCCATACCAAACACCGCCCCTGAAAAATACGGTATCAGCCACACGAACCAGACATTAGTGTTACGAAGCTTGTGGATACTCGGGGGCGATGCAAATTTTGGTCTGCTATCCACTTCCATGCTGGCTTTCGATGACTTTTTTCGTGCATTAACGCCAGCCCAGGCAAGCATCACTAAGGTTCGTAACACTAGACTATGGCTGCCTGTCTGTTAATCAGACCTTCTTGAATATCTCTATGGTCCCGGAGTCTTGGGTGCTGCCGGATCTAGCTGGCGAGTCGGCGCCGCTCTTGTTATCTATATACTTACGTAGGACCAACAAGGCATCATCGTAGTCGGTATCTAGAATCTTTATTATGGTGTCGTTGGCAGCCCTCGGGGGCAGGCCTATCAGTGTCTTTGAAGTATTCTCAAACTCAAAGTAGTACGGTATCTGCTCCGATTGAAACAGGGATTTAAGCATCATTATATCGTACTCATCATAGACACTCGCCAGGCCGTACATCTTTGAACCGGCAGAAACCTTATCAAGGAATATTCTTTCCATCTCTGGAATCACATCCTCCTCCGCGTGCTTCTTGCCGTTTTTCTTGTCTTTCTTCCAATACCTGTTGACCAAGGCAAACACCAGGATAGCGGCGATTACTAGTATGGCAAATGTGTAGCTCATGCTTCCCTCCTGATACCTATGACGAACATCCATGAATCTATAGAATCATGGCCTATAAGCCTCCGTCCCACTGGGCAACTATTGTGCCGATGCTTCTACGTGCTTCAGACAATTCCTGCTCAGACAAAGCCGATGACAAACTATCTACAACTTCGAAGATAGTAGCCTGAGCCTTGGCTAAAGCACCTGCACGTTCATCGGCTATATGCGGTTTACGCCAGACGTGTTTGAGAGACTCCCGCCTGGTCTTCCAATAGGCATCTGCACCCGCTGAGGCCTCATCGTAATCGTACTCCGTCCAGAGAGGAATAAACGTACCCTTAGAAAGGAGTACCGGCTTGAAGAGGTTGGAGCAGGAGTATGAGGCGCCAGTAAACCAAAGAATAACTTTAGAAGGACTATACTCTACCACCATGGAGGATGTCGTTGGATTACCCATGATGTCCCCGTCATGATTGCAGATGTTCCGTGGCTTGCTGGGCTTTTCTGGGTCTATCGCGGCATGTGCCCTTAAAACAGCCATGGCCGAGGCTCGATTACCCGCCTCTACCGAAGCCGACAGGAGTACATCAAGAGCCCTGCGCCGTGCGTCTCCCGCCGTGAATCTGGATAGGAAGCGGTCCTCTACATGGGTCTTCCAGGATGCCTTCTCGCCCAAACGGCCGGCGTCTGCCTCGTCTAAACAGGCCATGCGCTCGTTGACCGGTGCAATAGACTTCCTGGTCGCGGCATCAAGCCGCTTGTAGTCATCAGCAATGGAGTAGGAGTTTGAGATGGAGGCAGGACCTTCAACGGCCTTCCAGGCCCATCTTTTAGCAGCCGTCTCGAGTATAAAGGCACCATCGGGGCCGGCTATCATGTAGGAGTTATTGTAGACAAGCTTGCCCTTGTAGGAACCGTTGCCGCCCTGATCATAGCGTTCTGTCAGAGATATGAGTATATCCAGTGCTGCCTGTGCGCTTGAGGCTCCTGCCAGTGCAGCCCTCACGAAGTCCATGCCAAGAACTCCATCTGGAGCGGCCTTGAAGCGGCTGAAGACGGCTTCATTGCCTATGGACACCCCGGCGTCATTGACGCCCATCTCGGCTCCAGGCATCCATGTGGGACAGGATATGGCCATGGCATGGCCCTCGTCAGCCGTCTCCAGAATACGCGGACCAACGCTTACGCTGGCTGTGGGTTTCCTGGATTGCAGGATGCGGAGGGCCTGAGGCTCGGCAGGGTTTCTGTCGGAATTCTTACCAAAGAAGGCGCCACCCTCGACTGGCATGTAGTAGCTGTCACACATCGATGTTCCTCCGCATATAGCAACAAGGTATATCGCAAAGGCCGCCCCTAAAGGGCGGCCGGGCAGCAGGCCTTATACGGCAGGGAAGGGTGCGGTGTAATCCAGAGGTATGGTAGGAGTACGCTTGCCAAGCTCGGTGTTGAGCATGAACAGGGCCTGTTTGTGGTCTCCCATCATCTCGATGTCCTGCAGGATGTCCAAGACGTTCTGCTCTTCCTCAACCTGTTCGTCTACATACCAACGTACCAGGTTCTCCGTAGCGTAGTCCTTCTCTGCAATGGCCAGCTCCAGCAATTCTCGTATAGAGGCGGTCACGAATTTCTCATGTTCAAGCGTCACCTCGAATACTTCCTTGACTGTCTTGGCCTTGATGACCGGGGCGTCTATCTTTTCCAGTGCGGGCAAGGCGCCCTGGCTCTGCAGATAGTTATACAGCTTCATAGCATGGAACATCTCTTCATGGTACTGGGTCATCATCCAGGTTGCCATGCCTCTATAGCCATCATCGCTGAATTTAGCCGACATGGCCATGTACAGGAAGGCCGAGTACATTTCTCTATTTATCTGAAGGTTAATTCTATCCACTATCTTCTTAACAATCATCATCTTCTCCTTACGTTGGTGTGTGATCTGTGACCAGCCCTTAATGGACGATGGTCTTTACTTAAATATAGTCCTTAGCCGACATGGCGGCAAATTTCTATTCCAAGGGCTTGTCTTGCTTTGTTAGGTGATCTGCCAAGAAGCATAGTATTGTAGTGGCGCGGCATACGATACAGGAGGTTCCTCTAGTCTGCGCCATGAACCTGAGAGTCCCGATGATAGGGCTGCCACTTCGAAATGCCTCATCGCTATGCCTATATCGATCTCCTGAATCCTCACCCCCCTGATGACATTGTTATACGGCTTGTCCTCGTCCAGGAATAGATGGAATTCAGGCTCCGTTGCCCTTCCTGTACGCACTATCCGCCATGGTTGCTTATTGGAGGCTGATGGCCCTGCGCGCACGGCCGAGAGAGCCACCGCCCATACTCCTGCGTCGGCTTCCTCAAGCGGCCTGTTCCATGTTCCGTTAAAGAACAGGTCTGTCCATGGATGACGCCTCCTGGAACCTGCCAGTAACCTCATGGCACTATCTACCAGGGTCCGGCGTTCCGAAGGCTCTCCTATAGGCGTCACCGCCGGGATTATCTCTTCATCGCTCATGCGGTTTGTCTCCATCAGACGGGATCTATCGAAGGTGCCCCCGAGCCAGCAGGTTCCCAGGTCATTGGCGGTAGCCGCAAGTACTACCCATTCCAGGGCATAGCCAAAGTCAGCAAAGACAAAGGGGCCAGGAGTGGTAGCGCCTACGATGAAGGCCGGAGCGTTCTGTATGATGCCGTATGTACCGATGCGCCCGGAACCAAGCTCTCCTTCTGTTCCTGGCTCAACGAGCATCAGGCGTGGCCGGGTGCCGAAGGGGCAAGGCCCAAACGAGGCAATGGCTGACTCTACAAGCCTACGGTCGGCTGAGTTCAAGGGCTGTCCTGAATACGATCGAACCGACGTCCTCGAGTCTATCGTCTCTGGGTTTATGTTAAACTTCTTGATGTTCATACAGTCAATGTACGAATAGCCAGCATCCATAGACAAGCAGCGCTTCCTCTATTGCATCCTTTATTGCATTCTTGACCAAGCCATCCATAGACCCGCACTATGCCAGGCATGGTACATGATCAAAACGAGCCGACCCGGCCAGAGCGACCACGGGCTCCTAAAAACCGTACCCTCCATCTGAGCCTGGAAGAAGAAGCCCACTATGCGGCCATGGCTCGTAATCCCGCCTCCATGATCCCGGCTCCCGACGGAGGGCTCAGACTACAAGACACACAGAACGCAGTGTTCCTGGGAGATAGCATGGAGATAGGCCCCCTCTTGCCTCAATCATGCGTTGACCTGCTTTTTGCTGATCCACCCTACGATCTGCCAAAGAATTTCGATGGTGAGCGTTTTGCACCCATGGGCCATGAGGCTTACCTTGAATACACGCGAGCCTGGCTGGGCGCAGTAGCCGGGTCACTCAAAGCCGGCGCGTCTATCTACGTCTGCTCAGACTGGAGATCATCATCTGCCGTATACCTGGCCTTGGCCGAACGGTTCATAGTGCGCAACCGTATAACATGGAGGAGAGAAAAGGGTCGCTCCTCTGTCTCTAACTGGAAGAATGTCTCTGAAGACATATGGTTCGCCACCGTAGGCGGAACATACCACTATGACGCAGACGCCGTACGAATTCGCAAGCGGGTACTAGCTCCCTACCGAAAAAACGGCGCTCCCAAGGACTGGACAGAGGACGGTACGGGCCGATGGCGGCTCACCGGCGCCTCTAATGTATGGGACGACCTCACGGTGCCGTTCTGGTCGATGCCTGAAAACACCGACCACCCAACGCAGAAACCTGAGAAGCTCCTAGCACGCATACTGCTAGCCAGCTCGGCTCCGGGTCAGCACATCCTGGACCCCTTCCTAGGCTCGGGGACGAGCGCCGTCGTTGCCCGCAAACTTGGCCGGGTCTATACGGGTATCGAGCGATCTGAGGCGTACTGCGCCCTGGCCTTGAAGAGACTTGAGCTTGCCTTAACAGACACAAGGATTCAGGGAGTGGAAGAACAAGGGCGCCCCCCTCTTGACCCTGAACAGACAGGCGATTATCCTTGTTATGGATCGAGAGGGGAGTAGTTGCATCGTCCGGATCAACAGCCGGCGCCCTGAAACGGGTTAGCCTGGTCGGACGGCCGTCGTGGTACACACGATGGAAACAAGACCTTTCGCATGCGGCCGTCGTACGGACTCATGCGAAAGGTCTTTTTTGTTATTCGACCTGAGCGTCGAGAAAGGATTGTTTTGTATGAAGTATGCTGTCTTGGGGCTCGCCGTTGTCATGTACGCTCTCGTCATAGTCATACCGCACAAGAAGGCGTGGTTCACGCTGGGTGCCGCCCTCATCGTCGGCCTGCTTGGGGTCGTTTCGCCGGCTACTATATTCGGTGAACTGATAAACTGGAACGTGATACTGATATACATAGGCAGCCTCGTCATAGCCGACCTGTTTATATACTCACGCGCTCCATCACACATGGCAGACAGAATAGTCGCCAAGGCGCCCAACCTGGGTTGGGGAGTCGTATTCATACTGATAATGACGGGGATCCTATCGGCCTTCGTCGAGAACGTGGCCACCCTACTTGTCATGGCACCGATTGCCCTCGCCTTGAGTGACAAGATGAAGGTAGACGCCAGGTACTTCCTGATGGGGATAGCCGTCATGTCCAACCTGCAGGGCACGGCTACCCTCGTAGGAGACCCGCCCTCGATGATTTTTGCCGGTTTCGCCGGTTACTCATTCAACGACTTCTTCATAAAAGACGGCAAGTTATCGGTATTCTTCGCAGTACAGGCAGGCATGTTGGTAGGCGCCTTGTTCTTTTATTTCTTCTACCGTGGCATGAAGAGCGACGACATGGATCTGCCCGATGTGCGCGTCAAGACATGGTTTCCAACAATACTCCTGTCGGCACTGATAGTAGGACTCGCCGTCATATCATTCCTGTTCGAAGGCTTCTCTATACTGTCTGGCGGCTACGTCTTTGTACTCGGGCTCATAGGGCTGCTCTGGTACCGCCTTGTGATGAAGGAACCGAGATCAGAAACCTGGAACCTCGTAAAAAGACTGGACTGGGAAACTATACTGTTCCTCATAGGCATATTCGTAGTGGTAGGAGCAATTGCAAAGACGGGGCT
The DNA here is from genome assembly GCA_034003955.1 of Spirochaetia bacterium. GTDB lineage: Bacteria > Spirochaetota > Spirochaetia > Treponematales > UBA12059 > SZUA-370. The sequence goes on along the minus strand of JAVEXO010000021.1, from coordinate 13,970 downwards.
CTTGCAAGACCTCTCGGTCTATCTGTCTTCAGTCGTCGGTGACTCAGTAGCTGCGGGTTTCATAGTCATCATCGCCGTTTCTGTCTTGCTATCAGGCTTCATAGACAACGTGCCATACATCATAGTGATGCTTCCTGTGGCTGCCGAGCTAGCCAAGGGCCTGGGCCTCAAGCCTGAACTCTACTTGTTTGGGCTTCTTATAGGCTCCTGCATAGGTGGTAACCTCACGCCTTTCGGTGCATCAGCCAATGTCGTAGCCGTAGGCATCCTAAAGAAGCGCGGCACCATCCTCAAGTTCAGCGACTGGGTCAAGGTTGCCGGGCCATTCACCATCCTGACGACAGCCGCCTCGAGCCTCTTTGTATGGATAGTCTGGCGCTGACGTCGGCTCTAGCGACTAAGCTACTTTGAAAGTATAAAGGCGGCGCGTTTAAGGATTCGTTCCTTAAGCGCACCGCCTTGTTTTATTCTAGCGAGTCTAACTCGCCGCCTAGCTTGCGTCCTAGCTTGCCGCCTTGGCAGCCTTGAGCTCCTCTACAAGGGCCGGTACAAGCTTGTTCACGTCGGTGACGATACCTATGTCGGAATACTCGAATATCGGTGCCCCGGAGTTCTTGTTGACGGCGACGATAAACTCAGAATCTTCCATACCGGCTATATGCTGGATCATGCCCGATATGCCACAGGCTATGTACACGTCTGGCCGTACCGTCTTGCCAGTCTGGCCAACCTGCCTGTCCTGGGCCACCCAGCCAGCGTCTACGACGGCACGGGAGGCCGATACAAGGCCACCGAGCTCGTCGGCTACTCCCATAAGTTTGTTGAAATTATCAACCGTGCCCATTCCTCGGCCACCTGAAATAAGGATAGTAGCTTCCTCTATATTCTTCTTTGTTGTCTTCTCAATGACAGACTCAAGAATTTCTACGTTCTTGTCCTTGGCCTCTATCTGTATGGCCAGCTTCTGAACCTCTCCCTTACGGGTATCATCCCGCTCCAGTTTGCGCATGACGCCAGGCCTGACCGTTGACATCTGTGGGCGGTGTTCAGGGCAGATGATGGTGGCCATGATATTGCCGCCAAAGGCAGGTCTTGTCATAAGCAGATTTCGAGAACCGTCTTCTATATCAAGGCCTGTGCAATCGGCGGTAAGTCCTGTTCCTATCCTTGCGGATACGCGGGGAGCCAGATCGCGCCCTATTGTCGTGGCTCCTGTAAACACGACTCCTGGCTTGCAGGTTTGGATGGCCAGGGTCATCGCCTTGGCGTATGGCTCCGTCATGTATACCGCGAAGGCCGGATCGTCCATCACAATGACCTTGTCGGCTCCAAAGGCTATCAGATCCTTGCTCTGCTCATCGCTCACCTTAGAGCCTATGAGTAAGGCTATAAGAGGCTCCCCGAGCGTGTCGGCTATACGCCTGCCCACACCGAGAAGCTCGTAGGCTATCTTCTGAATGGTTCCCGATCTCTGTTCGGCAAAAACCATCACACCCTTATAATCAGAAATATTCATTGTGCTTGCTCCTGTGATCCGATGGTCATTAAATGACGAACTTTTCCTTGAGCGCTTCGACTATTATCTTGGCGCCTTCCTTGGGGTCCACCTCGTATATCTTGCCCGCCGACTTGGCGCCCTTGGTAAACGACTTCTTGACCCTTGTCGGAGAACCCTTGAGGCCAATGTTTGTCTCATCAACTTCGATGTCGGCAAGGCCCCAAATCGGTATATCCTTCTTGTACGCATCGAATATTCCGGCCACCGACATGTAGCGGGGAGTGTTCATATCCTTGAGGGTGGTAAGCAGGCAGGGCATCTTTACCTTAATACGCTGGTAGCCGTCCTCAAAGATGCGCTTGACCATGAGCGAGTCACCCTGCAGCACGAGCTCACTCACATAGCTTACCTGAGGAAGATGGAGGTGCTCGGCTATCTGTGGTCCAACCTGGGCGGTATCACCGTCTATGGCTTGCCTGCCACAGATAATAAGGTCAAAGCCAAGCTTTTTGAGGGCCGCGGCTATCGTCGTGGAGGTGGCCCAGGTGTCGGCTCCACCAAAGGCGCGGTCTGACAACAGTATTGCCTCGTCGGCGCCCATTGCCAAGGCCTCGCGCAGAGCCAGATCGGCCTGTGGCGGACCCATGGACAAGACGGTAACCTTAGCGCCAACACTATCCTTGAGGACGAGTGCCGCCTCGAGCCCGCTCTTGTCGTCGGGATTGATGATGCTTGGAATGCCTTCACGTATGAGGGTTCCAGTAACCGGATCTATCTTGACCTCGGTCGTATCGGGGACCTGCTTCATGCAGACTACTATGTTCATCGAGCTCTTTCCTTTTTTCTGGTACTGGTCAACATTACTTCAGCATATTGGCAGAAATAACCATACGCTGTACTTCTGAAGTGCCTTCATAAATTTCAGTTATCTTGGCATCGCGCATCATACGCTCTACCGGATACTCCCTGGTATAACCATACCCACCGTGCAGCTGTACGGCCTTTGTAGTAACCTCCATAGCCGTCTCAGAGGCGAACAGCTTGGCTGTGGCCGCCTCTACGCTATAGGGTTGCCTGGCATCCTTGAGGCAGGCGGCCTTGTATACAAGGAGCCTCGCGGCCTCTGTCTTGGCCTGCATGTCTGCCAACTGGAACTGGGTATTCTGGAACTGCGCTATTGTCTTTCCAAACTGTTTGCGTTCCTTCACATAGACAACCGTCTCGTCTATGGCGCCTTGGGCAAGGCCGAGTGCCTGTGCCGCTATGCCTATGCGTCCACCATCGAGCGTCTTCATAGCAATACCAAAGCCACCACCTTCCCTGCCCAGGAGGTTGGCTGCTGGAACCTTGACGTTCTCGAATATGAGCTCGCAGGTAGACGAGCCACGTATGCCCATCTTCTCTTCTTTCTTGCCAATGGTAAAGCCGGGCGTATCCTTTTCTACAATGAAACCAGAGATGCCTCTGGTACCCTTGGAGCGGTCTGTCATGGCAAAGATTATGTACACGTCTGCATAGCCAGCGCTTGTTATAAATATTTTAGAACCATTCAAGAGGTAGTGGTCTCCCTTGAGCTCGGCGGTCGTCTGCTGACCAGCGGCATCGGTGCCCGCATTAGGCTCGGTCAGGCCAAAGGCACCGAGCTTCTCTCCCTTGGCTAGAGCAGGAAGGTATTTCTGCTTCTGCTCGGGCGTGCCAAACTCAAAGATTGGCGCCGCGCAAAGCGAGGTGTGCGCAGACAGGATAACACCGGTCGTGCCGCAGACCTTAGACATGGCTTCTACCGCCATGGCGTAGGCTAGATTGTCTCCGCCGGCTCCGCCCCACTCCTTGGGGAAGGGAATACCCAACATACCGAAGCGTGCCATCTTCTTTACCGTCTCGAGGGGAAACGTTTCCGTCTCGTCTATTTCCTTGGCCAACGGTTTGACTTCCGTTTCAGCGAAGGAGCCGTACATTTCCATCAGCAGGGAATGTTCCTTGTCAGTCTGAAAATCCATTGTTTTCCTCTAAAATCGAGTCGACAGACTCTGTGTTTATTGTGTGGATGGTCACGCCTTAAAAGACGCAACCATCCGCTTCGCTTTTTACCATCCTAGAAACACGGTGTGTGTTGTTGGTTTTTACATAGCTTCTTTCTATTTTTTTCTTTGTTTGTCCTTAGGCACGACGCAGGTGCCCGTGGCCCTGCACACAACGATTGGCTCGGACAAGAGGTCTGCCGCCGAATCATTTATATCCTTGCGTGGGACCAACACCTTCTTAGCCTCGAAGGTCATCTTGCGGGATGAGTTGCCGGCGTGGATTATTTCTCCTGTGGCCTCGATGAAGTCACCGGCAAAGACTGGAGCCAAAAACTCCACCTTTTCATAGGCCGCAAACAAACCCTCGTCGCCGTCATTGCGAATCAAAAGCTCGGTAGCCACATCGCCGAATAGCTGGAGCATCTTGGCTCCATCAACCAGATCACCACCGTAATGCGCATCATGCGCTCCCATCCGTAACCGTATGACTGCCTTTTCCATCGCAGACCCTCCTTGTTTATACAAAAACCAGCATAACCCGGTTTTATACTATGCGATACCTGCTCAGTGAATCACCTCTCAGTGCTAGGCCTTGGAAGGAACCATAAGAATGGCTTCTCCATCCACCACGGGCTTGCCAGCCACTGAACAGGTCGTCTTTATCGTCACAAACTTCTTCTCCGGTACCGTACTGATGACTTCTGCTCGAGCCGTAACCGTGTCGCCAATATGAACCGGTGCCTTGAATTTAAGCGTCTGGGAGACATATATACAGCCCGGGCCTGGTAGTCTCATGCCTAGAACAGTAGAAATGAAGGCTGCAGACAACATACCATGGGCAATGCGCCCCTTGAACATAGTCGTCTTTGCAAATTCTTCGTTTACATGAACAGGATTGAAGTCGCCAGAAAGCCCGGCAAAGGCCACAATATCGCTTTCTGTTACCGTCTTGGCAAAGCTTGCCGACATGCCTATCTCGAGATCCTCGAAAAAATAGCCGTGTAGATTTTCACTCATGCATCACTCCTTAAAAACCTCATATGACCGCTTGCCAACGGCGTGGTATCACCTTCATTAAACCCTGATCCGGCGCTTATAAAGACCGCCCAGGGCTTTTAAGGAGGCGTCATGATATCAAGTATTGTTGTATAGGAACGATAAAACGATACATTCTGCGACAAATTTTGTCAAGCAATATATATATATATGAATTTATTTTCATTTTGTTAAAACTATGGTTTCTCTTGCCTTGGGTACGGGGGTATGGTGATACTATACTCTGTAATGGATCGATCATCCTTGCGCCACAGGGGCAAGGATAGCGGATGCCGTATAGGATCCGGAACGAAGCCTAAGCTGGAGGAATACATGGTTTTGAAGCGCAGCGGATACGATGATGATTCACCGCGGGAACTAGAGGCACTGCGACAGGATGTCATAGACAGGCTGACAGAGGCCTTCTCGAAAGATGCAATAAGCATGGAGGAGTACGAACGCCTCGCGACAGAAGCCAATGCGACTAACAGGCTTGAAGACTTAACTCGGCTCTCATTTGACCTTCCAGCCAGACAGGAGCAATCACGCTTCAGGAAAGATTCATCTATAATTGGTGCCAAACCCCTCATGACAGGTAGCATCATGGGCGACAGGAAGATGATAGGCAACTGGCTGTCAAGCGACCGCGTCTCGTCATTTACCGTCATGGGTTCTACCAGGCTGGACCTACGGGACGTAGATCTACCCCCTGGGCCGATTCATATAGAGACTTATACTCTGATGGGAGAGACAAAGATAATTGTCCCCCGCGACCTGCCTGTAAGACTCAATGTCTTCGCGTTCATGGGAGAGAGTAGCGCCAGCCGTGATGTAAACCAGCAAATCAGAGGCTCTACGAGCTGGGTTGAGGTGTCAGGTTTCGCCATGATGGGGTCTGTCAACGTCAAGGCGATGGACTAAACCCTATATCTTGTCTATGAGCATGGAACACTTGCCCGATGGAATGGGCAAGGTCTTCTTCTTTTTTCCCAGAACGTTGATCGTAAAGTAATACAGTTTTTCAGACTCCATGTGAATTTCCCAACCACGACCACTCTTGTTAGACAGAATGGTCACCATGTTACGCTTGAGGCTCAGGTTCTCTATGCCCATGATCTCTAGATTGGGGATTATCCAATCGACGGTTTTTCTGGGCAGGGATACTGATAGGCCGACGATATTCTCTATCATGAGAGCCACGGTCGACAAGCCTGAAAATCCTAGATACTGGGCACGGGGCCAATCGGGTCTATCTGGCCAGATGGCCTTGCCCTCGTTCTGAGGCTGGTACGCTTCCCAGAGCGTCTGCCGATGCTCACCATTCTGGTGGGCAGAATCGAGCATGAAATACAGATGTCGTATTGAACAATCCCTGGCCAGTTCCCACTGGTTGTATTTTTCAAGCCCCTTGATGATCATGTAGGTAAACTGTGGCAAGACCGACCCGTTATACCCTATGCCACGCTTGTCATAGGATTCAGCATCGGCGGCCAAGGACGGGAAGGGATTCTCGGTACCAAAGGTAGCCGGGTTTGTCAGATGGGCTATCATCGCCTCGGCTCGCTCTTCGTTTGGAATCTCGGCCAAGAGGGGCCAGAACCCTCCTATGGTCTTTATGGGCACCTGGCGTTCTGATGCATCGACGTCGTAATAGAAGCCGTCGTCGGTGTTCCACATGAAGTTGTTGATGCGTGTCTTGAGAGAGAAGTAATTACGCTTGTACTGGAAACTAATTTCCTTGTCGTTGAGTATGTCACCTAAGGCCGACATGTACAGTGCGTTGACGGCCATGGCGGCATTGAAGTCGACGTGGTAGATGCCTGCACCTCGCGGTGAATTGGCCATGCCGGTAGCAGAAATGGGAACCTCGAAAAGCCCGTTTGGCCTTTTAAAGGTTGATTCAAGCCAGGCGTAATGCCGTTGGAGGGCAGGCATGACTTCCTTGACCCTCTTCTTGTTGGCGCCCTTGTGGTACAGATTATACTCGGACCATGCAAACAAGGGCAGGCTTACACCCTCGGGGTTTTCCTCTGTAAGGATAGGAGAACCAGAATCAATGTCATACATCCATCGTATGGCACCGTTCTCTTCCTGCTTAGAATACAAGGCATCGAGGCCATTGGACGCAGAGTAAATCCTATTGGAATAGACGAGGAAAAAAGAGGCAAACGATTGCTCTAGCTGATCCAGGCGGCGTTCAGGGGGGTAGAAGAAAAATTTACCACCACCGATGCCACTATCGGCTCCGGAATTTGTCCAGTAATCTGCTATCCATGCCCAGGTACGGTCATAGATGTCGACAAAGTCTTGGTCGTAAAAATGTATGCGTGGAAAATCCCGTTTGTTCAAGGGTGACACTCCCGATATTGCCTATCTGCGTTTGTCAAGAAACGCATAGCATTTCAAGTCTTTTCAAAAGAAAGGATAAAATATGCAGAGATAGAATATAATCGCGGAGTGTCATTTTGTCAAACATTTCCATGCGTATATTGCCTTGAGACTACTCCGGTTCATGACGATACTTACATCGATGATCATTACCCTGTACAAACCGGGGAGCAATGGCTCCATACGATACTATACCATTCACGATCGGCAGCCGCTATTGACGGCCAGGTATGCTCTGACCATAGCCTGGCGCTCTGGTGAAGGCCGGGAATGCGACAAGGTGTACGGTTTCGATACTGTCTCCGAGATGGACAAGAAAATCAAACAGATATTCCGTAAAAAGCTCAAGGACGGTTACACACTCCTATACAGCTACACGAGAAGCGGAACCCCCGTGGAGACCAGTGCCTTGGAGGCGGCTCCTACACCTATGAAGCATGGAGCCTCTGGGGCCTAGTCCTTGTCGAGCCCCGGAGGCTGAATGCTCTCCATGTTGATGAGTTCTTCTGCCAGCTTCCGTACGTTTTCCCTCAACTTGAATATGCAATCGGTTATTACAGAGTCGCCCTTTGCCACATCCTCGGCAAAGGCCTTGCATGTCGGAGCCCCACACGAGCCACAATCCAGCCCTGGTAGCGATTCTGCTATAAGCTCGGCTTCTTCCAGCATTATCATGGCCTTGAGCATGTCAGGAGCCAGGCGTAGCCCGTTTCTGGCAGGCACGGTGGAGTCAAGAGTAAAGACTAAGTCCTCTGTGCGTATACGTGGCTCCCGAGCCTCGCGTTCTGCCGCTCCTGTTTCCATCTGCTTTATGCGTGCCTTGGCAATATAAGGATTCTCAACCGTCAAGGGTCCGCTGACACAACCAGCCGGGCAGGCCAGTGCCTCTACAAAGGTCACATCCTTCATCTTGCCGTTTTCAAGTGCCTCTAGCACGCCTATGACGTCTGATATGCCAGAAACACTTATGGAGCGTGATACCCCGACGGCGTCACTTTCACCGTCACCGTGGGCCCAGGCTATGCCTCTGCCACCGGCTCGCGCCAGCGGACGCTCCTGTACCCCCGAGAGGACGTTGCGAAGAGCAATGTAGATATCCTTTATCGCTATCACCCCGTCAACTACCGAATGCTTTAGGCCCTGTGGATACCGTGAGACGGTTACCTTGCCGGCGCAAGGGGAGATGAAGAACACCCCCACATCGTCTCTACCCGGATAGAGCCTCTCCTTGACTATCCTGGCCGCAGTCTCCATGGGCGACATGATTGGTACCAGGTGGCCTAGAAGGCTTGGAAAACGCACCTGGATCAATTTTACGACGGCTGGGCAGGCAGAAGATATCCATGGCCCACCTTCTGGTGCGGAGGCAAGCCACTGGGCCGTTGCCGCCGAGACGAGTTCCGCACCCTGGGCCACCTCAAAGACATCCGTAAAACCCAACTCCAGGAGACCGGATAGTATGCGGTCAACAGAGAATCGCTCATCAAACTGACCGTACAGGGTAGGAGCGGGAAGAGCGACACGCACAGTAAAGTGCTCTATGGCGGCGAGGGGATCTGAGACAGCCTTCTTGGCGTTATTGGGGCAGACCCTGATGCACTCACCACAATCTATGCAGCGTTCGTCTATGATGTAGGCTCTGCCCTTACGAACACGTATGGCCTCGGTAGGACAGTAGCGCACGCAGGTGGTGCATCCCTTGCACTTGCTTGGGTCCAGGGTAACCGAATGAAAGCTCGCTCCGTTCAAGCCTCGGATCCCTCCCGTGTCTCTAGTCTTATCGTGATGCTTACCTTCGTGCCTTTTCCAACTTCAGACTCTATACGCAGATCGTCGGCGTTGCGCTTTATATTGGGAAGACCCATACCAGCACCAAAGCCCATTTCCCGTATCCATGCAGGCGCGGTTGAATAACCCTCCTGCATGGCCAGTTCAAGGTCTGGTATGCCAGGACCGGAGTCCTCCATCGTTATTATTATACACGCAGGACTTATATTGGCCTCGGCCACGCCACCACCACCATGGATGACCATATTCATCTCCGCCTCGTACATGGAGACGGCTGTCCGCTTTATGGCACCAGGGTCTACACCTAACTTGCCAAGAGCACGTTTTACCTCGGCGCTTGCCTTGCCAGCCAGAGACAGGTCCTCCGCGGACACCTCATATCGAAGCTTCATGGGCCTTTAGCAAATTTCCCGGGTTCCGCCACCGCGTATGCCGGCCTCATAGAGCCGACCACAGGCGAGGAACATGGAATACTTGGTGGCTATGACAGCCATACCGTTACTCGCAGCCTCCGCTATCATATCCTTTGGAGGAACCTTGCCCCGTACGTAGACAACGACACGAATATCCATCAGGTCAGCCGTACGTATTGACTGCGGGTTGACCAGCCCGGTTAGGAGTACGACGTTCTCCTTGACGAAGGCCATCACATCGCTCATCAGGTCTGCCCCACACGCGGCCTGGATGTCGACATCCAGGAGGTCTTCGCCTGTCATGAGAACCCCTTCGAGTTCCTTTACTATGTCGCGAACCTTCATCAGAAAGCCTCCCTGAAGACCACCTTTAAGCGTAACGCAGTCTAACACGCGGGAACGCTACAGACAAGCTAAGCTATAGCGCTTCCAACACCATTACATGCTAAAGCCCTGTAGCCATACGCCGATAGCTAATAATGTGGTACCGCAGGGGCATGGAGGCAAGGCGAACGCGCGATCGCCAAACGCCATCCCCAAGCGGGACCCATTCGGTTCACGTTCACGGGTACGGCCCGGAGCAGCGTACCGGAGAAATCGACACGTATATTTCGGCACGGATGCCGAGACGGCCGTAGGCCGTCGCTTCTATGGAAAGGAGATCAGGTTATGATCATCAATCACAACCTTAGTGCGATGTTCGCCAATCGCTCTCTAGGGGTTACGAACGCCAGCGTTGAGAAGAATATGGAGAAGCTCTCCTCCGGATTGCGGATCAACCGCGCCGGAGACGACGCTTCCGGGCTAGCGGTGTCGGAGAAGATGCGGTCGCAGATCAGAGGCTTGAATCAGGCCTCCAAGAATGCGGCCAACGGCATCTCGTTTATTCAGAGCACTGAAGGGTATCTACAGGAGACGCAGGATATAATCCAGCGCCTTCGCGAGCTTGCCGTGCAGGCCTCCAACGGTATTTATACCTCAGAGGATCGCATGCAGATTCAGGTAGAAGTATCCCAGCTCGTAGACGAAGTAGACCGCATTGCCAGTCACGCCCAGTTCAACGGCATGAACGTCCTCACCGGTCGTTTTGCCAGAGAAGGCGGCGAGAATATCGTCACCGGTTCGATGTGGTTCCACATCGGCGCCAACATGGATCAGAGGGAGCGCGTCTACATAGGCACGATGACCTCAAAGGCCCTCGGCGTAAAGAACATCGGAGACAATTCTGTCCTGTCAATCGCCAATCCTGACGATTCAAACAGGGCCATAGGAACACTCGACGCTGCCTTAAAGCAGGTAAACAAACAGCGCGCAGATCTGGGAGCCTATCAGAACAGGCTCGAGCACGCGGTACGTGGCATCGACATCGGCGCGGAGAACCTCCAAGCCGCCGAGAGCCGCATCCGCGACGCGGATATGGCAAGTGAGATGGTCGAGTTCACCAAGAACCAGATCCTCGCCCAGGCCGGAAACGCCATGCTCGCCCAGGCCAATCAGAAGACCCAGCAGGTCCTACAGCTTCTCCAGTAGGCCGTGGCCGCGCGAACGTGACGGAGGCTGCTCCTTTTTAAGGGGCGGCCTCTTCTTTTTTCTCTTCTTGCTCGCTTGAAACCCCGCCAAGCCCCGCGTATAATGCCCTGCTATGGAAGACCGATCAACCGACGTCCGTGAGCTTATACTTGAACGCGTCTTCCCGGAACTCCGCTATGGCGGAGACCCCGATATAGAACGCTATTTTGACCTTCGCGCCTCGGGCAGGATGCTCGACGCTTTGAGTATCTATAGGTCTCGACTCAAGCCACGATACCCAGACGATGCCAAGCGCATCATCCTTCTTAAACTATACAGAACACATTCACCGGCTTTCCCGGAATTCCTCCATGGTCTCTTGTCCGAACGTGCAGAAGAGATCATGGATAGGCTCAAGAACAATATAGACGCCCTCATAGCTCCGCTGTACGGAGTATCAATGCGCGACACCTATGCGGTGCTCAAGTCGGTAGAGCGCGTCGCACGCCTGCTACCAGACGATGCCGACGCCGCTCGCCACATGGCCTGGACATATGCCGATTACGCCAAGCTCCTGGAGCACCGCAAACCAGAAATGGATCGAGCCGCCTACCTCTTGGGTGAATTCTATGATCAAGCCTCAGTCGATGACGACTTACCTGCAGACTTCATAGCCTCGAGCCTTGCCTCCGAGGAGTCCAGGCGTTACCGAGAGAAGGAAGAGGAGAAGAAGAACTTCTTCGATCTGTCCCGCATAGAGTTTGACCAGTCAGACATCAACAGGATAGAAATTAGTGCAAGCCTTGAACGCGATGAAGACATGGTCCTGGCCTATTGCCACAAGTACTGGCTACGCGTAGAGGACCCTGCCTTTGAACGCATTATATGGCTTTATTCCCGCAAGTACGAGACAAGGCACTATGATGTCTTCAAGGCCATAAAGACAGGTCGTAGAAGGAAGTACCAGGACGACGATATCCTGACCATGGTATCCACCACCATAGCCACGCGATACAACTACACCGTGCAGGGCGACATCTACATGCAGGCTGCCTGGCGAAGACTAAAAGCCAATCTGTACGGTCAAAACACCGGCAGGCAACTCTCAAGGATTCCCCAGGAAGCGGCAGCAGCAAACGACGATTCGACCATACAAACACCTACAATATCAAAGAGAACGACGGCAAGCAAGAAAAAAAAGGCAAAGGCGGCCAGCCCCGCCAAGAATAGGGTGGAGGCCAAACGCTCTTCAGGACCCAGGCTCATACCAACGCAGCACAACGTATCCTCAGTTAAACGTGATCACCTTGTTAAACGTAATCATGTTGCTAATATACACGTAGACGAACTCAAGGCACATGGCTCAATAAGCGACCGGATAAAACGACTTTCTGGCCGGGCATATGATGTTTACCGAGTCATATTCCTGTCACGCGTACGCAGCCACATACGAGCTACCCTGCTACGGCATCGCGCTAAAACCGGGGGAGCTTCCCGTGAGGACACAAACAAGGCTGAAAACCTAATCTATGAGTTTATTGAGGCTAACTATATCAACGCCTACATGGATTGGGCCTCGTCACAAGAGAGATCGCGCGTACTGTCTCTTGGTTTTGACATCGTCACCTTGGACGAGATCATAGAGGCTTGTTACCGCAAGATAAGCGCCTAGCGTGGGATACAATTTTTATTGTCAAGAAACCTAGCTGTATATGCACATTTGATTCTTAGCCTCTTTGCTCTATCAAAGCGGAGGCACGCTCTATGCCTGATCCTTTATAATACGTTGCTCTCTGTAATCGCCTGCTTCAGAGAACAGGCATCGCATGAGCACGATCCAGTACGAGTCTCCTCTTTTTGTCAATTGAACGGTTCCTTTATGGATGGTTATCACGCCTAGAATTAAAAAGAGTGTCAATTCGGGGAGTAGCTTCAGCGTTGCGAAGACCCCGTGCGTCTGCTTGAATTCATGCAATGGCAGTTTTTGTCCCAGGAGTTTAAGGAGGAAATCGTGTCGTATCCTCTGCTTTTTTGAGTATGACTGTTTTGCTACGATAGGAACGGCACCCTGAGTCAGGGTGTCTATATAGTGTTGGATACTGTAGGTGTTGCTGTACATGGTTCCGCCCATGTATCCAAAGGATCCGGCTCCAGTGCCCGCATATTGCTCATGATCTAGAATATATTCGTCTATCATACCTTCTTGTTTTGAGAAACACCATACAGATTTCTGTTCGTAGGTTTTAGTCAACTGCTCCACGATGGTGTTGTAGAAATGTGCTTCTTTATGCATGTCAAGCTTTCCACGACCCTGCTTCTGCTTGCTCTTTGAAAGCATAAGAGGATAATAGGTAACCTGATCGACGAGACTTTCTTTAATGATCTCGAGGTCCTGCAGGAGCATTTCCTCTGTCTGATCCTGCAGGTTGAATATCAGATCAATATTGAGGGTATGGAAGATGCCGCGCGCAGATTTCAAAAGGTCCAGGATCTCTTCGCCAGAACCGTATTTCTTCATTCGGCCGATTGACGAAAGAAGGCTGTTGTTAAACGACTGAACGCCAACTGACAGTCGCTGTATTCCCGCCTGTTCCAGAATCTTGAGCGTATCGGGATCAAGGTGATTTGGATTTGTTTCTACAGACACCTCTTTGATATTCCACAGTTTCTTTACATGTTGAATAAATTCAGCGAGTTCTTGGGGCATGATCGTCGGGGTGCCACCCCCCACGTACAAGCTGTCAAATCTATAGCCGGAATCTGCATACAGTGCAACTTCACTGTGAAGCGCCTTGAAGTAGGTCCGAGCTAACTGAGGCTCGAACACCACGCGATTAAAGGAGCAGAAGGGGCATAGTGATTCGCAAAACGGGATATGCGCATACAAGAGGTACTCTCTGCTTGCTTCAGGAGATGGTAGGGTTTGCGGATGAAAGTCATCTAAATCAAGATATTTCCGTGCAAGCTGCGATGCACGCTGGGCCATCAGGGTTTTGATTATCATTGTGTGTTTGTCCTATCGTCGTGTTCCTCCACAGCCTGAAACTGGCAACATGAAAAAACAAAAAGTACTAAAAAGTCGTTTGTTATTGCGATTACCTACTTACTATAGAGTCGAGGTATTTTGCTGTCAAGAAATACCAAGGGTATCCAGATAACACAATAAATCATTACGAGGAAGTCCCTGGTAAAAAAGACTACAGCTGTGTAGCATAATGCCTGCGCCGACGGTGCCAAGCGCCGTATCAAGCCAATTTATACTTATATCCGTTTTATAGTTGTAGTGTTACCATCTGACATTTGCAATTACATGGC
>JAVEXO010000075.1:0-9738 GCA_034003955.1 Spirochaetia bacterium | reverse complement strand
GGGATTGCGCACGCAACGGCGACAACAATAGAGATGAGCAGGATATCCATATAAGCCGACATCATGCGCCTCCTTGTAGTCTGGAAGCTGCGTTATCTCGCCCGGCTGCCGTCAGTGCATAGCGCTCGTCAGACCCACTCTGAACTAACCCTTGCATCCTCAAGGCTTCCAAGGCGGCCTTGGTACCGGCAAGTGTATAGCCAGAAAGAGGCTTGAGGGTCTCCACCGCATGGGGGTGGTCAAAACGTTCATGCGTCCTGGAAAGGAGATAGATTTCATCCAGGAGTGAATAAGCTGCAAAGACTCGTCGGTTACGCCATGTTCTAGCCTTGGCCCAGACGATACCGCGTTTTGTAGCAAAGAGAAGCGATGTCGTTGTTATAACGGTAAGAACCATGACTATAGTCGGACCGGTAGGTAGCCTTGCAATGGAGGAAGAGATGAGGGCTCCAGACAGACCGGCAAGCAAGCCAAAGAATCCAGAGAGTCCAACCATCCAACCCAATCGATCGGTCCATTGGCGCGCAGCCGCCGCAGGAGCCACGAGCATGGCGCTCATCAGCACAACGCCTACAGTCTGCAGGCCAATAACGATGGCGCCGACGATAAGGAAAGTCAGCACCGTCTCAAGCCTTCTTGCAGGAAATCCTAGAGAAGCAAGATACTCGCGATCAAAGGAGAGGAGCTTGAACTCCTTCCAGAAAATGAGCATGACACTGATGGCTGCAAAGCCTACGATACCCATAGTGATGACATCCTCGGCCATAAGGGTCGCCGCCTGTCCAAAAAGGAATTTATCCAAACCCGCTTTGGTAGATGTTGGAAATCGCTGGATGAGCGTCAGAAGAACCATTCCCAGACCAAAGAAGACACTCAAGACTATGCCTTGAGCCGCGTCCTCCTTGAGGCGGGTGTAGCGAACTATGCTCAGAATACAATAGGTGCCAAGCCAGCCTGCGAGCGCGGCTCCGAGGAGCAGGATCCAGGGGGCCTTGCTACCCGTTAGCATGAAAGCCAAGGCGATACCAGGCAAAGCCGCGTGTGAAATTGAGTCGCCAAGGAGACTCTGTTTGCGCAGGACCGCGAAGCTACCCATGGCTCCCGAGACTATACCAAGTACTATTGAACCCAGTGCCACATTGCGCAAGGTATAGTCGAATATCAAATCACGTAACAGCGTGCTCATTGGACTATGGCCTCTTCTTTCTGCCCCCTACCCTCCTTCAGAAAGGCAATGCGTCCACCGAAGGCCGCCTTCAAATTCTCCTGATTGAAGACATCATCTACTGGCCCGCTGGCAATATTTCTTACGTTGAGTAAGGTAACCCAATCAAAATAGTCAGGGACAGTCTGAAGATCGTGATGAACGGCGATGACCGTCTTGCCATGGGCTCTAAGATCCTTTAACAAGTAAATGATGGCTCGTTCAGTAGTCGCATCGACCCCTTGAAAGGGTTCGTCCATCAGATAGATATCTGAATTTTGAAGCAAGGCTCTAGCCAGAAAAACCCTCTGCTGTTGACCGCCGGAAAGCCGGCTTATTTGCCTGTTGGCAAAATCAGTCATCGATACCTTTTCCAGGGCTTCCATTGCCTCGTAAACCTGCTTCTTACCAGGACGGCGTATCCAGCCAAGAGCACCATAACTACCCATCAATACAACATCTAAAACGGTGGTGGGAAAATCCCAATCCACCGCGCTGCGTTGAGGAACATACCCAATCTGCCGCCTGACTTCATCAATAGGCTTACCGAAGGCTCGTATATCTCCAGCAGTGGGTTTGAGGAGACCGAGCATGGCCTTGAGCAAGGTGGTCTTGCCGGCTCCATTGGGACCTACAATGCCCATCAGAATAGCTGGAGGAACCCTGAGGTCTATATCCCACAGAACAGGTTTATCATCATACGCTACCGTTAGATCTTCTACTTCTATGACGTACTCCATAGCCGTCTCCTTTTATGAGCTCGTTACTTGCCGAGTGCGTTGGCTATGGTGTCTATGTTGTGACGCACCATTCCAAGATAGGTTCCCTCGGCAGTACCAGGGTCTCCCATGGCATCGGAAAAGAGTTCGCCACCTATTTCAACGGCAAAGCCCCGGGACTTTACTGCAGCCTGCAAAGCCTCAACGTTCCTTTTTGGCACCGACGATTCTATGAATATGGCTGCGATTCTATTGTCTGCTATGTACTGTGCAAGATTCTGAACATCCTTGGTGCCCGCCTCGCTGACGGTGCTTATGCCCTGTAGTCCACGAACCTGAAATTCATAGGCCTTGCCAAAGTAATTAAAGGCATCATGAGCGGTAACAAGAACCCGTTGTCCCTTCTCTACTACGCTAAGACGCTCTATGACATAGGCTTGTAAGTCTTGCAATTGAACATCATAGGCTTCCCACCTGCTACTAAAATAGTCGGCATGATCTGCGTCGGCATCTATTAACGAGTCACGGATAGCAACAACACTCTGTCGCCATAGTGATACATCGAACCAGACATGTGGATCATAGGCTGTATCATAATCCTCAGCGGCTAGTAGCCTTTCCGTGTCTATCGTCTCGGAAACCGCTTTAGTCTTTGTATTGGCATCCATCTTCTCCAAGACCTCACCCATCTTGGTTTCCAGATGAAGACCGTTGAACAGTATGAGATCGGCACGGGTCAAGCGGGACACATCACCGGCGGATGCCTTGTAGAGATGTGGGTCGACCCCCGGTCCCATGAGGGCTGTCACCGCTACCTTATCGCCACCAATGATCTGGGCCGCATCGGCTATCATCCCTATTGTTGCAACTACCTGTATTAGACTCGCATCATCATTCTTTACTTCTTTGGGAGTACAGGCACTCAAGGTCACGAGGGCAATGAGCGCAATACCTATAAAACGCTTAAAATTCATATATAACACCTGTCTATTAAAGCATATTTGCTTTAACTATAGACAAATTTTAAGCATATGGCAAATTTTTATTTTGAGTACTCAAATATTATTTGAAATTTTGTATTTTTACTCCTGTTACGAAGCTTAGTGATTATGCATTATGCCAATTGTTGCTAGCGAAGCGCATCATTGGGTATAATATGTTTAAGCCTCAGATTCATCGCTTTTTCTGCGTTTACGTGATGTCTTGATAGTTGCAGCACTCCCGCTTGCCCCGCCACTTATAGCCAGCCAGAAACCCAGGTCATACCAGAAGCCAGAATTATTACCTTCATAGATATGGATAGATGAGTTAAAAATCTGAACAATGAGAGATATCGGTGCGACGACACCGTGCCAAAAACCGAAAAAGAACCCAGCAGGTTTCTCTTGGGTGTTTTTACCATCTCCAGGCAGGCATGAAGACAGAAGCAGGCATAGGAGCACGAGCACTACAAAAAATGTTATATGACGCATACAGATCCTTCCGGATTCAGGCTATGGCACTGAACTTGATGATGAGTATATGTCACGAACATTCATTCGTCATGCCCTAAGCCAGGGACAAACTTTTTTCTCGGTCACGTCTACTAAGGCAAAGAGGATCAGCGCCAGAAGTGAGAGAGCCACGATACCCGCGAAGGTGGTACGATAATCGGCCATGGCATAAGCATTCATGATGAGGTAGCCGGCCCCCTTGCGGGTTGCATAGTTCTCAGCGAAGAACAGGGCAGAAATACCCATGCCTAATCCTAGCCTCATGGATGTAAAGATCCGTGGCATGACAGAAGGTATGTACAGATTTTGGAACAGGGCGGCTCGCTTCATACCCAGGGAACGGGCGGCAAGAAAAAGGGGCTTAGGTATTTCGGCTATACCGTCCCTCACCGATACGATTGTCTGAAAAATTACAACAGACGCCACGAAGAGCACCTTCGATAGATCCCCTATACCAAACAGGATCATGAACAGGGGCAGAAAGGCTATTTTAGGTGCCGGGTGCATCACGCGGACAGCTGAACCCAACAAAAACTCAGTATGTCGATTAGAGCCCAAGGCTATTCCTATGCCAGTCCCGGCTATGATCTGGATGGCGGTGGCTGCGAGCACACGAACCAGGCTTGCCGCAAGGTGAGAAAACAGGTCACGCCGAGCAAGATCAACCAGAGCCACCAGCGTCTCAATCGGAGACGGAAGAGCGCTCGTCTTGAGTGCCAGGTGAAGAATTTGCCAGAGTATTCCTACAAGCACGAGGCCTGGAAGAACAGAGATTACAAACCTTCCCCCGAAGGGGCTTTTCAAACGGCTTGTGTCACGGCTCATGCTACTTCTCCCAGAAGACGGCGAATGCCCATGCAGAACTCATAGTAATCAATCCTCTCCCTTAAGGTAGGATCGCCGAACAATGGATTTTGAAGGAGGTTCCGTATCCGGCCCTTCTCCATGACGGCTATGGAGCTTCCTAGAAAGACGGCTTCCTCTATGTCATGGGTCACCAGAACAACAGTGAGGCTTCGAGGAGAATCGACATGGTTGCACAGGCCAAGCACGGCACGCTGAAACGATTCCTTGGCCAAGGCGTCAAGAGAGTTTGAAGGCTCATCAAGGAGCAGCAGATCCGGCTCAGACGCCAGAGCCCGAGCGATGGCCGTGCGCTGACGTTCCCCTCCAGAAAGCTCTGCAGGATACTTGTCTGACAGAGCCTCCACACCAAAGCGAGAGAGTAGAGCTAGGGCTTTATCATGAGCTGCCCTTCGAGACGTTCCGGGCACGGTAGAGGGGCGCACACCAAGCTCAACGTTTTGCAGAGCAGTCTTCCAGGGAAAGAGGCCGTAATCCTGGAATACCATGGCGGTGCAGGATCGAGAGCCCGGAAGGAGTCCATCCACAAGAAGGCTACCACCACTGACAGGAACTAGGCCTGCGACGGCATACAAAAGGCTTGACTTACCACAGCCTGATGGTCCCACTATGGCTAGGGAAGCCCCTTTTGGGACCGAAAGAGTCAGCCCATCAAGGGCGCGGTCGAAACCTGCCCCTGACTTCCTGCTCCCGGATGAGAGGCGCTGGTAGTCGAGCACTAGGCCTTTGGCTTCTATCACGATAGACAAGTCTCCGGTTTTACAGTGGAGTTTCTATAAGGTACTTGTTCCAATCCAGGGTAACAGGCTTCCCCTGAAGCCTGGCTATCCATGTGGATATGGTAGCAAGGTAAGCATGACTAGGAAGGCGGGTCCTCTTATAGTCAGGCAGAACCATGAGATCCCGCACCCTGGGATCAAGCCTGAGCCTTTCCACAAGAACATCCCTGGCTAGTCCCGGATCTATATTGATGTCTGCAACAGCCCTGTCTATTGCACGATTATATCGTCGTATGGCGTCGAGCTTTCCCGTAGCAGCCGCTGCCGTAAACAGCATAACGTCGGGGTAATACTCGTCCTTGTTCTCAAAGACCCGCTTCTCTAATCCTGCAAGCTGACCCATGGAGGCTATGGGCTCGGGCAGACAGGCCATGTCTAACTTCCCCCGTTTTATCATCTCCATGCGGGCAGGTATATCCGTTATAAAGACCTTGTCAATCTGGTAGCGTTCCGATAGCCATAGATCGCTGAGGTAATTGGAGACACTCACTTCCATCATTCCCACAATCACCGTGCGCGTTTCTTTGAATTCTGGGCGAACAAGAAAGGGGAAGGAGCCATCCGTTGAGCTTGTAATCCTCAGATCAAAGCCACCCTGTATGTTATAGACGAAAGCGACGAGGTCACTCATGGCGCCGTCCACTACTCCAGACTGCAATGACACCTGGCGTTCCAAGGCGTTAGGAAAGACTATGAGTTCGACGTTCACGCCCTCCAGGACAAAGTAGCCGCGCTTCTCGGCTATGAGGGCCGGGGCGGAGTCTACTGCAGGCATGAGTCCTACACGCAGAACAGATACAGCAGGTGCGGCGGCCAGGGGAGCTAAGACGGCGAATGCCAGGGCGGATATAAGAGCATATAGGCGAAAACACAGCAGACGCGGATTTCCCGCAAAACAAGAAGACATGTTACAACCCTCCATACTGAATAATGCCTCCCAAGGGCTGGAGGGAAGCGGCAAGCCATGATATCCTCCTCCCGGATCAAGGCACAATACCCAGACTACAATCGACATGTTTCAAGGCAGGTTACCCAGCATGGAGCTTCTAGAACGCGGATTTGTAAGGCTTGCACGCGATATATTGATTGCAGCTCGGCCCTTTTCATTGAGCCTGGCTCTGTACGGCACAAGCGTGCCTTTGGCACTGGCTTTTAGAACCGGTGTCCTTCCTGGCCACAACCCAGCTACAGGATTGCTGAGGGTTATCCTGGTCACCCTGGCCGGTCTGGCAGTCTTGACGGCCACCAACCTCATAAACGACTTTTTTGAATGCGGTATCAAGAACGCCCCAGAATCAAGAAAGCTTTATCGCTTCATGGGCAAGAGTAGAGGATCCTTTGAAATTCTTGTCTTTTTCATAGCGCTCGCCTGCTTTGGGTTCACAGCCTTGGCAGGTCTGTATCTGGCCTTGAGCACTACTACGGCGCTCTTCTGGATAGGTGCCCTGGGCTTGGGTGGCGGCTATGGATACACAGGCGAACCGGTCGTGTATAAACGATTTGGCTTGGGAGCCATCCTATCATTCCTGCTCTTAGGGCCGCTTATGAATTACGGCGCCTGGCTTGCCGTCGGTGGTGCTCAATCGATACACCCCATACTCGTATCCCTACCCGTATCATTGCTCATCCCAGCGATGATGCTGGCCAACGAGATACGTGATGTAGAGAGAGACAAAGATCTGGGAATCAAAACCGCCACGGTTATACTGGGCAGGAAAACAGGCCAAGCCCTGTACGATGCCCTGCTCATACTCAGTTTTAGCCTGGCAAGCGCTCTTGTCATCATAGGGCTGGCACCAGGGACTACCCTAGCCTGCATAGTCGCCCTTCCTTTGGCCTTTCGTGCCCGATCCCGCGTGGCCGGCAGGCATCGCGATGCTATACCTGCCACCAATCTTTTGCACCTCGTATTCGGGGCGCTCTATATCATGGGCCTGCTTGTGGGAGCCTTGTAACGGGAAACGGAGTAGGCTCAGCGCACACGCCTGCTCCCATGCGCGCCGAGGCTTCCGACTTACGCCTTTTTAGCTAAGGCTACGCCGAGGGATTCACAAGAGCTAAGAGAATCGGCATCCGGAGCGTTATGAGCCATCACTCCCTCTCCAATAAGCGTGGCGCCAGCCTTCTCCATGCGCTCCTTCCATTCACGCATCCACTCCCCGTCTCCCCAATCATAGGAACCAAAGAGACCAAGCTTCTTGCCGCCTAGTCCGGCTGACTCGAGAGCCGCTACGAAGGGTTCCATCTCATCTTCCTCAAGAACCTCCGCACCCATGGCAGGACAGCCAAGCGCGAGTGCGTCGACCTTGAGGGCCTGTGCAGCGTCGATGCTTGAGACATCGACTAGTTCAACCTCGGCTCCTGCCTTCTTGGCTCCATTGACGACAGCCTGGGCCATCGTCTTTGTATTGCCGGTGCCACTCCAATATATGACCTTGAGCATGCTCATGGTTACCCCCATACATACGTGATATTGATAATGACAATCATTATCGAAATAAAAATTACAAAGACTAACGCAGACCGTCAAGCCAGAATGTATATATGTCTGCCAGTATCCATGGTATTATGGTTTAAACGCGTCTCAGCAGGCGTGCCTATAGAAAAGGAGCCTTAATGGAAATTCTATCCTTACAACCAGAAGCCGTCTGGGAGCGCTTTGCAGCGATCTGTGCCGTACCCCATCCCTCCCACCACGAAGAAGCCATAGGCAAAGCCGTCCTGTCCTGGGCAAAAGAGCATGGTATTGCCTCTAAAATTGACGCTGCTGGTAATGTCGCCCTATACCAAGCGGCGAGCGCAGGCAAAGAAAAAGCTCCTGCGGTCATACTTCAGGCTCACCTCGATATGGTCCCTCAGAAAGCCGCCACCTCGGCTCACGACTTCGAGAAGGATCCCATACGACCACGCCTAGACCCAGCCGATCATGACTGGGTCATAGCGACAGACACAACGCTCGGCGCAGACAACGGTATAGGCGTCGCCATGGCCATGGCCTTGATGATAGACCCAGAACGGAGCTCAGGGCCGCTTAGCTGCCTCTTCACCATAAACGAGGAGGATGGCATGAGCGGAGCCCGCGCCATCGAGCCAGGCTTTGTATCGGGAAACATACTCCTCAATCTTGACAACGAGGATATAGAAGAGCTGACGATAGGCTGCGCCGGCGCCATCAGGTCAAAGGCGCTTCTATCCCGAACTGCTGATACCTGCCCCAAAGGCCTCACATGGTTCCAAGCCGATATTGGCGGTCTCTTAGGTGGCCACTCGGGTGTAGACATAGACAAGGGCAGGGCAAACGCTACCCTCGCCCTGGCAGGCCTCCTTGCAGAGAGCCGGAAACCACTCTACATAGCGAGCCTCTCGGGAGGGACTGCAGCCAATGCCATCCCCCGCGATGCCTCAGCCCTAGTCGGTCTCAGCTCGAACCACGCCGATGCCTTCAAGGCGGCCTTTGCCAAGGCGGCTAGTGCACTTGGTGTCGCACTTGGGAACAAGGATCCAGGACTAAAGGCGACGCTGTCACTATCAGACGATCAGCCCGTCTTAGCACTAGGGCCGGAAGGCTCGGCGAGCCTCCTACAGATGCTGGGCACCCTCCCTAATGGGCTCAGGGCCATGGAGCCTGACATGCCAGGCCTCATACGCACTTCGCTCAACCTGGGGCAGCTCGTAGCCAAGATACAAGGAGCCGACTTCATAGTCGATACCATGGTGATGATACGTAGTTCGTCCGACGAGGAGAAAAGTGAGCTCGCAGCCATAGTCGAGGCGAGGCTCGATGAGGCTTCAAGGCAGGGCTGGTCTGTCAAACGATCGCGCCCGGCGGAGTCGCCAGCCTGGAGCCCCAATAATGCTAGCCCCCTTTTGGCCAAGGCAAAGGACGTATACAAGGAACTCTTCGGCCATTACCCCAAGGTTACATCTACTCACGGCGGCCTGGAACCCGGTCTATTCAGGCCGCGCTTTCCAGACTGGGACATGGTGTCGTTCGGGCCGACTATACGCTTTCCTCACTCACCCGACGAGCGCGTCAACGTAGCCTCGGTAGAGAGCTCATACCGTTTCCTCAAGCGACTTGTAGCGTCACTATAACAGCGCTGTACAAACCAAAAGGGGCCGCCTTGGAAGTCATTCCAGTGCGGCCCCGCGCTAACTCGCCGCACTCATAGAAGGCGGCAGAAAACAATTACAGGTAGCTTATGCCCCGTATACCCGTAATACCCAAGCCCGGCGTATCGTTAGGCCGTACAAGCGACTCTTTGAAGACAGCGCCGCCATCTATGGGATCCTCTCTGCAGAGTACAGGACCGTCAAGGTCAACCTTCGTTATTATCTTCTTTGCAGCGGCAAGATGGACGGCGGCCGTCACACTGACCTTGGCCTCCAGCATGCAGCCTATCATCAGTTCCACTCCGTAGACTTCTGCCATCGCGCATATTCGCAGTGCATTATGGATGCCACCCGTCTTCATAAGCTTAATGTTAACGATGTCTACTGCGCGTAACTCCATGAGGCGCTGAGCGTCCCGCGTTGAGAACGCACTCTCGTCGGCCATTACAGGAACCGAGACGTTGTCGGTAACGTACTTAAGACCTTCCAGATCGTGGGCTATTACTGGTTGCTCAACAAGCTCCAGAGCCAAACCCGCATCTTCTATGCTGCGGATCAGGCGTACG
>JAVEXO010000020.1:0-46047 GCA_034003955.1 Spirochaetia bacterium | reverse complement strand
GAGAATACTTCGAGGAGCGTTTCGATGAGATTGGTGCATCCGGTAACGATATCAACAAGATAGCACCGGCACATCTAAAGGAGCTCAAGAGAATAGCGGCGTCTCTTGAGGATCATCACAAGGAAATAAGGCAGATACGGTTTACCATAGAGAAGAACAAGCTATGGCTTATAGAACAGAGACAGGTTATGGCCAAGAGCACGCAAGCCGACCTCAAACTCTATCTTGATCTTAACAGCCGTAAAATAGTAGACGATCAGTTTGTAATAAACTCTATCCAACCAGGACGCCTAAACGAGATCCTTCATCCAGTGGTTGATATTAGTGCCGTCAAGAAGCTGCCTTCCACCGGTGGCGGCATAACGGGAGCCCCTGGAGCGGCCATTGGTCGCGTGTATTTTACAACCGAGACTCTTATAGAGGCTCACAGAGTAGCGCTGCAGAAGGGTGAGGACAAACGTACCATCCTGGTCATGCCATCCACCTTTGCCGAGGATGTCAAAGCCATAGAGGTAGCATCTGGAGTTCTTTCTTGTGAGGGCGGCTATTCAGCCCATGCGTCCGTCGTAGCCAGACAGTACGGCAAGGTATCACTTGTTAAGCCTGAGATGAAAATTCGAGGCAAGAAGGCTACCATAGGAGACTTGACCGTAAGCGAAGGTGATTTCATAACCATCAATGTACCTTTCTACGGTGAACCCAAGATATGGCTGGGAAAGGCGTCACTCATAGAGCCAGATCCTGCCGAGTCTGGACTTTTTGAATTCATAGCAATTGTAAAGAAACACATGAAGCACTTCCATGTGCGCGCCAATGCCGACAGCCCAAGGGATGCGGCACTGGCTCTTGCCTTCGGAGCCGATGGTATAGGTCTGTGCAGGACAGAGCACATGTTCTTCAACGAGAAACGCATCAATGTGTTCAGGGAAATGATCCTGGCTGAATCGATGGAGGCTCGTGAGAAATCTTTGCTTAAGCTCGAAGAAATGCAGCGTGAAGACTTCTACGGCCTCTTTAAGACGATGGCCGGTAAGGATGTAACGATTCGCCTGCTTGATGCTCCCTTGCATGAATTCATGCCCCACAACGACGCCGAGTTCGATGGCTTCATGGCTTATCTAGCATCTGGCAAGAAATCTGCAAAGATTGCAACAAAGTCAGAAATTCGTTCCAGAATAGAGACATTGGCCGAGTTCAATCCAATGCTTGGCCACCGCGGCTGTCGAATCGCCGTCAGCTACCCTGAAATATATGCCATGCAGACCAGGGCCATCTTCGCGGCAGCCTATGCCTTGAAGGAAGAGAAGGTAGATGTCAGGCCAGAGATAATGATACCTATAGTCATGAATGCCGCAGAGTTAAAACTTATAATCTACGGCAAGAAGATTGAGGGCAAATCATACAAGGGTATAGTCGATATAGAGGAAGACATCAGGAAGAAGCTTAAGGCCAAGCCACTCGAGTACCATGTTGGTACCATGATAGAACTACCTGCCGCTGCTTTGACTGCGGGGGAGATTGCAAAGTATAGCGAGTTCTTTAGCTTTGGCACCAACGATCTCACCCAGACAACCCTTGGTGTGAGCCGTGATGACTTCAACACCTTCATGCCGGACTACTCGCAGTTTGACCTCATTGAAGGCAACCCATTCTCAAACCTTGTGGAGCCCGTCAAGGAGCTCATAGCCATGGCTACCAGACGTGGTCGTATGACCAGGCCGACGCTACACGTTGGCTTGTGCGGTGAGCATGGCGCAAATCCTGATAACGTTCGCTTCTGCATGGAAGCTGGATTGGATTATGTATCATGTTCACCATACTCTGTTCCCATAGCCTGTCTGGCCGTGGTGCAGGCTGAGCTGGATAAAAAAAACTAGCACACTGAGTTAATCATTAAAAAAGAGAGGCGACCCTTAGGTTGCCTCTCTTTTTTGCATTCACTCTAGAGGTACTAGCTGGAATACTCCCAAGCCATTGCCCTCTTGATGGTGATTCCCAAAGCCTTGGCGACCTTCTTGGCATCGGACATAGGAACGCCGGCTTCCTTGTTGAATGTCTTTTCAAAAAACAGCGTCATGCTATCGTATACGTCTGGAAGCATATAGAATATGAAAGAAAAATTCACACCCATTGGCTTCATGATTGTAAATGATGTATACGACATGATGGCATCTTTACCAGAATAAATCTTTGTCTGATTCTTGCATGTGTGGAGGTCTAGCTCCGAGAATCTGTGGGGTATCATCTCGTTGCTGGAGCGAACGTATGGTTCCTCGGCCTTTTTGGGATAGTTGGCTGGTTCTATCAACACATGCAGTTTCTTGCCGTCCGTCTGGAAGGTTAGACCATTGTCGGCAGGGTAAATCGACTTTACGTTATTGTACGAGACAATCTCGTACCGTGAATAAGCCGATTGGGCGCTGAAGAATGAAGATACAATGAAACCCTGCTCACTGGGCAACATATTCTTCGTATACGCATCGAAAAGATCCATGGCTTTTATCGGCACCTAATACCTCCTAGCTAGTACATAGTAACAATACGCTATAAAGCGTGTAGTCTCAACCATTTTTACGCTTTTTCGTAGTACTGGAGACTGATTCAAGAGCCTTGGCTCTTTGGTTAAAGTGATCAGCCGTTTCCGGTACACCTGCCTTGGCGTATAGTTTTGCTAGATTGCGTAGCGGGCGTGGGTCTGCCGGAGCCAGTTCTGATGCGCGAAGGAAGGCCTTTGCCGCCTTCTCCGGTTCATCCAGGCGTGCCCGTAGTACGCCTAGCGCCAGGTAGGGCTCGGCGCTCTTGGCGATGAAGGCGGCTCCGCGTTCAAGAAGATCCAGTGATACGGTTTTTGCCCCTGATTTATACAAGGAAAATGACAAACCGAGTAGCAGTTCCACATTGCGGGGATCAGCACGCAAGAGGCCACGATACAGGGCCGCAGCCTCCCTGTATCGCTTGGCGTTGCGGTAACAGATGGCTAGCATGCCATCTGATCCATGAGAACTACCGTAGGCGTAGCCTTCTTCTATGCTTATGGCAGCCTCATTCCATCTTTCTGCGGAGATAAGCATCTCTACATAGTCCTTGCGTATATCGGCGTTGTCTGGATACGCAGAAAGATAGGCGTCATAGCGCAGCATGGCTTCATCGTCGTCACCCAGAGACTCTGATATAGAGATTCTGTACAGCATTGCTATTTCATGTTCAGGCCAAACCATGAGGACGTTGGAGAACCAGGCGTCAGATAGATCGGGCCGACCTGTCTTGTATAGGCATTCTCCCAGTGCCAGCATCAAGCGAGGGTCGCCAGGACGGCTGCGGAGCAAGGCCTGAGCCTTAGGCAGTATGGTAGCCGGATCTGCTCCCGTCTTGACGTCACAGACGACATCGATATAGAGGGTGTCTTCTCTGTCGGCTCCTCTGCTAGCAGCTGCCTTGGCTGCGGCCTTGGCTCCAGCATAGTCGCCTAATTCCCACAGAGACAGAGCCAGGGCCAGGCGTAGGTCTGGCGATGCGGGATCCACCTCTGCAGCACGTTTATAATGCTCCGCCGCCCTGTCAAAATGGCCTAACTCGTAGTTAGCCTGGGCTGCTACGGCTCTGATGGCCGCATCGGTCTCTCCGTTGCGTATCCTGTCGATGGCGGCCTTGAGGGCCGTCTTATAGTCGCCCTCCTTGAGGGCAACGATTATTCGCCATCGGTCAACAGAGTCGGCACTTAACTCCGAGCCTTCCATAGTCGGAAAGGAAACGCCTGAGGCCTCTATCTCCGCCATGGCTCCATCGGTATCGCCAAGTGCAAAACGCATTGATGCAGCCTGCAAGCGCAGTGATACATCATCGGGTTCTGCGTTTATGACGATATCGAGTTGTGTTAAGGCCTCGGACAGACGACCATCGCTACGGAGGGCTCTGGCCTTGTAGAGCCGCTGAGCCGTGCCATCCAAACCATTGTCTATGACGAATGAAAGCATCGATGCGGCTTCGCTGGCTTGACCGCGTGAAAGTGTCCTGATGGCATGCACATAGAGGGCATTGAGGTATGCGCGGAAAATTCTTGTATCTTCCGGTGCCATGTTCACTGCTTGTTCAAGGGCAGCTATGGCCTTGGCTGAACGCTTGAGCCTTAGCTCCGCAAAACCAAGCAAAGCCCAGGTTTCCGCTCCTGCCCGACCCTTGTCTATGGCAGAGCGAAGGCAGGCGGCTGCCTCCTTGGCTCTCCCTGCCGCCAGGTAGGTTCTTCCCATGAAGAACCAGCCTGAAGAATCCTGTGGCTTGTATCCAAGGAAAACGGCGAATGCTGCCAAAGCGCGATCGAGTTCACCGAGTGCGTATCTGGCTCTACCAAGGAAGAGCCATACTTCAGGTATGGCGTCGGTTTCAGCCGCTATACGAGTGAGTAAAGACTCGGCCTCTTTGTAATCTCTGTTAGCGCCAGCTTTTTGAGCCTTGGCGAACAATGCTGTATACGAAGGCGATGCCATACAGACACTGTACAGGAGCCAGGGAAAGGCTACAAGAGGATAGAGTCTTCCTTGCAGTGTTAGCCGCGACGGCATAGAATAAGCCCATGTTTGTAAACACTTCCAGGCGCATACGTCGTGTCATAGTCCCGATAGGAGCTGGACTCCTCGTCTTGGCACTATCAGCTTCTGTATGGGCCTTGGCTCTACGAGAACGCGCAAACAAGCGTCTGTATCTCGAGTACGAGGTATATAAGGCTGTAACAGCCCTGACTGATATCGTGCGTCTACAGTCTTTGCAAAATGAAGACACACAAAATGTCTTGGGCTTCGGTCTCTATGGTGGAGACGGCAAGCCCTTGACCATCTATGGCAAGGCACCTAGCTCAATGCCGCCACTCGATCAACATACCCCTAACTCACGCTTCATACTAGGAAAGGATTCAGTCATATTGTTACGTGTGCTTGGCGGTGACCTTGCAGGGCGCAGGATGATGATGGGCAATGACAGGATGAGTCGGCCTCGCCCAAGCAGTCCTCTTAACCCGCTACCGCTGGTTCCACCATATCAGGATGCAGCCAATAAAACCCCCGCGCTTTCATACATAGAACTTTCAACGGCCAGTTATCGTGCAGAAGAAAGTCTGCTCATCCTCACCGCCACCATAGCGAGCATGGCCCTGCTGGGACTTTACGTCGTCATACTCGTCATGAACAGACGCTATAGAGAGGCCAAGGATAGAGAAATAAAGGATAGAGAACTGGTGGAGCTTGGTGAGGCGGCGCGTACCATAGCACATGAAATAAAGAACCCTCTCGGTGTCATCCGCATTCAATGTGGCATATTGCGTAGAGGAGCCGATGAGGCGACAGTAGCGGGCTTGTCGCTTATCGATGACGAAGCCGTGAGGCTGGCCGAGCTGGCGGATAGAATCAGGCGCTTTCTAAAGTCGAGTGATACCAAGGCGTCCGAGGTACCAGCTCTTCGGTTCATCGAAGAATTTGTAACCAGGTATTCTGGAGTGCTTGGCACAACCATAGATATAGCAGCAGGCGCGGTGCTCATGATTGATGAGAGCAGGATGGTAGAGGCTCTCGATAATATAGTCTCCAACGCTCTCGATGTCTCCGAGCAAGCCGACGAAAAACCAATGCTGGAAGCAAGGATACGGCATCGTGCCCTTGTTGTAAGCGTGTTCGACAGGGGGCCAGGCATGAGCCAGGAATCCAAGTCACGTATCTTTGAACCTTTTTACACCACCAAGGCACGAGGGACAGGCTTGGGACTGGCACTTGCCAGGAAGACTATAGAGACGAGCGGGGGAGCTATACGCTACGCCGACAGGCCTGGCGGTGGTGCCGTATTCACGGTGAGTCTGCCCTTGCTATAGGTTCTCTAGAACAAGGGCAGGATTCGCCTATGTAATGTTCTCAAAGACAGACCGTATGATGGCTATCGCTTCTCGTAGTTCCTTCTCGCTTATAACGAGGGGTGGTGCGAAGCGTATGATGTTGCCGTGTGTCTGCTTGGCTAGCAAGCCTGCATCACGCAACAACAAACAAACCTTCCAGGCTTCGAATCCCTTTTCGAAGACGACCGCATTCAAGAGGCCTTTACCCCTAATGGTCACTATCCTGGGGCACTGGATCTTGGCGAGCTCGGCGCGAAATAGGTTGCCTAAGGCTTCGGCATGTTCGTCTAGCTTCTCGTCTTCTAGCACCTCTATGGCGGCTAAACCTACGGCGCTGGATAGCGGGTTGCCGCCAAATGTGGAACCATGGGTGCCAGGAGTAAATACCTTCATGACAGACTTGTCTGCGACGATGCCTGAGACGGGAAGGACTCCTCCACCCATGGCCTTACCAAGACACATGATATCGGGCCGCGCATTTTCATGCTGCCAGGCGAAGCGTTTTCCTGTTCTGCAGAATCCTGTCTGTACTTCATCGGCTATGAATAGGGCATTGTTCTTGTCACACAGGGAGCGTATCTTCTTCAAGTAGCCATCGGGAGGCATGACGACACCGGCTTCTCCCTGAATGGGTTCGACAATGACCGCTACGGTATTGGACGTAAAGGCCTTTGCTATGGCATCGGCATCACCGAATGGTACCTGGACGAAGCCAGGCACATAGGGGCCATAGTTGACCGTTGACTCGGGGTCGGTAGACATGGAGATGGCTACCAGTGTGCGACCATGGAAGTTGTCGGCGGCGCATATAATCTCCTGCTTGCCGTTTTCTACACCCTTGACTTCTACTCCCCAACGCCTTGCCGCCTTGATGGCCGTCTCCACGGCTTCCACTCCGGTGTTCATTGGCAATGCCATCTCGTAAGCGGTGAATTCGCAAAGCTTCTTGAGGAACAGGCCCATCTTGTCGTTGTGGAAGGCCCGGCTAGTAAGCGTGCATGTATTGGCCTGATCTATGAGTGCCTTGATAATCCTGGGGTGCCGGTGCCCCTGGTTGACGGCAGAATACGCCGAGAGGAAATCAAAGTATTCCTTGCCATCGGGATCCTTAACCTTGCTTCCAAGGGCCCATGAAATGACAACAGGAAGAGGATGATAGTTATGCGCTCCATACTGTTCGTCCATGGCTATAAACTCATTGCTTTTCATGCGCTGCCTCCTGCACATTCCTGATTAATGCATACATTTCAAATATATAGGAATTTAAGCAGGAAGGCTAGGCATCAACATGTAGACAATTATAAATAAATTATTTCTATATAAATAAATAGTTTATTGATAAAGATGATTATACGCGATTGTAGCTAAGAACGGCCTTTGTCTTTTTCCTCTCGACTGCCAGGGCCAGGAGTTCGTCTATCAGGGCTGTATATGATAGTCCACCCTGTTCACACATCATGGGGAACATGGAGATGGATGTGAAGCCAGGAATAGTGTTGGCCTCATTGAGGTATATGGCCTTGTTTTTCTTGTCTATGAAGAAATCTACCCTGGCCATGCCAGAAATACCCGCCTTGCTATACGCCTGTTTGGCTAATTCCATGATACGTTCTCTGGTTTCAATATCAAGATGAGCTGGTATGACTATGGCTGCTCCTTCGGGGTCTATGTATTTGGCATCATAGTCATAGAATTCATGGGAAGGTATAAGCTCGCCAGGAGGGAATGCGCGAGGAAGATCATTGCCAAGCACCGAGCATTCAATCTCACGGGCGACCATGAATGGTTCTATGAGTGCCTTGCTATCGTAGTTCAGCGCGTCGTTTATGGCCCTAAGCAGGTCGATGCGGGAGACAACCTTTGAAGCACCAACACTTGAGCCGCAGCGAGCTGGTTTTACAAATACAGGCCAGGAAAAACTGTCATCTATCTTCTGGGCCAGCTCGTCGATGTGTTCCCTGTCTGTCCCGCGGACGGTAATAGACGGGACGACAGGCAAACCTGCCTCACGCCATATAGACTTGGCTATTTCCTTGTCCATGCCTATGGCACTTCCTAGCACATCAGCGCCAACGTATGCCGTGTTGGCACACTCCAAAAGACCTTGTATAGTGCCATCCTCGCCAAAGGTACCGTGTAACACAGGGAAGATGGCATCAAGCTGCAGATCTGCAGGACCCCTGGCTCCGTAGACGCGTAGTCCAATGCCAGGAACAACCACCACGCTCGGTGCCTCGGCTCGTAGTTCCAGTGGATCATCTCCTTCCAGGCATGATGCCAGTATGCAGTCTGGTTGAAGATGCCAGGTACCGGAACGTGTTATGCCAATGAGTTGGAGTCTATGGCTCTTGTCGATGTGTCTTATGACGCTTGCAGCGGAGCGAATCGATACCTCATGCTCTCCTGATTTGCCGCCGTACAGAATTGCTACTCTCATGATGTTTCCTTACTGTGTGTGTAGCTCGTTAAAGAGCGTATCCCGCTTGCCTGATGGCTTCTTGTGCCTCATGAATCTCGTTCCACGGAATGGCCCCTTGTGCGTACTCAATGGTGTTCTCGTGACCCTTGCCCAGCAGCAACAGAGCGTCGCCCGGCTTGGCAAGGGCAATTGCCTTGGCAATTGCCTTTCGTCTGTCTGGTATTAGAAACAGGGTTTCTTCTCGCTTCAGAGCACTGCAGCCAGTGGCTATGTCCTCCAGCAGGGCCATAGGATCCTCGCCTCGTGGATCCTCATCGGCCAGTATTACAATGTCGCAGTGCTCCGATGCTATTGCACCCTGGGCAGGACGTTTCTTTACGTCGCGCTCACCACCAGAGCCGAATACGCATATGAGTCTACCTTTAAGCCTTTTTTTAAGCGGAGGCAGAACCGTCTGGAATGACGAGGGGGTATGGGCATAATCAACGATTACCTCGAAGTCTTGCCCGAGGTCTATGCGTGTCATGCGACCCACTACTGGTTCCAGTCTTGGCAACAAGGGTATGAGTCTGGCCACAGGAATAGAGGCGAGCCTTGATACGACGAGGACGGCTGCAAGGACGTTTTCAATATTGAAGGCTCCTGGTAGCTCTATACGTGCAGGGTAGGCTTCTGTCCCGTCGTGTAGTATGAATGTAGAGCCGTATTCGTCGCTGATGGCATCACTAACCCACATGTCTGCAGTCTCGTCGCTTGCCGAGTAGCTGTATACCGGTTTAGTGGTAGCCTCGGAGAAGTATTTGGCGCTTGGGTCGTCGGCACAGACGACACCAAAACTTGGAACCGTGCCTGGAGCCGTCTTCTTGTCATGGGTATAGGTGTCGAGGGCGCGGAATAGATTGGCCTTGTCGTCGCGATAGCGTTCCCATGTACCATGGAATTCCAGGTGTTCATGCCTGACATTTGTCATGACTCCCACGTCGAATGCAATGTCGGCCAGTCTGTTAGTCTTAACAGACAGCCCGTGGGAAGAGCTCTCTACTATGGCGTACTCGAAGCCCGATGCAAGCATGCCAGCCAGGTGTTCTTGCACGGTTGTTGCCTCGGGCGTCGTCTGATGCTTGGGGTTTGCCTCCACGAGGGCCCCTACGCGGTATTCAACGGTAGAAAAGAAGCCGGCTTTCTTGCCCGCAAGGTCTAGGAGCCTGTAGATGAGCCATACTGTCGTGCTCTTGCCCTCGGTGCCGGTCACACCCACCACGGCTAGCTTAGTAGAAGGCGCTCCATAAAAGGCCGCTGCTACTGACGACATGGCGGCTCTTGCCTCATCGACGCGTATGTATGTCACGTTTGGCTCTATGGTCCCAACAGGGCGATCATGGATGATAGCCACCGCACCTGCCTGTATGGCAGCCGCTATGAACGCCTGGCCGTCGGCGTGCAGGCCGGGCAGTGCGAAGAATACAAACCCTGGACGAATATCCCTTGAGTCATATGCTAGACCCGAGACGGCAATGTCAATGCTTCCAAGCGTCGATACTACTAATGATGGCGATACTATATCGCCTAGCTTCCTAGTCATGACATGATGGTAGCGAGCATGGCCTTCTTGCGCAATAACCCATGGAGGCTTCAACGCTTGAAGCTATGAGCCAAGGCCTGTATTATCGAGGCATCGGGAGCATGCCATGTATACCATACGGGTCGAAGCGGGCTTTTCTGCCGCTCATTTTCTTACACAGTATCACGGGAAGTGTGAACGTCTTCACGGCCATAACTATAGAGTCAGGGCTTTTGCCAGTGGCAAGGACCTGGATGCTGCAGGAATGCTTCTAGACTTTGGCGTACTCAAGGGACATCTACGCGAGGTGTGCGAAAAACTTGATCACAGCTGCCTCAACGACATAGCCGCACTCGGTGATTCTCCAAGCTCAGAGAGGATTGCGCGCTACATCTTCGACGAGATGCTGAGGCTCGACGCAACCATGCCCCTCAAGGCCCTGGAGGTGTTTGAAACAGACACGAGCATGGCTCGGTATGAGCCTTGAGCTACCGGGGCCTAAAGGATACTGCACCAGCCAGCTGATACCCTATCTTGGCAACAAGAGATCCCTCCTGCCAAGGCTGATGCCCGTTTTTGCCAGGCTTATAGTGGGCAAAAAGCATCCACGCTTTCTTGACGTGTTCTCTGGTTCAGGTGCCGTCTCCAGGCTGGCACGCTCCATGGGAATGCGTGTAGAGGCCAATGATTGGGAGCCCTATGCCCAGGCATTAAACGA
Source organism: Spirochaetia bacterium (assembly GCA_034003955.1). Taxonomy (GTDB): domain Bacteria; phylum Spirochaetota; class Spirochaetia; order Treponematales; family UBA12059; genus SZUA-370. The sequence goes on along the minus strand of JAVEXO010000020.1, from coordinate 35,474 downwards.
GTGCTGGCTAGGCTTGTCTCCAGAAGACGTGGATTCGGCTTTTGATGGGTCAGAAGGCCTGCATAGATTCATGCTTGACTGGAACTCCATGCACCCCCAGGCGGCTGGCCACCAACCCGGCGCACCGGCAAGCAAGACGGGCTGGATCCAGGCTGAGCCCTACATGGCGCGTTGGTATGCGCCAGCAAGAACAGAGGCACCGCGACTGGGTGAGGAGCGGCTCTTCTATACGGCAGAAAACGCCACATTCATAGACAGGGTGCGAGAGAGAATCGATAGCGAATTTCCTGATCCTGCTCAGGGTTCACCTGAATCCATACGGCGCCGTGTCGTGCTTGCCACGCTGCTTCTAGAGGCGGCCGTGCATGCCAATACCTCTGGTGTCTTCAAGGCCTACCATGCGGGCTTCGGTGGCCACGGTAAGGACGCACTGGGCCGCATCATGGGCAGAATGGAGCTTGAGACGCCTATACTGCCTTTGGAGCCTGGAGCAGGGGTTTATTGTGGAGACGCCCGTGCATTCGTCTCGGGCCGCTCTGGGGATATAGCCTATTTTGATCCGCCGTATAATCAGCATCAATACGGCTCAAATTACCACATACTCAATACAATAGTGCGATGGGACAGACTGCCAAGGCCCATGGATGTGAAGGAAGAAGCCGGGCATTCAATGAAGGCCGGTATTCCCGAGAGCTGGAAGAAGACACGATCACCATTCTGTTCAAAGAAGACCGCAGAGGCGGCCATTGAAGCGCTCGTAGATGCCTGTGATGCGGCCCATCTTGTCTTTAGCTGGAACGCCGACGCTCATGTAAGCGGTGAAGACATGGCTCGTATATTGGCAACGCGTGGAAAGCTGGAAATTGTTGCCCTGGACTATGTCTCGTACCGAGGGGGTAGGCAGAGCATCATGCGTAGCGGCAAGAGCCGCGAATACCTGTTCGTCGTAGATACAAAGGCCGCGCCCCACGACCCCCTACTAGCCGTAGAGAGGCTCAAGAGCATTGCAGCCATAGATACTGCCCTGCGATCAAGCTATGACCCTGAACGAGTCTCCGCTGTCTTTGGCTCCATGGCTACCATACAAAACCCTGTCCTTGATTTTGGAATAGATGTGGATATAGAAACAGACAGAGGGCAGGTACCTGGCCTGGTAGATTTTCCGGAGGCGGCAAGGTTCTTCAGGAAGGATATGCGCCGTGCAGGCTCAAAGGCCGACGAGGTTCTCTATACTCTCGATCCTGTCAGGCGCAACAGCTTTATAGAAGCACTTGGAGGCTGCGTGAGTGATGAAGTGCAGGGTGAGTTGTCCGTCATTTACAGGCTTACGCGCTCCGCCATCAATACGGGCAACAAGGAAACGGCAAAGCGTCTTTGCAAGGATGCCCCGCGTCTTATAAGGAAATTGGCCCATGACAAATATAGCACGGAGTTCAAGCGATGGATTGAAACATTCAGGAGCATAGTATCAGAGACAGAAGACAATCGGCTATCCAAGGCTCTACTGGAACTAGAATCGCTGCTAGCGCTAAGAAGTACGCATAGTTGATATTATGCTATAGTCTCTATGTTTATTCGCTCGACGACTTGCCGACATCTTTTGATCCGGGCTTGCGTCGTCTGTGGCGTTTCTTCTGAGCAGATGGGTCTGCAGTAGGTCTTGTAGCTTGGCCTTTCTGTGTATTCACCGCTTCCATCGGAGCGGGTCCTGAAACGGGGTTGGGTGTGGCGCTTGGAGCGCTGCTGGAAGGGCCTTGCCTGCTCTTGTTTATCGTCCTGGGATCCTTGCCGGGATCGCGTTTGCTGTGGCGTGCCGGAGGCCTGTTTGAAGACCGTGAAGGGTCACGGCGTTGTGTTCTCTCTTCATCGCCAGGATTTCGCCTGGGTCGTTCCATCTGGACAGCAGGGCGATTCCTGCGTCTTGGATCCGGGCGCTTGGTCCCCTCAAGTTTGACGTCTTTCCTGCCAACCTCTTCTTCCTCTGCTATGGCAAAGAAATTCTCTGGCTCTATGTCGTGAACGACGCCGGAATCGAGTATCTTGCAAACAAAGGGAAAGCCGTAGCGGACGGCAATCCTTGAGGCTCGCCTGAGTTCCACGAGGTCGGCAAGGGCGATAGATACGCCATGCTTTCCTGCTCTGCCTGTGCGCCCTGCACGGTGCATGTAGACAGAGGGTTCCTCGGGCAAGTCGAAGCTTATGACGTGCGATACATCGGGCAGATCAAGCCCACGGGCTCCAAGATCTGTCGTTATCATCCATCGGGCGCTACCATTTGAAAACTCGCTCAAGGCATCGCGTCGCTCATTGCCGTCCTTGTCTGACTTTAGAACGACGGCAGGGAAGCCAAGAAAATCTAGTCTTTTCTGGATATTGAATATTGAGGCGTTTGATGATGCAAAAAGAAGACAGCGTTCTGGCTTGACCGCTGCCTCGAATCGCCTGAGAAAGTCAAGTTTAGAGCGCGAGGCCGAATGGAAGCACCAGTGCTCTATAGTCTCCTTCAGCGCCTCAGCCGGGTCGACTACAAGCCTGAGGGCGTCTCTGAACCAGGCGGCAGAGCGTTCCACCGTGCGATTTGGAAGAGAGGCAGACACGAGCAGACGATTACAAGCATCGGGAAGGGATGATAGGAGCTCCGTAGTGATGTCTATTGCCTCGTTCTCGAACAGTCTGTCGGCTTCGTCTAGTACGGCCCACTGACAGTTAGACAGGTTGAGATGGCCAGCCAGGACTAGGTCTCGGATTCTGCCAGCCGAGCCAACAACTATATGAGGCTTCTGTGACAAGCGCTCCAGCTGACGCCTGAGGGGGACCGATCCAAGAGCCGAGACGACGCGGATGGCCAGATTGGCGGCTATGGAGAGTTTGAGCGTCTCGCGTTCTATCTGAGCCGCTAGATCATGCGTAGGCGTAACGATTATGGCCCGTAGCGTTGCCTCATCAGTATCGATTGATGCCAGCACCGGAGCTAGATAGGCAAATGTCTTGCCTGTCCCCGTTGCGGAACTGACATAGGCGTCGCGCCTTTCCAGGAGGGCGGGAATGGCTAGCTTCTGTATTTCTGTTGGGGCATCGAACCCTAGCGTGGCGAATGCCTTGGCTACGGCGTCGCTCAGACCGAGTTCCATGAATTCTTGCATCGCTAGATGATCGCACAAAAGCATGGCTCTGGGCAAGAGTCGCAGCCATCTCTCTATTTGCTGTCATGATGGCCTGCGACGATTGCCACGTAGTGCCGTTTTTCCGTATAGTGCTAGGAAATGAACCTAGAAGCCTTCATACTCGGTTGCGGTGGCATGATGCCGTTGCCTCATAGACATCTTACTAGCGTATTGCTGCGTCGAGAGGGAGATCTATTCCTTTTCGATGCCGGTGAGGGAACCCAGGTGGCTCTCAGACGGCTCAACCTGCGCTGGAAAAAGATAAACGCCATCTTCATATCGCATACACACGCGGACCATGTGACCGGCCTGCCTGGCCTCCTCATGTTATCTAGTCAGGTGGATAGAGACGAGCCTTTGTATATCTATGGCCCCCCCAAGATAGCGGAGTACATAGAGACGAGCCGCAAGGTGCTCGACATGTACATCAACTATGAAATAATAGTCAAAGAAGTACAGGCTCCGGCTGTTTGTTATGAGGGAGACGGATTCAAGGTAAGAGCCTTTCCCCTCAAGCATACCAAGACATGCTATGGCTATGCCTTTGAGGAAGACCCCAGGCCCGGTGCCTTCCATCCTGAACGAGCCGTAGAGAAGGGTGTTCCCAGGGGGCCTCTATGGTCTCGCCTGCAGGCTGGCGAGAGTGTAAAGGCGGACAACGGTGAAACCGTCCACCCTGAGGACGTGCTAGGCACAACCCGCTCAGGCAGGAAATTCAGTTTCGCGACAGACTCCCTGTACTTCCCGGAGATTGCGCCAGAAGTAGCCGGTTCTGATCTTTTCGTGTGTGAAGGTATGTTTGAAAGAGAATTGCTGGCGAGTGCCGTAGAGAAGAAGCACATGGCTGCATTCCAGGCCGCTACCTTAGCCAGGGATGCCGGAGATGTAAAGAAGCTGGCTCTCATTCATTATAGTCCACGATACGCTGATCAGGAGCTTAGACTGTTGCTCGACGAAGCCAGACAGATTTTTCCGGAGACTGTGTTGTCTAAGGACAGGCTTAGATTCTCCATTGACTATGTTGACTAAAATCGGGAGGTTCGTATGATTGATGTTGTAGATTTATACAAACGATACGGCACCTTCGAGGCGGTGCGAGGCGTAAGTTTTACGGTAGGAACCGGCAGGGTCGTAGGCCTTCTGGGTCCCAATGGTGCTGGCAAGACGACTATCATGAAGGTATTGACAGGATACCATATGCCGAGTTCCGGGCGGGCAAGCATAGATGGCAGTGACGTGCTAGAAGAGCCCCTGGCCGTCAAGGCCTCTGTAGGGTACCTGCCGGAAGGGGTACCCCTCTACCTGGACATGAGCGTCTCAGACTACCTGTCTTTCGTCGCCGAGGCTCGAGGCATGGGTCGTGCCAGTAAGTCTGCGTCACGAGCAGAAGCTACCAGCGCCATAGAAAACGCCATAGAAAAGACACTAGGCGCATGTGGGCTTTCTTCTGTACGTGGCATGCGGATGGAGAAGCTTTCAAAGGGGTTCAGACAACGAGTTGGCTTAGCCCAGGCCATCATACACGATCCTTCCATACTGATTCTCGATGAACCCACTACCGGCCTGGATCCAAATCAGATTCTTGAGATACGATCATTGATACGCTCACTTGGAGCAGAGAAGACGGTTATCCTGTCTACACACATACTCCAGGAAGTGGAGGCCCTCTGTTCCGAGGTCCTCATTCTCAACGAAGGACGCATCGTGGCTCAGGGTAGCGCGGCCGATATTGCCGCCGGCATGCAGGGTGAGGAGAAGCTGGAGTGCGTATTCAAACACGATGGGCCAGGGATACTCGAATCTCTTCGTGCCCTTCCAGGTCTAGGGCTCGTTGAATCACTGGGATCTTCCCGATACCGTATGGTGGCCTCTCAAGGCTCAGGCGATGCCCTGGCCGAAACAGTCTTTGACTGGGCCGCAGGCACTGGAGCCAAGCTCCTGGAGATGCGCAGGGAACGAATGAGCATGGAAGATATATTCGTAAGGCTGACAAGAGAGGATGCCCTATGAACAGAGGCACCATAACCATAGCCAGGCGAGAGGTATCTTCATACTTCAACTCGACGGTAGCGTACATCTTCATCGTTGCCTTTCTGGTCGTTTGCGCAACGCTTTTCTTCTTCTTTGATAATTTTTTTGCCGTTGGGCAGGCGACAATGCGCGGATACTTCTCGATGATGCCGCTCGTCATATCCGTCCTGGCCCCAGCCCTGACCATGCGTCTGTGGGCCGAGGAACGGCGCCAGGGAACATATGAACTCCTCCTTACCATGCCGTTCAAGGATTGGGAGCTTGTCGTGGGCAAGTACCTTGCTACCATGACGGTCATAGCTATTGCGCTTGCTCTCAGCATTCCACTGCCGCTCCTTGTGTCATCGTTTGGCCGTTTCGACTCAGGAATCATCGTTGCAGAATACTGTGGAGCCATCCTCCTTTCATCGGCCGTCGTTGCCATAGGTCAGGCCGTTTCAGGTGCGTCCAGGAACCAGATAAGCGCCTTCATGGCTACCGTGCTCATACTGCTGGGTCTGACCCTTCTGCCACAGCTAACGGTGCTGCTTTCATTGCCGGCCTCCTTGAGCGGTTTCATTCAATGGTTGTCTCTGTCATACCATTTTTCATCGTTTGCACGGGGTGTGATCGATACTCGTGACACGGCATATTTTGCCTTGTTAACCATTGCCTCGCTCTATGCGACGACACGGTTCCTGTCGGCGTTCAGGTGGAGGTGATAGTATGATCCAAAGGATGAGAAAACAGGAGCGAATACTAGGCTCGCTCAGCATACTGGGGCTAATACTGGCGGCCCTTGTATCTACCCTCTATCACACGAGCATAGACATGACGAAGAACAAGGCATTTACCCTCTCAGTCGCGGCTAAAAACCTGCATGACGAGATACCAGAGAGCGTCAGGATAAGCTATTTCGTATCCAGGAGCCTTGCAGATCGTCATCCAGGGCCGGCGGCCATTGAGGATTTCCTCATGGAGCTTGAGTCTGCCAACAAGGGTAAGATACGGGTGAGGACGCTTGATCCTGCAAAGGATGATACCGAGGCCAAGCAGTTTGGCCTGGCGCCTCAGCAGATGCAGGTCGTAGAACGTTCTGAACAGAGGGTGGCACTAGTCTATACGGGCATAGTCGTGGAATACCTCGATAGATTCGAGACTATACCAGCCATACTTTCAACAGAGACTCTTGAATATGAAATAGTCAAGACAGTCAGGCGTGTCATAAGTGGCCGTTCATTCGTGGCCGGACTTCTGGTAGGAGATGGAGACAAGACAATAGCAGACGATTACCAAAGCCTGTCTGGAAGCCTTCTCAGGGCGGGTTATGAGCCACGGGAGATCAGGCCTGCCGAGGCAATTGATGACGATGTAGACCTGGTCTTTGTGCTTGGCAATGATTCACTCGACAGATACGACGCCTCATTCATAGATGCTTTTCTGATGCGGGGGGGCAAGGCCTTCTTCGCGCTCAAGGGTGTAACGGTAGATCCAGAGAGAGGATTGGCCGCCTCTGCCGTTCCAGCGGGTGGCCTTCTGTCAATCCTCTCCGCCTATGGCATAGAAATTCAGAGCAAGCTGGTGCTAGACCAGTCTAATCTAACCGTACCGTTCCAGACACAGAGCCCGACTGGCTCTCGGCAGATACAGTATGTACGCTACCCACATTGGGTAGCCGTAGATTACCGTTTTGTAGACACATCGAGCCCCATGACGGCAGGCTTTGCCGGACTAGACCTGTATTGGCCAAGCCCCATGAGCATACGGCCACTCTCTGGAGTTACCTACACAGAGCTTGCAAAGACGACGCCCAAGGCATGGTTGCAAAGCAGGCAGTTTGCGACAGGTCCAGATGAGCAAGCTTTGTATGGCTTGGAGAAAGAAGAGAGCACTGGTCAGTATCTGCTGGCGGTCTCGGCTTCTGGTTCTCTACCCAGCGCCTTCTCAGCGGGAGACATACCGTACCGGGAGGGAGCTGCATCCCTGCCCATGGCGCGGGCCAAAGTTTCAGAACCCACACGTATCGTCGTTGTATCATCAGCCGATTTCCTCACCGATCTGATGACAATGAGCGATTCTGGTTTTAATGCTCTGTTCGCGGTATCGGCAGCCGATTGGCTATGCTCACGAGACGATCTCATAGCAATACGATCACGAGCCTTGGTAGACACGAGGCTCAACAGGATACAGGATGAGGGGCAGAAAGCATTCATGATAGGCCTCACCTATATAGTCACCCTTGGGCTCATACCGTTTGGTATCATTGCATTTGGCCTTTTAAGGGCATCCAGGAGGAATCGTGCCGAGAGGGAATCCAGGTGCAGAAGAGGAGTAGAGTCTTGAATAACTTTAAAACAAGGCTCTGCCGCATCGTTGTCATAGACGTGGCTCTAGCCCTGCTCATACTGTTAGGCATCCTTTTTTCGGCGCGATCATCGGCCGATCGCGCCATGCGCTACGTGTTGCTGGCTAATACTGAGCAGGTGTCTACCGTCATCATTGACACAGATTCAAGGCTTGAGCTTAGACGCACACAAGATGCCTGGATACTGCTTAGAGAGGGTGCAAGGCTCCCGGCCGATGGAGCGCGGGTAGAGGCATTCCTCAAGGCAGTTTCTTCGGTGACCCGGCTTGAGCCTGTGGCACGCGACAAGGCGTCCTGGGCAAAGCTGGGCCTGGAAGGAGAAAGTGCCCGTACTATTAGCCTCCTTGACGACAAGGGCACGCTGCTCAGTGAGTTTACCGTAGGCAACTACGCCCAGTCGCCGGGTCTAGTCTACATGGCTCCATCGGGTGGAAGCGCAGCCTATGCCGCCGCCTCAGGTTTTGCCTCGTATGCCATGGGAACGCCAGCCTCCTGGCTTAATCTCAGTGTCTGGTCTAACGCCCCAAGCCTTGAAACCGTGCAAGAACTAGTCTGCTCGGGCACTATAATAAACACCGACGGATCTATACGACAGTTTGACTATACGGTGAGCAGGGCTGGATCCGGCTGGATTCATGACGGCGTAGCGCTCGACTCGTCAAGGGTAGAGGCGGCCATTCGTTCGCTTGCGGCTCTTCGTGGAGACGATTACCTCTCGCCAGAGGAGCCGCGTGGGCAATCGACCCTGCGAATGCAGCTTCGTCTTGGGAATGGCCGTAGCCTGAGCCTGGATATCGAGGAGCCTCGCACAGACGGTCGCTATCCTGTCCTGTCATCACAGCGAGATGCCAGGCTCTACCTGCCAAGCTGGGCCGTACGTGAGTCTTTCAAGACACTGGAAGAACTCATGCCGCAACCCAGCCCCTAAGCAGTATTTTACTGGCCAGCCAGGTAGGCCCTGAATTTTTCGGGGTCCGGCCTGAAGGCTAAAATTGATGGTTCTCCATCTTGTTTAGCCTTGCCTATGGCAGCCATGGCTTCTCCTATGATTCTATCCGCATCAACCAATCTGCCTGCCCTTGAACTGAGGCCCATGAACACGCCGTTATCTCCATCCACGGTCATACCCTTAAGCGTAAGTTCTAGCTTTTGCTGCAATTTCTCACACATCCTGAGGGCGTGATCCACATCCATATTTGGCAGAATCAAGGCGGCGCCATCCTTGCCAAACTGAAATGCCAGATCCTTGAAGCTAAAATAGTCCCTAACCGTCGATGCGAACAGATTGAATTCTTCGTCTCCCCGCGCGGATTCGTCTATCGATATTATCAAGAGTGATAGATCCTGCTCGAAGGAAGCCGAGCGCCTGAGTTCTGCGCTCAAGCGTTCACGCAGATAGGCTTCCCATCCCAGACCAGTCTCTTCATCGAAGAGGCCGCGGGGCCCATCGAGCATTCCAATCGGAAGATCGTCAGATCTTACAAAGGAAGCCGTAGGAACGTTCTCTTTTGTCTCGGGCGTCGATGTCTTGGCCTCGGTGCCATCGCTGGCCAGGCCATCGGCATCGGACTTGTCAAGTCCATGCGGGCCAAATGCATCTTCCTCATAGAGTGAAGACTCCTCTGGGTCAAGGACCGGCAGGCTGGGAGCCCATGTATCATTGCTGGCATCGACTCTAGAGGATTCATCATCGGCAAGGCTTTGGTCTGTGGCCATGGGAGACGCGTTTGATACCAGCAAGAGCAAGGCTACGAGTAGGGCCAGTATGGCAGAAAACGCTATTGCTGCATCGCGTATTGGATAGAATAGAGCCTCCTGGCTCAGGGTTACGTAGAGCGCTTCTATGGCCATGCCCGACGATAAAGGTCCGCCGAGTCTCGATGTCGTCCCTTCTGGCCGTTCAAAGGACAGCCCGCTGGCGAGCCGTTTATAGTATGGCGACGCACCAGGCCTGGCATATAGAACCTCGCCCGAACTATCCTTGATGACGAGGGCCAGGAGCCGCTGTTGTGATAGCCATGCCTTGGCTGCCTCGGCTCTCCATGGCTCGGATACGGTATCTGATGGTGTTGAAATCATATTCAAGGCCGAACGTCGAAGTTCGTTGAATGATGAGCGCGCCTCATTCTGACCCGATTCTATGGCTTGAGCTATGCGAAGCACAGGCCAGGCGGCCATTGCCGCGACGAGTAGAAGGGAAACTATAGCTATAAGTAATGGTCCACGTTTCATGGTGTTAGAGTATAATCCTATTATCGCCATTTTGGAACCGTAAGGAGACCCTATGTCCATACGATCAAGAATACTTCCAGATGGATGGTACCCGGGCACATCTGGTGAGATAAAGGCAAGGCTGCAAGCCTGGGGGCGTGTCGACGGGGCGGCTTCTGTAGCCGGAGCCATGGCTGCCATTGTTCCTCATGCCGGCTGGACATATTCAGGGCGAATAGCCTGGGCCGCCTGGCGCTCTGCTGCCAAAGCGGATGCCATAGTCATACTGGGCGGACACCTGCCGGCTGGCGCAGAATTCAGATGCTTCATGGAAGAAGGCTTTGAGACTCCTCTAGGAACGATAGTGTCCGACGCTGCGCTACGTGATTATGTGGCCACAGAGACATCTGCCATCTCGGATGCCTGGGCTGACAACACCATAGAGGTTCACCTGCCAATGGTAGCCTTCGCGTTTCCAGGGGTCCCTGTCAGTTGCTTCAGGGCGCCCAACGATTCCAGCGCCAACACCTTGGGCATAGCCATAGCCGAGTACGCAAAAAAGAGCCAGCGAAGGGTATTCGTAGTCGGTTCTACAGATCTTACACACTACGGCCCTTCATACGGGTTTACGCCCGGAGGACCTGGCCCCATGGGCTTTACCTGGGCCAGGAGGGCTGACAAGGCCATAAGTGAAGCATTCCTGGCAATGGATGAAGATCTAGCCCTGGAACGCGCAGAGTCAGACTCCTCGGCTTGCTCTGTGGGAGCGGCCCTGGCTACCATAGCCTATGCCAAAAGCATGGGTGCTACGCGTTCAAGACTACTGATGAGAGGTTCTAGCGATGAGATTTCTCCGGGTGGAGATTCCTCTGTAGGGTATTGTTCTATAGCATTTCTACCAGAAGATTAGTCATTGAGCGAAGCGACTACTGTCTTGTAGCTTCTACCTCTGTCGAATTCGTTTTTGAACATGCCAAAGGATGTACAGCCCGGAGAGAGCACGACGATGCAACCCGGGATAGCAAGTCTGTCTGCCTCATCGACGGCTCGAACTATATCCTTATACGGCCCGTGGTATGCCAGCTCGTATTCGTCAAGCAACCGTATGATCTTGTCGGTGCCGGTGCCATCGAGAAGAACTATGGCCTTGGCCTTGGCATAAGCGGAGCGCGCCACGCTAAAATCCAGGTTCTTGTCAGTACCGCCAGTGATGAGAATTACTGGATCACTAAAGGCTTCTACGGCAGCCTTGCTTGCCTCAGGAACCGTGGCCGCTGAGTCATTGTACCAGCGTACGCCTCTACGATCGCGCACTGGTTCAAGCCTGTGTTCTATACCGACAAACGAGGCCGCGGCCTTGGCTATTGAGGATGGCTCCGCTCCACAGGCCCAGGCTGCCAGGGCTGCTGCTGCCATGTTGCGTCTATTATGGGTTCCGGGTACCAAGAGCGTCTTTGGTACAAGTTCTACAGACTCCATGCCAGGAAGCCTTGCTATACAGGCTTCTGCACCTTCGGGGACTATGACTCCAAAGCCTTCAGATTGCAGCGACTGTCCATAACCCAGGATCCTGGCCTTGCTCTCTGAGGCAAAAGACCGGCCATAGGGATCGTCAAGATCGCATACGGTCCAGCCACTGGCGTCTTGGTCGGCATACAAGAGACGCTTGTCTGCGACGTAGGATTCCATGGTGCCATAGCGGTCAAGATGATCCGGTACTATACGAGTCATTATTGCTACCAGAGGCTTGAGCAGGCCAAGACCTTTGAGGTCTCCTAGTTGCCAGCTTGAAAGTTCAAGGACTACAAAATCATCTTTTTGTATCTGGTTTAGGAAACTCAAGGGCGAGATGGTTATATTGCCCCCGAGGAAGGCCTTTATCCCGCTCTTGTTAAGCATCCATGCCAGGGCTGTCGACGTGCTTGACTTACCCTTGGAGCCAGAAATTGCTACAATTCTTGCAGGGCACAGCCTCAGGAATACCGACAAGTCTGTCTCTACGGCCTTGGCCTTGAGAAGAAAGACATTATCGGGCCGTACCGCCGGATTTTTAATGACAAGATCCGCCCCGCTGAAATCGGCTTCTTCGTGTCGCCCTAGGACATAGCGAATGTGTAGGTCTGATAGTGAGCGTAGTGATTCTGCCAGGATGATATCATCCTTTGTATCGGTAACGGTTACCACGGCTCCACGCTCGGCGAAGAACCTGGCAGAGGCAAGGCCGCCACCATTGAGCCCCAAGCCCATTATCGTTACCTTGCGGCCGTTGATATCATCGAGTGGATTCATTGCCATGATTGAGGCTGTACTCCTTGTGTTCTCGTTCATTGAGGTAGGCCTCTACGCTAAAACCGGATAGTGGAGACATCCATGCCTCTGGTATGCGCTTCTTTAGAAGCACGAATTGCTCTAGGGATTCACTGAATTTAAAGTTTTTAAGAACATCCTGAATTGCTGCCATCTCAGGAATGAGGAATTGCGTGGCACGATGGAGGAGGGGTATCAGTTTCCTGCGTCCATCGGATGTCAGGATGGGAGACATGGCACATACGGTCTTATACTTGCAGGAGAGTGGATAGTAAGGATACATACGCGTGCCGCTAGGAATGAACAGCTTCGTAAAGAATTTGGAAAGATCTGTATCCATCCATACGCCTCGCACTAGGTAGCCCTTTCCCGTCTCACCTATCCATGTCTGCGATATCAATTGCCGAATCCTAAACGCCTTGACCCGACCAGACTCCCACATGACGGCTTCCAGTGGAATTATTTCTGACTCCATGTAGAGGCGCTGGGTGGAGTAGGCCTGGGTCATGTCGTTGGTACCTGATTCAATGGTCTCAACCTCGAAAGGCCGGGGCAGGAGGTCAATTCTCAAGAGGTACAGGTATACATCATTGTCTACCTTGTAGAGGCGGTAAAAACAAGGCTTGAGTATTTCTGCAGGGTCGAAGAAATAGACGAGGCCGGTGAAGCACTCAGGCAGGAGTATTGTCAGTTGCTCCACTATATCCTTGATAGCGTTCGCGTAGTGAGCGTCAGGAACAGGGGTTTTTATATCATGGTGTATAGGAAGGCGGGGAACGAATAGGGGGGAGGCTAATTCAACGAAGTATTCTTCTGACTGGTTGAATCGCATGCCGTATGGACCATTTCTGGCGGCTTCCGGTATTTCGAGTATTTTTTTATTGCTTTCAGGATCTATGTAGGAGATCCTGATTTCATTGAGCAACTGCTCCATATTTCGCAAAGTATATCTATAGCTTGGTAATAAAGCAACGGCACACCTTGTGAGCCGATTCACGCAATAAACAAGGGTGATGTGCCGGGCTTGATTATGTAAACTTTCAATCGTATTTACCCAGATCTAGAAGGTTATGATATACTTATAATGGTGCCTCTGGAAGTGCCGTGGAGGTCTATTTATGAAATTCAGCATACGTTCATGCCTGCTGCTGTTTGCCATGGCTATCATAGGCGTTCATGCCTGGGCAGACGCTAGCGCAGTCGCGGTCATAGAGTATACCAGTGGCGACGATGTCATAGTCATAAGATCGGGCAAACGAGTCGTGATGCATGACCCCATAGGAGTCGAGCTCCTTGAGGGTGATCAGATCCAGACCGGTAAGGGTGTCTTCCTTGAGCTACGCTTGATTCATGGATCATCGTCGGGCGGAGCCATCATAAAGCTTGCGGAGAACACCACCTTTGCACTGGATACCATGACAGAAGGACAGACGGCCTTGCGACTGGTGTACGGGAGGGTCAGGGCCAAGGTAGAAAAGCTTACTGGAACGGATGCTTTTTCTATGCGTAGCACCAACGTGATAGCCGGCGTCAGAGGAACCGATTTTGGCCTCGATGTCATCGCTAGCAGGTCTGCCATGTCAATAAATACGAGTAAAACCTACTGTTTTGAAGGAACGCTTGAAGTCCACGCCATCAATCCTCCCAGGATACAATCAGGCGAGACGCTTGAGATGCCAAGCCAGAACTTTACCTTACAAGGCGGTGAGATGCTCACGGTGGAGTTTGTTAACGGCACCACCTCCGCCGTAAAGACAAGCGTCGCCGATGATATCAGACAGTTTTGGATGATCAACGACTATGTCATACGGGACGATGTTGCCTCCTCGCCCGAAGAAAGCGATCCCTTCGTTCTGTCCGAGGAGGACAGACAGGCCCTCTTCGACGAAGGCTATGCCGCCGGTCTACAAGAGGCCAGGGGCCGATTCGCCGGCGATGATGACTTTGTTCCCGAGGGTTTCCTGAGCAAACAAGAGGCCGAGGCTATACGAAAGGCTAGCCTCCTGCAATCGGGTGGCGGCGTGGCTGGAGGCTTGCTCGGCATAGGAGGAGCGGCCTTGGCCGTCCGTGGCTTTATCCTGGTAAATGCAGGCGATCCTACTGGTGGAATAGTCTATCTGCAAGCAGGGGCTATAATAAGCTCGATGGCCATACCCTTCCTCGCCTTGTCACTGTTCGCCAGGCCTTAGCCTGGAGCCTTGGAGCCTAAGGCTCCGTTGCGTCCCATGTGTTCCTGTATGAATGAGCGGTACCATGGCAGAGCCAAGAGTTCCTCGTGGGTTCCAAAGCCCATCACCCTGCCATCTTCAAGGTACAGAACCTTGTCAACATATTGCAGGGTCGACAGACGGTGAGAGACTATTATGAATCCCAGCTTGGCATAGAGCTCATCCAGTCTATGCATGAGTCGCTCCTCGTTTGAGGCGTCGAGGCTGGCTGTTATGTCGTCAAAGAGCAAGAATTGTGGCTGCCTTGCTATGGCCCTGGCTATGGCCATACGCTGTTTCTGCCCACCCGAGAGGCTGATGCCCCGCTGCCCTACGATGGTGTTTTGCCCATCGGAGAATGAACCAAGTTCCTCCATCATCTGAGCCGCTCCGATTGCAGCATTAAAAAGATCATCTGTAGGTTCATCTGAACCAAAGTCAACGTTTTCCCGCAAGCTCCCCGTGAATAGCAGGGCTTCCTGCGGTACGTATCCTATTCGTGCCTTGTACTGGTTCTGGTCTATGTCTTTCAGGTCCTTGCCATTGACGAGCACCGATCCTTCGGCGGGCGGCAGGACGCCGAGGATAGTCTTTATGAGCGTCGACTTGCCTGAACCAACGGGGCCAATGACACCTATGCGTTCTCCCTTGCCTATGGCCAGCGTGATGTCAGACAATGCCTTACCCGGCCTGTCTCCATAGGCGAACGAGACGCCACGGAGGGCTATAGAGTCGATGTCTAGTACTGGCAGTGGAGTATCGCTTCGGTCTGGATCAGGAAACGAGGCCATCTCTTCAAGCCTGTCTATGTTGACGAAGGCTCGCTTGCCCGATACAAACAGTTGTGGTATGTCCAATATGGGGTAGATGAGCATAGACAAGTAGGTATAGAAGGCATAGAAGGTACCTATAGAAATCGTGCCCTTTACGGCCATGTAGCCACCGGCAAAGACTATGCCAACCTGGGCAACGTAGTCTATGTACTGATAGAACATGTGTAGGATAATTTCTAACTTCGCCACTCCCATCTCTGTTGACCACCGAGTCTGCAATACCTCTGAGAAGAAGCGCTTGTACTTGTCTTCACAGGCGTAGGCCTTGATGATGCGCACCCCAGAAAAACTCATCTCTAGCCTGCTGTTTATGGCGCTGATCGCCTGCTGATTCTTCTGAAAGGTATCGTAAATCCTGTCCTGGGTTATGTAAAAGATGGCAATCATCAGGGGAATGGGAATGAGGGAGTACAGAGTAAGCCGCCAGTTGAGAAGCCCCATTGCCGTGAGGCAGAAGGCTACCTTGCTTATAGACTCCACCGCCCTGAATATGCCTGAACAGAGGAACCATGATAATTTTGGAAAGTCGTACAGGTCGTCGGTAAGCCTCGTTACTATGTCACCAGAAGGAAATTTAGCGAAGAATTTATAATCCTTATGCAATACCTTTCGCCAGTACTTTGACCTGATGGCATGTTCAAAGATGGAATTGGTCACGCCTCTGATGCCCGGGAATAGTGAGGCTACGAGGCCCCCGATGCCTACCGCTATAAACACCATAAGCAGGCGATTAACCTCTAGCATAGGATCTAAGTCTGTTGGTTTCTCAAGCAGGGCCTGGATCATGTCCAGGAGGCGTTTAGTCAGGTATGGATAGGTGACGGCCACCGCGCTCGATAGGAAGGTGAGGAGAAAGAGGGTCACTATGAGCCATGGTTTCTCTGCCCACTGACGGCGTATCCAGTGTATATGGTTAACGTGCTCCGGCGGTACCGTTGCTGTCTTGTCGCTCATCATTTTATCTCCGTAACAGAATCCAGGTCGGGGAATTGAAGTCGTACCAGTTCCCTGTATTCAGGCAGTGATGCCAAGAGTTCTTCGTGTCTGCCTTGCGCAATGATGCGGCCATCTTTGAAGAACAAAATCGTGTCTGCCTTGAGGATAGAACTAAGCCTGTGTGCCACGATGACGGCCGTGCGCCCCTGCAGGAGTATCTCCATGCTGTCCTGTATGCGCCTCTCGGTTGCTACATCGACAGAAGCCGTAGCCTCGTCCATTATTATCAGTTCAGCGCCGAATGCTACCGCCCTGGCAAACGACAATAACTGCTTCTCCCCCATGGACAGGTTGGATCCGCGTTCGTGCAGCTCGGTGGACAGGCCATCGGGTAACCTTGATACAAAATCAGCGGCGTGTACGGTACGAAGAGCCTCCATGCTGTCTTCAAAAGTAAGATCTTCGTCATAGAGTCTGACATTTTCTAGAATGGAACCGGGAAAGAGGTAGATGTCCTGTAATACGAGCCCTATCTTCTTGCGCCAGTCATGGAGGTTCAGCTGCCCCAGTGCCTGGCCGTCTACGAGTATTTGCCCTTCGGTTGGAGCATAAAAACGACAGAGGAGACTAACCGTTGTGGTCTTGCCCGATCCTGAGGCGCCGACTAAGGCTACTGTTTCACCCTTGCGTATGACGAATGAAACGTCCTGTAACACGGGTTCCGCTGTCTTGTATTCAAAGCTTACATTGCAAAACTCTATTGTCTCTTCAAACACCGGTATGTGACCCTTTCCGGCTGCTTCCGGCTCCAGGTCAAGTATGTCGAAAATACGGCCTAATGCGACGCGAGCCTGCTGTATGCCCCTGATATTTTCTCCAATACTGAAGAGCGGCTCGAAGAGCCTGACACCATACTCTATGAACACCAGGAGGGTTCCAATGGTCAGGGCTCCGGAGAAGACACCTGGGGCGACGAGACGTATTATAAGTACTATGAACATGGGCCCGCCCAAGAAACTCATGAAGCCCATGGTCGTATATTCTATCATGCCGGCCTTTATTTCGGCGTCCTTCTTGGCCTTACTGGCCGCCTCGAGCCTCCTCACGGCAAATTCTGTACGGTTGAAGGCCTGTACCACTTCTATTCCCTGAACAAATTCAGTGGCTATGGCTGTAATTTCGGCATACTTCTTGCGGCTCTTTTCATACAAGGGCCTCAGCTTGTCGAAGACGTAGAAGAAACCTGCCAGAAAGAAAGGAGACGGTATCAAGATGAGAGCGGCCACCTTGGCATCAAGGACAAAGAACACGGCAAACATACCAAAGAAGTAGATGAAGTTGCCTATAAGCATTATGCCCGTCTCGCTAAACAACTGTTTTACTTTTTCTGTGTCGCTCTCTACGCGAGCCATCAGCTCACCTACTGGATGCCTGTCGAAGTAGGATACCGGCAGGGTAAGAAGGTGAGAGAACAGATCGCCTTTAAGCTTGGTAACGACGTTGAGCCCTAGCTTGATTATTGTTATAGATTGATAGTATGTCAGGGCCCCCATCACAACGATGATGCCAAGATACAGGAGTGCATACCTGATCATGCCTGGCATGTCCTTGGCAGGAATGGAGACATCTATCAATGCTCGAAGAATCAAGGGACCAGCCAGCCTGGAGACGGTAGCCAGGGTCATGGCAAGGAAACCCATAAGGAAGAGTCCATAGTATGGGGAGAGGTAGGAGAAGAATCGTTGGAGGCTTATTCGGCGCCTGACCGTTTTTTCTGTTTTCATGTTTGATGCAGCACTATATAGCGTCACTCAACGATGGGTAAAGAGACAGCTTGACTATAGCGAGGTCTTCCCATACTCAAGCCCTGCGCCTGCTGTGCTTGGCTCATCAATGAAACAGTGTTGCGAGTATGCTTATCGATACGAGGGAGAGGCTTGTAGACACGAATACAAGGCTGGATGCCGTCACCTCATCGCCACCATAGACACCGGCTAGTATCGTAGTATTGGCCGCTACAGGCATGGCAGCTACGAGTACGGGTACGGCTAGTTCCATCCCACTGAGCCCGAGTGCCTTGGTTAGGCCGAATACTAACATCGGGAAGAGTACCAGGCGGTATCCTGTAGTAAGCCAAAGCCTGGGATTAGCCAGCACGCCCTTCAGCTTGCTCTGGGATAGGACGGCTCCTATGACGACCATGGCCAGTGGCGTCGTCATGCTGCCCAGGAGATCGAGGCCTGAATACAGTGGCTCTGGTATGCTAATAGAGGCCAGGAATAGAACGAAGCCTATGAGGGCAGATACTATGGCTGGATTGAGGAATTTCTTTAGTGCCAGGACAAGACCGTCCTTGCCATGTACCTTGGATACTGATCTGCCGACTATCATCATCGTACCCACTGAGAAGGCAAGAATCTGGAAGGGTATGTTGTAGATAGATATTATAAAGAGGCTTTCTCTACCCAGTATTGCCTCTCCTACAGGAAAACCCATGAAGGCCACGTTGGAGAAACACATGGCGAAGCGGTGTACGCCGAGTTCGGCTGGCGACGCCTTCCTGTACAGCATGGTAAACGCGTAGGCTAGTGGAAAGGATGCCGCATAGACGAGTGTCGATAGTGCCAGTATGCGCAATGACTGGTTGCGTAGCTCTGCGTTGAATGGCCTCTGCATCGATATGATTATTATGGCCGGCAAGGCGAAGTCTATGAGGAAGCGGGACAGTGCCTTTGTCGTTTCTGGCTTAAGAACTCCCAGCTTCCCGGCAAGGAAACCGGCGGCTATGAGAAAGAATAGTATGAGGCTCTGCATCATCGACGGAGGAAGCGCTGTCATAGGCGTTTTTTTCCACCCTCTGCTATGACTATGGCACATTCGAGGGCTTCCTTCCATGCTGCATAGCGATCTTCGTAGAGTGCTCGTAACGAGGCATTGGGTTCATAGTGTTCGCCCATGCGCACCATAGCCTTGGAGGCTTCCTTAAGATCTGGCTGATCTCCAAGGGCAACGGCGCAGGCACAGGCACCACCCATGGGCTCGCACTCCGGTGTCTGGGGTACCGATATGCCTATGCCCAGGACATCGGCCTTGATGGCGCAGAGGCTACCGTTGCGGGCGGCTCCACCGGAGCATCGTATGGTGTCTATGGCAAAGCCGCCCTCCTTGATGCGTTCGCTTGCGAGCCTGAGGCCAAATGCTATGGATTCTACGACCGCCCTGGCCATATGACGCCTGCCGTGATGCAAGGATAGCCCCCAGAATGAGGCTCGCAGGTCGGTATTCCATAGCGGCGCACGCTCTCCTGCCAGGTAGGGTAAAAACAAGAGGCCTTTTGAACCAGGCTCTACGAGTTCTGCATCCTGAAAGACGCTGTCCGAGCCAAGACCCGAGTAGCCTGAGACGGCCGAGAACCACTCCAGAGCCTTTCCGCTGGTAGACAGACCTCCCGATAGATTCCACAGCCCTTCTATGGCATGGGGCAGGCTGAATATGCTCGAATCGGGGTAGGGTTTACGGGCAGCCACATTGAGGGCTTCACTAGAACCCGAGCGGTCGCAGGCCAGACCCGCCTCAACGGTGCCAGAACCAATCAAAGCGGCCAGGAAATCTGGAAAGCCCGACACTATGGGCAGGCCTTGCGGTAGGCCTATGGCTTCGGCGGCATGAGGGCTGACGAAGCCTACTCTTTCTCCTGGACCCACATAAGGAGGAAAGAGGGCCGTATTGAGTCCAAGCTTTTCGACGCTGGGGCTGTCCCAGACATAGGCATCATAGAAATCATCACTGAGATACGAAACAGGGTTGGCCCCGAGCATGAATGCCAAGTACTCGGGCCCTGAAAAGAACATTGAAATGCTGTCGGCATGAGCAGAACGAAGACAGCGCAGAGCCTTTGGCAGGTAGAACGAGGGATCAACATGATGGCCGGCCAGAATAGACAATTCGGCGGCCTCGGCGGTGGCGCTCCTGTCCATCCATGAAAAGGCTCGCCCTAGCGGAAGACCATCGCGGCCCACGGCTACGAGCGTCGGGCCGTTTCCCGATACCGATATGGCTCGCAGTCTTTCTCTAAGCTCAGAGTCACCCAGGCTAGAGGCGCTCGCCGCCTCGGCGTAGGCCTGAGACAGCGCCTTGAGCCATTCTGCAGGATCGGCCTCGTGACCATATTTTCCCTCATACAGCCCTACGGAGGCACGCCCCAGCCCTATCCTCGAACCATCTTCATCTACAAGGAGGCATTTTATTGAAGACGTTCCAACGTCTACGCCACAGTACATGACTATTCTTCCTTTGCCACGAGGAGCCGCACATCGCATCTATCGGCCCAGGTGCAGGTGGCACACGAAGCGCCAGGGCACTCGAAGAAATCGCGTTCTCTATCGAGCTGATCAATATGCCATGAAAGATCCTCTATGTAGGCATCGAGGGTCTTGCGCCGTTTCTTGGCGTCTTCAAGCCTGGATCGGTACTTTGAAGCGAGGCTGTTACGCACCGTTTCTCCGGAACGATCTATCCTGGCTAGCTCAAAGAGGTCTCGTATCTCGGCGAGCGTCAGGCCGTAATCCTTGAGCTGCTGTATTCGCCTTACGCGTATGGCGTTTCGCTCTGAGTAACGTCTATGTTCGCTCCCATCCCTGTCCTGCGATTCAAGGAGGCCTAGCTCCTCGTAATACCGTATGGCCCGTGAAGTCAGGCCGAACATGCGGGCTAGTTCCCCTATTTTATACGATCGTTCGGATGTCATGCAAATTGACCTTTAACGTAAACTTCGCCTCACGATAGTATGGGCTCCCTGATCGTTCAACGATGAGCCCAGTATACTCGCAGTAGATACACATGAATAGCGCGATAGCTCCGCACCTGTCAGGGGAAGCGTCGCAAGGAGGACAACAATGCATCGTCTTAAGACTAGTGTTATTTTGTTTACCATGGCAACGGCCATCATAGTGATGACATCATGCGATAAGAGTTCTTCTGGCCCAAACCCATTGTCAGTTGCAGTCTTCGTCCCTGGCGTCAGCTCGGGGAATCCAATATACGAAATGCTGGTAGCTGGAGCGAGCAAGGCCGTGCAGGAGACACAAGGAGCCAGCATCAAGGTGGTGGAGGCCGGTTTCGATCAGGCCACCTGGATGGACAGCCTGCGCGACACGGTAGCCTCGGGTGAGTTTGGCATCATAGTCAGTTCAAATCCATCGCTGCCAGAAATGTGTGCCAGGCTGTCTGCAGACTATCCGGATGTACGATTCGTAATCGTTGACGCCTACCTGTCAGGAAACCCCGCCATTCATACCGTCCTTTACAACCAGCTGGAGCAGGGCTACATAGTAGGCTATCTTGCTGGCTTGATTACAAAGGCCAGGAACCCTGATTCTAACCCCGTGGCTGGCTTCATTGCAGCACAGCGATATCCAACCCTCGACAAGCTGATACGGCCAGGTTTTGAGGCGGGCCTCAAGGCCGTAGACCCTGACTTCAGGCTTGAGTTCCGTGAGGTAGGCAACTGGTATGATTCTGCCAAGGCCGCCGAGCTGGCAGGCGGGCTCTACTCGTCTGGCGTACAGGTCATACTGCCAATAGCAGGTTCTGGTGGCCAGGGCGTCGTGGCGGCTGCACGTGAACGGGGAAAATCAGTAGTCTGGTTCGATGGGGCGGGCTATGACCTTGATCCCGATGCTGTCGTAGGTTGCGCCACCATAGCCCAGGACAGGCTTGTCTACGAGAGACTAAAAATGGTGCTGGGAGGGGATGATACCCACTATGGCAAGGCAGAAATCGTCTCTGTTCAGGAAGGTTACGTCGATTTCGATGCAAGCGGAGCCGGATACCGAGCCTTGCCAGACTCTATAAAGGCCAGCTTCGAGCTGGCTCTAGCCCAATTGCGCCTCGGTACGCCGGACTTTTCGTTCACCTCGTTCTGAGGGTATCATTGTAGCCGATGACACTCGTACGCCTTTCATCGATACGCAAGTACTTCCCATCTACGGCGACACTCGCCGTAGACGACGCCGACTTCCAGCTGGAGGCCGGCGAAGTGCATGCCCTCGTTGGTGAGAACGGTGCAGGCAAGTCTACCCTGGCCAGGATACTGTGCGGCTTTACCGCTCCAGATGCAGGCAGCATGCTGGTTCGTGGATCGCAGGTGAAATTCGCGTCCCACAGGGATGCGGAACGGGTCGGCATAGGCTTCGTACCGCAGTACTCCATGCTGGCCGACGGGCTGAGTGCCGCAGACAATATGGCCTTGGGCCACGAGCCTCGCAGGCTTGGTCTCTTCGTAGACAGGCGTCGATCAGAGTATGAATTCTCAATACTAGCCGACAGGCATGGCTTCTCTGTAGATCCTAAAGCCTTGGTCAAAGACCTGTCTGCATCTGCGCGGCGTGAGGTGGAGATACTCCGTGCACTTTCCAGGGGTGGCAATGTGCTCGTGCTGGATGAACCGACGAGCATCCTGGGCGAGGCTGAGACAGAATCGCTCTTTGCCCTCATACGGCGACTCAAGAAAGCCGGAACCGGCATAGTATACATATCGCACAGAGCGCGGGAGATACTGGATCTGGCAGACAGGATAAGCGTCATGAGATCAGGCGCGGTGGAGCGCACCATCGATGCAGGCGATATTGATGAGTGTGGCCTGGCCGACTTGATAGTCAAGAGTAGCGCATGCCCGGCGGGCCCACAGGCTGCGAGCAGCATAGGAGAACCCGTGCTCCAGATGCATGACGTCTCTGTAAGCGGACTCGGGGATGATTCCCTGTCTGGTATAGAGCTCTGCGTCCGCTCAGGGGAGATAGTATCGGTGCTGGCGCTCGGAGGTAATGGCCTCGAAGCCCTGGAACGCGTCGCCGTCGGTATAGCAAGACCGGATCATGGCGATGTTCTCGTGCAGGGTAAGGATATAGCCTCCTATCCCGCATCAAGGCTTCGTTCTGGCATCATGGCCTATATCCCTACCGATCGCGAGGGAGCAGGGCTGTGTTCAAAGGCCAGTGTCGCCTCCAATGCAGTAGCAGGGCGACTATGGGACTATTCGTTTGCACAATACGCTCGTGGCCACAAGCCACTTGATGATGCGGAACGAATGCTCGATTCCTTTGGCGTTAACAAGTGGAAGAAGCGTCGCGTCGATACGCTCTCTGGTGGCAACAGGCAACGTACGGTCGCCGCCAGGGAATTATCGCGGCCGGCATCCATTGTCGTGGCCTCCAATCCCGCCCAGGGTCTTGACGGAGCCTCGAGGGCCAGGCTCTTTGCCAGGTTGACGGCCATGCGTGATGAGGGTACGGCTGTACTGGTACTCAGTTCCGATCCAGCAGACGCCGCTGAATTGGCCGATAGATCCTTCACCCTCTATAGAGGCCGTCTTTCAGGGCTTGCGGGCAACTCAAGCGATGCATCTTCATTGGCGTCTGCCTTGACAGGAGCCAAGAGACGATGAAAGGATTTGCGATACACACGGTCAAGGATGGAGGCGGCTCTGGCTCTTCAAGACGGCTGGCTGTAGCGTTCTTGACGGCAATAGCCTTGGCAGCCTTGGCCGCAAGTTCTTTGTCAGGTGATCCTGGTACAACCCTGCGGGCGTTTTTTATTACACCGTTTGTAAACCCATCCGCCATGCTCAACATGCTTGAACTATCGGGGCCCCTGATGCTCTGTGCATTGGGCGTCATCGTGACGTTCCGAGCCGGCCATTACAGCCTTGGTGGAGAAGGGCAAGCCTATGCCGGATCATTTGCCGCCGCCCTTGTTGGATACTGTGGCATGGCTGGCAGCGGACTCGGCTGTACCATGCTGGCCTTGCTGGCGGGTGCTTTGGCCGGGGCGGCCATCGCCGCCTTTCCTGCCATGGGCAAGCGTTATGCCGGTGCCGATGTCCTCCTTACCAGCATACTCGTCTCCCAGGGTAGCATCTTCTTGATTGACTGGGCCATCGCAGGCCCCTTTAGAGACACGAGCGGCAATCTCATTGCCATGCCTGCCCTCTCAAAGGCAATTCTA
This sequence comes from Spirochaetia bacterium, assembly GCA_034003955.1. Taxonomy (GTDB): domain Bacteria; phylum Spirochaetota; class Spirochaetia; order Treponematales; family UBA12059; genus SZUA-370. The sequence continues at coordinate 11,437 of JAVEXO010000020.1, read as the reverse complement.
ATGCCTCGTCTGGCGCCGCCTTCAACTCTCACGGTGGCTCCCATGGCGGCTCTGGCCTTATGCCTTGTAGTCTCATTCTACTTCGAGCGTACCAGGGCCGGCGCAGCCCATGATCTGTATGGTGGCAACCCGCGTTTTGCCGAGCTACAAGGCTACGATATCAAGCGCCTGTCATGGATGCCCATAGTCGCCTCAGGTGTCTTCCATGGGCTAGCCGGCGCATTCATGGTGCTTGGGGCCAAGGGTACCGCCCTGCGGGGCATGAGCGGTGGCATAGGGTGGAGTGCCATAGGAGTAGCCTTGGTAGCAGGTTCAAGGCCGGCCGCACTGCCCTTGGCAGCACTGCTCTTTTCCTGGCTTGATTCTGGCGCCAGGCAGGCGGCTGTGCTATCAGACCTTCCGCCCGATGCCGGCATGGCCATCAAGGCTCTGGTCATATTGATAGTCAGCGCGCGGCTTTCATGGACATCAATACGGGCTCATATTGTCACTAAGCGGAGAGACCCTTGAATCACTTTGGAGCTCTGTTGTTCGACACCATAGCCTTCATGGCTCCCCTTGCACCGGCGGCCCTTGGAGGCCTCGTGACGGAGTATGTCGGCAGACTCAATATAGCCTTGGAAGGCCTCATACTTGCCGGCGCGTTTTCGTACATAGCCGTAGGTTCTGCCCTGGGAAGCACGGCAGGATTCCTGGCGGCCATGATAGTGCCCCTGATCATTGCCTATGCCTCTGACCTCTATGCCAGGAAGGCCAGAGCAGATTCATTTGTGGTGGGTCTTGGCATCAACATGCTTGTTCCAGCCTTGGCATCAATAATCTCCCAAGCCATATTCGCCACAAAGGGCGTCGCCGTCATAGAAGGGCTACAGTCTGTCAGATTGTTTCCATGGTCCAGGAATCTGTCGTTTCTAGAGCCAGTTCTTGGTCAGCGCGTCAGCGATTACCTTGCCTTCATCGTAGCCATACTCATAAGCGCGATCCTGTCTGTAACGGTTTTTGGTGCCAGGGCAAAGGCCGTGGGCATGAACCCTGATTCCCTGCAATTGGCCGGCCTCGATGCCGGCACCATACGCGGCAGGGCCTATGCCATATCGGGCCTGGCATGCGGCGTGGCGGGAGCCTCTCTCGCCGCCTCGGTGGGGGCGTGGGTACCCAACATGAGCGCCGGAAGAGGCTGGATAGCCTTGGTTGCCGTGTACCTGGGTGGCAAGCGCCTTGGCGGCACCTTGGCGGCTAGCGCCTTGCTGGCCCTCCTCTTGTCGCTTGCCACCAGGGCTCAGGCCCTCTCTGCGATCCCCGCCGAGATTCTCATGTCGGCACCGTATTTTTTTACGGCTGTTGTCGTCGTCCTTGGAGCCTTGAGCCTTAGAAACAGGAAGCGTCGGGTTTGAGAATAGTAGTCACCTGCTTCTTAACTCTACTGGTCCTGCTGCAGCCCGTAGCCCAAAGCCATGAGGCTGGGCAGGAAACGGATGGTGCGCTCGGTTTGAAAACCTTCTCTGATCCAGCCTCACGATGGGGCAGTGGTGTTGAGGCTGTAATAGAAGAGGCCTACCGCGCTTGCTTCAGAACATACATCATAGACGGAAAGGTCATGACCCTTCGATTGCCGTTTGCCCAGAACGACGAACGAGCGGAATTGACAGAATCAGTACTAAAGGTTGAGGGCGGGGGAAAAGCCGATCCAGAACGTCTATGGGACGACATCGAGAGGATCATACAGACACCAGACTTCAAGGCGTATCTGTCTGTCCTCAGTGACGGCAACGATGCCGTCATCATATTCGATATAACGTTTCGTTCCTGGAGCATAAGCCGGGACATCTTCGACATAGCCAGGATGAAGGCAGGAGCATACAGAGGGCTGCCACACAAGCCCTACGTCTTGACTCAGGGCAAGGGTCTCAGACAGAGCGACATATACAATTACCTGTATTGCATAGGCCGCGTCGGCATAGACTGCTCAGGTTTTGTATGGCACATACTATCGACTACAGCCATGGCCGGCGGGTTCGATCTGGGTGCCACACTAAGACAAGCCCTCAAGGTACCGCGCGGCGCCAATCCATCCCTGTATGCAGGAACGTCGTTCTTCGATTCCAGGAGTTCTGAGCTGATTCAGGTGCAAGACAGGGTAGGGGATCTTCTGCCCGGGGATATTCTTCTTTTCAGGGGTGACAGGGGAGAGGCGGTTCATTCGGCCATCATCCAGTCTGTAGATCTTGCATCAGGCCTTATACGCTACCTTCAGAGTACCGACGAGGCGCCACCCGAGGAACGCGGAGTCCATGAATCCTTTATACGCTTCGACCCGGCCAAACCCGAGCTGAGCCTCAAGGATGCATCAATCCATTGGAGCCAACGGCGATTCCCGCCATTTGCTGGAGAGAAGGCCTCTGCCTTTTCAAACGACGGGGAACGCTATAGGGCCTTTCCTGAATTCGGCGGTGGCAAGGCTGTCAGGCTCAAGGCTATGCTGGCTCCCCTCCAGAGATTGGCTGCTCCGGCTCTGCCATGACCCGGTAGAAGACCTCTTCACGGCCGCTGGCCTTGTCAACGAGGCTGTCCAGCCGCAGTCGCTCCCATTCTTCGCCCGCCTCGGCCAGGAGGGTTTGCGTCGCAAGGACAGAGGCGTCGTACTGGCTGGCAAGCGTAGAAAGAAGCCTGGCATGCACGAGAGGACGCCCCGTTGCCCCGGCCCTGCCTGTGGCCGTTCGATAGGAGTAACAGTCGCCAAGGCTCAGTCCACAACGCCAATCCTTGCCCATCATCGCTCCAGTAGCAATGAAAGCAAATGCCGCCTGCAAGGCGGAGCGAGGGGGTGAGCTCTGATGTCGAGACGAGTGGAACAGAGCTATGACTAGAAAGCCCTCGGTATCGAGTATCTCTCCTTCTGCCCCGAGCACTTCGTGCCTGGCGGCGCTGTTGAATGCATCTAAATCCAGAGCAAGCCTGGAACCATCACCAAGCTCGTCCAGTCCTGCCTCGTCCACCTGCCTGAGGGCCAGGACGACAGTCTGCGTCATCAGCCTCGTGTGCCTAGTGGCAAGAGGCAGCAGAGCTTTTCCTGTTTGCTCCCCGTCCCTCCTGACTATGCGTAGAGCCGTGGATACCAGAGTCATGGCCGAGACTATGGCGGCGATAAGCAGGGTGACAGACACCGAGACGGGATCTATCCAGATGCCTCTTGCCACGAATAGCAATGACAAGGCGGCAAGCATCATGGCTGCTCCCATGGCCCCTATGCCGAGCGTCATAGCCATGCCTAATCCAGAACAGACTAGGCTGACGATCATGGTGCCAACGAGAACGAGGGCCCGAGGCTTCCAGTCTGTGGCAATGAAGATGCGCCTCCCCATCATGGTACTATTGATTACCAAGGCTAGATCTTCGGTTTGTTGTGATTCCTGATTTGAAGCAGTGCCGATGACGCATAATGAATTCGGCACCTCCCGCTCCAGTCGTCGCCTTGACTCCTTGAGCGCAGCATGGTTGGCACGAACCGATGAGAATGATTGTCGTACATAAGCCATAAGCTCACGCAGTCGATTCGCCCCTGCCTCATCAAGACTCTCCGATGCAAGTATGCTCTCGTAACCAGACAGGAGTGTGCTCTCTGTCTTCCCGTCAAGGAGAGCCTTGACCGATGCTAAATAGCTTTTCCTTGCCTCTCGCCAGCCCTCTATCGTAGCCTTTCCTGGTGAGGCTAGCATGACTTTCCTGGCCTTCAGTGAAGCTGCATATAAGAATGGGGGGTAGGCGTCGGGGTTTGTTCCAGACAGGTAGCCGGCACTCTCGAGCGTTTCTATGCCTTGTATGAGTGAAGCGTCGAAACGGGAGTAAGCCAGCACATCGTTAAGCTCAAGACGACGAAACGACAGTCCATCCTGAGTATGCTTAGGATATTCTGCCACGAGCAATCCGTCGTCCCTGAGAGGAATTCCTAGACCCATGTCTAGAAGACTGTAGCCAAGGTCGTGTGCCGCATACAGAGACTGTGCAGAATCGAATGCGCTAATCTCCCTGGCGCCAGCCGTATCTATGATGCCAGACAGTCTATCCTTACTCTTGGCAACAAGATCTATGATGGCGTCCAAGAAGAGGGTACCATCCTTAGGCCTTATTGATCCCAGCCTAATAGCCTCAAAGAAGGCCTTTGTATTGTTTGTTATTATGGAAAATTCTTCATCGAGGCTCTGGTTCATCCTTGTCTTCCAGCTTCGTATAGCCTCGTCACTAGCACTGTCTGTGGGTATGAGTATCAAGACACTCCTGGCCTCAAATTCACGTATGGTGATGAGTATGTCAGCCAGGAGTTCTGAGCCAAGTTGCCCATTGCCTGGCCTGGAACCCGACTCTATAAGGAGGATGTCGCGGGCTAGAGGAACATCGGCCCTCATGGTCGAAAGCATCGAATAGAGCCTAGAGTCCGGCTCCTGCTTAAATGGAGAAAAGAGCAGGGCGAGCAACACGGAGAGGATGGCTCCCACAAGCAAACGCAAGGCTCTGGTACGTGACATGATTTAGAAGATACACGAAAATTATATAAATCGCACCACCCGGATAGCGATGTAATACCAGTATTGGTAATGCAAGGCCAGATTCAGTATATTTTAATCGTGCTCCGATATACTAAGAGCATGAAGACTGGTTAGAATTAGGCTTCATAGCCGAGGAGGCTTAAACCATGCGTTACAACAAGGCTCTTATTACCATTCTTGTGGCATTGGCCCTGAGTGGCATCGTATCATGCGCCAAGCCACCAAGCGCCGAGCTGGAAGCCGCTAGCGCATCCCTTAGCAAGGCCGAGACCGATGCCGACACCCGGCTCTATGCTCCAGATTCTCTTGCACGTGTGCGTGATATCGTGAAGCGCATGCAGGCAGAAGTTGATGCAAAGCGTTATCCCGCCGCCAAGGCTCTGGCTCTGGAGGTAGTAAGCGCATCAGAAGAGGCTATGCGAGAAGGCGCCGCCGGCAAGGCCAAGGCCAAGACAGAGGCTTCTACCGCCCTCGATGCCGCCAAGACGGCTCTCTTGGAAGCCAGAACCGCCTTCGATGCGGCTATAAAGCTTAGGCGCCTTGACCTCGATGTGCCTCTTGCCGATAGAGCAATAGAAGACGCGGCTAGTAGCATCATTTCTGCCGAGTCAGATTTTGCCGCTTCCGGTTTCCGTGAATCGCTGACAAAGGCCAAGGCATCACGTGCTGCACTCGCAACGGTACAGCAGCGCATTGCTGACGCCATACGAGCCGCATCGGCAAAGAAATAATAGCGACGATTAAGAAGCGAGCCTAGACTTGTTCGTCTGCTCTTAGCCCTGCTATACTCCTGCCTGCGTTAATAACCATGGTTATGACGACACCACCAGCACTCCCGCGCGCCATGCGGGAGTGAGCCTAGGAGCACATAATGGCATCAAGTGAATCTAATAAAGGCGGCGCAGACAATCGTCAGGTAAGCATGGACAAGATAACGTCGCTTGCAAAGCGACGTGGTTTCGTCTTCCAGAGTTCAGAGATATACGGCGGGCAGGCAGGCGCCTGGGACTACGGCCCTCTTGGCATAGAACTCAAGAATCGTATACAGCGTTTCTGGTGGAAGGAGATGACCCAGCTCCACGACGACATCGTTGGATTAGATGCTGCCATACTCATGCACCCCAAGACATGGGAAGCCTCGGGACACGTTGAAAATTTTACCGACCCTCTGGTAGACTGCAAGAAATGCAAGAATCGCTTTAGAGCCGATCAGATAGACCAGGATAAGCTTGCAAAAAAAGAATGCCCCGAGTGCGGTGGTGAGCTCACCGAGACCCGTAAATTCAACCTGATGTTCAAGTCTAACATTGGCGCCGTAGACGATGGAACCGGCCTCATCTACCTACGCCCGGAGACGGCCCAGGGCATCTATGTGAACTACAAGAATATAGTCCAGTCAAACAGGATGAAGATACCCTTTGGCATAGCCCAGGTGGGCAAGGCTTTCCGTAATGAAATAGTCACAAAGAATTTCATATTCCGCACCTGCGAGTTTGAGCAGATGGAGATGCAGTACTTCGTCAAGCCAGGCGACGACGATAAATTCTTTGACTACTGGCGAGAGCAGCGCTGGGCATACTTCCAGAAACTTGGTGTTCGCATGGACAAACTGCGATGGCACCAGCATGGCAAAGATGAGCTTGCACACTACGCCAAGGATGCCTATGACATAGAGTACGAGTTCCCCATGGGCTTCCGTGAGCTGGAAGGCGTTCACAACCGTACAGACTTTGACCTTAAGCGACACCAGGAATTCTCGGGCAAGGACCTCCAGTACATAGACCAGGACAACGGTAACGAGCGCTACCTGCCATACATCATAGAGACATCGGCAGGACTCACACGCCAGCTCCTCATGATACTCTGCGACGCCTATGAAGAAGAGAAGGTAGCAGACAAGGGCAATGACGACGATTGGCGCACCGTCATGAAGTTCCACCCCGAGCTTGCTCCCATAACGGTGGCCGTGTTGCCCCTTATGAAGAAGGACGGTCTGGCCGAACTTGCCCAGGAGATTAGAGCCGGGCTCAAGAACGATTACGCCACCGACTACGACCAGTCTGGCGCTATCGGCCGCCGCTATAGACGCCAGGACGAAGCTGGTACGCCATTCTGTGTGACCATAGACTACGACTCCAAGGAAGACGGAACCGTCACCGTGCGTGAGCGAGACTCCATGGCCCAGGAGCGCGTGCACAAGGATGAGCTGTCCACATACATACGAGGGAAGATCAAGAACTACGTGAGGCAGTAAACAAGGGTGGGGGCGCGTCCCGGCGATGCCGGGACGCGATCTGCGCTGCAGCGTGAGCACGGCGAGTCGGCGGTACTTGCTAGAGAGCCTTCGCCTTGACCCGTTCCATAGCCCATAGTACATATTTTCTGACACGGGCATCGGGGTCGTGCTCTAGTTCAGATAGCATTTCCTGTCCTTCAGGACCGGCAAGTCGTTCAAGCGCACGTGTTACCGCAACACGTACCTCGGGGTCTGGATCCCTTGCCGCAAGTACGATGCCTCGATAGGCCGCCCTGCTGCCAACAAGAGCCAACGCTGTCGCCGCCTCCCTTCTGACCTCCCTGTCTCGGTGGGTGAGTTCACGTATTCTTGCCTCGACATAACCAAGCGATTCCAGCGCCTCTACGATGAATGGCTTAATCGATGCTATCTCTTCGCGCAAGAGCTCCACAAGAGCTTCCTCACCCCGTTTCCCCATAGTGCGGACACTCTGTGCCATACGAGTCTTGAGTTCACCTGTGGCATCCTTGAAGCGTTCCAGTATCTGGGCCAAATCTTTGGTAGAAGAACGTAAAGAGAGGGCCGTACCCAGCTCGCCAGCCCATTGATCGCGCGAACCGAGTTCATCGATAAGCAGCTGGAGGCTAGCCTGGTTGCGAGCTCGTCCCAGTCCGCGTATCAAGGAAGCCTTTACCTCGTCCATCTCGTTGGCATCGTCGAGTATGTCTGACAATCTCTTGATGACCACTGAGCCTCCGGCCTCGGCGAGCGCCGCTACTGCCGCAACCCTGACACGCTCGACAGGATCGCGAAGCAGATCCATAGCACCGGATGCCAAGGCCTTGTCTTCCTGGAACGCAGCGAGTGCCCGCACCGCTGCTGAACGGACTTCTGGGTCTGCGTCACCCAGACTCTTTTTTATATCTCCCATGAATGATTTATCACCCGTGGATGGTAAAGCCGCAAGGATAGCGGCTCTGGAAGGAGCGTCAACACCGTCCAGTATGAATCTGGCCTTGCTCTTGAATGCCTTTTGATCTGCAGAGATGACGATTGGCGCAAGAGTGGCTATCTCGTCGGAATCGAGTGTTGGCAAGGATTCCATGATGCGCTGGAGTGCCCACGAAAGCTTTAATTCCCCTGCTAGAATCAGAGCATCGCGGCGGATAATGCGCGGAGTATCGACGCGATCAGCCCTGAAAAGAGACAAGGCAAAGGGCACAACGAGCTCCGGCGCCTGCCCGACAATGGCGGCGCGGAGTTCATCTCGCATCATGAAGTCTGAGTCGAAGAACAGCCTCACAAGAGCCTTGAATATGCAGTCTTTCTGAGTAGCCGCGCAGCTGTCTAGAAGAGCCGCAGCCAATTCCGCTACATTGCGGCGGGCGTCAAGCTCCTCGGCAAGAATCATGCACGCAGTATAATCACCACGGATGCGTATGGCATCAAGCACAGAGCGGTAGACACGAATCTGCTCTTGATTGAAAGGTGCGTCTCCCATTCGTGCGAACCAGCGCTTGGCGAGTGTAGACACCAGGCGTCTATCCCCTCCCTTGGCGAGTATCCGGGCGGCAGCCTCAAACGCTCCATCACTGTCTATTGTTTCAACCACCGACAAAAAACCGTTAACCTGGTATGATGACGCCGTGATGAGCAATGCGACGCGGCGCTCGAATTCCTTGTTGTCTCCGGAGGCTGCGGTTTCAAGCAGCGGCCGCAGTGACCCACGGGCTTCGAGGTGCTCAGCCGCCGCCAGTTGTTGCTCAGGATCGCCAGATTCAAGGAAAGCAAAGGCTATTTCCTCATCCTTGCCGCTCGCCGGATCAAGTAGCTCTATAACGTGTATGGTCTCTTCTGGGCAAAGCGTGTCTATGTCAGGAGCGTACAGGTCGGGGAATTCAGCCATGATCCTGGCCTTGGCTGTGCGACGAACCTCATAGGAGGAATCCTTTATGAACAGACTATATGCCTCGGCATAGAAGGCCAGGCGGTCTCCCAACAGCGGCGCTTGCAGAGCCAGGATTCTGACCAGAGGATGGGAGTCAGCAAGACTATCTGCCAGAGCCATTTTAGACCGTTCATTGGTATCATGCGACAATATCCTTATAGCCATTGCTCGTGATGCCCACTCTGGGTCTCCCAGCATTTCCCGCACTTCATCCATGCTCTCGCCCAGTAGGCTCAGTGCCGCGGAACCGTCAAAATCACGACCCGGTCCTGAGAGGGCTATCCTGCGCAAGGTAAACCCGCCCGCTTGCTTCTTCATCCAGGCAAGCAGGTCCATAGCAATGCCTTTGCTGGAAAGCGCAGCGTTGAAACACTCGAACAGCCCGCGATCGGGAGCAAACCTGAGCAACCTTGCGGCTGCACCACGAGCATGGCGTTGCTTGACTGCTTCTATCCATCGCTCGTAGTAGCCAAGATTATTTAGAAGATCAGGGAATGGGCCTGGTGCCCCGAGGAATCCTTTTTCGCTGCGCTTGATGATGAATCGCTCTCTACAGGAAAGAGCAAAGCCACTGATCGCAGGGAATGAAGAAGAGGTGGCAGCCTTGCGAACGGACCGTCTGAAGTGTATCTCAATGATAAGAGCGACGATGATTAAAAGCAAGGCGATTCCGCCGGCAAGCAATACCACTATCATCTCCGGTGTCAGTGATTTAAGCAATTCTTGCATGATGCCTTCCTCCAGTTATTTGATTTTATGCGACAGGGCCCTATAGATGCGCAATGGTTCCATCTTGCCCTTGACCTTGACGGTATCCCGTTCCTCTACCTTGAATGAATCATCCAGCAATACCCGTGTCGATTCTGTTATTATCACTTCACCGGCCTTTGCCACACCTTCAAGGCGGGCTGCTATGTTCACCGTATCTCCAATCACCGAGTAGTTCATGTGACGAGCCGATCCAAGGTTTCCTGCAATGAGATATCCCGTATTGACACCAATCCCAACCCGCAGATGTTCGGCTTCACCCTTAAAGAATCTGCGCTTAGGATTGTCTATCAGCTTTTGAATTTCAAGAGCGCATGCAACGGCGTTTCGTGCATCTTCCTCCTCGGAAGTCATCGGCACTCCCCACGCAGCCATGATGCAGTCACCAATAAACTTGTCTATGAAACCTCTGTACTTGAGCACTACCTCAACCGCTTCTGAAAAATAGTCGTTGAGTACGCCAAGGATAAACTCGGGAGTCTTGCCTTCTGAGAACGTGGTGTAACCCCTGATGTCGGCAAAGAAGACTGTGGCTCGCTTGCCGTCACCTCCAAGTTTAATTGAGTCGGGAGAGTCCATCAGGCTCTGCACCACATTGGCGGATAGATAGCGGCTAAACATATCCTTTATGGCACGCCGTTCCTCTACTACTACGTTTACCTGTTCCTTGAGCTCGCGCTCCCTTGTCTGGTCTGTAAAGGTCAGGACGAGGCCATCTGGCCTGTCAGAGCGGCGGCCCCTGACAGGAGACAGGTTGAGTGAGAAATCGATGTCACCACGTTCAGCGCTAGCTATGCCTTCTACTCCCAGCAACGTCGTACCCTCCCGCAGGCTCTTATCCATTGCAGAGATGATACTGTGATCGAGGTGATCCTTGAGCAGCATTGTTGCCGGTTTACCTATCGAGTCAGCATCTAAGCCAAAGGCATCAGCCGCCTCATCATTGTAGAAACGTAGCGTACCGTCCCTGGAAGTCGTCACCAGCAAGTTTGTCATCGATGAAAAAACGCTTTTTTGGTAGCGTTCTAGCGCTTCTATCTCGGCTGAACGCTCCTTGAGCTCCTTGAATAGTTTGGCATTTCTGAGCATACCGGCGGCCAGTGCGCCGTATGCAATAAGAAAGTTTAAGCGCTTACGGTCATAGTGTCGGACAGACCGAGCATTGAGGAAAAGAAGGCCAGCCCTATAGTGCGGGAGAAATATAGGGACAACGATACCGGCATTCATAGCCGGGTCAAGGAGCATGCCAGCCAGTGCGCAGTCTCGGCGTTCATTGATAATTGCAGCCTCTGCGCATTCCTCTATGAAGCGTATTGTTTCTGATAAGCGTTCTATTGTGGAAGGCAGCTTGCCCGGACCGCGGCGGTATGACAGCTTGAGGGCTGAGCTATCATCATCACTGTCTCCCACATAGAGGTAGAGGGCTGCAAGGTCGGATTGGCTTATGTCACAAGCCTGTTCAACCAGGATTGATTGTAGCTGGGAGAAATCGGTTCCTCCAGACAGTAAAGCCGAAGCGCGAGATAGCTCGTCAAATGAGTCCCGTGTCTGGGTTTTTATCGCTGTGGCAGTCTGAACAGGATGACGAGCGGCAAAGATGCGCATTTGCATGCCTCCATATAATCGACCCTTCGTGACCAAGGTTAGGATGATACTGATTGTAGACCCAAACGTCATGTAAATCGAGTTATTTCTTGCACATACACGTAAAAGACTGCACCAGTTATACTGGTGTTGATACAATAAGCAAACTGGAGAAGCAATGAGCAACGGCATGATTATTTCTACATATTGGTCAAGCTCCGAACAACCTCCATGGAAGGTGTTCGATCATCCTGTCCCTATAGACGAGGAAGGAACGTTAGGGCGAACCTTAGATAACCTTCAGACGGTTTCTTACCCTGATCCGATTGTACTGTTTCCGGTACCGCTAGACGGCAA
>JAVEXO010000019.1:0-46396 GCA_034003955.1 Spirochaetia bacterium | reverse complement strand
AAACATCAGCTCTCCGCGTTCGGCGCGCTCCCTCAGCCCGGATATATGCTCGAACATCCAGACGAGCTTTGTGCCGGAGAAATAGGGGTCGAGAACGAGGCCTGTCCTCTGGTGGATTTCATGTTCATAGCCCTGTGCCTTGAGCTCATGGCAGATTGCGGATGAGCGACGGCACTGCCAGACAATGGCGTTGTGCACCGGTTTGCCTGAGTGCTTGTCCCAGACTATCGTAGTCTCCCTCTGATTAGTAATACCTATGGCGGCTATCTGGGAGGGCCTTATCTGGGCCGCGTCTATGGCGCCTACTGCCGCGTCGTACTGCGTCTGCCATATCTCGAAAGGGTCGTGCTCGACCCAACCGGGTTTTGGGTATATCTGGTTGAATGGAATCTGCTTTATGCCTATGACTATGCCCGTCTGATTGAAGACTATTGCCCGTGATGATGTGGTGCCTTGATCCAGGGCCAGGATATACATATCGTTCTGTCGCATGAAGCCACTCCATCGATGTGCTTGATGCCTTAGTATACGTCTATTCTTCTGGCTTGCAAACAAGGCTATTGTAGAAACCTCTGTTTTTGGTGATACTAGACGTTCTTGATACACTCCGTTATGGTGCGTATTAAACCGCCGATTTGAACCAAATTGCGGGCGGTTCGTCTTGAGTCATATGACCCGGGCGAGAAAACAGCTAAAAGGGAGGCCCCCCTATGTCAGACAAGAGAAGACTCTTTACATCGGAATCAGTTGGAGAAGGACATCCTGACAAGCTATGCGACCAGGTGTCAGATGCGGTCCTTGACGCCTGCCTGCGCGACGACCCGGAGAGCCGTGTGGCCTGCGAATGCTTCGCCACCACTGGCATGGTCCTGGTAGGCGGAGAAATAACGACAGATACCTACGTGGATATCCAGACCCTCGTGCGTGATGTTGTCAAGGATATAGGCTATACCAACCCAGACTATGGCCTCGACTACGAATCCATGGCTATACTCAACACCATACATTCCCAGTCACAGGATATTGCACAGGGTGTGGCTGGCCAGGGTTTGAGCGAGTATGAGGGCCTGCAAGGCGCAGGCGACCAGGGCATGATGTTCGGCTTTGCCTGTACAGAAACGCCGGAGCTTATGCCGGCTCCCATCATGTACGCCCATCATGTTCTCTTAAGGGCACGGGAGTTACGACAGACTAAAGCCATAGGATGGCTCAGGCCCGATTCCAAGAGCCAGGTGACGCTTGAGTATGATGGCCACAGACCGCTGCGGGTGGATGCCGTCGTCGTCTCCCATCAACATGATCCTGACGTGTCGTACCCAGAAATTAAAGAAGCCATCATAGAAGAGATAATAAAGCCGGTACTGGAGCCTACGGGGCTCCTCGACGAGCGTACCAAGTATTTCGTAAACCCAACCGGTCGCTTCGTGGTAGGCGGGCCTATGGGAGACGCGGGTTTAACCGGCCGCAAGATAATAGTAGATACCTACGGTGGCATGGGTCGTCACGGCGGCGGGGCCTTCTCTGGCAAGGATCCTTCAAAGGTGGATCGTTCCGCCGCCTACATGGCGCGCTACGTGGCCAAGAACGTGGTGGCCGCGGGCTTGGCGGACAGGTGTGAGCTACAGTTGGCATACGCCATAGGCGTACCCTTCCCTGTTTCTGTGATGCTAGAAACCTTTGGCACAGGCAAGGTTGAGGATGACGCCATAGTCGCGGCCGTCAGGAAAGTCTTCGATCTGTCACCTTCAGGAATCGTAGACTCGCTAGGGCTTAAGGCCCCTATTTACCGTATGACGGCGGCCTATGGCCATTTTGGCCGTGAAGGCTTCCCCTGGGAGAAGACAGACAAGGTAAAAGAGCTGTTGGCTTTGATACGCTGATGTAACAAGGCCTACACTATATGAACAACTTCTTTACGTCTCTTGCAAATAAAGCACATGATTTTTTCTTCCCCACCTTCGACCAGGCAGAGTTGACGCCGCTACAGATCAGGGCTACGACACTGGCGTTCTATTCTATAATCATTTCTAGCATTGTAGCCGCGCCCATCAATATTTATCGTGATTTTGTAGCTGGCAACATGGTAATAGTCGTCGCTACAACGCTGTACCTGGTCTTGATACTCCTGGGCTTCACGCTCATTCTGTTCAAGCGGAGCCTTGACCTGGTGAGGCTCTGCTTCGTCATGGCGGTGATTAGTCTGATGGTGGGGCTTATAGTAGACTTTGGTGGCACGCGCGGTTTTGGGTTCTTCTACTTCCTGGCCGGGTACTCGGTGTTTTATTATGTCATTGGTTTCAAGGGTGCCATCTTGATTCCGGTTTTATTCTTTGGGGGATTTCTCATACGATCCCGATTCGGTGGGCTTAATCCTCTGTCGGTGCTCAATGATCCAGAGGCCAGAACCAGCTTCCTTATCGTCTCCGGCGTGGCCAGCGTGCTCGGCGTCTTCTCGGTGCTCTATCAGCATATTGTTGTAGGGTCGTTGTACAAGGCAGCATACGTTGACGAGCTGACGGGTTTGCCCAACAGACGCAAGGTCGAGCAGGTGCTTGCCCAGAAGTTACAAAAAAGCCAGACCCATGGTTCTGGCTTCAGCGTCATGGGTATAAAACTAACCCACTTTTCACGCATTAATTCCTGCCAGGGAAGCCGCTTCGCAGATGAGATTCTGGCCAGAGTAGGCGCGCGCCTGGGTGAATTGTGTGGGCGCGATGATTTTGTTGCCCGGTATTCAGGCACTGTTTTTCTTATAATCACCGATAGTACCGAGCTTGCTGAGCTGGTTAAAGCAGGCAATAAGGCTCTAGCTAGTGCTCGGGAGAGCATAGTCCTTGACGGCCAGGCCATTGCCTTGGAGGCTGGTTTGACAATAACCAGGTTTCCAAACGACTGCCAGGACCTGGAAACCCTGTTGTCAAACATCCAGACAGGATTTGCGAGGATGCGTGAGCAGCATGGCATGGTCAGCTTCTACGACGAGGAGCGCCATCATGCCGAGATGGAACGCTACTCCATGATAGAGGAGCTCAGGCAGGCCATACCCAGGGGCGAATTCAGCCTGGTCTATCAGCCGAAGTTGCGCCTCGATGACGGAATGATGAGCGGGGCAGAACTACTCATACGATGGAAAAACGCCCGCTTTGGCAATGTTCCACCGAGCGTATTCATTCCACTCGCCGAAGAATCAGGCCTCATACTCGATATAAGCCGCTGGGTGGTGCTTACAGGTTTTGCGGCCATACAATCGGTTCAAGCCGCCGGTGCCAAGACGGTGCATGCCATCAACTTGTCGCCCAAGGATCTGTCAGACCCTGGTTTCGTCGTTTTTCTAAAGGAATTGTTGGTGGCCTGTCCTATTAACACGAGCCAGGTGGAGTTTGAGATTACAGAAGGCGTCCTGATAGACGGAAATCCCGTGACACAACAGACGCTTGACTTCATCCGCGAAGCCGGATTCAGGTTGGCCCTGGATGACTTTGGTACAGGCTATTCCAGCCTGAGCTACCTGCATCAACTGCGTGCCGACAACTTGAAGATTGATCGTGGTTTTATAATGCAATTGAGTGAATCCAATCCAAATCCTCCTGTAGTCGATGCCATCATCTCCCTGGCTATGTCTCTTGGACTCGATATAACTGCCGAGGGTGTTGAGACAGCCTTCCAGCAGACCTATCTGAGCGCACGCGGCTGTACCTTTGGCCAGGGCTACCTCTATGCCATGCCTTTAAGCCAGGACGAGTATGTACTCTTACTCAAGGGCAATGGACGGCTCAGAGAGTAAGTAGTCTCTGAGCGTTCTCTGAGACGGTTCCATCCGTACAGAGAGATTTGGCCTCATCATGGCCTGGGCTATGGCCTGCGGTACAGGCAGGGTTCTGCCAAGAACCGACGCTACCGTGCCAGAAAATTTTGCAGGATGGGCGGTGCAGAGGAATGCTCCACTCTCACCGGGCTGCAGAGAGCGTCGCAGTGCCCTGTACGCCACTGCACAATGGGGTTCACCCAGGTACCCTAGCCTGTCTAGTTCCCGTATGGCTCCGGCAGTGTCATCTTCACTAACAGCAATACCTTGTATCGACCAGGACCGCTCCTGTAATACTCTCTCCGCCCTTGGCCAGTTGCTTGGCTGGCTGACATCCATGGCGTTTGACGCCGTGGATACGGTTGGCTTGGGATCCCACTGGCCGCTCTTAAGGTAGCGGGGCACGGTGTCGTTGGCGTTTGTAGCCGCTATGAAGCGGCCTATAGGCGCACCCATGGCCTTGGCCATCAGTCCGGCCGTCAGGTCTCCGAAGTTACCCGACGGTACCGATACGACGAGGCTTGATAGAAGGCTCTCCTCCGAGACGCCTCTTGCATGGAGTGCGGCGCAGAGATCCCAGAAGTACAGGGTCTGGGCCGCCAGTCTTGCCACGTTTATAGAGTTGGCCGAGTTGAGGCCGAGCGGCCCGACCAGCGTGGGGTCGTCGAAGGCACCTTTTACGAGGGCCTGGCAGTCGTCAAAGCTGCCTCGTACCGCCAGAGCCGATACATTGCCGCCGAGGGTAGAGAAGAGCCGTTCCTGCGCGACGCTGACGCGGCCCTCCGGATAGAGTACGACGACCCTGATGCCGGGTTGCCCGTGAAAGGCGCTGGCTACCGCCGCCCCTGTGTCTCCCGATGTGGCCGTCAGTATTGTCATGGGCCGATCATCCTTGAGGTGTGACAGACACTGTGCCATGAAGCGCGCGCCAAAATCCTTAAAGGCGAGGGTAGGACCGTGGAACAGTTCCAGTGCAAAGAAGTCTTTTACTTGCACGACAGGAGCCTCGAAGGTAAAGGCGGCAGCAATGATGTCGTCAAGGACGGGGGCCGGGATGCTAGGCGACACAAAGGGTTCCAGCAGGATTCGATAGCGTACGAGGCGCGGCGCGGCCAGGAGGGTGGCCGTGTCCATGGAAGGGAGACTGGCGGGGTAGAAGAGCCCCTGGTCTGAACCGAGGCCGCGCCTGGCGGCTGTCCCAAAATCAACGCGCTCGTGGGGATGTTTTAGGTTGAAGTACTCCACGTCATTACTCCTTGCCAGGATGGATAAGCCGGGCGCCGGACTCGTCTACGGCACAGAGGCAGGCGAAGGTGCCAGTGTCATTGCCTGCCTTGGCTACGCCTAGAGCCCAGGCTCCGGCCGGTTCCAGGGCGGCCTTGGCCAGAACCGGGTCGTCGAACAGGGAGAAAATAGTCGGGCCAGAGCCTGAAATACCCGTTGCTATCGAGCCGCCGGCCCGCATCTGAGCCATGATATCCTCGAAACCCGGTATCATGGCTGAGCGCCTGGGTTCTACAAAGGTGTCGACCATGAGCGCGGCGGCATCGCGGCCCTCTCCTCTATGGAGGGCGTCTACGAAGCGGGCAAAGCGTGACGCACTCTCCACCGCCTCGGCGAATGGCACCGATGTAGGTAGTAGTGCCCGCATGGCCTTGGTCTCCAGCCGTATGCCCGGATAGGCTACAAGCCATAGCCAATTTGCGGGCACTGGTAGGGCTCTCGAGCCAAGTCGAAGGCCACCAAGGGCGCATGGCAGTATGTTGTCCCAGTGGAGGCTTCCAGACAGCTCCGCCTCAAGCTCTCCCATCAGGCAAAGACGCGCTGCCTCGCCGAGTGGTGCGCCGTATACTTCGTTGCAGGCTATCACCGCTGCAACGACGCTGGCGGCGCTTGATCCAAGGCCGGAACCGACAGGCATGCCCTTGAAAAGCTCCAATGATACCGGTTCTCGCCTGCCGGTTATTTCCCGGACTCGTCCCAAGGCAAGCTCGACTATGTTGACGCCCTTGATCTCGTGTGCGTAAGGACCGGTAATCCTGATGCTGTCTGTCTGGGCCAGCTCTATGTGTATTTCATCACCGAGTACATGGTCCAGGGACCTCAGGGCCACGCCAAGGGAATCAAAGCCTATGTTGAGGTTGGCCGATGTTGCTGGGGCATAGACTCGTATCATTATGGTATCCTTTTCCAGTTGACCGTTCTCAGTATGTCAGAGAATACTCCCGCGGCCGTCACTTCGGCACCGGCTCCATAACCTCGTATAATAAGCGGGATGGGGTCGTAGTAGCGGGTATGGAAGGCCAGGGCATTCTCCCCGCCCTTAATTGGATACAGCGGGTGATCAGGCCCTACAAACAATAGTCCTGCGCGGCCCTTGCCGCCTTCTATTGAGCCTGCGAAGCGCGGTACCTTGTTTTCGGTTCTGGCCTTGGCGCGTATCGCTTCGAAGTGTCCATCAAGCTCGCCCATCCTCGATATGAACTCATCTTTTCCCAAGGCCATGTATTCCGGAGGCACGAGTCCATCAAGCTCAATATCCGCAAGCTCTAGCGATAGACCGCATTCACGGGCCAGGATGAGCACCTTGCGTGCCACATCGATCCCTGACAAGTCGTCCCTCGGGTCGGGCTCTGTAAAACCTTTGTCCATAGCCTCGCGTACGACAGCAGAGAAAACTCGGCCAGTCTCAAGTTCACCGAGCATGAATGAAAGCGAGCCAGAGAGTATGCCCTGGAATCGGACAAGTTTGTCACCCGCGAGGAGCAGTTTTTTAAAGTTGTCTATTACAGGGAGCCCGGCGCCTACGGTTGCTTCGTACAGGTATAGTCGATTCTGTGTTCTGGCCAGGGTTCTCATGGCTTTATAGTGTTCCATTGAGGACGTGTTGCCACGCTTGTTTGGCGTTACAATGTTGAAACCGGCGGCCAGAAAGCCGGGGTAGGCGGAGGGTATGGCGTCGCTCGCCGTGCAGTCCACCAGAACGGGATTTGCAAGAAGCGCGCCGAGGGACATCAACGCCTCGAGGCTCGTGGCGCTTGTTTTGTCGGCGTTACCAGGCTCTTTGGTGCCCGATGCCAGCGATGCCTTCCAGGAGGCGAGTGAAAGCCCCTCAGTATCGACGAGCATGCACCTTCTGTTGGCTATGGCTACGACGCGGAGGCCAATGCCCTGTTCGGCTAGTCGTTGAATGCTACGTTCCAGCTGCCTAAGCAGGGCAGAGCCAACGGTGCCACAGCCTATGACGATGATGTCCAGTGGCAAAAGAGTGGGGCTCATCAGTTTTGTCACGCTATCTCCTTCTCGTATACCCTGTAGCGCTTTATTACATTCATCCCCAGCTTCTCGAGGGCGTTGCGTATCTTTAGGTTGTCTTCCAGGATGTAGTTGGCTTCCATCCGTACGGATCGATGTTCAAAGGCGTCTGAAAGGCGCAGATACATGAGAACGTCTAAGCCCAGGTTCTGGTATTCTGGCAGGACGGCCAGGCCCCAGAGCCTGTAGTCTCGAAGTCGCCTCGCTCCTGTTAATAGCCTTAAAAATCCAGTAGGAAAGAGCCGTCCATGAATACGCTTTATAATAACGTTGATGTCTGGAAAGCCAAGGCAGCATCCTATCGGTACGCCAGAGTCCTCCACGAACCATATTGCTCTTGGATCAAGAATTGGTTTTAAGTCGTGGACTACAGCGGTCATCTCATCACGGCCTACGGGCACAAAACCCCAGTTACCGTCAACACCGGCGTTGAGGATTCTGCGTATATGCTCCGCGTCGCGCTCCAGTTTGCTTGTGTCTATCATGCGTGTCGTCACGCAGGGGCGTCTGGCTGCCAGGATTTTTTCGAAGTTCCTGAAGCGATCGGGTATGAGGTGGCCCTTGGACATATCGGCCTCGTAGGCTAGCAGATCCTTGATGCCTTCATAGCCTGCGCCATGCATGAGGGTGTCATAATACGGAGGGTTGTAAGGAGACATGTATACCGCTGGGGTGTCAAAGCCGTCTACCAGGAAACCCCAGCATTCTGCTACCGGGTTGATGGGCCCCCGAACGCGGTTCATTCCTCTCTCTGCCAACCAGGCTTCACCAGCTTCAAGCAAGGCTGCAGCCGTGTTCGCGTCGTCTTCACATTCAAAGGAACCAAAGAAGCCGGTGCGGGTGCCAAAGTGCGCATTGAATTGAGGGTCTATATAGACAACGATTCGCCCGACGCTCTTACCTGCTCGTGTCGCTAGAAGGAGGACATGTTCCGAGCGGTCTAGAATGGCATTGTGCCCCGGTGAATATGCTTGGTTTTCTGATACCCATAAGGGAGGTACCCAGGCCTGGTTTCTGGCATATAGGGTGGCGGGCAGTTGTATGAAGGCTTCAAGGTCTTGTTTCCCCTGAACGACTCGTATTTCAAGGTTTTCCAGCATACTTGCATTGTGTTATCGAGAAGGCTAAAGCGCAAGGTATCTTCTTATGATGATGGCCATGTATATTTGCCTCTACACGTCTGTGGTTCAGTCTGATGGGCATAAAAAAGAGGTTGTTGTGAAACGCTATGGCGTATGTCTTTTTAAGAGATGAGACAGGATTGACAAGATACGCCCCAGCTGACGGTAGCTTCCCCTACGTCATGCTAACAAAATTGATACAAAACAAAATGCCACCCAGGTATTATCTTGTAAATCTTGTAAATCTTGTAAATCTTGTAAATCTTGTCTTAATCTTGTCTTAATCTTGTTCATCTCTTCCCTTGACCCGCCGATTGCTAACATGCAGAATCTAGCCTCATGTTAACCACCTAGCTTCCTTAAGGAAAACCATGGTGCAACAATTGCAAGACACTGAGTATTGTATAAGGAATGATATAGAAAGCGAATTGTGGCTTGTAAGAGCTTTAATAATAATGAATACGATGAACACAGGGAAAATTTAGCATGCAGGTATGGAATGGAGAACGGCTTTGAGTCGTAACGCACTGAGGATAGTCCTGGTATCGCTCTTCGCGGCAATGATTGCTGTTGGCGCCGTATTCTCGCTGCCGCTGCCGCCGCCCTTGTTGCCGGTGACCCTTGCTGTCTTCTTCTGCCTGTTGGCCGGCCTTATCCTTGGACCTCTCTGGGGCCTGGCGACGACAGGCTTGTATCTGGCACTCGGTTCCGTTGGGTTACCTGTCTTTGCCAATGGAGCCGGTGGCTTGGGGCAATTCGCCGGGCCTACCGGCGGCTTTCTCCTTGGCTACGCGGTGGCCGCCTTTTTCTCGGGCTTGATAGCCGACAGGCGTACCTGGGGTTTTCTCCGAGCCGTCCTTGGTGCACTGGCAGGTGTCGTCGTGTTGTACGCCATAGGCCTGCCCTGGTTCCGGGCCGTCCTGGATTCCAATCCTGAAAAGAATGTTTCGATGCTAGCCGCCTTTATCATCATGGCGCCGTATCTAGCGGGTGATGTCATAAAGGCACTAGCCGCCGCCGCCTTGGTAAAAGCCCTGGCTCCACTCCTAAGAAACTATCTACCAGCCGGGGACAAGAAGACTGCATGAAGGTTGAATTTAAATTAGTTTCCAAGAGCTTCCCTGACGGCACCAAGGGCCTCGATGAGGCTAGTCTAATACTAGAGACGCCGTCGTTCGTGGTGATGTCAGGCCGCAACGGCAGCGGCAAGTCTCTTCTCATCCGCCATGCCCTGGGCCTCGAAGAGGCCGATTCTGGTCAGGTGCTTGTTGACGACGAGCCGCTCAAGGCTGTCGTCGCTCAGACACGCAGACGCGTCGCCCTGGTATTCCAGGAGCCGGAGCATCAGATACTCGGCGTTACCGTGCGCGAAGACGCTGAGTTCGGGCCCAGGGCCGCCGGAGAACGTCCCGTCTCGTATGGGCGGCGGGTGGATGCGGCTCTCCGTGCGGCCGGTCTGGCTGGCTACGATGACAGACTCTGTTCGGTGCTTTCTGGTGGTGAGAAGCGCAGGCTCGCCATAGCGTCTGCCCTGGTGGCAGAGCCAGAACTCCTGATCCTCGATGAGCCTTTCAATGGCCTCGATTGGGCCGGTTGTTCTGAGCTGTTGCGGGTGCTTTTGTCTCTGAGAGAGTCGGGAGTAGGGGTCCTGGTCGTCACCCATGATCTTGAGAAGTGTCTGGCCCACGCAGAGCGCCTCATTGTTATGGACTCTGGCAGGATAGTCAGGGATGACAGCCCGGCCGCACTCTGGGACGAGTTGCCTTCTCTTGGTCTCAGGCGGCCACCGGGAAGCCTCGACAGGCTTTATGAGATGACATGGTTAAAGGCTTCGCGATGAATGGAATCTCCAGCTTCTCTGGTGCTTCTTTGCGATCTGGCTCTGCCCGACTGACTGGCGCTCCGCGATTCGTCGTATACCTCGGCTTGCAGATTGCCATCTTCTCATGTGGCTTCCCATATCTGGCGGCGCCGGCTTTGATCATCCTGGCTTTAGGCTTGGTCGATCGCCTTGGTTGGCGACGATGGCTCGCCTCGTCATGGGGCTTGTTGGTCGTGGCGGCCTTGCCGGCCATCACAGGATTCCCCTGGTCGGCTCTTGGCGAGTCTGGCACAGCTATCGCGATGGGATCCGTCGCCGCACGCACTATCCTTATCGCCTGGCCACCGGCCCTGCTTCGGGGTGCACGGCTGGCTCTGGTGCTGGCGTCGGCCGCCTGGTTGTCCTTTGGCATGAGCCCGGTAGAATTGCGCGAGGCTCTTGGCCTGCTTCTCCGTCCGCTTGGCCGGCGACTATCCGGGCGTGTGTCCCGCTCTGCCTCGCTGACCATGGCCTTCCTGCCCTGGACCGCCAACGAGTTGCGCCGTGCCGACGAGGCGGCTCGTCTTCGCGGTTCAAACCCAGCCAGGAAGCCTCTGCGTCATCTGCTTGCCCTGTCCATTCCCCTCTTGTCTCGATCGCTCCACAAGGCCAAGCACAGCTCCGAGGCGCTTACCCTGAGGGATCCCCGCTTCGCTAGCTAATGCTCCTTAAAAATTCCTTGCTATGCTGTCAATCAGCTCGTCTATGATGCTGTCGTCGCCTGCCTTCACATGGTCTATGAGGCAGTGCTTCATGTGGTGGTCAAGAACGGCCAGGGATGCCTTGCCAAGGGCGCCTCGGGCTGCGGCTATCTGCGCCATCACATCGTCGCAGTAGGCATCCTCCTCAAGCATGCGCTTGATGCCACGAACCTGCCCCTCGATGCGCGCCAGGCGTGAGGCCAGGCTGCGTTTGAGCTGGTCAGGGCGTATCGTCTTCCTGCCCGAGCAGGAAGGGCAGGCCTTGCCGCTCTTTTCAGTTTGTTCATTATTCAATGGTCAGTCCTTTTTAATAGCGATGTACGTTTCCGGCTTGAAACGCCTGAGCCTGAGCGCGTTGGTGACTACAGAGACAGACGACAATGACATGGCCGCCGCCGCGAATATGGGGTTGAGAAGCGGTCCGCCTACCAGGTAGAGCGCTCCTGCGGCTATTGGTATGCCCAGTATATTATAGCCGAAGGCCCAGAAGAGGTTCTGCTTTATGTTTCGCATCGTCGCCTTTGACAAGGCGAGTGCAGAGACGACGTCCATGAGGTCGCTTCGCGCCAGCACGATGTCGGCCGACTCGGCGGCTACGTCGGTGCCAGAGCCTATGGCAATCCCCAGGTCGGAGGCGGCCAGTGCCGGAGCGTCGTTGATACCGTCTCCAACCATAGCGACGAGTCCGCCCGTTCCTTTGAGGCTTTCCTGGAGCTCACGTACGGCGGCCGACTTGTCCTCTGGTAGCACCTCGGACACGACCCTGTCGACGCCAACCTCATGGCCAATAGACTCGGCTACAGCCTTTGAGTCGCCGGTGATCATGGCCGTCTCTATGCCGAACCTGTGTAAGGCGGCTATGGCCTGGGCGCTCGATGGTTTGACGACGTCGGCTACTGCTATGAGACCGGTCATATGACCTTCTATGGCTACGAGCATGGCAGTCTTGCCAGACTCAGAAAGCCTCTGCATGTCTGCCCTGGCTTCGCTTGTATCTATGCCACGTTCGCCCATCATACGCGCATTGCCTACGATGACTGTCTTTCCTTGAATCTGCGCCTCTATGCCCCGCCCCGGCTCTGCAGAAAGCCGCTCTGGCGCATAAAGCTCAATGTTTTTGCCTTCGGCTTCTCTGACGATGGCCGCCCCCAGGGGATGCTCAGAGCCCTTCTCGGCAGAGGCGGCCAAGGCGAGCATTTCGTTGCCAGAGGCATTGTTTCCGTACGATAGTACTTCTATGACGGCGGGCTTGCCCTCCGTTATGGTGCCAGTCTTGTCCAGCACTATGGCCTTGACCCGGTGTGCATTCTCCAGTGCCTCACCGCCCTTTATCAGTATGCCAAGCTCTGCTCCTCGCCCCGTGCCTACCATGATGGCTACTGGAGTAGCCAGACCCAGGGCACAGGGGCAGGCTATTGTCAGCACCGCCACAAACACGCGCACCGCAAACTCGAAGCTCTGACCGCCAAGGAGCCAGGAACCTGCGGCAATGAAGGCTATCGATACGACGACCGGTACGAAGATGCCGGACACCTTGTCGGCCAGTGCGGCAATGGGCGCCTTGGAACCCTGGGCGTCTTCCACCAGGCGCACTATGCGAGCCAGGGCCGTGTCTGATCCTACGGCTCCGGCACGGAATGTAAACATCGCCTGCCCGTTGACCGTGGCGCCAGAGACTTTGTCTCCGGGGCTCTTCTCTACGGGTAGGCTCTCCCCTGTCAGCATAGACTCGTCTACGCTTGTGTGGCCTTCTACTATGATGCCATCTACCGGTACACGCTCACCGGGGCGAACACGTATGACGTCACCAACAGAGACTTCTTCTATGGGTAGCTCTATGTCTCCTGTGCCTGATACGACTATGGCCGTCTTGGGCGCTAGCCCCATCAATTTCTTTATTGCCTCTGAGGCCTTCCCCTTTGAGCGCGACTCCAGGTACTTACCCAGCATGATGAGGGCTATGATGACGGCTACTGTCTCAAAATACAGATGCTTTGCCCCTGAGATGTCACCCATCGCTATCTGCAGGGTCGACCATAGGCTGTATACCATTGCCGCGCTTGTTCCAATGGCTATGAGGCTGTCCATGTTAGGCGCGCGGCGCAGGAGGGCCCTGGCTCCGCCAGAATAGAATTTACGCCCGGCCCACAAGGCGGGGAGGGTAAGGACGGCTTGTAGCAGTGCAAAGGCCAAGGGATTGTGCATGGGATGAATAAGCCTGGGAAGAGGAAGGCCTATCATGTGTCCCATGGATACGTAGAGCAGTGGAATGGCTACGAGTAATGCCACCGTGAATCTCGTGCGCATCGATGCGGCTTCCCGTTCCTTGGCTTCGCCGTGTTCATCCGTAGCCTCGGGCCCTGAGTCGGCGGCGAAAGCCTCGTATCCAGCCGCCTTAACGGCAAGCTTTATCTCTGAAAGCCTTGTGGCTCCAGGATCCCATGAAACCGATAGGCGTTCTGAGGCAAAGTTCACAGAAGATGATGATACCCCTGGCACCTTGGCTACGGCGCGTTCAACGGCAGCCGAACAGGCCGAGCATGTCATGCCGCCTATGGGAATGATGGCTGACCTGGAGCTGACGGGTAGCACGGCCTCGTACCCTGCCTTGGCTATGGCGTCTGCTATGAGGGGAAGGCCGGTAGCATTCTCGTCGTATTCAACGCTCAGAGCCTCGGTGGCAAAGTTGACAGATGCCTTGCTCACTCCCGGTACCGAGGCGGCGGCTTTTTCGCTGGCACGCGCGCATGCAGCACACGACATGCCTCTAATCTCAATAGTTTCGTTCTTCATCTGTATACCCCTAGGGGGTATAATATAGTGATAATGCCGCTTGGGGGCAAGGCGAACAAGACTAGCCAATCCTTGTCCCGCGTCGTAATATCCAGGACGGAGGATACCGTGAACAAATATACAATTCGCGCCGTCATAGGCGCTCTTCTCTTGTGTCTTGCCCTGGCTCCGGCTTTCGCCCAGGGAGCCGATCCTACGGCTACCCTGCCTGATGGCTTGTATGCCACTATTTCCACGGCACGTGGCACGATAGTGCTCGAGCTGTACTACGATAAGGCGCCTCTCGCCGTAGCAAGCTTTGTTGGCCTGGCCGAGGGCTCCTTTGCTCCTAATGGCAAGCCTTTCTTCGATGGCGTGACATTCCACCGGGTAGAGCCTGGCTTCGTCATACAGGGTGGCGATCCTACGGGTAGCGGCCGTGGCGGGCCCGGATACCAGTTTCCTAACGAGATTGATCCATCACTAAGTTTCGTAACAGCGGGTATTGTTGGCATGGCCAATGCTGGAGCAGACACAAACGGTAGCCAGTTCTACATCACGCTGGGGCCGGCTACCTTCCTGGACGGTTCGTACACCGTGTTTGGCAAGGTAGCCTCCGGCATGCAGGCCGTACAGGCCATACGCAAAGGCGATGTGATGAACTCCGTCCGCATCGTCCGCAAGGGCGCAAAGGCCACGGCCTTCAAGGTCGACAAGAAGGCCTTCGACGCTGACATAAAGTCGTATGCGTCAAAGGCCGACGAACGGGCCAAGGCTGCGCTTGCGCCACAGTACAGCGCCATCAATGCTCGGATAAGCGGTCTTGTAACAGGCTCAGACGGACTTCTGTACAAGGTGCTCAAGGCCGGTGGCGGGCGCAAACCCACGGCAGGGAATCAGGTCAAGATCCTCTACACGCTCACCCTGTCTGATGGCAAGAAGATAGATTCCACGGCAGACCGCGGCAATGAGCCATTCTCCTTCAAGCTCGCTTCCGGTCAGGTCATACCTGGTTTCGATGCGGCGGTGTCGGCGATGGGTTTTGGAGAACGCAGGTTGGTCGTCATCCCACCGGAGCTTGGCTACGGCGCGCGTGGAGCAGGGGGAGCGGTTCCCGGTAACGCCGTGCTGGTATTCGACATAGAGCTACTTCCATAAGCAATCCCGCGGTCATGGGCAGAGCCGGCCAGGTATAAGAATGCGCCGCCGACGAGTGAAATGGCGGCAGCGCCAATGAATACCGATGCTCCACCCATGGCCGCCATAGCCAGGCCAGCCAGGGGAGCCACGAAGGCCTGGCCAAGCTCGCTTACGACGCTCAGACCAAGGTAGCGCCCCATGAGCCTGGAGTCGACGTGTTCGGGTACGAAGCGAGTCTGTACGGCCGAACCCCAGACCTCCCCAAACGACAGTATGACCATGGCTACGATGATTGCCAGCGGCGAGCGGAAGAAAGCAAACCCCAGAAAGCCCAAAGCAAAGGCAATCTTTGAGGCGCCGGCGGAGAATCCTATGCGGGATACCCTGAATAACCGGCTTATAGGCAACTGTACAAAGACGCATATGATGGCGTTGGTCGTCAGCACGGTGCCGTACACCAGGAGTGGGATGTTACGGGCGCTCAGGTGCAGCGGCAAGAAGCTCTGTATGAGCCCGTATGCTCCCCATGTCAGGCTCATGCCTAGGGTCCATAACCAGAAGACCCTGTCCTTGCGTATGACGTCCCAGGCTGAAAGCCGCTCTGCTGTGGGCCTGTCTGCCTCGAGTTTCTTACGACCGGACGATGACTCGGGAATGACCAGGGCTATGAACAAGCCGACTATGAGGTTGAGGGCGCCTCCTACGATGAAGCCTGCTTTTGGACCGGAGGCAAACATGGCTACGCCTATGATGGGCCCCCAGCCAAAGGCGGCGTTGATGGCAATACGGTTAAGTGCATAGGCCTCGGAGCGACGTTCCGGCGGAGCAAGGTCGGCCAGGGCTGCGTTGGTAGCAGGCCGGTAGAATGTCCGTGTCATGCCGTTGAGGAAGTTGAGCAAGGCTAGTACGTATATATTGGTGCCTGCAAAGGCAAAGCCCAGCAAGGCCATGCCGCTTGTGGCTACGCCCAGGATCTGCACGGGTTTGCGACCCCAGCGGTCGGCCAGGTGGCCGCCCCAGGCGCCAAAGGCTACGCTGGCAAAGGGCGCCGCCCCTAATACCAAACCGAGAGCACCCAGGCTAACCCCGGCGCCTCTCATGTAGAGGCTCAGGTAGGGAACGACCATGAAGCGCCCGGTTGATTCTATGGCCGTGGCAACCACGAGTAGCCAGACAGCCTTTGGAAAGCCTTTGGTATAGGCAAATAGTTTGCCGGCGGCAAGCCGAGCCGAGTACACTGGAAAGAATGATTCTCTCATTATGGGCGGAGTATAGTGTCTGTGGGCGCTTGCGCCAACGCCTCTAAGAAACAGCTATGGCGCATCAGTATTGAAGCTAATACGATTGAAGGTCCCCGTATTGTGTAAAAAAAGGAGATTTCATGAAAGTCAGTTGTATTCCCAGGGCAGAACTCCTGGTGGCGTTGCTGTCTATAACGAGCGTCTACCTGTTCGCTCAGGCGGGCAATAGCGCAGACCCATTCACCAGCTGGGACTACAGCGACAACCCAGCCGCCATAGGCTTTTTCCCTGACGCGATGACGATGGGTATACGAAGGGCGGCAGCTGTTGAGGGTTTTGCCCTGAACGATGGCTTCCCCGGCACCTTCGAGCTCTTGTATGGCTTAAAAGGTCTTTCGTATCGCTTTAAGACTGATGGTGTAGCCAATCAGCATCTACTGACAAGCGCCTCCTCCTTTGGGAAGGTTCTAAGCCTGGGCATCAGGTTCCGTTGGGATGAGACCTCCTCCCTTTCTCCTCTGGGTTTCTATGGAGATACCGGGCTCATCATACGACCCCTCAATTTCCTGTCTCTCGCCCTGGCGACGAGTGAGGAACCCACGACGACGGCAAAGCCCGCCTTCTCACACAGTATGGCTGTGGCCATACGCCCCCTGGCATTCGATCCGGCCCTGGAATCCATGCTCACCCTTGGAGCAGATGCCCGCTATTCGGGAGGCACGCTCTCCTTTGATTCTATAAGTGCGCGCCTTGCCCTCGATTCATGGCTCAGCGTCCATGGGCGATACTCGCTCTCAGACTCATCGTTCGGCATAGGCCTGGCTCTGGCTCTGTCCGGCTCCGAGATGAGCGCAGCATACTTCCCGCCAGGCGGCGGGGCTGACCTCTCGGAAGGAATTGCCGATATTGGCGCATCGATACGTATTGGTCGAGCCATGAAGTCTACCGACAGGCTCCTGTCCCCTTCTGTCCTGCTCATAGACGAGCCCGGTATTTGGGCCGAGTCTCCGCCGAGCATGGATTTTGATCCGGGTTTTGGTAACGATGTTGCTCTATGGTTCGGTCAGGCTATATCTGCCATAGACAAGGCGGCTATGGATCGATCCATAGGCTTCCTCGTGATGGTAGAGCCCCCACTGTTTATGTCAGAAGCCAGGGCCCAGGAAATGAGCCGCACTCTGGCGCGTTTCAGGGCGGCGGGTAAGCCCGTGTACGTGTACGCTCGGTCGATGAATAGGTTGTCGTATGTCTACGCTGCAGCAGGAGCCGAACTTGTTGCCTTGGACCCCAATGGTTCACTGCCAATAGTCGATGTGGCCGGCTTTTCTTTCTATCTTAAGGATGCCCTGTCAAGGCTTGGCGTCGAGACCTATAGCCTCCAGTCGCATGATACAAAGACGGCCTTTAACATGTTCTCCGAGTCTGGCATGGTCGATGCCGAACGGGCGATGGTACGACGCTATGTGACCGGCCTTGCCGGACAGGGCTACGCAGAGCTTGAATCGGCGCGTGGTGACAAGCTGAAGGTGGGAGCCATCACTGCCATTGCTGCGGGGCCGTATATCGATCCAAGCCTCGCCGTCGAGGCCGGCCTCGTTGATGCGCTGATGTACCGGGATGAGTTTGATGAGCTGGTACAGGAGAATACAGGCTCGGCTCCGATGGTCGACATACGCAGCTACGCCCGTGAGCGCAGCCTGTCATGGGGGCTTCCCATGGCCAAGAAGGTAGCCGTCGTCTATCTGTCTGGCAACATCATAGAAGGCCCTGGTGTCAGGGGCATGTCCATAGGAGACTCGGCAGCAGAACTTCTGGCTAGCCTCCGCGAGGAGCCGGGCATAGCCGGTGTCCTGCTCAGGGTAGACTCTGGCGGTGGATCCGTCATTACGAGTGACCATATAGCCAGAGAGGTACGCAGGCTCAAGGAATCAGGTAAGCCTGTAGTCGTTTCAATGGCCGGCTATGCCGCCTCGGGTGGCTACTATATTTCAGCGTATGCCGACAAGATTCTGGCGGAGGCCGGCACCATTACCGGAGCCATTGGAGTGACAGGAATCAATTTCAATGCCGCGGGCCTCCTGGAGCGGCTCGGTATAGGCACGGGCGTGGAGAGCGCGGGGCAGAGTGGGGAATTCGGCAACATTTTCTTACCACACCGGGACCGTGATACGGCAACTATGAAGGCGGGGATACTCTACGCCTATGATCGCTTCATCGATGTAGTCGCAAGCGGCCGAAATATTGATCGAACACGAGCGGACGAACTAGGCAAGGGACAGATTTGGCTGGGTAGCGAGGCGTTAGAGGCGGGCCTCATAGACGCCATAGGCGGCATGGACGAGGCCAAGGAAGCCTTGGCCGAGTTGTTGGGGCATAGGATCAGGTGTGTGGAATACCTGCCAGGAGAGCTGGATCCAAAAAGCCTCTTTTCATTGCTGGGCGTCTCGTCTGTGAGTCTGCCTGCTTCAATAGCCGGCATAGTCGATTTTGCAGAAGAGCTGTCAGAGCTGGATGGAGGACTCCTATACATGGCTCCAGAGTATCTGTACCGGGAACGGTAGCGCCTACTCGTACACGATACGAGGTGCCTTGCGTAAAAAAATTTTCCATGACAGGCCCGTGCCTATGTTGTAGGCCCTGGCGAACGATCCCTGGTTTATGGCCACGGCTACGTTAAGCACGGAGTTGATGTATACGAGGGGCTCGCCCATGGAGACATCGGCAAAGGAGCGTGCGTATACCATCGTGTTGCTGTACACCAGACGGGTGTCGTTTCGTATCGAGACCTCGACGCGCTTGCCGTAGTCTACACCGAGGCTTGTGAACAGGCTGTGCGATATGTTTGACCAGAGGCTTCCAAAGCGTATGTCGAGTACATCTATGGTGCCTTCCAGGGAGTCTTCTGTTCGCTGGGCATCGACGTGGGGCAGCTCGACGAGTGAGTCTACATCGACTATATCCCCAACCTGCTCGAAGCTGAGTTGACCAGAAGCCAGACGGGCTCCCGTGTATGCGTACACGTCCCTGCCATGAAAGGTGTATGAAAGCTCGGAGCCTGTCAGCCTGTGCGAGTCTTCACGCAACAGGCGCGCCTCTGCTATACCCTGGAGCAGCTTGATGTGTGTAATGGTGCCGTTGTCTGGCGTGACTATTATCTGTCCGCCTGTCGTCTTTATGGCTATGCTGCGACGTGAACTTCCCACGCCGGGATCCACCACCGATACAAAGACGCTGCCCACTGGCCAGTACTGTACCGTCTGGACCAGGCGGTATGATGCCTCCCAGATGTTGTACTGTGGTATGTCATGGGTCAGGTCGAAGATGGCCAGCGTAGGGTCAACCTTGAGGGCGACGCCGTACATGGCCGAGACGGCTCCGTCAGATGTGCCAAAATCTGTCTGATATACGAGAGCCTGTGACATGCTGATCCTCCCTACAGAATGTGTCGTATGAAATCCCTGGTGCGAACTTCCATGGGATGGGCGAACAGCTCTTCTGGCTTACCCTCTTCTACAATCTTGCCTTGGTCCATGAAGACGACGCGGTCGGCGGCGGCCTTGGCAAAGCCCATCTCATGGGACACGACCATCATAGTCATGCCCTCTTCGGCAAGGCCAGTCATGACGTCGAGCACTTCCTTTATCATCTCCGGGTCCAGGGCAGAGGTTGGTTCATCGAATAGAAGCACCTTTGGATTCATGGACAGGGCCCGCGCTATGGCTGCCCGCTGCTGCTGCCCACCCGATAGCTGCCGAGGTAGCCTGTCGCGTTTATCCGACAGCCCTACGCGCTCAAGGAGGGCCTCGGCGTTTTCTCTGGCTAACGCGGCTCCAAGCTTGCGCACTATGCGGGGCGCCAGCGATATGTTCTCAAGTATTGTAAGATGAGAAAAGAGGTTGAAGCTCTGGAACACCATGCCGGCATCTTCCCTGATGCGGCGCAGATCCGCCTTCTTGTCTGTTACGCTATCGTCGCCTATCCATATCTGGCCTGAATCCAGTCGTTCCAGGCGGTTGACAACGCGTAGCAGTGTGCTCTTGCCAGAACCGGATGGGCCTATGATGAGGACAACTTCTCCCCGATCAACGTTTAGGCTGACGCCGTCCAGGGCTAGCACCCCACCATCGTCGGGGTCGCCGAATGTCTTGACGGCTTCCTTGATGCGTATGAAGCCGCTCATCGTAGCGACTCCCGCTTGAGCCTACGCTCCAGTGCGCGCACCAGCATGGAGAGACTTACGGTCATGCACAGGTAGAAGAATGCCACAACATTGTATGTCTCGAAGAACTTGAAGGTGCTGGCTGCATAGACCTTGCCTATCTGGGTTATGTCCTGGACTCCCAGTACCGAGACGAGGGCAGAGTCCTTTATAATTGCTACGAATTCGTTGGCTAAGGCCGGCAGGACGTTTCGTATTGCCTGGGGCAGGACTATCCTGAATGTCGTCTGGCTGTGTGACATGCCCAGGGCGTGAGCCGCCTCAACCTGGCCCTTGTCTACACTCTCTATGCCGGCACGAAAAATCTCGGCTATGAAGGCCGCATAGCCTAGTGTCAGGGCCAGGACGGCTCTGGTAGCAAAGCTGAAGTTTCTTGACTCAAAGGTACTGATAAGCCCCGTCTTTATGAGAGGAGCAAGTAGCGTGTTGAGTACCCCTGCCAGGGCAGGAGCCCCGACGAATGCTATGTAGTAGAGGATGACAAGCATGGGTAGGCCGCGGACCAGCTCAATATAGAAGGTCGAGGCCTCCCGCATTATCCTGAGCCGGGACGAGCGCGCCAGACCCAGGAGCAAGCCTAAGAAGAGGGACGCGGCGTATGAAACTATGGCAACGCTCATGGTAACGCCGAAACCCCTGGTAACGGCGCAGAATATGACGCGGTATGAAGCGTCGGCCAGGGCGGTTCCTACTGAAATTATCCCGAGGCCGACCAAGAGCACCAGCCACCATGGAACGCCGCCTGCGAAGGCGGCGAACCTGTGTTTTTTCATGTTGCGTATCTTAAGGCTGGAACTCGAAGAACCACTTGGTATTGAGCCTTTCAAGGGTGCCGTCTGCCTTCATCGCCGCTATGGCTGCATTGAATGGCGCGACGAGATCTGAGCCCTTCTTGAATATGAAGCCAAACTCCTCGGTGCCAAGGGGGCCGCCTATGGTCTTGAGCCTGCCGGGGTTGGCTCCTATGAAGCCCTTGCTTGAAGACGCGTCCATGAGGACGGTGTCAACGTCGCCTGCCAGGAGGGCCTGGACGGTGGCGCCGAATGTCTCGAACAGCTTGATGCGCTTGTTCTGCTCATCTCCGTCCAGGACGTCATAGACGGCTACATAGAAGTTAGTAGTCCCGGCCTGGGCACCTACGAGTAGCTTGGGATTGGCCGCAAAGGCCTTCTCGTCGGCAAAGCGTGTCTCGTCCGCACGAACAAGCATGAACTGCTGTGAGACCATGTATGGATCCGAGAAGTCTACCTGACCCTTGCGCTCGTCGTTTATGGTGATGCCGTCCATGCCAACGTCGAACTGACCGTCACGGACAGACTGTATCATCAGGTCCCAGCTTGAAAGCTTCCAGTCAATCTTTGCATTGAGCCGTTTGCCAATCTCGTTTACGGCGTCGTACTCCCAGCCGGCTGATTGGCCTGTCTTGGGGTCGACGAAGTTGAGCGGCATGTAGGCGTTCTCGGTTACGGCAACTATTGTCCTACCCTTGAGGTCGGGTAGCCCGGCCGCGCTCATGGTCGGTTCTGCCTGAGTTGCAGCCTGGCTCGTGGCCGGCTTGGAACACGCGGCAAGGCTCGCGATTATGGCTAATGAAAGGATGATGGTTGATAGTTTTCTCATTATAGATCCTCCTGGCGTTCGTAGTGTGTCTAACGCCTACTCTATTTGTACACGCATACACGATCCAGGACAAGCCCGGCTATACTGTGCGTTGGATATAGTCGCTGTAGTCCTTTACCAATGGTTCATAGGCAAGGTCGAACAAGGAGCTTGAAATCATGAAATCTGCCGTAGCGCGGTTGCAGGCCATAGGTATGTTATAGACAACTGCTATGCGCAGGAGAGCCTTGACGTCGACGTCGTGAGGCTGGGGCGACATGGGATCCCAGAAGAATATCACCAGGTCTATGACGCCATCGGCTATCATCGCTCCAAGTTGCTGGTCTCCTCCAAGGGGGCCAGACTTAAGGAGCCGAATATTGGATGACGGTGCACCCGCTCCTCCTTCTGTGGCTCTTTTACGTTCTATTGTCTCGGCGACCAGTTTGCCCGTCGTACCGGTGCAAACCAGGTCGTGACGCAGTAAAGAGCGCCAGTTGTATTCAACCCAGCCGACCAGGTCGGCCTTTCTATAGTCGTGAGCCACCAAGGCTATGCGTTTCTTTGCAAGCATGTATTCTCCTTACTCGTATGTCTATAAATAAGCCTAGCCAAGCGCAAATCCATCTACGAGGCGATCATGGGCGTCTCGTGGCACTCTTTCTACGAGCTGAGCCTCGTAGCCAAAGGCAATGGCGGCGAATGGCCCAGCCTTTTCTCCCAATGCTTGCCTTGAGGCTTCGAGACCTGAGAGGAAGCGGTCATAGTAGGCCTTGCCTCTACCGAGTCTGCCACCTGTTTTGTCGAAGGCCAAGCCTGGTATGAGGGCGATGGTCTCCGTCTTGGCTATGTCGTCAAGGTGAAGCGATTGCAGGTTTTCTGGTGGCTCTGGGATGTTCCAGCGGTCTCGGGGCCATTCCTTCCAGTTGCGGGGCAATTCTATGAAGGCTATATCGTCGATCTCTATGCGCGGAACGGCGACTCGTTTGCCATCATTGAAGGCGGCGCTAATGGCGGGTTCTGTATCTATTTCGCTTGGCATTGACAGGAAGGCAAGCACGAGGGATGCTCCGGGATAGCCAGGAGCGGACTGAAACAAGGCGGCGGCTCTATCACTCGCTCGCTCGCGCTCATCGGCTCCAATGGCAGAAAGCAAGGCCTTGGAGCTTTTCCTCATATCTCTCTTCTTGGCGGCAGTGTCCATCGTCAACCCTGGTTGCGAGCGTCGGCGTCGTGCTGGTCTATATCCCTGGCGTCCCAGGGGTAGCACACCCACTTGTCTTCTATGTCGAGGCCGGACAGATAGAGCGCCACTTCATCGGGCATGGCCCCACGCTTCTCCTTGAGCTTGTTGTGCAGAACCGCGACGGCCAAGGATGCCGGACGATTGGTCAAAAGCTCCCGGACACAGTATTCAAGGGTCACGCGTGAATCGTCTACCTCGTCTACAAGGAGGATACGCTTGCCCTGTAACTGTCGTCCCGCTTCTTCTATCCACTGCACCTTGCGTGGATTGTCTGTGGGCTGGTTGTTCTGGTCATAGTAGGCGATGCCCACGGCTAGTATAGGTTTGTTGATGAACGTTCTAAGCATGCGGGCTGGAATGAAGCCCCCCGAACCTATGGCCACGATGACGTCTGTCTCATACCCTGCCGAGACGATACGATCGGCTAGATCACGTATCGTCCGGTGGATGTCCTGGTAGGTGAATCGGTACTTGTCCATGGCCGATGATACGCGAGCGTCGAGTTAAACGCAAGGTATCATCGTTGTTCCTACACGGTTTGTCCTGTTTTAATAGTAATATGCAGTGCTTAGATAGAGGGCGTTGTTGTCTGTATAGTTCCCAAATTGGCCAGAATCACCGACAAAAAACCATCCGCCGAGAGACACTTGAAGACCGTTCCCAGGAATCCAGCTGAGCTGGGGTTTTATCATTGCATCAAATTCCATCGAAGCAATATCGGTGATATTGAATACCGTAAAGAGTTCCGCCTTGATAGTCTCGCGGTTAAAGCTGCGCATTAGAATAGCCGTTATGGAATTAAGCATGCTGTCCCTGAACAGTGAAGGTTCATGCTCTAATACAATGTCCTGTATCCACTGGAGGGACAGGGTAGCACCTGCAAAGGATACATCGGCTCCCACGAGATACTGGATGTCGTTTTTCTCGGTCCAACCTTCGGTAAAGCTAGACATTTCTGCCTGGTAGCGCTGGTTCCAGGTAAAGGAGCCCTCGCCTTTTAATACCAGTGGTCCCAGGGGAAGCGATGCTGCCAGACCCGCAACTGCTACCTGATAGTATTCCAGTTGTATGTCAATGGCGGTAAGAGATGGACCAGGGCCGAATGTTTTACTGGTTATGGTTGTGGCAGGCGTGTCATTCCAGAACCAGCCTCCCATCAGCTGAACATCAAGCAAAGAACCCAGATAAGAATACCGTGCAAAATACTCGGCATTGGCAAGCGAGGCTTCTGGTAGTATTGCAGGAGAAATAGTTGGAATTACAGGAAAGGAAGGACTAATCGCCCACATTGAACCCGGTGCCGGGAGTATTGCAGGTACAAAAACAGGAAGCCAAACAGCCTCAATTTGATGGGGACCTGCAAAGATATCGAATTTGGCGCCACTAACGCCAAGACGCAGTTCACCAATATCTTTGGTTAGAAAGGCAGAAAGATCCTTGGGGCTCACGAGGTCTGTTATAAAGACACCGTCGGCCTTGCCCCATAGAATTTTCTGTTTACCAATCCGAAAGTTAAAAGAGTCTCCGTACCAGTCTATATAGAGTTCCTTAAGCTCTGGCGTTATGGAGAGTCCCCCTACTGTGCTTAGTGCAAAATCGACATGTGCCGTAACAGAATCAGTCTGCCAGTCAAGGGCTGTCGACAGCATCTGTTCGTTTATAAAGAGTGTGCCATCGTCGATCTGGAACGCAACGCGGGAACGAACAAACCCGTTTATATCCAGTTCAGACTCCTGGGCAAAAAGTGTGGTTCCTAATAATAAAAAAAACGGTATACAACAATAGAAGGATGTGTTTGGTGTTCGTCTCATTTTACAGCCCCTTCATCAAAGAGCGTTCCGTAAAAGATTCGTCCTTGACCTTGGTATCTATGCGGACAGAGCCAAATTGCATTGTTGTATGGTGCTTTTTCTGGACATTGTTCATGTCGGTGTGGGTTATCATTAAATATTTCCCCATTTCTTTAAGCTCTAGAACCGTGAGTACCTTGAGCAACGCTCCACTCCTGTCATAGAACTCTCTCTTAAGACCCATGGTCCGTTCCTTGGAAACCCAACTGATAGTCTTGGAGTATGTTCCTCCTGGAACTCGGGGCTTGCTCTCTATGACCCAACATGCCTCACCATTAATACTCTCTGTCTTGATGACTATATGAGTATCCTGGTCCGGGTGCCGCGCTCCCAAGTCATCATAACTAAAGTCTGAACCCATGAATGAATCGCCCTTGCCGTCTGAGCTAATGCGGCGTACACGATTAAGAGCCGGAAGAAATATCCATTGATCGTCGGAACGAGAATCGACGGTATAACTCCAATTCATAAAAGCAGTGCCACGCACGTCTGCTGGTGACTGAAACTCCATTATTTTTTTATCAATGCCATCAAAGCTTGCGGAGATCTGCTTTAGCTCTCTGACGCGTTCTTTTCCTCGTGCATCTATCAAGGTCATCGTTAGGTCGGCGGCCATGTCTACCGGTTGTGGTCGATTGTAGACGCTCAGCATGATGTCATATGCAGAGGCTGTTCCTGTAACTGTCTGTGCTGGCACTATTCCCAGTGCAAGGACCAAGAAGGAAGCGCTTAGAACCATTGCTCTGATCCTGTGTGCCTGTGTTGTTTTCATTTAAATGTTCTCCTTTAGAAGAGGGCTGGATTTCCTCAAGACGAGGAACATAAGGGTGACGGTAGAAAGGAAGGCTACGAGCATATTAAGAGACACGAGTGCACCAACCTGACGGTTTGGCGGGAAGACGGAGAACAACATGACCATAAAACCTGATATGACTATGACGGCGTTGAGTAGAACAGCCTTGCCGGTAAATGACATGGCATAGTGAGCCGCCCGTATTTCACTTCCTGTTTCTATCAAATAGTTGCGATAATGGGTTATGAAGTGGATCGCATAATCCACCCCAATTCCTACGGCAATACTGGATATAAGGGCGGTAGAAACTGTGAGTGGAATATTGAGTAGCCCCATCAGGCCAAAATTTACCGCCATAGAAAAAAGTACCGGTATGCATGCTATAGCACCAAGAAGAAAGCTTCTAAAAAGAAAGGTAACAAGAAAGAAGACTATGCCAACCGAGAGGGCAAGGCTCGTTAGTTGGCCCTTCAGTATAAGATTGGAAAACACTAAAGCCTTATAACCTGAACCAGCATAATTCATGCTGACGCCTAAGGACGCAAACTTCTCTTTATACGTTTCTGCAACGGTTAATACCGCCGCTATTGTCTTACTATCGTCTCCCTTGAGCTGGATTGTGATGTTGAGTCCATTAAAATCCTGGTCTACTACCTTCCATAGGTTCTCAGGGTCCCCTGACATTTCGTACAAAAGTAGATACTGGGCAACCAGTTC
Organism: Spirochaetia bacterium; assembly: GCA_034003955.1. GTDB lineage: Bacteria > Spirochaetota > Spirochaetia > Treponematales > UBA12059 > SZUA-370. Next base: position 20,016 of record JAVEXO010000019.1, on the reverse strand, counting down.
TGGCGACTCGGGTATTACTCTATAGGCGGGGTTTTCTGCATTCATGGCGTAATGTAGCTGCTTCAAGTAGGTTGCCAACGAAAAGCTGTCTCCTACACCGGGCGTGCTCATCAATGTTTCCTGGAGGCTGTCTACTAATGACAGTACCTCGGGATCCTTGAAGCGATCATATTCCTCTGAGTCAAGGATTATGTTTACCGTCGATGTTCCTGCAAAATGCTTGTTTACGAAGGCATCCGTCTTGACAATGGCACTATCGCGTTCGAAATTGTTAAGAAAGCTAGCGTTTATCCATACGAGGGAAATGCCAAACAAAGAGAGTGCTATCATGATGGCACTCGTGGCATATACGAGCCTTGCATGTTTCTGTACGCCGTCTGAGAAGCGAGAGCCGAAGGGTATGAGTTTATTGGCAAGAGGCCCATCAGCGGGGATCTTGTTTCCAGCCTTGTTTCGACGCCCTGATCCTCTCGCTATGAGCACCGCTGGCACGAGGACCATGGTGAGTAGCCATGAACTTGCAACACCGAATGCTGTAAAGAGTCCAAAGTACTTAACGGGGTACACCCGTGATGTCAGAAGGGCTATGAATCCTGCTACCGTTGTCAAGGCAGCGTAGAATGCAGGAGTTCCAACCGATGCAACAGCATGTTCAGCAATTTCTAGACGTGACGCCGCAGGAAAGTCTGCGGAATGATGATCTATGGCTCCATACAGATGGATTGCATACGCAACTCCTATAGCCACCAGCATCACAGGAATCATGATACTCACAGAATACAGGGGAATCCCCAGGAGGCTCATGAGGCCAAAAGACCATAGCACGCTTGCGCCTACAGCAAACAAGGTCGTCACGACGCGTACAATGCTTTTAAGCACAAGTAGGAGCACCAGCGCAATAACCAGCAGTACGAGTGGGCCCATTCGTGCCATGTCTTTTGGTCCAAGCTCTGCAAGGGTGCCTTCTACTATGGGTCTCCCTGCTACGTAGATGGTTTCTGGCCCTTCATACGATGTGGTAATCTCCTTGACCTTGCGATACAAGGCTGTTGAGAACCCACTCTTTGGTAATTCTGCAACAACGAGTGCACTCTTGCCATCCCGGGATACCAGGCGGCCCCATACCATTGGATTTGCGCGGACAAGTTCTCCAATTGCAAGAGCCTCTTCCTCACTCGAGGGTGGGCTTGTAAAAAATGGCCGAACGTCTAAGCCATACTCGCTACCAACAATATTGTCACCCGTATGTACCGACTGAATTCGTACCGAAGCAAGCTCATCTATAGAACGTAAGTCATGCTCCAGTGCCACTATCTTAGACAGGGTTCCTACGTTGAACACTGAATCAGGATGTTCTATGGCTATCAGGATGCCATCCCGTATCTGGAACCTTTCTTCTGCCTTGGCGCTGTAGGCAAATGCAGGATGATCTGATGGCATGTATTTATCCAGGTTTGTTTCAATCCTGAAATTCTGAAGTATTGGAAAAACCGCGGCGATTGTAATGAGTACAAGCGCCATAATACTGATGACCGGATGCTTAAATACCGGTTTAAATAGTCGCCTCAAGATGAATCTCCTTATGTTGTACATCTGTGATGTAAAAATGTAAGTTATCGCTAACTAATAGACTGGGTATGTTTAGGACACCTAATCATTTAAATTTTACTACTTCAGGCCATTATCTGTATTGTATTGTTTAAAAACTCGCTTGCCTTCTGAACTAAACTGGATGGATGTTCCTTGTTTTGTTCGCCTCGCCACCCCGCTACCAGCATCCTGAATCCACCGGTCATGAGCAGGGTTGCTGTACATGAATCAATTTCTGGCCTAACGCAGCGCGCTGCTTTGGCCTTGTTAATCAAACCCTCTATGTCTTGTGTAGTTTCTTGCATTATGGAATGAATACGCGCTAGTAACTCAGGGTCATTGCGAAAAATCTCCTCTGGAAACAAGAGTATTGCCAATGGAGGAAATTCTTCAAACTGGCGTGCCTGATGGCTAAAAAACAGCTGAAGCGCAGCCAGTGGCGCCGTGATACTTGTTTTAGCTAGCTCCCATGTCTCATTCCTGATTGCCTCAAGCCTATCTACTATTCCTGCAAGGATATCGCGTTTTGAAGCAAAGTGACGATATAGAGCAGGCTCACTTACTCCTATCGCCGCCCCCAGGTTTTTCATTGTGAGTTCCTGAACGCCGTGATTGGCTATCAAGGTAAAAGCGGCAGATAGTATCTCTGTCTGCCGCTCGCTGTGTTCTTTCACGTTCACCTCATACAGAAGCTAGTTAACGATCACTAACATACAGGCTTGCCTATTGTTTGTCAATAAAAAAACGAGTGCTTTAAAGAAAAGAGTCAAAAAATTTCAGTTAGGCTCTCGTTTGCGCAGCCTCTGCCCTCCGCTCCAAGGCTAGATGCACGGCCCCGTAGGCTCCGTCATATATGCCGGCTCGGGCGTTTTTAAGGATGCTGGCACAGTACATGTCTATCAGGTCATCTTCCTCTATCAAGAGCCTGAGTGCCTGACGCATGCTCGCGTCCGACTGTGTCTCTATGGTGCCATCGCCTAGCTCCGAACCTCGTATGGCTCCCCACACCTCGTGCTGGCCAACATGCTGGATGAATAGCTTTGGCACAGGGTAGAAGGATAGTTCGCTTGGCTTTGTTATCATCAGGTCTACGACGCGCATCAGTATATTTGTAGTGTAGACTGCGGCAAAGAATGAATCATGAAGGAATACATGTACTCCCTTGACTGGCCCAGACCGTATCTCTTCTGTGAAGGACTCTGTGGCTTCCCAGTTTTGGTGAAGGGTAAAAGGAATGCCGTCCTCTTCCAGCCAGGTTCGCAATTCGGCCCAGCGGCCTTTGTGGTCTCCCATGTTGATAAGGAGAGAGACCTTGCCAGATTCTAGGGCCGACTTGCAGTAGTGTGCTATGTCTGCGAAGCGCCTGGCTTGGGCTCCGGCTCCACCCATAGTAAGGAGAAAACGCCTTGTCTCCTTATTCTTTATTCTGCGAAGTCTGGCAGCACAGTCTGTCTCTATATTAGATACAATCTCATGGTCTACGTAATGCCCTACATAGCTGATATCATGTTTAGGCAGGGCACGGAACAGTTCCTCACCGCCACCCATGTCGCGCAGGGTTCGGTATCCCATATACAGTGATGGTGCCTGTACGGCATGCACGGCACCCTCCACGAGGTGGAAGGCTAGCGGGTAGTTGTCTGGTATGAGGGCGACGATGCTGTCCATACCTGCACGTACCGCGGCCTGACCGGTCCAGGGGTGCGTAGACATGAAGGGTATGTTCTTGGGTAAGTCGCGCAGGATGGGTTCGAATATGGAGGCTAAGGCTCGGTCCCGTGCGGTGTAAGAAAGTCTTTTGGCCGCGTTAGCGGTTACCTTGTCCCATACGAATCGATCGAACAGCTTGGAGCGTTGCGATAGTCTGGAACCAAGGTTGTACAGATCCTCGAGGTACGTGATAGTCTTGCTGGCGGCGCTGTCCGGAAAGGACATAAGATCCAGCCAGTATGGAGTTAGACCCATCGACCGTGCGGCCGATGCTATGGCCAATCCTATGCGATAGTGCCCAAAGCCCATGCGTATTGTTCCAAGTACAATACCGTGTTCTATATCAAGGTTGCTGGCTGTATCACCGGGCGGGGCTTCCTCTAGCTTCAAAACCCCAAAGGTTTCACTGGCACCGTGCATGGGTTCTGCTTTTAGGCGAGGGTAGCTAGCCGGGTCGAAGTCGAATCGTCTGGCCATGGCTTTATAGGTTCTTTCGGCATTCTTTAAAGACCGTTTTGGCAAGGCGTTACCGTAAATACTATTCGTTTCGATGATCTGCCTCCATGCGTCAATGCGCTAGAGCAACTATACGACAATTTGTGTGGCTAGCAAGAGAATAATAGCGGCAGTCTTGAATGGAATGTTGCCTTGTTGCATAAAAATACGGATTTGATGTATATATATTCATGCTTGACTAAATGGCAATTGTAATTGCATGTAGAAGCATCGTGGAAAAGGGAGGCGTTATGCGAAAAGTGAATTTTGTGGCGGTTCTTATCATTGGGCTCGTGCTTGCTTCATGCGGCGGGGCCAAACAGGCCGATGTGATAAAGGTAGGTTGGTTCGGAGCCCTTACCGGAGATCAGGCGGTCTGGGGAAACAACGAATTCAACACCGTCAAGATGTTGTTCGAGGAGATCAATGCGGCCGGTGGTGTCAAGGTTGGAGACAAGACATACACGCTGGAAGCCGTAGGGTACGACAACAAGGGTGACGCTCAGGAGGCTGTCAACGTGGTCCGCAGGCTTACGAGCCAGGACAAGGTAGTAGCCATACTGGGACCCAACGCATCGGGTAACGCCATTCCCATAGCCCCTATCCTGGAGGCTGCCAAGGTTCCTGATATAGCTACCGTGGCTACCAATCCCAAGGTGACGGTGCAGGACGGCAAGGTAAAGCCATATAACTTCCGCGTCTGCTTCATAGACCCCTACCAGGGCGCCGTAGCAGCAGGGTATGCGTATGACGTGCTGGGCGCTCGTAATGCCGCCGTCCTCTACGACGTAGCCGATGACTATTCCCAGGGTCTGCGCGAGTTCTTCATCGAGAACTTCAAGAAGAAGGGTGGCACCATAGTATCAGACGAATCCTTCAAGTTCGGCGATGTAGACTTCAGGCCACAGCTTTCAAAGATAAAGGCCCAGAATCCTGATATCATTTTCATGCCATACTTCTTCAAGGAAGTGGCGCTGTCGGCCAATCAGGCCCGCGAGCTTGGTATGACCCAGGTGATGATGGGTGGCGATGGCTGGCCAAGTGATCAGCTTATAAGCATGGGCGGCGCCGCAGTCGAGGGCAGCTATTTTGTAAACCATCTTGACTACGACGATCCCGATGTAGCCGACTACAAGGCTCGCTACTTCAAGAAATATGGTATACAGACAGAGCTTAATGGCTACCTTGTGCATGACGCGGTGCTCGTACTCGTAGACGCTCTAAAGCGTGCAGGCGATCCCAATGGAGAGGCCATAGCCAAGGCCCTGGAGACTACAGATATCAGCGGAATTACCGGCCGCATCCGCATCAGCGCCCAGACCCACAATCCCGAGGGCAAGGACGCTGCCATCATAAAGATCATTGGTGGCGAGTATAAGTTCCAGCAGAAATACGCCGCCAACTAGGCTGCATTTTCATGCTACACTGAGTTTCTGAAAACCGGGGGCTCCCGATCGGGCGCCCCTGTTCTTTACCTGGGTGGCGTATCGCCGCTCTCATCCGGTGGCGTAGAACCGCCTCTAGTTCGGAGCGTATATGGCTCAATTCCTGCAACAAATGGTCAATGGCCTTTCTATAGGAAGCGTATACGCCTTGATGGCTGTAGGCTACTCGCTCGTGTATTCTGTGATGAATTTCTCCAACTTCGCCCACGGTGGCGTCATCATGTTCGGGGCATACTTTGGCTTCTTTGGCATGACGCTACTCAAGCTGCCGTTTCCTGCCGCCTTTGCCCTTGCATTCGTAGGAACGGCTGTTCTGGCTGTGCTCATAGAGCGCATAGCCTACAGGCCGCTACGCGAGAGGAACGCGCCGTTTTTATACTTCATCATCTCTGCGATGGGGGCCTCTATTTTCCTGGAGAACATAATAATAGCCACCATAGGCCCGACATTCCGTACCTATCCTGCTGTGTTTGGCCGTAGTTCCATTTCTCTTGGCGGGGTGGCGATTGGCCGGCTGGATCTTATCATGTTTGTGGTGTCTGCCCTCTGTCTTACCGGGCTTGTGCTGTTTATAGAAAAGACGAAGATGGGGCGGGCAATACAGGCCTCAGCGTACAATATGAAGGCAGCCGCCCTTATGGGCGTCAATACAGACCGTGTCGTAATGATAGTCTTTGCGCTCGGTGGCATGCTCGCCGGTATAGCCGGTGTCTTCTTTGGCATGAAATATACGGTCTATCCGCAGATAGGAAACATAACGACGAAGTCGTTTGTAGCGGCTGTGTTCGGAGGGCTCGGCTCTCTGCCCGGTGCGGTGCTAGGCTCCGTGCTCCTGGGCATCATAGAGACGCTTGTAGCCGGTTATCTGTCGAGTCAGTTTCGCGACCTGATCGCGTTCGTCATCCTTATCGGCGTCCTCGTGTTCCGGCCAACAGGCATCATGGGCAAGGCGACCGAGGACAAGGCGTAGGAGGCCAGACATGGACGCGTATCTCGAAGGCATCATAATGCTCTCCGGCATCAACCTCATGGCTGTGCTGGGACTCTCCCTCCTGACGGGCTTTGCAGGGCTTTTCTCGTTCGGTCACGCAGGCTTCATGGCCATAGGCGCCTACTCGGCGGCCATCTGTACCACCATGTTCAAGCTACCGTTTATAGTCGGTATCCTGGTGGGGGCCCTCGCTGCCGCCGGGTCTAGCTGGCTCATAGGACGAGCCACGCTCAGGCTCAAGGGCGACTACTTCTGCATAGCCACGCTTGGCTTTGGTGAGGCCATTAGGCTCATACTGGATAACTTCCAGGGCCTTGGCGGCGCTCGTGGCTGGCCAGGCATTCCTCCCCACTCGACTATCTGGAACATCATCATCATAGACGTCTTAGGCATTGTGCTTCTTGCCAATCTTGTTCGTTCCCGTCATGGCCGAAACATGATAGCGGTACGCGAGGAGGAGCTTGCCGCCCAGGTAGCGGGCATCAATGTATTCAAGTACAAGATGCTGGCTCTGGTCATAAGCGCCGCCTACGCCGGAGTTGCAGGAGCCATGATGGCTCACTACATGACATTCATACAGCCAAAGATGTTCAGCATGATCAAGTCTACCGAGCTGACGATAATCGTCATCTTTGGTGGGCTTGGTAGTATCTCGGGCTCCGTACTGGGAGCCGTGGTGCTGACCTTCCTACCCGAGCTCCTACGGGCCGTGGACAAGTGGCGCCTCGTGGTATACGGCCTGGCCGTCATAGGCATCATGATAGGCCGACCTCGCGGCCTGATGGGTGGCTTCGAGTTGACGCCGTCATCCATACGCAAGCACCTTGCTACGCTTAAGGAGACGCGTGCCGCCAAGGCCGCCCAGGCGAGCGAGAGCCTGGAATCAGAAAGGGCCGGCCGATGAGCGACATACTACAGGTTACTGGCCTGACAAAGCGTTTCGGTGGACTGTCCGCCGTATCCAGTGTTGACTTTACTGTAAGGCAGGGTGGCATCACCGGCCTCATCGGACCCAACGGTGCAGGCAAGACCACTATTTTCAACCTCATCACCGGCGTCTATAAGGTAACATCTGGTACGGTATCGTTTGAGGGCAAGGACATAACAGATACCGAACCCTACCTCATAGCAGACATAGGCATTACTAGAACCTTCCAGAATATCAGGCTCTTTAAAAACCTTACCGTCTTTGACAACGTGCTCACGGCATGCCACGCGAGTGCTACCTACAACCTTTTTGACTCCGCCTTGCGTCTGCCTCGATTCAAGCGTGAAGAGAAGGCTCTCAGGGAGAAGGCTCTGGAGCTGTTGTCCATCCTGGGCCTCACAGACAGAAAAGATGCCATAGCCAATGGCCTGCCCTATGGACTCCAGCGCAGGCTGGAGATTACCCGCGCCCTGGCACTCGACCCCAGGCTACTCTTGTTGGACGAACCGGCCGCCGGCATGAACCCCGACGAGACTGAACAGCTGATGCATCTCATAGGAGATATCAGGGATCGCTTCAAGCTGTCTGTGCTTGTCATAGAGCACCACATGGATCTTGTTATGCGCCTGTGCGAGCACATCGTCGTGCTCAACTTCGGGCAGAAACTGGCGGATGGAAAGCCTGATGCCATACGGGGCAATCCCAAGGTCATAGAGGCCTATCTTGGCGGGGGGAACTAGCATGCTTACCATAGAAAACCTCCATGTCTCATACGGCGGCATCAGGGCCCTCAAGGGCGTATCGCTGAGCGTCAATGAGGGGGAGATAGTCACCATCATAGGAGCCAACGGAGCCGGTAAGTCTACCCTCCTAAACGCCATATCAGGCTTCCTGAAGCCTGCCTCCGGTACGATACAGTTCAAGGGCAAGCAGCTGTCCAGGCGGCCAGACCTCATAGTGCATGACGGCATCTGTCATGTGCCGGAGGGTAGGCTGGTGTTTGCCAATCTGTCGGTTGAGAACAACCTTGCCATGGGCGCCTACCTGCGTAACGACAAGAAGGCGATAGCCGCCGATCTTGAGCGCGTGTATGCCCTCTTCCCCAGGCTAGCCGAGCGTTGCAAACAGAGCGCCGGAACCCTCTCCGGCGGAGAGCAGCAGATGCTGGCCATGGGCCGCGCCTTGATGACCGATGGCCAGCTCGTACTCATGGACGAGCCGTCCCTGGGCCTTGCGCCTCTTCTTGTGCAGACGGTGTTTGAGATAATTGGAGAGATTCACAAGCTTGGCAAGACAATACTGCTCGTGGAACAGAACGCCTTCAAGGCACTTTCTGTGGCCGATAGGGCCTACGTGCTGGAGCAGGGGCGCATAGTCAAGGAAGGCAAGGCCAGTGACATAGCCAAAGACCCTGCCGTACGAGACTCCTACCTGGGCGCCGAGAGCAAGGCCGGCGGCTAGGCAGGCTTGCCTTTAGTCGTGGTCCGTCCAGAAGCGCTTTGGTACAGGATTGCTGCCTTCCCAGATTATCTGCCTGAACTGGACGGGGTCGGTGTTGCCCTCTGTGTTTATCAAGAGGACCTGGCTGTCGTCATTGAGCTTGAGGGCGGCTCTGAGTTCTGCGGCTCCTTTTTCCTTCATGATGGCTACGAGGGCGCCGAGTGTGACGGCCCCGCTCTCTCCGCTTACAATGAAGGGGTCGCCCTTGAGCGGCGTGGCATAGATACGCATGCCCTTGGCTGCTATGTAGTCGGGCACCGCGACGAAGGCGTCTGTGGTGTCCTTGAGTATATTCCATGCTATGGGGCTAGGCTCGCCGCAGGCTAGTCCTGCCATGATGGTGTCGAGGTCTCCTCCCACAGAATGAGGTTGGTCGTCGCCCTTGTTGGCGCTGTAGAGCAGGCAGGCCGCATCCGCGGGTTCTACGACCACGCATATAGGGGCGTCTTTTCCAAACAGGCAGTGATAGAAGCCTATGACCGATGCGGCAAGTGCTCCGACACCGGCCTGCACGAAGACGTGTGTCGGTTTAATTATTCCTATGGCGCTGAATTGTTCCTGGGCCTCGAGGAGCATAGTCGTGTAGCCCTGCATTATCCATGTTGGTATGGTGGTATAGCCATCCCAGCTGGTGTCGCTTATGACAGACCAGCCATTCTTGGCGCTGTCGGTGACTATTTGCTTGACCGCGTCGTCGTAGGTGCCCTCTACTATTTTAACGGTGGCCCCGTAGCTCCTGATGGCGTCTATTCTTGGCTGGCTCGTCTCTGAATGGACATAGATGACGCATGGATGACCAAGCTTCTGGGCCGCCCAGGCTATGCCACGGCCGTGATTGCCGTCTGTTGCGCTTGAGAATGTAATACCACCCAGCCTGGTCTTTACTTCCTTTGATAACAGGAACTCGTATGACATGTCGGCATCGGATATCCCGAGGCGTTCCTGTATGAAGCGGTAGAGGGCGAACGAGCCGCCGAGGACCTTGAAGCTATTGAGTTCCAGGCGTGAAGCCTCGTCCTTGACCCAGATGCCTCCAAGACCAAACTTAGTGGATAGGTGAGGCAAGGCGAGCAGGGGGCTTATCCTGTAACCAGGAATTTGCCTGTGGAATTTCCTGCTCGTACGGGCCGTCTCCACGGGAAACATCTCCCGTGACGTACTCACGTCCTTTTGCTCGCGTTTTGGTATGTTCCACAGAATATCGCAATCGTTGTTATCCATCTTGGATTCCTCCAGTATTTATTGGTGTTGGTGTTTCATTAATAATACCATGAAGGCTGTTGAGTTGCCAGTGTGCCGCGATTATTGCGGATGCCAAGTTGCGGATGGACGAGGCGGCGAAGAAGTACATGATCCTCTATTCGAATCTCTCCCCTATCGTCTACACGAGCGTCGAGGATTCTGGTGTTCTCTTGACGGTCCGGTACCTATGCAAACCGAGGAACAGGCGGACCAGCGAGAACGACCTGTGGGAACGAATCCTTGAGGAATTCCAGAAGCGTGACGATATCGACCTGGCCTATCCCACGCTGCGCTATTACCAGCCTCCTATAGCCCAGAATCCGGAGCGATAAGCTATTCCAATATCTCCTTGACCCGTCCGACCTCTCCTGATTCCAGCCTCACCTTGATGCCGTGTGGATGAGTCGAAGAGTTAGTCAGGATATCCTGTACGATGCCCTCGGTCCTTGCATCACTACCCTGGTCCTTCTTGAGGACTATTGCCACCTTGAGGCCTGATCTAATATTGCCTCTGTTTTTTCCGTCCATGCTATCCTCCTCAAGCCTCCAGTGGTCCGCGGTAGCGGCCCACGTCGTAACGGTCCATTACCCGGGTCCAGTAGCCCAGGCGTGCGGCAAAATCGATGAAAGACTTGCGGTCGGCCGGGGTCCATGCCGTCTCGGCTATGGCCGACAGACGAGGGAAGGCCATGTATTCCACCTGCCTGCCAAAGTAAATTATCTCGGTCCACAGATTGCCCTGTATGCCTAGCACTCTTGAGGCAGTCTCCTCATCGAAGCCCTCAAGCGGCTCGAATTCGTATGAATCTTTAACCGTGCTCACGCCAGCGGTGCCAGGCTCATCGGGTGTGTCAAAATTCTTCTGGTCAAGGTAGCAAGCGTGCGAACCAGGGCACATGATGACGCTGTGGCCCATGCGGGCCGCTTCCAGCCCTGCCTCGGCGCTACGCCAGGCCATCACTATGACGTCTTTTGGTACATCCGCCTTTATCACTTCATCCCAGGCTGCACCCCGTTTGCCGCGTGCAGCGAGCATCTCGGTTACCCTGCTCGTAAACCAGCCCTGCAATGCGGTAGCGTCGGGTAGACCTTCCTTATGCATGCGCTCGAGGCATCGAGGGCAGTTCTCCCAGCGCGCGGTAGGCACCTCGTCGCCACCGAAGTGCAGGACGCTGCCTGGGAACAAGGCTGCGCAACCATCGAGTATGTCGCCCAAGAGGTCAAAGACGGCGTCGTTGCCGGCGCACAGGACGTCCTCGAATATGCCAAAGCGGTCTTCTGGCTGGAACTGGCCTCCTACACATGATAGCTCAGGGTGAGCCGACAGCAAGGCCAGAACATGGCCAGGCATCTCTATCTCCGGTATGACGGTAATGTGGCGCTCCTGGGCATAGGCAACGATGTCGCGTATCTGCTCTTCTGTATAAAAGAGTGTTCGTTCTACCTGTGGCATGTAACGCTTGTCTATCTTGCGCGCTCCAATTTCAGTCAGCTCTGGATGGTCCGGTATGGGTAGCCTCCAGCCCTGGTCGTCTGTAAGGTGCCAGTGGAAGCTGTTGAGTTTGTGCAGGGCGGCCAGGTCTATGAGCCGCTTTATGAAGCGTGGGTCGAAGTAATTTCGCACCGTGTCAAGCATGTAGCCGCGATGGCTAAAACGGGGGCCGTCTACTATGGAGCATGCCGGGGCTCTGTCCCCGTAAATCATCGCCATGCTGCGTAGTGTCTGGAGTGCATAGAATGCGCCTGCCGGTTTTGAGGCCTCTGCCTTTACAGAACCGCTACGTATCTCAAGCCGGTACTCTTCCGGGCCCATGCCAGAAACCTTTGAAACCTGAATGTCTCCTGTGCCTTCCGGTGCCATCACGAAGGTGGTGGCAAAGGCGTAGGCTAATGACACCAGTGCCCAAGCGGCCTCTGCCGCAAAGGCTGGGTCGGCTGACAGGCTCGTCTCTGGTGTAGGCTTAAAGGCTCCCGATCTAGCCTTGTATGAGCGTGGCCTTGGAATAAGGCCGGCGTCTGGAATCGCTGTGTTTTTTGAGGGTGTCATACAATCATTGAAGCGGCTCGGGTGTCGTCTGTCAATGACGCGAAATATTAGTACTAATCCTTGACGTTCAATAGATACAACCTGGAGCCGTAATCAGAGAAGATGCGAACGCTGTCGTTGTACCCGGTACCGGAGAATTGTGGCAGTAGCTTTATGCCGCAACTGCCCAGGAGGTCTCCGTTGGCGCTGTACTCCTCCGTGGCCATCCTGAACATGTAGTGTGATGACAGCACCGTGTGTATGACACCGTCACCGCGTATCTTGACCGGTAGCACTCGATTGACCAGGTTGCCGAATGCCTTGACGTTTATGTATTGCGGCCTTCCCTGTATGTCATAGAGGGCATCATGATCCAGGCCGGGAACGGTAATGACGTCCTGGCCCAGGCCTACCCTGGCGCTCCCTTGAAAGAGTCCCGCTATGGCTTGTTTGCCGTTCGGGGCTACGACGACCCATATTGTCTTGTCCGGGTCGAGTCTATTAGGTGCGCGGTAGAAACGGCCGAACTGCAGGAGAGCCCTGTGCGTCTTGTAGAAGGCTACCTGCTCCTTGATGGCCTTCTTGTCGAATGGTGGCAGCATAGTCAGATCAAGCTCGTACCCCAAAAGACCGAAGGCCGCCACGTTGAAGCGCGTCTCTATGGTGGCCGGCCTCAGGGTCTGCATGTTGGGGCTGGCGGAGACGTGGGCGCCCATGACGCTGGGAGGGTAGCCGTAGGACGTTCCACCCTGGATTGAGAGACGGGCGAAGGCGTCAGTGTCGTCGCTTGTCCATATTTGCGGCATGTAGCACAGCATGCCCAGGTCGAAGCGGTTGCCGCCCGAGGCACATGACTCAAACAGTATGCCCGGGAATCGGCGTACCAGTTCTGCGAGTATCTCGTACAGGCCGAGTATATAGCGATGGTAAAACTCTCCCTGATGTTCTGCCGGGAGGGCCTTGGAATAGGCGTCTGAAATATTGCGGTTCATGTCCCACTTGATGTACTCGATGGCTCCCTGTGAGAAGACCTCTGTCATGGTGTCTATGAGGTAGGAACGTACCTCTGGCATGGTCAGGTCGAGTACAAACTGGTTGCGTCCGTAGGCGGGATCCCTCCCGGGGGTGGATATGGCCCAGTCAGGATGGCGGCGGTATAGATCGCTGTCTTCGTTTATCATCTCTGGTTCTACCCACAGGCCAAACTGCAGGCCAAGGGCATTGATCCTAGGAATCAGGGCCTTGAGGCCGCCGGGCAGTTTCTTTGTGTTGACCGTCCAGTCACCAAGTGAGCTTGTGTCGTCGTCACGCTTGCCAAACCATCCGTCATCCAATACGAACAGTTCTATGCCTAGCTTGGCGGCTTCAGCGGCCAGGTTCAATAGCTTGTGCTTGTCAAAGGAGAAGTCTGTCGCCTCCCAGTTATTTATAAGCACGGGTCGTTCCTTATGCTGCCATTTCCCGCGCACTATGAAGTCCTCTACGAAGCGGTGCATGCTGCGGCTCAGCTCGTTGAAGCCGCCGTCTGAAAAGCTAAGTACGGCTTCTGGCGCGGAGAACGAGGCGCCGGCTTCTAGAGACCATTCAAACCCAGACGGGTTGATACCGGTGAGGAGACGCACCTTGCCCTGGTAGGTGCATTCTACCGTCTCCGCGTGATTGCCGGAATAGATGAGGTTTGAGGCGTAACACTGGCCGTGGAACTCGTCGCATCCTGTGTCGGCAAGCATCACAAATGGGTTGTGACGGTTTGAGCTGTTGCCTGTCTTGGAGTCGTTGATGTAAATGCCTGGCTTTACGGGTCTCTGGTTCTTTTCCCGCTCGTAGGCCCAGCAGCCGTCAAAGGTGATGAGGCGCCATTGGCCACCGAACAGGTCAAGCTGTGCGCTCATCAGGCGCTGTATGCGTAGTGTATCGGGCCCGTCGTTGCGTAGCGTGGCAAAGCGCGTTATGACGTCGTACGCCGTATAGACGCAGTATGTCAGCACGAGTGACAGGCCCTTCTCCGTATCTACGAGGGTTATTTCAGTCGTCTCGACGTCGTTCTCGGTACCAAGGGCAGAAGGCAGGCCTTCAATGCCGGGTCGGCCCCGGTATGAGCGGGACGATGAAAACCTGAAGTCTGTCGTACGGCTGCCATCTGCAAAGACAAGCTCAATCGCGGGTTCCCTATAGTCGCCCTTACCCAAGCCTGAGTATTCCAGGCACTGGTCGTCAAGGCCCTGGTTTTTTTCAGCCTGGCTCACGTTGACCATGGTGCCGTACGGAACGACGTTCTTCTGGTGCAATGGAGTGTAGTCGGCCATGTGTCGCAGTCGTCTGCCATAATGAAGGTTTTGAAGGTGGCCTGTAGGCAAGACGTCGAGTATGTAGCTTGTCCGTTCGGTGTCAAGGTGTATGACGCTAGACATGATAGATCCCCCTGCTCCAAAAGGCTGCTCGTTGAGTCCTGGACGCATAGTCAGTATCGGGTCACGAGATTGGATCGTCAATGTGCTGTAATCACCTGTTGATGGGTATAGAAATTATTAAAATTGGCTTTTTATTGTTTCTTTGACAATAATAGCAATCATATATAGTATAATTTATAAAAATCTTGACGAAATTTTGATAACTTTCAACTTTGCTACTTGACTAAATGTCGGCGACTACTATACATAGAAACAATCGGAGAAATGTTTCATCGTTTGAAACATGAGCTGGTTTTGTCCTTGTCTTGTATGTCTTGTTCTAGTATTAGGAGGAATGTATGAAGAGAAGTATGGTGGTACTGGTTACGTTGGCATTGGCAACGTCATTGCTAGCCCTTGGTTGCCAGAAGAAGGCCGCAGAAACGATTAAGATCGGTGTGGCTGGAGCGCATTCTGGTGACTTGGCGTCATATGGATTACCATCCGTCAACGCCGCCAAGCTGGTAGCAGAGGCTGTCAACGCCAAGGGCGGTATAAACGGCAGAATGGTTGAACTCATGATTGAGGACGATCAGTGCAAGCCCGAGTTAGCCACCAACACGGCGGCCAAGCTTGTTAGCAGCAATGTCGTAGCCGTCATGGGTCACATCTGCTCAGGCGCGACCAAGTCGGCACTCGGCATCTACAAGGATTCCAGGCTTATAACAATTTCTCCGTCTGCCACGACCCCCTCCCTTACCCAGAGTGGCGAGTATCCCAATTTCCTCCGCACCATAGCGCCGGACGATGCCCAGGCTCAGCTAGCCGTCATGTTTATAAAGGACAAGCTTGGTCTCAAGAGCCTTGCGGTTCTCCATGACAAGGGTGATTACGGCAAGGGCTTCGCCGAGCTGGTCAAGGAGTTTGCCGAAAAAGAGGGAATCAAGGTTGTACTCTTCGAAGGCGTCAATCCGGGTGCTCCCGACTATTCAGCCGTCGTAAACAAGATTGGCAATTCGGATGCCGAGGGCGTCGTCTGGGGTGGATACCACCCTGAGGCTTCAAAACTTGTCCAGCAGATGAAGGATAAGGGCATGAACCTGCCGTTTGTCTCCGATGATGGTGTCAAGGACAACACCTTCATAGAGGTAGCCGGAAAGTATTCTGAAGGTGTATATGCCACGGGACCCATGGACACCAGCGCAAACCCCTTGGCCATCAAGGCCGTAGCGGATCACAAGGCCAAGTTTGGTGACGAACCCGGTGCCTTCTTCTTCAATGCCTACGCCGCTACCCAGGCCATTGTCAATGCCATCGAGAAGGCCGGCAGCACTGACTACGACGCCATCTCCAAGGCACTTCGCAGCGAGTTTGTAGAAACCCCGCTTGGCAAGATCAGCTTTGACGAGCGCGGTGATGTCATAGGCTTCGGTTTCTCGGTATTCCAGGTTCAGAACGGCACCTACGTCGAACTGAAGTAATTGGTTTAAATCAGGGATCAATAGACAGGCCGTTCCGGTACTCTTAAACCGGGACGGCCTCCTTGTAAACATGGACACCAAGAAGACGCTGTTTTGAACATTGTCAGGCGCAATCGAAAAAGCGCGAGGAAGAAGGATTCACGGTATGGATTATTTTCTAAAGCTGTTTCTGAGCGGCACCGCGAAGGGAAGTATCTACGCCCTCATAGCGTTGGGATACACGATGGTCTACGGTATCGTTCAGCTCATCAACTTCGCACATGGCGAGGTGTATATGATTGGCGGCTTTACAGCCTTGATAGTCGGTGGATTCCTGTTTTCAATGGGATTGTCGATCCCTCTCGTGTTGCTACTGTCTATCGTTGCCGCCGTTGTCTATTCTGCTGCCTTTGGCTTTACCATAGAACGCCTGGCGTATAGACCCCTACGGAACAAGCCGCGCCTGTCGGCCCTTATAAGCGCCATAGGCATATCTATGATACTCCAGAATTTCGTGATGCTCGTACAGACAGAGAAGTATCTGTCCTTTCCATCCTATCTGCCAGAATTCGAATTCTTGAAGCCGGTACGCGAGTATATCAACTCTACCCAGTTCATCATCCTGGGTACGACGGCTGTCATCATGATACTCCTGACCCTGCTCATCAAGTTTACTAAAATAGGAAAATCAATGCGCGCTACGGCCCAGGACAAGCAGATGGCCCAGCTCGTAGGTGTCAATATAAACTGGGTCATATCGGTGACATTCATAATAGGCTCTTCACTGGCCGCCATAGGGGGCGTACTCATTTGCTCCTACATGGGCCAGATAAACTACTACATAGGCTTCGTAGCCGGTATCAAGGCCTTTGTCGCGGCCGTCTTGGGCGGCATAGGCAGCATACCCGGTGCCGTGCTAGGCAGCTTTATACTTGGCTGGACAGAGAGCATGGGTACCGGATACATATCGAGTGACTACGAGGATGCCTACGCGTTCGTCATACTCATACTCATACTCATATTCAAGCCGGATGGCATACTCGGCAAGAACCAGAAACAGAAGGTGTAAACGAATGATCAAAAAGCAGACGATGGCGGAGCTACGATCCGCCCTGGTCACGGCGATTTGGTTCGTCGTGCTCCTCTTTCCTTTCATGGTGATGAAGGTCAATGTTTCAGGCGGCAAGGCGGAGATTATATTTAGATGGGGGCAGTTGCCCATCATAGCCATTACGGCCTTCCTGTTGGCCTTTGTCTGGAACCGCGCTCTGGTATGGAATGCCCACAGGGGAGACAAGGAAGCTCGAGTAACGCCGCTGACCCGGGCCCTTGACTTCGTTCGCAGCGCCTTGGCCAGGAAGCGCATCAGGCGCAGCGCCATAGCGGCCCTGCTTATTGCGGTGACCTCCTATCCTTTCGTGTTTGGCATGTATCACACGAACATCATGATTACGGCTCTCATATACGTAATCCTGGCGCTGGGCCTCAACATAGTCGTAGGCCTAGGGGGACTCCTTAATCTGGGCTATGCCGCCTTCTTCGCCGTAGGGGCCTACACCTACGGCCTCTTATGGAAGTATGTTGGCCCGTCATTCGTAAGCGCCGGTATTGCAACGGGCTGGCTATTCTGGATAGCGCTTCCACTCGCTGGAATCCTTGCAACAATATTTGGCATACTCCTTAGCCTGCCGGTACTCAGGCTGCGTGGCGACTATCTGGCAATAATCACCCTGGCTTTCGGCGAGATAGTACGCATGGTCCTACAGAATTCGGGCCCCGTTACAGGAGGCGCCACGGGTATAAGCCTCATCCCACGTCCATGGCTGTTTGGTATACGCTTGCCTCCGAGGCAGGCTGCCACATACATCTATTACATCGTGCTTGTCCTGGTCATCATTACAATCTTCGTTGTCAGGCGCATAGAGGATTCCAGGGTTGGCAGAGCCCTCGAGGCAATGCGGGAAGACGAGATAGCCTGTGAGGCCATGGGCGTCGACCTGGTTAGAAACAAGCTCGTCACCTTTGCCTTGGGTGCCTTCTGGGCCGGTATTGCAGGAGTGATCCTGGCCGCCCAGACGACATACATAAATCCCGACAGCTTCACCCTGTGGGAATCGATAATGATCCTGATGGCCATAGTCATAGGCGGTACGGGTTCTATACCCGGCGCCATAGGCGGGGCTTTACTCCTCAAGCTCCTGCCCGAGTACTTCAGGCCCCTGGCCCAGTACCGCATGCTCATCTATGGAATCGCCATGATAGTAATAATAATATTCAAGCCAGACGGCTTGTTCCCCCGCAACCGCAAGAAATACACCTTCGTCGAGAAGCCGCCAGCCGCCGGCGCTTCGGGAGCAGAGCGATGAACCACGATACTTCGATACTGGAGTTGCGCGACCTGTCCATGGTTTTCGGTGGCCTGCGGGCCATAGACGACGTCTCGCTCCATATACGGGAAGGCGAGATATGCGCCCTGATAGGCCCCAATGGAGCCGGCAAGACTACAATATTCAACTGCATCACCGGCGTCTACAAGCCAACAGAAGGCAGCGTTTCCATTCGGCACGGACAAAAGCCGGAAGAGACTATCAATGGTCTCAAGCCAAATGTCATAAACGGCAAGGGTCTTGCCAGGACATTCCAGAACATACGGCTCTTTGGCAACATGAGCGTTCTTGAGAATGTCATGATAGGCAGGCACAAGTCCCTCAAGGCCGGTATTTTCAAGGCCATAATCCGGGACCGCTCTACGCGTGAAGAGGAGCAGCGCCTCATCGAGGATTGCCACGAAATCCTCAAGAAGATGCACCTTGAGATGTATATAAACGAGACGGCCAGGAACCTTCCCTACGGAGCCCAGCGTCGCCTTGAGATAGCCAGGGCCCTTGCCACGGACCCGTTCCTCCTTCTTCTGGACGAACCGGTAGCCGGCATGAATCCCCATGAGACAAAAGAGCTGGAAGAAACAATAAACCTTATTCGAGACAAGGAAAAAGTCACCATCCTGCTCATCGAGCATGACATGAGTCTTGTGATGAATGTATCTGAACGGATCTATGTGCTCGATTATGGGCGCCTGATAGCCGAGGGAACGCCTGCGGAGATAAAGAGCAATCCCGACGTCATCAAGGCGTATTTAGGAGAATGATATGGCTTTGATGGAACTCAAGAATGTTTCTACGTATTACGGCAACATCCAGGCCCTGCGTGAAATATCACTCTCCGTGGAAGAAGGTGAGATTGTAACCCTTATAGGCGCCAATGGAGCCGGCAAGTCTACCACCCTCATGTCAATCTGCGGCATAACGGCCATCAGATCAGGGCAGATCCTGTTGGATGGCGAGGATATTTCCAGGAAGAGCCCCCACACAATAGTGAGCATGGGCCTGTCACAGGTGCCAGAGGGCCGACGCATCTTTCCGCAACTCTCTGTCCTGGAGAACCTTGACATGGGCGCCTTCCTGCGGAACGACAAGGACAATATAAAGGCCGACTTTGATGAGGTGTTCGAACTTTTCCCGAGGCTGGCCGAGAGGCGCAATCAGGCTGGCGGCACGCTGTCTGGTGGAGAGCAACAGATGCTCGCCATCTCAAGAGCCCTCATGGCCAGGCCGAGGGTCTTGCTCCTCGATGAACCATCCCTTGGCTTGGCGCCGATCATAGTTCATAATATATTTGAAATTATCAAACGCATCAATGAAGAGCGCAAGACGACTATATTCCTGGTAGAACAGAACGCCAATATGGCGCTCAAGATAGCCAACAAGGGTTACGTGCTGCAGAATGGCCGCATAAAGATGTCCGACTCGGCAGAGAACCTGCTGGCTAATGAAGAAGTTCGCAAGGCGTATCTGGGGCTTTGATACAAACGGAGGGAATGATATGAACGTTGGAAACTGCATGACAAAGAATCCCAAGACAGTCGCCGCCGATGTCTTGGTTACCGAGGCCCAGGCCATGATGAGGCAGGCAAAGATTCATCGTCTGCCTGTCGTAGACAAGACAGGAAAATTAGTCGGTATAGTAACCGACGCAGACCTGAGACGGGCATCTGCGCCACCTGCCACATCGCTTGATATATACGAACTGCACTACCTCATCTCAAAACTCAAGGTAGACGCTGTCATGACAAAGAAACTTTTCACCGTGACAGAAGAGCTACCCGTGGAGGAAGCCGCCAGGATAATGGATGACAACCGGGTAGCAGGCCTGCCGGTGATGAGGGGAAACGAGCTTGTA
>JAVEXO010000074.1:0-10233 GCA_034003955.1 Spirochaetia bacterium | reverse complement strand
GCCTGGGCATCTGCCAGAATGGAGGCCGTTATATGCTCGGCCTTGGCTTGTGCCTCGCGAGCTATGGTCATGGCCTGCTCCTGAGCCCGTGTGGCCGTCTGGGCAGCATAGTCCGCGGCTTCCTTTAGAATACGGTCTGCCTCGGCGTCGGCATCGACCAGTATGCCAGCTACGATAGCGTCAGCGTCGTGTAAGCCATCTTCCATAGTCATCATCCTTATCCGGCGCCTCTAGCCAAGTTTTATTCCTATTGCGGAGTTGACCATCTCACGGATAGTCGGCCGCCCGGCCATACGGCCGCGCCTGTCTGGTATCTCCACTATAAGCGGGAAGGTATCGGAGAAGAGGTATCTGTCGACGCGTTGGCGCATCAGCTCTGCGGCCCGCTCTGTGACGACGAGTATGCCTATCTCAGAATCAGACGTAGCGGCATCGAAGGCAGCCTCTGCCTCCGCGGGGTTACCCACCACGCGGCCCTCGACGCCTACCATGCCAAATCCCAGCACCGTGTCCTCATCACCGATAACGAAGTACTTCACGGCGCCCTATATCTTGCCTAATATCATCAGTGCCGTTATGAAGCCAAAGACGACGAGTCCCTCGGCTAAGGCTATGAATATGAGGGCCTGGCTGGCTATCTCCGGCTTCTCGCCTATGGCGCCCATCGCCGCCGCTCCTACATTGGCTATGGCAATCCCGGCTCCTATCGCGCCTAAACCAAAGGCAATGGCGGCTGCCATGAGGCCATACTGCTGGACCTTGGCCTGTTCTGCCGTTATTCCAGCGTTTTGCGTGGCTTCCTGAGCCGATACCCTGGGGGTGCCTACCACCATGACGACGGCCATGATGGCTACTACTACCAGGAGACTGGTTCCGACCCTACCCGCGAAACGTTTCCTTACGTCTACCATACTGATACTCCTTACCTTTTATTCAGGACCATTAAAAGAGATTGGATGATACGCCTTGCCCGTACCGTTAAAATATTTTGAGAAGAACTCATAATAATTGAGACGCAGAGATTGAATGCCGGCCGACAGGCCTTCCAGGGCTATGACAAGCACATTACCCAACACCAGCACCAGAATAGACAGTATGGAGAACGGCCCTGTCGGTGTTATCATCCTTGCTATCTGAAAAAACACCGTCATGAGACTCACATGCGCTATGCCCAAGCCGGCAACACGCATGAATGACAGGGTATTAGCCAGATAACCGGAATATATTTCCAGCACCTCGACTATCCAGTCCATGAAGAAATCCATGATCATGCCCGGCTTGAAACGCTTACCCTCATGGCGGCCGTGGATGGCAAACTCAAGCGGAGCCTTGAAGGCTAGAGCCAGGGTTGGTATGCCTAGCGCAAAGAGCAAGACATTGCCGGGTGGCAGTTCACGGTAGTTGTGTCCCACATAGTAGAATGCCGCCCAGGCACCGGCTCCGTATATCCAGCCTCCAACGAGGCCAGCCTTGTCCATACACAGGGTAAACCATTGACGCTTGTGTATCAGGTTTACCCAGTTTATGAGGAATCCCGTCCCAAGCACTATCATGCCAAACCATACGGTAATGCCCAGAATGTCATAGATGCTGCGAACAGATCCTGTGGCCTCATGCCCGTTTACTATGGCGTGGTAGTCGAACCACAGGGGCGGGAACAGGCTCATGCCAAAATATGAACCAAAAAGCACCCCCGCCACGATGGCGGCTCCCCCGCAATACAGCATGAGACGGAACAGACTATCGGACTTGCCAGACTTCTTCGTAACCAAGATCCCAAGGATGCCTACAAGCATGACAACCAGCCCATGACCCACGTCGCCAAACATCAGGCCAAACATGGCCAGATACGATACGGCCATGAAGGGCGTCGGGTCGACACTACCGTATTCGGGCACGGCAAAGTTGCGTACCATGCCCTCGAATGGCTTGAGTATCCCTGGATTCTTCATCTCTACAGGCGCGATTATCTTGGACGCCTCTCCATGACCCGGTTCAAGCCACTCAAGGCTGCATCCGCCTGATGCAGCCTTGCGTATGCCCGCCTCTACCGCCTCTACCTTTTCCAGGGGAATCCATCCCGAGAAAAGAACGGTACGCTCGGTACGCAGGAAGCTAGCTCTAACCCTGGCTATCAGCTCAGCCACGCGCAGCTCTGCCCAGAGGCCGGCCAGGGAGTCTCCCGTAGAGCCAAAATAGGCCGTAAGCTCGTCTGAACAGGCCTTCTGGCGGACCCTGAGGCTATCCATCTTGGCATCGATTGTTCTCAATGCGTCTTCGTTGCCTTCGGCCGCGGAATCCGGCAGCCTGGCGTCCAGCCAGCCAAGCCGTTCAAGTATGGGGTCTATGCGCTGAATATCGCGCTTGAGCGACACCAGCACCACGCCAATACCGCCATCCTCAGACACTCCAGAGGCTCCCTCTGAAGGCAGAACCACCGATGGTACGCCCTCCAAGGCCTTCGTGAGCTCGTCGACCCTGTCTGCGGGCATGAAGCCCGCCTTTATAGAAAGATATGAATATGACGACACCGAGGCGGAACCGGCCTTGAGGTCGCCAAAGGCTACGATCTGACGACGAATCTCATCCATCTTGAGTATCTCGTCCTGAAGATCCTTCTGCCGTTCCCTGAAACCGTTCACCTCGGCGGCCATGGCGTCTAGCCTCTTACCGGTCGCATCAAGATCCATCAGGGCCGTCGGTGCGGCACCATCGAGCAAAGGCTTCTGTATGGGAGGCTGGGACATCGACATGAAGCCCTCTACACGCTTGCGCAGCTCTGCCAGCCTGGCCAGGTTTATCTTTGGCTCCACCTTGCTAAGCTTGGCGTTCCACCCGCCCGACAAATCCTTTATAGAAACCAGATCCAGGGCGCCTAGATTAAGGAGCTCCTTGGCTATGGCATCGGAATCGGTATCCAGGGCCACGGCGGTCAACAATCGCATGGGAGAGGTGAACATCATAGGAAACTCCGTATCCTTTCCTCTGACAACGAGTAAAATTTAGCGTTTAGAATGGTCATAACGGTACGCATCTCCTCACGTTTTCTGGTGAAGTACGCCAGGACTATCCCTATTGAGAATGGATATCCTGCCAGACTCCTGTTGGCCTCGGAGGCCAACACCGAGCGCAAGGCTACTTCCATCATTGAAAGACGGGCCGCGGCATCACCGCCACCCAAGAGGGCTCCAACGCTGCCGTATGTCTTTCTGAGGAGGTCAAGGCCTAGAGCCCCGCCGCTACCAAGCCCCGACTTCTCGTCATCGTAGGAGGCGGCTATTGCCGCCGTGCTTATGGCGCGGCCCCTGGGTATGAGGAGGCCAGTTGCCCGCTCCAGGCTCATGCCATACGCCCCCTTGAAACGGACGAGCCATGACACGTTCTGCATGTCAACATCCACACCCAGGACACGCTCTGCCACCTCTCTGTCGCCTCGGCTCAGAGTGGAGGCTCCCAGAAAGGCTTCCTCGTAGTAGAAGCGGTCAAGCGCAAGCTCGAAGGCAAAGACAGAACTGTCTGCTATAACCTGGGGTGCTTCCTTCCTTACGATGGCCGCGTAGGGTGTATCACCAAAGGCTTGTGCCAAGGCATCCGCATCGGCGGCACCAAGCACATCGTCTATCTCAAAGGGGTGTACTATTGTCGCTCTGTAAATATAGGCCGCCTTGCCCTCTATGCCCCGACCCCGCACATGGGCGTCGAACCATAGCCTGACACAGTCCTTTACCTTCTCTATCTCGAAGCGCAGGGCAAGAGAGCGTATGAAAGACAGAACTGGTTCACTGACGTATCTATAGAGCCCCGTATACAGCTCCACCTCACGCGCGTACAGGATGGCCTCACCGGCCCTCAAGTCTCCAGTCGTAGAGTAGGCCTCTTCTATGGCCGCATATTCTGTGCCCTTTAATACCTGCACAGCCTCAGGAAGAGACTTGGCTGCTATGAGGCGGTCAATGGTATCGACAGGAAGGGTCTTGCTTATTCTGGTCTTGAGCTTGGCGCTCAGAAAACCATAGGTTGATAATGGGCTAGGCACGAATCTCAGGCTCTCACGACGGCTGTCCGCTTATCATGCCGACTATACGTTCGACGAGCTCGCTTGATGCTCTCTGTGCAGATTCGACAAACGAGGCTCCGGCGCTGTCTCCTTCGGCCCGTGCCTTGAGTAGGGACTCCTCGGAAGCGTTCCTGGCCTTATCAAGCATAAGCCTGGAATCGGCCACAGCCTTTTCACGAGCCTTGCCTATGAGGGCACTTGCGGCTTCATCCGCCTCTGTCCTTATGGCCTGGGCTCGTTGCCTTGCACTGTCTATCCTTGATTTTGCCTCGTCTTCAGCGCTCAAGACGCGTTCAACAACTTCTCGCACTGCTTACTCTTCCTTAGGTTCCGCTCTTACAACGGCGACGGTCGGTACGATCGGGTGATCTGGGAGCGGGTTTTGTATAGGTTTATACCTATTATAATAAAATGTACAGACCCCCCGCTTTTATGATCACCATAGACTCATGGGCGCTATCGTCCACAGGGCCTATCGTGCTACCATGGTATCCGTGGTATACGACATACAGAAGTCACTCAAAGACGACGACGCATTCTATACGGTTCGCTGGTCCCCCATCTGCAAGGCTGACAAGTACACCATCATAGGTTCCGTCCCGGCAATGGGCGGCATGGCCGAGCTGTACTACAAGGATGCTCACGGCAAGCTCAACCTCTACCTTCTTGCCCGCTCATACTATGGTGGCCTCCGCGCAACACTGCGAGTGGCCACCGACCCAGAGACAGAAAAGGACGAGAGGCGCCATGAGGTCCTGGTCGCGCACGAGGGAGAAATTTACTACCGCTACACCCTCATAGAGTCACAGGACGACATGAGCGACGTCATGTACTTCTTCATGAGCACCTACGCGCCTGGCTCTAAATTTGAGCATTCAGGCAGATACCTCAACATATTCGTCCAGGAGATAGACTCAGGCAGCCTCGTCACCATTTAGGCTAGACGCACCCTAAACCCATCATCATTTAGCGCCGATATACCTACTGTAGTGTAACGGAGGAACCGAGCATGATTCGTGGATGGTATACAGGAGCGAGCGGTATGGCCGCACAACAGGTACGGCTTGACGCCATAGCCAACAACCTCGCCAATATAGACACCGACGGATATAAGCGCGACGTTACCGTCTCCAAGGCCTTCGCACAGCTCCTCCTGCACCGCATGGACGACGATGGCGTCTACCTCCACCCCCTGGGCTCAGGCGACAAGGCCCCAATCATAGGCAAGCTTGGTACCGGCGTTGAGGCCAACGAAGTCTTCACGGAGCTGGAACAAGGCGCCCTCAAGGGTACCGATAGCGACTTTGACATAGCCTTGGATGGCAAGGGTTTCATGAGCATTGCTACTCCCTATGGCGAGCGCTACACGAGGAACGGCTCCTTCGTTCTTGGCAAGGAAGGTTATCTTGAGACAAAGGAAGGCTACCCGGTGCTCGGTGAGCAGGGCCCCATCCGCGTCAAGGAGAACAACTTCAAGGTGGACAAGGACGGTAGGATATGGGTCAACGAGGCCTATCAGGACGACCCCCTCAACTTCGTAGGCCGCGAGCAGAACGAGTGGCAGGAGCCGGTGCTCCTGGACACCCTCAAGCTCGTCGACTTTGAGACCGTACGGTACCTGGCCAAGCAAGGTTCCAGTCTCTGGAAGGAAACAGAGGAATCAGGCCCCGCACAGATACTAGAGGACAAGGCCCGTCCCAAGATAATACAGGGCTTCACCGAGGCATCCAACGTCAATCCTGTCATAGAGATGGTCAGGATGATAGAGGTCAACCGTGCCTATGAGGCCAATCAGAAGACAATACAGACCGCGGACGCCACCCTCGGCAAGCTAATAAACGAAGTGGCCAGAGTTTAGGTTAGGGGACACAGATGGTACGAAGCTTATGGACAGCCGCCAGCGGCATGATCGGCCAGCAGGCCAGCATAGACACAATTTCCAATAACCTGGCCAACGTCAACACCTCTGGCTACAAGAAGATGCGCGCCGACTTCGAGGACCTTATTTACCAGACGGTCCGAGTGGCCGGCACCCCTGCTACCGAGGATACCGTCGTGCCCGTGCCCGTGCAGATGGGACATGGCGTCAAGCTGGCAGCCACGCCACGGCAGTTCACCCAGGGCAACCTGCAGAACACCGAATCCTTTACAGACATAGCCATCATGGGCGACGGCTTCTTCCGTGTGATGATGTACGACGGTTCCTACGCGTACAGCCGCGACGGCGCTTTCAAGATAGACTCCAACGGACAGTTCGTCACCTCAAACGGTTACAAACTGATGCCAGAAGTGGTGCTACCCCAGGACTTCATACCGGAGACCCTCTCCATAAGCCAGGACGGCCGCATAAACGTCAAGGTTCCTGGACAGGACGACCCCGTAGACGTAGGCAGGCTGGAACTGTACCGCTTTGCCAACCCCGTAGGCCTGACCGCCGTAGGCGAAAACCTCTTTAAGCTTTCCAACGCCTCAGGAGACCCCCTGCCGGGTCGTCCTGGCTTTGACGGCATGGGCAAGACAATCCACAAGTTCCTTGAAATGTCCAATGTCTCGGTGGTACGGGAGATGGTCAACATGATAGTCGCCCAGCGCGCCTATGAGTTCAACTCCAAGGCCATACAGACGAGCGACAACATGCTCGGCACCGCCACTAACTTAAAGAGGTAATAGACAATGACCATAGACGCGGCCACCTTAGCCTACCAGAACCGAGCCCTCCAGGTGCCTAAGGCCCAGGCCCAGGGCATGGGAGCCCACTCGGCGGCTGCCCGTGGCGGCGTAGCCATAGACCGCGCCAGCCCCCTCTACGAACAGTGCCGCGAGTTCGAGTCTATTTTCGTCAACATGATGCTCAAGGCTATGCGCGGTACCGTAGAAAAAAGCGGTCTCATAGACGGCGGCCAGGCAGAAGACATATTCAGCGACATGCTGTACGACGAGTACGCCAAGGACATGAGCAAGACGGCCGGTTTCGGCCTGGCAGACGCCGTATACGTGGAGCTTTCTCACCAGGCAAGCCTCTCACTCCTGTAGACTACCCTCTAATTCCTTTTGTCCAGGCTCTAATTCCTTCGCATACAGTGCGGAATTTCGCCTGAGAACCCCCCAGTTGACATAATCGATATTATTTTATATATATATCCCATGAGTTCAGCATCAAGCACCATATCCATCTGCATGGGTTCCTCATGCTACGCCCGCGGTAATGCGCGTAACGTTGAAATCATCCGTCGCTGGCTCGCAAGGGAAGGTCTTGAGGCTCGTATAGAGTTTTCTGGTACCCTCTGCGAAGGGCTCTGCCGTGATGGGCCAAACCTGCGCATAGGCGAGAAGCTGTATAAGGGCGTAGATCCTGCGGCCATAGAGGATATCCTCCAGCATGAACTGGGTGGACAGTAGCCATGCATACCTACCAGCCAATCCGCACCGAGAGCACCGCCTGCCAGGACTGCTACAAGTGTGTCAGGGAATGCACCGTAAAGGCGATTCGGGTCATCGAGGGCAAGGCCAGCATAGTACCAGAATTGTGCGTGCTCTGTGGCCACTGCGTGGAAGTCTGCCCAACCGGAGCCAAGAAGGTTCGCTCAGACCTGGAACGGGCCAAGGCCCTCCTTGGCCTGGGTAAGACAGTCGTGGCCAGCCTTGCACCATCGTTCGTGGCAGAATTCCCCGACATAGAACCAGAACGCATCGTGGCCTCATTACGGGCGCTCGGCTTCTCGTCAGTCGCCGAGACGGCATGGGGAGCAGACGACGTGTCACGCTCCATGGCCGCCGAGTTATCCGGCGCCAAGGACTCAGGCTCGGGCCGCGTCATCCTGTCCAGCGCCTGCCCCGTGGTAAACGATTACATACTCCTGTACCGTCCGGAACTGGCCAGATTCCTGTCTCCCCTGGCCTCCCCACTGGAGGCCCATGCGGCAGAACTCAAGGCACGCTTTGGCCCAGCATCCGCCGTCACCTTCATAGGCCCCTGCATAGGCAAGAAGCGCGAGGCAGACAGATCAGGCGGCATCATAGACATAGCCATAACATTCAGGGAACTTCGCGCCTGGTTCGAGCAGGCTGGCATAGACCCTAGGACTATAGCCTTGAGCGACGACGATCACTTCTTCCCCGAGCGGGCAGCCAAGGGCTCCCTGTATCCGGTAGACGGAGGCATGATAGCCGGAATAAAGAAATACGCCCCGGGTCTCAGCGCTCATTGTGTCTCATATTCTGGCCTGGGCCAGATAGTCAAGGCCCTGGATGGACTGGAATCCTACGATGGCAGCTCTCCTATCTTCCTGGAGCTCCTGGCCTGCGAGGGCGGTTGCGTCAACGGCCCCGAGGCAGAGCATCGATCCGGTTCTGTACGAAAGCGCCTTGCGGTACTCGACTACGCACGCTCATCGCTTGACAGGAGAGATGCCCGCTCGGCTCCCGCACTCCTCCGCACGGCAACTCCCGTTACAAAAATTGTACCGTCGGAAGAAGCCCTGCTCGAGGCCCTCAGATCAATAGGCAAGACAAGCCCCGACGATGAACTCAACTGTTCATCCTGCGGCTACGACAGCTGCCGTTGCTTCGCCGCAGCCATGCTCGCAGGCAACGCCGAGCGTACCATGTGCGTATCGTACATGCGTTCCCTGGCCCAGAAGAAGGCCAACGCCCTCATAAAGGCCATGCCCTCCGGTGTCGTGCTCGTAGGTTCCGATCTCAAGATCATTGAATGTAACCGCGCCTTCGTGCGGCTCTTGGGAGCGGACGCCGAGCGTGTCTTCGATGAGAAACCCGGACTGGAAGGAGCAGACCTGCACAAACTGGCACCCTTCTGGCAGATATTCGAGGCAGCCTTCGCAGACGGCCTCTTTGTGGGCGACAAGATTGGAACCATGGAGCGTGACGTCAAGTTCGACGGCCGCGTACTCTCAGGCTCAATCTTTGGCATAGAACCCGGCCTCGTCATAGGTGGCATATTCCAGGACGTCACCGTTCCATGGATACGCAAGGATCGCGTCGTCTCAAAGGCCAGGGCCGTCATACGCAAGAATGTGGCCACGGTACAGAAGATAGCCTACCTGCTGGGAGAGAACGCCGCCGAGAGCGAGACAATACTACAGTCTATAATAGAGTCATTCTCACCGGCCTCGCAAAATAACGACGATTCATTCGATGGTGGGGCGACCAGGCCATGAAAGACAGTTTCCTGGAAATCTCTCATCACCATGCCTCCAAGAAGGGCCAAAGCGCCCCAGGAGACGTCTTCCAGAGCATCAAGTGCGACGACGGGCGCATAGTCTCAGTCCTGTCTGACGGGCTTGGCTCTGGCATAAAGGCAGGCGTCCTGGCCACCCTGACGGCCACCATGGTGGCACGCTGCGTCGCCTCCGACATTCCCCTGAGTCGCGTGGCGGAATTCGTCATGCGCTCATTACCCGTGTGCTCAGAACGCAGGATAAGCTACGCCACCTTCACCATCCTGGATGTATCACCATCTGGCAAGGTCCGCGTCGTTGAATACGACAATCCTCCATACGCCCTCGTTCGTGACGGCCTCCTGGTAGAGCCAATAAAGACAGAACTGAGGCTGCCAGGCAGCAAAAAAGGCGCCAGGGGAGACGCAATCTTAAGACTATCAAACTTCGACGCCCGCCCTGGAGACCGCATAGCCCTCTATTCAGACGGTGTTACCCAGGCAGGCATGGGCACCAAGGCCTGGCCCCTCGGCTGGGGTGACGTCGCCGCACAGGACAGAACAGCCGAGTTTACCGCCGAAAGCCCGGACATATCGGCGCGCGACCTTGCCAAGTCTGTCGTGCGAGAGGCCATAGCCAAGGACGGCTGGTCGGCCAAGGACGACATCACCTGTGGCGTGGCCTACTGGAGGCATCCGCGTCGCCTCCTCGTGCTTACCGGACCCCCCGTCTCAAAGGACAAAGACAAGGAGATGACCAGGCTCTTTACCGTCTTTGAGGGACGCAAGGTCATATCGGGGGGCACCACGGCCAACATCATCGCACGAGAGACAGGAGGCAAAATAACGGTGGATATACGACAGCTCGACCCAGAGATTCCT
The DNA here is from genome assembly GCA_034003955.1 of Spirochaetia bacterium. Classification (GTDB taxonomy): domain Bacteria; phylum Spirochaetota; class Spirochaetia; order Treponematales; family UBA12059; genus SZUA-370. The sequence goes on along the minus strand of JAVEXO010000074.1, from coordinate 118 downwards.
CCCTGCTCCGAGCTCAGCGGAGCCGACCTCGTCACCGAGGGCATACTCACCCTGGCCAGACTCGCCTCGCTCTTGGAATCGGATCAGAGCGATGCCCCCATCCAGAAAAACGCGGCAG
>JAVEXO010000073.1:0-10315 GCA_034003955.1 Spirochaetia bacterium | reverse complement strand
ACCTGTGTAAGAACCCCGCTCGAACCTACATGCAAATTGCATGCCAGCTCAGCTTCTATGCGCTTAAGAAGCATCGGCTTCATAGGCGCGGCGCACTTTATAGCGCCTTTCATTCATTCGTGTCAAGCAACTTTTATGCTTTTCTTTACGGCGTCTTAAGCCTCGGCTCTGCTCGCCTTAAGTGACTCATCCGCGTACCGCGTCATCAGCGGCGAGGCAGAAGGTACCCGAAAGCCGTCGCGTATGTCAACGTAGTTTTTACAAAAATCGTATTCAAATTCAACGTTTTTCACGCAGGCGTAATAAAACGTCTACACCTTCGGCAAAACCGTAACCAAATGGCAGTTTAGTCACGAATTTCGGTGGTTTATACAATAAGGATGCATAGTTTTTTACATTTGCTACACCACATGACAAGGGAAAGCGGCCAAACATCGGTTCATCGTTTGGAGAGTCACCAAAATACAAAACCGATGTTGCATCCAGTACTGGATCGAATCCAAAGCGACGGGATAGAAAGGCCTCGGCCATAGACAGCTTGTCGTAGGCTCCGAACCAGGCGTTTACATGGATGGAGCTTACCTTTGCGACGGCGCCCTGAGCCTCGCAGAATTCCTTAACCTTGACAGCAAAATCAAGATCAAACCTGGGCTCTTCTTCTGCAAAGTCCAAGGCTACATCAAAAACCCTGTATGGCTGATCCTTGGCTATACGTAGACCTGGGAAGTGCTCTATGGCCAGCCTACCAAGTTCTGCAAGCCGTGAACGCACCGATACAGGATCGGGGGCTGCGTCATGATAAACAGAGGACAAACGACCTTCCTCCATAAAAAGAGCGAAGGCACCATTCTCGCCTACCACACCCGCTACCGGCCATTGCCTCGCTATGAGGTCACACCAGCCGGCCGGCCGGCCTGTAACGGGGATGGCAGCTATGCCTTGGCCAGAAAGTGCCCATATGGCGTCATAGGATTCCCTGAGCAGTCGGCCATCCTCTGTTATGGTGTCGTCTATGTCAAACAGTACGAATTTGACACCTAAGGCCTGTGGGACACTCAGAGAGTCTATAGGAAGCATTATTTTGTACGGGTTCCGTTTATCTTACGGAACTGGCCTATGTAGTCAATGAATGATCCGAGTGCCAGAGCCGCGGCTATATAGTAAATAACAGTAACCACGACAGACAGCACATCGATAGAATCCAGGAATAATCCTAGAGCCTGCAGACTCCAAAGTACTAAAGAGGCGGCACCGGACAGCATATAGAATACAGCCTTTATCTTGCCACCAATCCTGGCGCCCATGGCAACGCCCATCTCGGCTATCAGTTGCCTCAAGAATAGCTGGCTAAACTCCCTATAGATTATGAGCAGAAAAATCCATAGAGGCATGATGCCGCTGAATGCAAAACACACAAAGTATGTAAGCCTGGCAAAGACATCGGCAAATGGGTCGAATAGCTTGCCAAAGGCGCTGACTGTCTTCATTTTTCGAGCGGCAAGTCCGTCAAACATGTCTGAAAGCTCTATAAGGATGAACAGAGCCCAGAGTATGGAGACTACGGCCGGCACCGGGAGGCCAAGAGCCTCACCCCACATAAACACAATAAAAAAGACAGGCGCCATGAATAGGCGGCTTGCGGTAAGGATATCTGCAAGATTCATTGAGATAGTATGGCTATTTGACAGTGCCACTGTCAAGTTGTATCATTCCGGCTCACGAGCGTTGCCACGACGAGTCTCGTCATTATCCAAGAGGCTGCAAACGATGAGCCAACAAGGACAGGTATGCCCACCGTATCATCCCCTATCAGCAAAAAATCCAGAGCAAACGGCTCACTGACCAACAGTTTCATTAGAATTCTCCTTATATACCTGGCCATTCAGTTTGGCATCTTCTGTGCCTATTCTATACCCATAGGTTTCTTTGCTTCATACGCCCTGCCTTATGCCACAGTTACCGTCGCTTTTCACGGGCTGCTCTTCATCATGCTTCGCCTTTTTAAGGATGATTTCGTCATTGAACCTTCAGGCATTAAACTGACTAAGGTGAACAAGGCCAATGCTATCACCCTGTTCAGGGTCAGCACCCTTCCTACCATCCTGTTTGTAATCATTGCCAGCAAGGATTACGCCCTGCGATACGAGCTTATAGCCCTCGTAGCCGTCATTTTTGCCACCGATTTCCTCGATGGTTATGTCTCCAGGAAAGACAAGGAGACGACACGCGTAGGCAAGATGATGGACTCGGCGAGCGACTACGCCCTTTTGTTTGTCATTAGCCTTGTTTTTTATTATTTTCATATAATACCCACGTGGTTTCTAGTGTTGCTACTTATACGGCTTGTGGGGCAAGGTCTAATGGTGCTTTTCCTTATTATTGTAAATAAAAGGATTACGCCGAGGACATCGTTCATGGGAAAGGCTACGGTAGCCTCTACCATGGTGCTATACGCATTTGAGCTTCTACGATTCGTGGCCGATATTTCACCAAAAGTTTATACTGGCCTTGAATACATCGTAGGAGCAATACTCGTTGCGTCGATTCTTGACAAGGTACTTATAATGAAGAGAGACCTCGGCTCTCCGATGAAGGTTTCATCCGGATCGGGCAGACTTAAATCGAATATAGATGGAGAACACAATGGCGATGATAAAGAGCGCGCTTGAGATAGCGCTGGAAAGAACCAAGGACATCAAGGCTGACCCCAAGGCTATGGCATCCTTGGAGGCTAAGCAAGAAGGCAAGCGCCTCGCAGGCGAGTGCCTCAACAATCCAGAAGAAATGGATTTTGCCGCCCGATTCGCCGCCACTGCCAAGGAACGCAAGGAACAGATACGCGAGGGTGCATTTGAGGTGTTCATTGCACGAATACAGTTGCCAATTACCGCAATGGCCGACCCTGAGATGGAGATGGCTCCACTGGCCGCCGGTATAAAGGTCCTCAACACCACACCATTCGGCGAGAAGAAGATACAGGCCATATTCGATCAGCTCGCGGGATTCCTCAAGCAATACCTTGAGGATGCAAAACGTGTGGAAGAAGCCATTCGCAAGCAGTACGCTCCAAGGCTCAAGCAGAAGGAGCAGGAGATGTCCGCCAGGATGGGCAGACCAGTCCGCATAGACCCCATGAACGACCCTGACTTTGCAGCCTTCTACAAGCAGAACGTAGGACAGATGCGTGACCAATACCAGGACGCCCTCGACAAGGCCAAGGCCGATCTAGCCTCGCTCTGCGGCATCAAGAAGGAAGCCTAAGGCGTCTTGCCTGCCGCGCCGCCCTTGGAGGCTACCGTCATTCGTACTGCCAGCAAAGCCACATCGCTTGGCCTGACGCCGGGTATTCTTGATGCCTGGCCCAGCGACAGTGGTTTGGCCAGCGCCAGTTTCTCGGCGGATTCAGACGACAGACCGGGCACCGCGGCATAGTCAAGGTCAGGCGGAAGGCGCATGGCATCGAGCTTGCCAAGCCTGGCCGAGAGGCGCTCTTCCTTGGCAACATAGCCTTCATAACGTAGATCCAACACAACCCCATTGACCCACAAGGGTGGAAATGCTCCTGTAGCCGGCTCTATCGCCTCTACATCGAGCCCTGCTACCCTTGGGTCACTCAAGGCCTTGGCCAGGCTCTCGCCTACATGGGGCACAAAGGCGGCTTCACGCTCGGCGTCGTCCTGCGATATGCGCCGTGCCTTAAGCAAATCCTTTATAGCATCCATGGACTGCAGCTTGCGACTGAAGCGCTCCGCCCTCTCCTCTGTCGCCAGGCCAAGGCGTATACCAAGAGGCGTCAGGCGACGATCTGCCGTGTCGTGCCGCAAGGCCAGACGACGTTCAGCCCTGCTTGTAAACATGCGATAGGGCTCCTTGGCGCCGAGTGTAACGAGGTCGTCTATGAGCACTCCAATATACGACTCTGAGCGCGACAGGATTATCGCTGGCTCACCCTCTATGGACAAGACAGCATTGATGCCGGCAACGATGCCCTGAGCCGCCGCCTCCTCATAACCCGAGCTGCCGTTTGTCTGGCCGGCCATGAACAGACCCGCCATACGCTTTGACTCGAGTGACGCATAGAGATCGACAGGATCGACATAGTCGTACTCCACCGCATAGCCCGGTCTTACCATGAAGGCATCATGGAAACCGTCCATCGTTTTTATGAAGGCTTCCTGCACCTCCTCGGGCATCGACGACGAAAGACCGTTCAGGTACAGTTCGTCGGTGTACATGCCCTCGGGCTCAACGAATATCTGATGCCTGTCACGCTGTGGAAACTTGACAACCTTATCCTCAATGCTCGGGCAGTAGCGTGGCCCCTTGCCGCTTATGTCGCCGGAATACAGGGGAGAGCGCCCTATGTTAGCCCTGATGATGTCATGGGTTCGATCATTGGTGTAGGTAATCCAGCACGACATCTCGGGCCCCGTGGCCACATCGTTCATGAATGAGAACGCCGCCCTGTCGGCGTCACCAGCCTGTTCCTCTAGACTCGCCAGATCGACGCTGGAGGCCTTTATGCGAGCGGGTGTGCCTGTCTTCATCCTGCCAACAGGAAAGCCTGCCTCACGCAGATACGAGCCCAGGCCTATTGCAGCAGGTTCACCAAGACGACCGGAAGCCGCCCTGTACTCGCCTACGAAGATACGGCCTTCCATGAAGGTGCCCGAGGCGATGACGACGGCGCGCGCGCCTATGCGCTGGCCGCGCTCGCTTACAACCCCCTCCGTGCGCGCGCCGTCGGCCGACGCGAGGATGGCCACGATGCTGTCCATAAGAATATGCAGTTTTGGCTGAATCTCTAAAGCATTCCTCGCGGCGGCGGCGTAGGCGGACTTGTCCGCCTGCGCCCTCGGCGCCTGTACGGCCGGCCCCCGGGAGCGGTTAAGGAGGCGATACTGTATCGTCGTCTTGTCTATAAGGAGGCCCATTTCTCCACCGAGGGCATCCACCTCACGCACAAGGTTGCCCTTGGACAGGCCGCCTATGGCTGGGTTGCACGAGAGGAGCCCTATGGTGTCGGGGTTCTGTGTCACAAGAAGGGTGGAGCGTCCTAGCCTGGCGGCCGCCAGTGCCGCCTCTATGCCTGCGTGTCCGCCACCGATGACGATGATGTCATAATCCATCTATTTTCCTACACAGAAATTTGAGAAGAGGGAATCGAGTATGTCTTCACTCGTCGTCTCCCCTGATATTTCGCCAAGAGCCTCTATGGCAGAGGCCACGTCGACGGCAGCCATGTCCACAGGCTCCCTGGCCTCTAATGCAGCCTCGGCGTCACGAAGCGAAGCAGCGGCCCTTAACAAGGCATCTCGGTGACGAGCGGTGCCTATACGAGCGCCGCTATGAACCAAGGCAGAGCCTATATCGTCACCTTCCCGCATGTCAGTACCTACGAGCACCATCCTGATGGTGCTGGCCAGTTCGCTCTCACCCGCGCCCGTGGCCGCAGAGACACCTATAAAGCCCGATGGAACAGGGAGCGATAGCGGCTCGTCAATCTTGTTCCACACCAGCACGGCACCTGGATTAGCCTTGATGAATGCCGCATCCTCAGGAAGCAGCCCCAGGCTAGCATCCGCAACATAGATGATGGCATCGGCGCCACCGGCCGCAAGGAGGGATCTTCGCACGCCTTCCGCCTCTACCGGGTCGGCACTCTCCCTGACCCCGGCTGTGTCTACAAGGCGCACCGGCAAGCCGCCAAGATCAAGCTCTGCCTCAAGATAGTCCCGAGTCGTGCCAGGAACGCTGGAAACTATTGCGCGTTCTTCCTTTAAAAGACGATTAAAGATCGACGATTTACCGGCGTTTGTTCGCCCGGCCAGGACGACGACGGCACCGTCCCGAAGGGCTCGACCTACGGCATAGCTGTCTGCAAGACGTTCACAGGCCTCACGAGCCGCCTGCAGTGAAGGGATTACCTCAACGATATCATCGGGAGACTCATCCTCGCCGTAATCAAGACGCAGGGCGAAGGCCGCCGCAACGGCTACCAGCCTATCCTTTATGGCCGACAACTCCCGGGACAAGCCACCTGTTAGACGTGCAAATGCATCGGCCCTGGCGGCAGACGTCCTGGCTGATACCAGCTCCCCTACTGCCTCGGCCCTTGCAAGGTCCATCTTACCGTTATAGAAGGCCCTGAATGTAAATTCCCCCGGCAAGGCCCGCCTGAAGCCCGCAGACTCTAAAGCCTCCATCACGCCGGCAGAAGGCTCCTGGCCTCCGTGAGCCATGATGTCTACACCGTCCTGCCCCGTATAGCTTGCCGGTTCCCTGAATACCAAGGCTACGACCTCATCGACGGCCCTGCCGTCTGCACCGAGTATCTTGCCATAGGTGGCCGTATAGCCAGCAGAATCACGGAGCACATCGGGCCTCGAAAAGACCCGGGAAAGCCTGTCTACGCTCGAAGGACCCGCAACGCGTAGCACGGCCAGGGCACCGGCGCCTGGGGGCGTCGCGAGAGCGGCTATATCGTCTTCTATGTCGAGGTATCCCTTGGCCATGGAAAACACGATAGCGCGCAGGGAGCCATGTCGGCAAGAGGATATCCGTCCCATATACTCGCAAAAGCCGTTTTGATGCTCTATACTATCTGCTCACAGACAATGGGTAAGGTAGGAGGAACAATGAAGCATATACGTACGGCGGCTATAGCTGCGATACTTCTTGTCGCAGGATCGGCCTTGGTCTTCGCTCAGCCCCAGGTGAGCGAGAAAAAAGAAATAGCAATCTTCTCCCTGGGATTCTATGGATGGGATATCCCGAGTGAAACCCTGGGGACCATAGACATAGACATCCAGAGGGTCTTCCTTGATCTTGGCCGCTTTACCATCTTTGGTATGGAAAAACGCTTTTCCACAAACGACGTGGATCAGTTCATCACCATACTCAAGAACATGAAGGAATCCACCTTCGTCCTTCCTGAAAAGTATCAGTTCGGCGAAGCCTTCCTGACAGAGGCAGATTTCAACAAACTGGTAGGCGCCTTCATAATAGCCGTGCCTGTTGTCACAAGCTATAACAGCCAATTCGTCGACAACAAGGAATGGCGCACCGACATAAAGACAAACGTCACCTTCATTGACGTATCAGACGGCACCATGATAGGCATAGCAAACGTCGAAACACAGGGTACCAGCCGCGAGACACAATACAAGTCAATACAGGAAGCCATATCAGGCATTCCCATGCAGCTGCAGTTTGAGATACGCAAGGTATCCCAGTTCCAGAACGTTACACGCGTACTAGCCTCAGGTTTCGGCGGTGTTGATATCCAGCTTGGCCAGAACATGGGCATCAAGAAGGGTGACGAATACGCCGTCATAGAGAGCGACGAGCTAGAAGGCTTCCTTGATGAGCGCGAGGTCGGCCTCATCCTCATAAAGGACGTCGGTTCCACTAGGTCAAAGGGCACCATCCTGTACTCGGGCGTACCTGTCGTCAAGGATGTACAGCTACGCGAGATACCACGGCTCGGTGTCGATGTAGCCGTTTACGCCCACTCCTACAACTACCTGGAAGACTACATGGGTAGTAGCCTCGTCATAGGAGCCAGGGGCGAGCTAACCCGCGGGTTCTACAACTTTAGGCCGTTTACCGCCTTCCAGGTCATCTTAGACAGCAACATGCTCTTTCCCTTGAACGCCATAGTGGGCGGACAGTACAGCATGTTCCTGCGCAGGCTTGAACTGGGCGGTCGTATTGGCGTAGCTGGCTCAACAAACATCATCGTTAAAATTCTACGCGATGAATTCTCAAGCACAGACGACGATTGGTTTACACATTACGGAGTCTCCGCTGGAGCCTACCTGTCATACCTCGTATCACGCAACCTCAAGGTATTTGTCGAGGCTCAGGCCGACTATATGCTTGGCTTACTGGATATAATTGGGGGCCCCTTGAGTTCCTACGGTGGTTTCCAGCTAGGCCTGGGCGCAACCTTTAAGCTGTAGCATGGCACTTGACGATACAGATCTCCGCGGTTTATCAGCGGAGGAGGCCAAGGCCTACGCACTGGAGTTCATGACGGCACTCAAGGTTCTGGAGCGCGACCTGGCCACGCTGGCCGATGATGTGGCCCTGTGGGTAAGGCGCGTTGAACTGGCGGGGGCCAAAGGCTCGAGTGATCTAGAAGCAGCTGCACGCGCAAGGCTTGACGAGCTTACGGCCAAGAGCGTAGGCCTGCAGGCGGAGCGGGACGAACTGCGGTACAAGGTATCCAGGATTAGCGAGAACCTTAGAACCGTATCTGCCTCACAGCGATCGGTAGACGCAGATCTACTCCTGGCCCAGCTGAGGATGGCCGCGGGCCTTGATCCAGACGATAGAGACGGAGCCGATGGCAAGCTGGAAAGCGATCTGGCAGCCTTGGGTACCGACGACGCACTGGCGGCTCTTAAACGCAGTATAGAAGAAGGGAAAAAAGAGTAATAAGTATGGCAAGACTAGACGTACTTCCCGGGCGGGATAGGCCGCTCGTATTCGCACACAGGGGGCTATCGAGCGAGGCTCCAGAGAACACCATGGCGGCATTCCGCCTTGCCAAGGATGTAGGCTGTCCGGGTGTCGAGCTCGACATACACCTGACGGCCGACGGTCAACTGGTCGTCATCCATGACCACAATACGACGAGAGTTTCCCCCGGAACGGCTCTTGTCATAGAAGACAGCACCATGGACCAGCTCAAGGACATCGATATTGGCTCATGGAAGGGCCAGCAATGGAAGGGCGAACGCCCACCCTTGCTGTCTGAACTCTTTACAGAATTGGGTAATGACCTGTACTTCGATGTGGAGATAAAAAGCGGCAAGGCCGAGGACAAGGGCCTCGAGGCTGCCCTTGCAAGATTGCTTGCAGACTTTGGATACGGCTCTGAGCGTATAGTCGTTTCAAGCTTCAATCCCATCGCCCTCAAGCGTTTCAAGTCCCTGTGCCCCCACGTTCCTACTGCCATCATCTACTGCATAGATGACGGTGTGCCCTGGTACCTGAGGCATGGCGAGGGTCGATGGATAGGCAGGACAGACTTCTTGAAGCCAAAGCACACACAGGCAAACAAATTCGGCCTGAGCCTGGGCAGGATGCTAGGCGGACGCACGGTAGTACCATGGACCATAGACGACCCTGCCGTGGCGGAACGCGTGCTGACCATAGGCTGTGCTGGCGTCATATCCAACAGGCCTCAACACCTTGGGCTACCTGGCTTTAAGCCTTCTTGATGCCATGACAAGGCGCCGGTCATGAAAAGAATAACTATCATTCATACCGGCGGAACCTTTTCAATGCAGACAGACGACAAGGGTCTCCTCACACCGGGTGACTACGCCCTCGACTACATACAGAAGGCCGTGCCCCCGCTGTTCAATGCAGAGCTGCACCAGAAACAGCTATTCAACATAGATTCGTCCCTGTTTAGGCCACAGCACTGGGCACGTATCGCCCGCGAGATTTATGATAGCTACGATGAGTATGATGGCTTCGTCGTCATTCACGGCACCGATACCATGGCGTATACGGCGAGTGCCCTGTCTTTCTTTTTAAAGAACCTAGGCAAGCCAGTCGTGCTCACCGGCTCTCAGCTGCCTTTAACGATGAGGCGTAGTGACGCACTGGGCAACCTCATATCCGCTGTCGAGGTTGCCAACTCAAGTGATATTCATGAGGTAGCCGTTCAGTTCAACAACACCGTATTCAGGGGCAATAGAACAAAGAAGAAGGATGCTGGAGACTTTGACGCCTTCTACAGCCCCAATTACAGGCCTCTCATTAAACTCGGCATATCGATGGAACAGTTTTACAATCGCTTCTTGCCACTACCAACGGGTCCACTCGAGATAGACACGAGGCTAGACAGTCGAGTCCTCCTGGTGCCTATCTTTCCTGGATTCGACTTCTCCACCATCATACCTACTGTTCTTGATGGCAAGACGAAAGGCCTGGTCGTTGAAGCCTACGGTAGCGGTAACGTTCCAAGTGACGACCAGGGCCTCGAAGATTTCTTCAAGGCTGCCGCCGACATGAAAGTTCCCATAGCCATCTGTAGTCAGTCTCCCATGGGCAAGGTCAATCTAAGGCTGTATAAGGTGGCCTCTAGCGCCGATTACTACGGCCTCGTCTCTGCCGTAGACATGACGAGAGAGGCAACAATAGTCAAGCTCATGGTTGCACTGGGACGATATACAGAGCTGGATGCTCTAAAGAGTTTCATGCAGCGCACTATTGCAGGAGAGATAGAAGGCGACTACCTGTCTACATAGGCGTGATAGGAATCGGCATCCTTACCGGCTCTGAGAGCGGCGGCCAG
>JAVEXO010000072.1:0-10409 GCA_034003955.1 Spirochaetia bacterium | reverse complement strand
CCCTCATGGCACCACCGGCATCATAATCTCCGCCTGCCCAAAGGGCAGACGCACTCAGCTTGAGCCCGAGAGTCTCTGGCAAGGAGTAGCGAACGCGGCCACCTGCGGCCAGGGAGTAGAAGAAATCCCCGTCCTGACCAAGCTGACCCACGCCCCAAAGCCGCCAGCGAATTGCACGGCCGACTCTACCCTCTACATATGGTTCTAGGTATTGCGTATGTGTGTCTATAACTCCAGGCTCCACATCAAACTGAGCCCACACGTCCAATCCAATATCAAGCATGGGTACCATCTCTATGAAGCGTGTGCTTATGGATGTGAGTACACGCTTGGGAGCAAAATTTAGCGTATCCTCTATTAATATGTAGATATCATCAAAGTCAATGATGACGAGAGCATCCTCCTTGAAAGTCAAACCAGTAAAGGCAAGAGCGGACCTCACCTGGATGCTGCCAAAAGACATCTCCAAGAGACCACCATCGAACAAGCCGTTTACAACCCTGCTGGAATAGTCCTGGAATGGCACACGACCTAAGGACCAGCGGATACTCGACTCAGAGCCTAGTGGAAGAAAACCTTCCCACTCAACTCGTCCAGCCGTGAACTGATAGGGTCTAACGCTATCGACACTCGCCACAGGTGATAGGATGAAGCTACCATAGAATTGATACAAGGCAGAGACATACAGTGACGTGGAAGATCCTATAGGAGCGGATATCCAGGCAGAAACTATGTTCTTCTGCGTAAGACTGGTAACGCCACTCGAACCTGACAACGTGGTGCTGTCGCTTATGGTCGAGCCAAAGTCCATTGAAAAAGCCTGAACCGCTACCATACAGAACGCAACGGACAACAGAGTACGGTTACGGCGCATCATGATGAAATCTCCTGTATGTCAAACACCCTGCCTAGCATGCGCATGGCCCTCGAACCAGTAACAACCATTGCAGGATCAGAACGACCCTGGATGACCTGGCTCGATACCATCTGCCTATAGGCATAACGGGGACCGGGAAAGAGCGAATACAAAAGGCCGCCTTTCAGATCAAACGCCTTCATCAGAAGGTAGCAATAGTCCTTGGTACGCATGGGCGTGTCCATTTGAGTCTGTTCTGAGACCCAACCCAGGTCTATGAGTGCCTTGAAGGCACCGGCTTCGTCGGTTTTTTCATCGAGACGTTCAGAGGCAACAAGCACCAGATAGGCTGCCTGCCCTGCACTAAGGGAATCAGTTTCCAAAAGAATGTCGATGAATTGATTTGACTGCCCAAAGGCACACGTGGTACCAACGAGCATCAAAACCAGGGCAACATGTTTTACTTTCATATCACACCTTACATTAGAGATATCAAGTAGTATACTACGGTTTATAAAGTTTTTCATGTATGGAGTACAACCATGTCTAAGAAGAAAATTTCTAGCCGCCTTATAATCGCGCCGATGGTCATTAGCCTTGTATTCGCTCTTCTCTATGTACTGCCGGCATGGCGCAACCTGGAGTACAGCGTCTATGACATCTTCCTTCACTTAAAACCAGCGGTCAAGGAAGACCCGTCTATAGTGCTTCTCGACATAGATGAAACCTCCATAGACATGATTGGTACCTACCCCTGGCCTCGAGGGCTCTTGGCCCAGGGTCTCGAAGCCCTCACCGAGCTAGGGGCCGGCTATGCCACATTCGATATTGAATACCTTGAGAAAAGCCCCATGAGCGTCGATACGACCTACCTGGAAGGCCCGCTCAAGACGGAGTTCAACACGAGCTTCGAGGAGATTGGCTCGAATATGAACGAGGTGTTCCAGGCCTTGGCTGCCCAGCGCATACCCTTGGCGGATGCAGGGGAATATGGCTTGGCTTTAGTCGATTACATCGATAGTACCAATGATGATCTGTACAATAAGACAAGCCTGGTAGCCATAGAGAACGATGTGTACCTAGGCCAGGCCATGAGGCTGTTCGGGCATACCTTCACCACAATAAACATGCAGCCATCAGCGGTCGGTGATGAATTCGCCACCCGTATACCCATAGCCTTAGAGCGCTATGTCTATTCCAATGTGCGTCTTGAGGGCAAGATCATTACAGACTCCGAGAGCATCATGATACCGATTCCCGAGATCAGCACCATGTCTAGCAACGCAGGCTTTACCAACGTGTCTATCGACAAGGATGGAGTTAGAAGACGCATCCTCCTTGCAGATCTGGTAGATGACAAGGTTTTTCTCCAGCTGGCCATGTCTCCTTTGATGCGCAAGCTAGGAGAGCCTGAAATAGTGGTACGAGACCGTGAGATACTCCTCAAAGGCGCCAGATACCCTGATGGCGTGCGCGATGTACGCATCCCGCTAGACTCAACGGGCCACATGCTTATCAGATGGCCTAAATCAGAGTATGCGGATAGCTTTGAGCACATAGGCTTTCATGAGCTCCTTACATATCGAGCAAGTGGCGAATCAATAGCAAGCCATCTGCGCATTCTTAGATCGAATCAAGGATGGACACTGGGGCCAGGCTATGCCCCAATAAACGCTACCATAGAGGCATGGGACGTCTCAGAAAGCCTCCGGCATGTCGTGCTTGAGACTGGTGATGCGGCGGATAAAAACGCCTGGTTAGACGCTCGTAGCGAATACTGGAAGTCTATAGCCTCCCTCCTTCAGGGCGGCTATGGTGACACCGTGCCACTTCTATTCGATGAGGCCCGCGACGCCGATGATCCAGCCAATGCAGAGCTCTACGACGGCTTGCGCGACGATTTCAAAAGGGCATGGAACAATGTAAAGCTAAACTACACGGCACACATAGACCATGAAGCAAGGCTAAGGGCTAAACTCGCCGATGCCTTCTGCATCATAGGATGGACGAGCACAGGTACGACAGATATAGGCGTTAACCCTTTCAGTGAAGCATATGTAAATGTAGGCACGCACGCTGCGGTGGCCAACACCATCATACAGCGCGACTTCCTGGCAGAGGCACCACTATGGATTTCATCACTGCTGACCATAGCACTAGCCGCTGCTGTGCTCTTGATAATAGGACGGATGACTACTCGTAACCAGATACTCGTAGGCATTGGCACCGCCATCATCGCCTTGGCAGCGGCGTACGCGGTCTTCCATTTTACAGGCATCTATGTTGCAATCTTGTCACCCGTACTGGCCACCATAACTTCGTTTATGGTGTATTCACTGCTGTCGTTCCTGCTCTCAGAACGGGAGAAGAGTTTCCTGCGCAAGGCCTTCGGTACCTACCTTTCTGGTGACGTCATTAACGAGATAATATCAGACCCGTCAATGCTCAAACTTGGTGGGCAGAAGAAGTGGATAACGGCTATGTTCACCGATGTCAGGGGTTTCTCCACAATATCGGAGGCCCTGGATGCCGAACACCTCGTAAAACTCCTCAATCTGTATCTGTCCGGCATGAGTGACATCGTACTCGAACACCGAGGCACCATAGACAAGTATGAAGGCGACGCCATCATATCCTTCTTCGGCGCACCGCTAAGCTACAATGAACACGCTACCCTTGCCTGCCGCTCTGCCATATTGATGAAGCGAAAAGAAGCCGAACTCAACGTGGGCTTCCTGGCCGATGGCTTGACACCACATCCACTGCTTACGCGCATAGGCCTCAATACTGGCGACATGGTCGTGGGTAATATGGGCACCGAGCGCAAGATGGACTACACCATCATGGGAAACGCTGTCAACCTGGCAGCTCGCCTTGAAGGCGTAAACAAGCAATACGGTAGCTGGATACTGATGTCGGATGCCACCTACAAGGAAACAGGTGACGAGTTCACCGTCAGACGATTCGACAAGGTGCGGGTCGTCGGCATCAATACACCAGTACAACTCTGGGAGCTCATAGGATTCGAATCAGAAAAGACTCCAGAGCTGGTAGATTTCTTGGGTCGATTCGAAGAGGCCCATGAGGTCTTCGATGGCAGAAACTGGAAGAAGGCTCTTAGACTATTCCAATCCTTGTCTGCAGAGTTCCCCGAAGACGGCCCGGCCAAGTCGTACATAAAGAAGTGCGAGGTATTCAGCATAAAGCCTCCGGCTGGCGATTGGGACGGCGTGTTTAGCCTTACAGAAAAATAGCATTTGTGGACCCCGGTAGGGGCCACAATTGCTACCCGTTGTTCGACCGGACGCGAGTACGCGCCGGTCAACAACGGGCTTGGTTAGGCTCGGACCGGACGTGGGTACACGCCGGTCCTTGTGGACTGGTTGGGGACCGAGCATGGGTGCATGCCGGTCTAGGAGACTGGGTTAGTAGGGCTTTTTGAGGGCTTCTTCGGCTCGGGCTATGTCGGAGGGAGTGTTGAGGTTCATGAAAAGGGGCAGAGAGGCTGTTATGGTTTCTATGCCATCGACGAGATCTACTCCCCTGCTCCTGGCTAGGGTTTGAATCGTTATTTTTCTTGGCTCTTGAGTCTCGGGCGATTGAGGCTTTGTTAGGGCTTTTTCTATATCGGCGGCGAATGATGTGTGGTAGAGGGCATGGAAGGGTTCGAAGAATGTGCCTGACTTAGCTGCAACGGCAACAGGGCTTGGGCTTTTTTGTGTTCCTATGATTCTGGCTTCCAGTGTCTCTACCCATGGTAGCGAGAAGAAGGGCATGTCGCAGGCTACGAGGTAGATCCATTCGCTTCTGGCTGCCTTAAGGCCGGCATGGAGTCCTGCCAAGGGGCCGCCTAGTCCCAGGGTGTCGGGTACAACACGGTACTGCAGGCCGTCAAAGGCTTCTGGCCTGGATGATATGGCTAGTATATCGCTAAAATGGAGGCGCAGTTGCCGTGCTATGCGGGCAAGCAGGCGTTCTCCGCCCAGACTCAATGCAAGCTTGTCTCGTCCCTCCATGCGTCTGCCCCGGCCCCCGGCCAGTACACAGGCTGTGGCGAATTGCGGTTTCATGCCGGTCGTCATACCTGCGAGTATCAACCATGAGGCCCTTCCTTCACAAGGTAGCAATAAGCATGCCTCCAGATCCTTGACCTACCCTACGCCGCTATCGTTTACTGCAGATGATGGGGTCGCGGGCAGAGGCTCCCACCATGAAGGAGGCATGTCTTGGTCGAGAGGATTCCCACATTCTGTGGCAAGGATTGCGGTGGGACAGCCTGCCCGCTGGTCGCTGTTGTTGATAAGGGGACGGTGACAAGCATCGAGCGCAATCCAGCGGGACTCGATCTCAAGGCCTGCCCTCGCGGCTATGCCCTGCATAACGCACACTACGCCCAGGACCGTATACTTACACCACTCATAGCCAGCGGCTCCAGGGGATCAGGAAGCTTCCGTGAGGCATCCTGGGAGGAAGCCATTACCCTGGTAGCGCACAGGCTGGGTGATATTCGAGATAGGCAGGGCTCTACGAGCCTCCTGGCTCTAGGAAGCACCGGTTCAATAGGGGCTTTGCACAATAGTGAAAACCTCCTGACCCGTTTCATACACGCCTCTGAAGGCGGAACGACGCTATCGAGCAACTACTCTAACGGCGCCGCTTGCTTTGTACTGCCCTACCTGTTCGGTGAAGCGCACCAGCATTCAGGTTGGGACGCTGCTACTGTCAGAAAGAGTCGCCTCATCATACTGTGGGGAGCGAATGTGCTTGAAGCGAGGCTTGGTACAGAGCTGGGCACAGAGATAGCCAAGGCAGCCCGAACAGGGGTTCCTGTCATAGTGATAGATCCTCGTCGAAGCAGGACTGCCAAGGCTCTCAACGCACGATGGATTCCCATTCGTCCGGGTACTGATGCCGCGATGATGCTTGCTGTTCTCCATGTCCTCTTTCGCGACAATCTTGTAGACAGAGCAAGGATGAACACACTTTCTGTCGGTGCAGATGAATTAGAACGCTACGTCTCTGGTATCGCTGATGGTCTGGAGCGATCACCTACATGGGCAGAAGGCATCTGTGGAATCCCGGCCGGCGTCATTGAAGGCTTCGCCAGGGAGTACGCGGCAACTAAGCCCGCAATGCTTGTGCCTGGATTCTCTATCCAACGTGTACATAACGGGGAGGAGACGTTCCGGCTGTCTGTCGCACTCCAGATAGCAACAGGCAATCTTGGAATAGCAGGCGGTTCCTCTGGATCGCTTAACAGTAGATTACCCAAACCACGAGCCGGATCCTTGCCCCTCCTCGATTCTGCAGCATCGAGGAGCGTGCCAATCCTCAGATGGGCAGACGCCATTCTTGAAGGCAAGGCAGGAGGCTACCCAAGCGACATAACCGCCGCATACGTCATGGGCTTCAACGCAGTCAACCAGGGAGCCGACAGCCTCAAATCGATACAGGCTCTTCATGCTCTTAGCTTCTCTGTGTGCCATGAGATGTTCATGACACCGACCGCTCGCCTATGCGACGTGATCCTGCCGGTCTATTCCCCGCTTGAAAAGGAAGACATCTGTTCGCCCTGGCTTGGAAACTACATCCTCTATAAGAGGTCTGCCGTTCTACCCAGAGGGATGGTACGAAACGACTACGATATACTTTCAGAGTTATCAGAGCTGATGGGCTTTGGCTCTGTGTTCAATGAAGGCAAGAGCGCCTCAGACTGGCTAGCATCCTTCCTCGCAGAGTCAGAGATACCCGATACAGAAGCCTTCAAGAATAGCGGGGTGTATTTTGGGGCCAACAGGGAACGTGTAGGCCTTGAACAATTTGCTGCCGACCCTGGGGGGCAGCCCTTGCCCACTCCTTCTGGCAAGGTTGAACTCTATAGCGCCGCCTACGCCCGCGATACAGGCAGATCAGCGATTCCCATCTGGGAGGACAGGCCGGATCATCCTCGATATGCTTTCCTCCTCATAACACCCAAGTCAATTCATCGCACGCATTCCCAGGGGGGGCAATTGCGTGGTCCCGATGCCGGGGAGTTGAGCATGGCCCGAGTGGATGCCGCGCGCTTGATGATAGAATCTGGGGACGATGTGCTCGTCAGCAATGAAGAAGGCAGGCTTATAGCCAAGGCCATCGTAAGCGATGACATAGCCCAGGGCGTGCTGTGCCTGCACGAGGGTTCATGGCTCAACATAGGTCCTGATGGCGTCGACAGGGGAGGCTGTGCCAATATGCTCACATCGACTAAGGGCTCAGGCCCGTCAGTCGCGCCTGTCATGCACGGAATTCCCGTCGCAGTCTGGCGCACTGACAAGGCGTAACCCTATATCCTCTGTTCCCTGTCGAATGGCTTGCCCAAGCTGCTCGGCCCTACCATCTTGGCCTTTCTAACCAGCGCAAGGACTATAATGACGAGGACATAGGGGAACATGACGGCGAATTCGTAGGGAAAGTTAATGCCAGCTACCTGGATCGAAAGCTGCAAAGATTGAGCCAGGCTGAACAGGAGGGCTCCTCCCATGACGCCTACCGGGTTCCAGCGGCCAAAGTAAACCAGTGCCACGGCAATGAAGCCTCGGCCGGCAATAAGATCATCGGCGAACATCTTGGCCTGGGCCAGACTGAGGTAGGCTCCTGCCAGACCAGCCATCGCGCCGCCCAAGGCGAGAGCCTGGTACCTGACCCTCGCAACATTGATGCCCAAAGAATCAGCTGCCCTCGGATAGGTACCCACGGCCCTGACCCTGAGCCCCCAAGGCGTCTTGAACAGAATGTACCAGAATACCGGTACCAACAAAAAGGCCAGGTAGACGAGAGGGTTGTGGTTAAACAGGACGGGTCCTAGAATTGGTATCTTTGATAGACCCGGTATGGGCATGGCCGGGATGCCCGGTACGCCCGTGACGCCGCCAACATAATGCCTGAACAAGGTGCCAGCCGTGCCCCAGCCGAGCATCTGTAGGCCTATGCCTGCTATCCCCTGCGGGGCTCTAAACGTGACGACAACGAGAGCAAAAAGAATGCCGAGCAAGGCTCCTACGCCCATGGAAAGAACGAGGCCTATGAGGTTAGCCTGGGCTGCGTATGGTGTGCCTGCCAGGAAAAACGGCGGGAGGAAGGCTATGAAGGCCCCCATGGCCATGATGCCTTCACATCCCAGATTGAATATTCCAGCCCTTTGATTGATAGTCTCTCCCAAAGCCGCCAGCAAAAGGGCCACTGAAAACGGAACGCCAAGTATAAGTATATTGAGTACAAATGATCCCGTATTCATGAGCGTGCCTCCCCGGAAGACTTCTTCTGAGCCGCTAAGGCCTCTGCTAGAGGCTCATCAGCCAGGCAAGGGTCAGGTGAGTCAGACGGATCAGGGCAAGCCTGTATTGAACCAGGTGGCGCCGGTGGCATTGGCCTGCCGAACATACGAGACAGCCTGCGGGCCAGACTGTCTTGTACATAGGGGTTGTTTATAAACTGCCTGGCCGAGACTATTGCCAAAATTATGGCACCCTGTAGCACGAGCACCATGTTGGCTGGCACGTCTGCCAGGCGTTGTGTCATGTCGGCACCCAGGAGAAGGAGGCCGAAGAACAACGACGCCGGGATGATGCCTGCCGGGTGCAGGCCGCCGAACAGTGCTACTACGATGCCTGTGAAGCCGTATCCGCCTGTTATGCCCTCTATGGCTCGCTTGTGAACGCCTAGGATCTCTACTCCTCCGGCCATGCCAGCAAAGGCCCCGGACAAGAGCATGGCAATTATAAGGTAACGCTGCACCTTGACTCCGGCGTATCGCGCGGCCTTAGCCTCTGCGCCGGCGGCTCTCATCCTGAAGCCTGTGCTTGTCCGCCATAGGAGGAAGAACACCACGATGGCCAGACCTATGGCTATGTATATGCCAGAATGCAGGCGCGTACCCGGTAGGAGGCGATCAAGCCAAGCACTCCTGGGCATGCGTATCGACTGTGGCGTACCCGATCCAGTCACGAGCTCCTCAGGATCCATCATGGGGCCCCGGAGCAGGTAAGTGTAGAACTGGGCCGCTATATAGTTGAGCATGACCGTCGACAGAATTTCATTGACACCAAGCCTGGCCTTGAGAACTCCGGCTATGCCGCCCCAGACGGCTCCTCCCGCGGCTCCTGCCAAAAGAGCGAGCGGAATAAGAATAGGTTTGGGTAGGTTAGCGCAGGCAATAGCCGTAGCGCTCGTCGCGAGTATACCCATCATCATCTGACCCTCGGCGCCTATATTGAGTATTCCACTCCTGAAGGCTATGGCAATGCCGAGGGCTATGAGCGATAGGGGTATGGCACGTACCACTATCTCTGTTAGACCTATCATGTCCTTGAGTGGTTCGGTGAGTATGACGCCGTATGCCTTGACCACGTCTGCACCTACAGCCAGAAACACTATGGCCCCGATGCCCATAGCGGCCACGGCGGCCGCTATGACGACTGCGGCGTTATATGCGAATTTACCTGGTCTGTTCATCGACGACTCCAGCCATAAGAAGGCCAAGAGAGCGCTTGGTAGCGTCCTTGCCCGGTATTATTTTAAGGATCTTGCCCTTATATATGACCGCAATGCGATCAGACAGGTTCATGATCTCTTCGAGCTCCTCTGATATAAGCAGAATGCCTACGCCTTCAGAACGCCGCGCCAGCAGCTGCTTGTGTATAAACTCCTCGGCGCCCATGTCGAGGCCGCGTGTGGGATACACCGATATAAGCACCTTTGGTTTTCGCGCCAGTTCCCGTGCCAGAATGACCTTCTGGATATTACCGCCTGATAGTGATCCGGCCGCGGTGTCGGTGCTAGGGCAGCGAATATCAAATTGCTCCCTGAGCCCGCTAGCGTTATTGGTAATGGCCTTGAGCCTCAAGAATCCACCCATATTCCAGCGTTTGGCTCCAATATCCTTGAGTACCAGGTTCTCCTTGACGGAGAATGATGGCACGATACCCTCAGTGTTGCGGTCCTCTGGAATGTAACCCATGCCCTCTGCTATGACGCGGGAAGCGCTGCAGCCGGCTATCTCTACGCCTTCAATCGTTATTGATCCAGATTGCGTGCTCCGCAGACCGTTTATGGCCTCGGCCAGCTCCCGTTGTCCATTGCCAGACACACCGGCCAAGCCGACTATTTCTCCGGCTGCTATTTCCAGGTTTATTCCATCGAGAGCCAGATTGCCCCTGTCACTCTTGACGCGAAGTTCCTTGATGGACAGTATCCCAGCAGGGTCCTTGCACTTGGCTTCTTCACAATCAACACGGGGCAGTACCACCTCATGGCCTGTCATCAAGGCAGCCAGGTCAGAAGGCGAATGATTCTCCGTCCGCCCCTCGAAGACGATTCGGCCGCGCCTTAGGATGGAGACCGTATCAGAAAGCGCCTTTACCTCATGCAGCTTATGGCTTATGAATACTATGGAAAGTTCACTCGACATCTTATGAAGCAGCGAATTGAGTTCGTCTGTTTCCGGTGGTGTCAATGCTGAGGTAGGTTCGTCATGATTGTGGATTCTGGCTCCCAAGCAGAGCGTCTTTTCGAGTTC
>JAVEXO010000071.1:0-10469 GCA_034003955.1 Spirochaetia bacterium | reverse complement strand
CCTATACGTGGACCGCACCGGGCACGTTCGGCGACCTCCTGGCCTTTCGCGACACCGTGCTCCTGTCGTTCATAGACGTTACGGACGCAAGCGCCGTGGACAACCAGGGCGATTGGCTGGGTAAGCTCGACGGCTCCAACAATCCACTGCCGAGCCTCAAGGCCATCTACCGCGACAAGAATTCAGGCTATGCCGAACTCGGGGATATCCTGATCGCGGCAGTACTCTACAATCCGTTAACGACTTGGAGTCAGTTTCAATACAACGGATACGTATCGGGCCGGTACGCCAATTACTCGACGTTTGGCCAGACGAATTTCCTTCCTGAGGCTATCTTGTATATTGGCACCTACGCGGGTTCTCTTGCCGCCAGCTTAAAAGCTGGATGGTCAAGTTCGACTCCTTCGACCCCTACAGGGCCATTTTCGTACATTATCTGCAAGAAGGACGCAGTAGCGGAGCATTATATAACTGACAAAATGCATGGATCCTCCCTGTTCGACGGCGAAGATACGCATGCTCCCCTGAGCGATATGTGCGCTTTCGGCTGGAGTGTCGCTACTCCGGCTGCTTTCGCCGAGATGCGTTCTTTCCTTTCCAACCGGCTTTCTGAACATGTCTCGATCCCGAGCGTATCAATTCGCCCTCGCGCCGCGGACAATCGAAAATCTCCGGGTAATCCGGCTCATATACACCAGTCATCCGCGTCGCCATTTACAGTAGCCTTTTCGGAAAAGACCCTGGGTGCGAGCCAAGCATCGCGTTTCCTGTTCAGCCCGCTCGCTCTGGCATCCGTTGGCATTTCGGCCAGCCGTTGGCCGGCCAGGAGCGCGCCCGGGGAATGGACGAAAGGCACCAAGGAAAGCCATGACCTGGTCGTTGACTGCTCCACTCCTCCTTCCGGAACAGCCATGGCCTTCTCTACCGACCCCGCGCTGGTTGACGCATCGCAGAAACCCTTCACTGGTTCTGAATCGTTTATCCTCGACTCGAGTAGCGATACCCCAACTGTCCGGATCGCCATAAGCTACGCCGCGACGAGCCATATCCTGACCGACGACCTCGATCCACCCGATGTGCCTTGGGGTATTTTCTACCTAGACGTCGAGGTCCGCACCGACTATCCATCCCAGTTCCAACCTACCGGCAGGATAATCGGCCCGGCTGGCTTCGGCGTCTCGGGCGTGATGGCCCTGGATTTCCAGGACCACGCCGTGACGGCACTGGCCGTCACGGGCCTGGCCGGGATAGATATCCCGCGCGGCGCGTATACGGTCGTCGTAGACCGCTACGTAAACAACGCCGGCGTTGTGTGCCCTTCATCGGCCCGCTCCTTCGTCCTCAGCGATTCCGCCTCTCCCTACGTGCCCCATCCCGGGCAGCTCGAGGGATGGGGCTACTTTCCTAGAGAAGAGGGTCTACCTACTGTGTCTCCCGCCTCACCTTCCGCTATCGGCATAGCCTGGACTCTTGAGCCCGGATCGAGTGGAGCAGTAAGCGCCGGTTCAGGCTCATTGCTATCGATATCCTCTTCGCCAATGCTCAGGAGGCGCTACCGGAGGCCCTATCCAGCGGCTTTCGACAGCGCAGGAATCACGGGAAAAGCGCCAGGCAATGCGAGGTACTTCATCGAAGCAGGCTTGAGCGCAAACGCCGCGACCCCGGGACCGGGCATCGCCGCCTTCGACGCGACGGGCGCAGCCTGTCTCCTACGCGATACTGGCGTGGGCATGGATATAGTCAACGGCCCGTTCCGGGCTTGCCTTCGCCTCGTAGAACGAAGCCACGACTCAGGCGCCACATGGAAGAAGAGCGTCGGGCTGCCGCTGTTCCCATCGGACTGCGGATTGGCCGCTTGGGCCTTCGGCCCCGATGCGGACTGGTCCCAGCCGCGCATATACCGGCTCGAAGTTCGCAAGAACGGTACTACGTTCAAATGCTTTTTGTCAGACAAGGTTGCTGACTCGCCATTGGCCCTCGTGGATAGCGGCATTTCTATCCCTCTGTCGGCGTTACCTCTCAGCGATACGCTGTCGCCCAGAGAACCGTTAGCCGTCGACCAGGCCGAGGCCATTTTCGGGGCCGCCGCCGCGAATGGCTACGCCTCCGTCAGCTCGACGTGGGAATACGCGCGCTACGGTTTCTTGGACCAGGCATTCGACGCTTTCGTGCAGACCGACGATAAGCTAGGTATCTGGAAAGCCCAGAACGCTCTGGACGCGTCCGCGTTCCGGCGTAGCGTCGATATCCTTATCGGCGATCCTTTGCTTTCAGGCGCGGCGACAGCCGATCCCAATACCTCGGGCTCCACAATAACGAGGGTACGAATATCCGCCGCGGCCCTGCCGGCCTTGCCCGCACCCTTACCCCAGCCACCTATCCCTTACAAATTAAGGCTATTTTCTTTGGACTGGAATGAGGTACATGAAACTGATACCGCTGGTTTCTTTCCATCCGGATTTCCAGGCTACGCGACCAGTGGCTTTTCTTTTATAGAATCCCATGCCGATCTTGCGGATCCATCAACACCAGCCCTCGTGCCTTCCAGCGGATCGACTTGGACATTCAACCTTAACCAAACCAACCGAAAACGCCGTTTTGCGCTCTTTGCGGCTATCGATTCACCGCTCTCCACGGAGCCGGCGCTGCTTCCCGCTCGGCTTATATCCGATATGCTCCAAGCCGACCCTCCTGGCGCAGGCACGCGTAGAAACGACTGCCGCTATGCGGCACGTCAATTCCTCCCGGACTTCTACGTCCGCGACACCATGAGCGATACCGGCCAATCCCCAGGAAGCTCACTGAGCCCTGACCTGGCCTTGGCTGTATACCGTGGCAATACGCTGCCCAACCCCCAGTTAACGGCCGAGACCACCTACCCCTGGGGCTTCGCCAAAGGCGATCCGATGCCCTACGACTACAGCCCTGACGGGGTCATCACTATCGAGTCATCCGACGCGGCCAAGCCAATAAAACTGACAGACTCCGGCTGGACTGACTACGACGCCACTAATTGCTACTACAATCGCATGTGGATGCGCGTCTCCAACCGCGGCATCGTTCCAGGGCCCGCCCGCTCCCAGATATTCTTCCTTGGCAGTGCATTGCGCGCGGCCTTCGACCCTTATGGCACTGATGCACGTAACGACGACTATGAGAAGATATACGCCAACGCCGCTCTGACTAGCTACGTGCAGACAAAGTATCAGTTGTACAATCCTTCAGTTCGGGCTAAGCCGACGATGGTTGACGCGATTCCGGCCTTGTCGGGAGCGTCAGACCCCGCCACGCTCAAGGGCTACGCTATCGCCGAGTTTGTCTGGCACGTTCCTGCTTCCGCCTTACCGACGAGCCCGGGTGATGCCCACGGTTGTCGTACCGCGTGTGTCAATGTGCCAAACACGAGTAGCCACCCGGATTTTTCTACAGGCATTGACGAAGCTTCACTACCCGCTACGATAGACAGCGTGTGGTCAGCCGACAGGCATGACAACAACATCGCCGTCCGCAATTCTAATATCGTTCAGGGCAGGCTGCCCGACGGCACCGAGAACGCTACCGTGACCCAGAAAATCAAAGTGAAGGACTATACCCCTGTCAATTACTCAAGGCTTCCCAATGATTTTACCTTGAGTTTTAGCAAGCGCTACGCAATATGGGGCCTCAGCCTCGACGCGAGGCGCTTCCCCAAGGGTGCTGCTGTCTTGCGGGTGCCGGCACGACTCTGCACCTCAGTCACACTCAAGGATTGCGAAGAGCTGTTCCAAGGCAAGGCAGAAAAGCCACTTCTCGCGGGCAACAATCTTTTCGACCTGAAAAAACCTGGAGCCTTCCAGCCAAAGCCCCAAGGCTGCGAGTACAGGCTTTTCGTCATCGCAGGCGGAACACTCGGTCACATACTTGGCCTTTCGCCTGTCATATTAGCTAACAGAAAACGACGAGTGCTTTCATCAGCCGTGGATATTTTTTACCTTGCCGAACCAAAGACTACACCCGGACGCTACAGCCTCGAACTTGCCCAGACTGCCAATGGCAAGACGGTAGGTTCCTTTAGAACTACCATAGATTTCTTGCCGGATAAGAAGATAGCCTTCGTGGCCGACCGTCGTACTGGCGCCATCTACGACGTAAAGAAAAATCCCGAAGTATTCCAGGCTATTCCATATGCTGAACTCGTCCCGTTTGCCGCTCCCGACCTGGCGGTTCAGGAAGGCTTCCGCTTCGCCAAGGCCGATGCGGCCCTATTCCTTGCAGGAAAACTGGGCGGCCAGATAGCTAACCTTCATCGTGATTTCAAGGCAGAACACATAGACAATGTCATCGGGACAATGCCTGGAGGCATCGCGGCTGTCATCGTTGGCAGATTGATTGGCAGAGACGGAATGGGTCTTGCAGGGCATACGGTACTAGCCGATCTGGGTTTGACTGGCATACCAACTATGGAATCCAGATGCGATGACTCAGGCTACTACATGCTACGGATTCCAGAAAAGGCTTTATCAGCATCATCTACCCATCGAGGTTCTATCACTGTCTCTATACATGCATACTCAACTGGCAAGCGGATTCGGGCTCTTGTAAAAAGGCGGTACGGGGTGGGCGATATGCACTTCGCTAACCCACCTATAATTGTTAGGTAACGCGAGGTTACGAATGCTACAAATCCTTGTGATTATTGCCTGAAGTCATCTCCCTATCCATTGGGACAGAACAGCTTATTACTCGCTACTGGCGGATACGACGAGCCATACAAGCTACAATGGAATGCTATAAATTGACAGAAAGCTCTCTCCTGCTGTGATATAGTGTATTAAGAACAAGAGGATTCATTCACCATGCCGATGAAACGAAAAGAAGCTCAGACTTTTCTCCGTTCGTTTGCCTTTGAAACCAAACAGGCTCGGCTTTTCTGGGGTCTATCACGCGACGAACTCGCCGAGTACGCCGGGTTACATGTAAATACGATAGGAATGATGGAGCGTGGTGATAGAGATTTGAACAGTCTATCCCAAACCAGGATTCTTATGGCACTTGGATGCGACGAAGTGCAACTTGACTTCGATGGGCTTCATTTCTCTATCCGTTCCTTTGGCCCTTCAATCTGTAACGAAGGTTTACTTGGCCTACCGGCATCGGAGATAGCCAGAGGCATGGGCGCTGATATTCATGCATTACGATTGGCTCAAGGTCTATGCCTAGCTGATATAGCAGGAAAGGCGGACCTTCACCTAAACACCGTGTGGAATTGTGAGCTAGGCCTCGTAAGCCCTACGGGCTACTCATGGTATCGTATACTTCAAGCCTTGGGTGTATCACTGGTTAAGCCCCGTAAAGTCGAATAACTGCTGTCTTTTACCAATTTTCATAATTCCCTGTATGGTTAGCTCCTCAAGGCAATGATAGATTTTACCATGTATTAATTAATGGTGGATTGTTGTCTAAAATGATGGTCTTTCCATCAATAAAAGGAGCTTGTAATGACAACCATGCGCATAGCATTTTTAATGCTTATTGGATGCTCTTTCATTTTCTTATCCTCTTGCCCCGTTCTTCCGGATGAAGATATCCTTCCGGTATTCGCTGATAATGTCATCGTTATTAGTGACGATATAATTGTAGATACCACGTGGCTGGCGAATAAGGTGTATTACATAAATAGTGCGATTGAAGTCTACGAGGCACTAACCATCCCGGCAGGTACGGTTGTTAAATTTGGAGCAAGCGGGAAACTTGCAGTAAGCGGCAGTATCACCGCAGCAGGTGAGGCAGCTAAAATCATTCGATTCACTTCGATACATGATGATGCCTTCGGCGGGGACTCAATCTTGAATGACGGAACGGGGGCTCCACAGAACGGTGATTGGTATGGTATACATCTAAGGCAGGGATCGGGTACAAACTCTTTCATCTATTGTGATTTTGCATATGCTGGAAAAGAAAAGTATGCTGCCTTGGATATTTACGGTAAAACATCCGTTGACAACTGCGCTTTTCACAATAATCTTGGCGGTAATCCCCATGCAGCAAATGAATATGCCGCTCTTGATGCAAGAATCTGCGAGGCAGGCACAGTCATAACAAACAATGTATTCTATACAAACCTCTGGCCGCTGACACTCCCCGTACATCAGAGTATAAATAGTACAAATTACTTTTCCTTCAATCATGACGAGAATGTTGCTACGCCTGATCTTATAAACTCCCACCAAGGTATCATGCTTTGGTACAGGGATCAGATCGAGATAAATGATGATAACACAAGCGGAATCGTGAACTGGGCAAATACTGGTGTACCACTCTGCGTTTTCGATAATGATAACTCAGAAGGTAAAATTGTTGTAGAAGGTAGTGGAGATCTGCAGATAGATCCAGGCGTTATCATAAAGTTCTACGGACCAGATGCCCAGATTTATCTCGCCGTCGATTCTGATTACACCTTTTCCGATACGGCTATTTTTACATCTTATAGAGATGATACAAAAGGCGGCGATACCAATGCCGACGGAACAGCTAGTACCGCAGCTGATGATTGGTTTGGAATATTCGATGTTGACCTCGATTCATATAGGAGCTTGAACGTATTCTACGCACTGCATTAATTCATCATGATTGAGCCTACACCAATACGATGTGGGCTCTTTTTTTTGGATGTGTCTTATCAAGAATCCGGAAACGGAGCCGTTTCTGACTATGTATAACAGATCCCACTCAAGCATGACAAGCTCAAACTCAAGCCATAGTTAGCCCTCGGCTGAGCCAATTCCAACAGTCTGTTACCTTTAGAATCGTCTCATATTTTTTGCTATGCCTGCTGCTTTTTTTCAGATTTATGTCGTGTTGGGCAAATTTCCTATGGTATACTATCCAACAATTTAACAGAAATCAGAGAGTGTTAAACAATGATAGACACAAAAACAAGACAGGCTACGATTAAAAGGCTGACAGGGCTTGCCACACTGGCCGTCGTCGTTCTTGTGGCCGGCTGCGCCAGCTACGGCAAGCTGGAACGCTATGAGCAGCAGTATTCTGGGAGCTCAGAATTCTTCACTGACCGCGGAGAACCTTCGTTCCTCGCTGGCGATCCCGCCCTCTATATGGATGGCCGCGCCTGGTCGGAACGGGCCTTGGATCTTATCGCCGGTGCGAATGACTATATTTTAATATCATCATTCCTCGTAACATCCATTCCCAGGCAGGAAGAGATTTTTGATGCCCTTGCGGCCAGGAGGCTAGAGGGAGTGCGAGTGTACCTCATAGTCGATTCCGCATCATATTACCGCACCTATCCTATGGTTCCATTAGCGGTACCGGCCGCCATTCCTATGGCTAAGGCCCGTGGCATCCCCATAATTGAATACAACCCTATCCGTGGCAGCAGGATATTCACGCTCTTAGGACTGCTGAACCGTGATCATCGCAAGTTTTGGGTGATAGATGGCCAGACCGTGGTTGCCGGTGGCCAGAACATAGATTATGACTCCCTACGGTACCCGGAAGACGAGGGTTGCATAGACGGTATGATGGAATTCCGTTCGGCTGGCCTTTCGACATTCTTGCGTGATTCTTTTATACGAACATGGAATGCGTATTCCATCGACCGGCTGGATCCTGAAACGTTCCTGATTCGCGATGGCCCCACAGACTTCCCCGTCACGGTATTCGATCAGGGGCTTAGCTCACAGGGTCAGGTCACCAACATGTTCGATGGCTTCTTCACATTCGCCAAAGAAGAAGTATGGCTGGTTCAATGCTATACCTACCTGACGCCTTCGCTGATAGACAAGATCCGTTATGCCGTTGGTCGCGGCGTCAAGGTTAACTTCATACTATCTGACAACCACATAGCGACTCGCTTTGTTCAAGGCTCTTTCTATGGGATGCGTGACCTCATAGATGCCGGGGCGTCGATCTATCTCTATGAGTCCCCAAATGGCTCCTTGCTGCATTATAAGATGATAATGGCCGATGGATTGTGGGCCTCCGTAGGCTCTGCAAACTACAACTTCAGGTCTCAAAGTACTTCTAGAGAGCTATCCTTCCTCGTCTCAGATCCGGAACCTATGGCAATAATCCGTTCCGGGCTCGATGATATACTGACTTGGTGCCGGCCTGTGAGTCGTGATGAGGCCTCGAGGTATCGTGGGATGTCATACTTTTTACAAAACCTGCTTATGCAGTTCTGGGGGTAGCCAGTGAACTCTTCACCGAGCTTCGCATTAGTTTTCATAGTGGCACTCTTTCTTTCCGTTGTACCTGTATCGGCCAAGCCGTATTCACCATGGCTCGGAGGCAGCGTCGTTTCTACGCGCGGTTTCTCCGAAAACTCAGGGTTTCCAGCAGGGGAATATGCGAATTTAGGCCTGTTCTTCGACCCGTTCCAGCACAGCTTTTTAAACCCATCAGCATCGATCCGCTGGTTGACGTCTCTTTTCCCCTTCAATCCTGAGACGTCGATGATAGAATTTGGACTGGACCTTGATCTGTTCAGCTTCAGGAACCATCCGCTCAAGGGCATCATGTACCAGGACAGTGCGCTAGGGTCTGCACTGGCGGCCTCATGGGCGTTTAGCCCGTCACGTGGCATAGCTACGGGAGATCTGTTCCTCACCGCCCACATCCTGCGGCTTAGAACGGGAGACGCACGATATACCCTGCTATCTCCCGAGTTGCTGCTTCGAGGTGCACATGAACTCGCGGGCTGGGGCCTCAGACTTTTTGAATTCTCTTATTTCCTGTTCTAGGAGTGGCAATGATTACCATGGGCAAACGCGCAACGTTGTTACGGCTTTGTTTCCTCATCCCCGCAGCGGTCTTTGCAGCACCAAATCCCGGCATATCATTAGGCAGCTGGTCATTTGTCGGTGTTCCTGAACCAGGAATGTACGCACATGCAGGTTTCCTCTTAGGGGTGTCAGATCACTTCGAGCTAGAGGCTCTTGGCGTGGCCGAGTTCATGCCGATCCCTGCAGGGATGCTCTTAGCCGGTGTCAGCCTGGGCTATTCCGTGTTGGGGCCTAGAACACCAACCTACTTTAACATGGTCGCTGATTTCTCCTTCCTACAGGCGCTCGTTTCCAGTGGCGTGCCAGGCCTTGGACAATCCTACCTCATGCTCAGGCTTTCTCCTTTGGTGATAGGTAATCCTATCTACGGGCATCGCGATCGCCTGTTCTCCATGGGCCTCCTGTACGACATACAAGCGTCGTCTTTCTCCGCTGTTTGGAACATCCTTATTATCGATTGGTACCCATCCTGAATCCAGGCAGAATCGTCCTGACTCTGTTCCACCAACGAGGAGTTTTCTTGTGATCTTGTTTTCCCGTTCAGTCGCCATGTTTATGCTATTCATCTCTTTGGCCGTTGCCACGCCAGTGTTTGCACAGGACGACGACCTGCTCCTCGCAGATACACCGGTATTCTATGGTAAAGAAGCCTTCTTGAACCGCATAGAAGCCCGCACCGGAGGCACAAGGACAGCGGTCGGCCTCGTGCTGTCCGGGGGCTCGGCTCGAGCGTTTGCCCATATCGGCGTCCTTAAACGCCTCGAGGAATCGGGGGTGGTACCCGATTTCATAGTAGCCAACTCCATGGGTTCCATCATCGGCCTACTCTACGCCGCCGGTCTATCCCCAGAGCAGATCTACGATCTGGTATCAAGCACTTCCATAGCCGCCCTCTTTGATCCGACCATCCCACTCACAGGTGGGATACTCGACCCTGGCCGCTTCAGCGATCTGCTGCGTTTCTATCTTGGCGAGCTTCGGCTTGAGGAATTGCCTATACCAATACTCGTAGCCTGTGAGGACCTCGTGACCAAGCGAGAAATCTTGCTGGCAGAAGGAGACTTCACGACGGTGATGGAGGCGGCCTATGCCTTGCCTGTGTTCTTCCCACCCGTTGCATATGGCAAGCACGTGCTTATAGACGGCGGCATAACAAACCTGGTGCCGCTCGGCCTTGCGATGGCTTTCTCAGACAGCGTCATAGTGTCGAGCACCTTCTACGACGCTTCAGGACTCAATCTTCACAATCCATTGATAGTGCTCAACACGTCAATCGACATTGGTAAACGCCGCGCCGGCATCGTCGATCTCTTGAACAATCCCGAGGCTATCTGGATACGCTGCTCAGTGGAGTCGTACTCATTCATGGCTTTTGACAGGCTCGATGAGCTATCGGAAGAGGGCTATCGTTCTGCCGATGCGCTGTCCTACCGTTTTGATGGGCTCGTAACCGGCGGCGTCGACGCTGGGCTCAAAGCCATCAGGCGGGAATACAACCTGAAAATGGCTGAGTCTCGCGCCGCATGGTCTTTTTTCGAGCGAACACCTTCAACAAAAATCCGTCTGGCGCTTACGCCGACAATCCGCTCGACGGCCTATCCGGGAGACGACTACTACCTTTCAGACTCCCTGTTTGGTGGAGTAAGCCTCGGGCTCAGAGGCGGCCCTCTGAGATCGGAAGAGCAC
>JAVEXO010000018.1:6621-48466 GCA_034003955.1 Spirochaetia bacterium | reverse complement strand
GGTTTCATGCATGGTCAAGGTTACGCATAAATGGGGTGGGCTTACAAACAATATGTATATGGGATTACCTGGCCAGATGACTAGCTTTGTAGAGGCGCTATACAGCACCGTGCTTTTGCTGTCTGGCACCATCCTCATGATTGCCGCATATCATCTATTCTTGTTTATTACAGGAGTAAAGACGCCATCGTCACTGTATTTCTCATTATTCTGTTTTTCTATTTTTATATGGTACCTGTTCAGCGGTGATTTCCTCTTTTTTAAGCTTTTCCCTGTATTCCCTCTTTCCCTTGGAATACGGCTCGAGTATCTGTCTCTTGCCGCAGCGACACCGCTGCTCATCATGTTTGTCGATGCAACGTATCCAGACTTGATGAGGCGCTCTATAGTCCGATGGCTATCGTATGCCGGTTTTGTATTCATGCTAGTCCCCGCTGTGAGCCTGGTCTGATTCTTTACAGCTTATTCTTTGCCTGTCATATACGCTTTCATGATTGTGGGATCTGTATTCATGTATATAATCCTCATACGAGCGGCTGCTAGAGTAAACATCGGGGTTCGTTTCTCATTGGCTGGTTTCATGGTGTTCTTTGCCGTGGTTATATACGATTTATTGACCAACAGGAAAATTATTATTGGTCACCCGTTAGGGCCTTTTTCTCCGGCGGGGCTGGTTGTTTTCATATTGTTCCAGTCGTTTAGTCTGGCCCGTGGATTTGGCGCCGATTATGTCAAGCTTGATGAGTTGACAAGCTTGCTGGAAGAAAAGGTAAGGAGCCGAACCGAGGAGCTACAGTCTGCTCGAAGGAAAATATTGGAGAGGGAGAAGCTTGCAGCCTTGGGCACCCTGGCAGGAGGCGTGGCACATGAGATACTCAACCCCCTCAGTGGTATCACGGGACCACTGGGTGTCATCAAGAAGGAGATAGAAACATCAAGCCTCGCCGCTAACACATCGGTGAGCTGGCACCTTGCTTATATCGATGACAACATCAATTCGATCGGCACCATCGTAAAGAATCCGGACGCGCTTATAAAGGAACGGGACATAGCCACGTCGCCAATTCTGCTGTTGCCAGTCGTACGCAAGGCCCTGGAGCAATGTCGGGTTCCCGATGACAGGCATGTGGAGATGCGTCTTCTGATAGCCGAGGATGCCAGCATACTGGCTGATGCCGGGGTGCTCAGGCAGATACTCGTAAACGTTATAAGTAATGCTATCGAACCAATCGTCGACTATGGCGTTGTAATAGTTAGCCATGGTAGAACTGGACACCACGGTAGCGTCGATAGAGGAGAAATACTAGTCGTGGATAGCGGCATCGGCATGAATGCTGACGAGCTGGGTCAGGCTTTCGACCCATTCTACACGACCAAGGCTTCCAATGGTGGCACGGGGCTTGGCTTGTTCCTGGCATATCGCTTGGCCAGGAGCCTTGGGTGGGACATGGATCTATCATCGGATAAAGGTTCTGGCACGCGTGCAATGATTGTTACCAAGGCTACCTGAACCCTCAGAGTAACGGGGCGAAGAGCCTGAGTACCTGGAGGAATATGCGTCCAAAGACAGTCTTGGGTCTGTATTCTCCCGGGGTGACCTGGTCACAAACACTCAGTGTTTCAACGAAGTCATCCCGCAAGGCGGTGACGGCAGGGCCGCCATAGAGGACGACACCACATTCATAGTGCAGGTAGAGGCTCCTATAGTCGAGGTTTGTGGTTCCAATGACGGCGGTCTCATCATCGGAGACAAATGTCTTGGCGTGCATGAAGCCATAGGTATACTCATAGACCATGACGCCGGCAGAGACGAGCTCGTCGTAATATGAACGGGTAGTCTGGTGTACAAGCCATTTGTCCCAGTTCCGCGGCGTTATTATACGAATTTCTACACCGCTCTTGGCGGCGAGGCACAGTGCCGTCATGATGGTATGGTCAACTATAAGATAGGGCGTCGTTATATACACGTAGCGTCTGGCTGAGTTTATGATGTTGAGGAAGACAGACGCGCTTACCGCCTCATGGTCTATAGGGTTGTCGGCGTAGGGTTGTATGAAGTCGGCATTGCTTTCAGATACCGGCGCCATATATTTCCTGTAGTCTTCGTCATGGTGAGTCTGCAGGCTCCACATGTTGAGGAACATCATGGTGAGGCTTCTGACAGCATTTCCTTCTATGAGTACCGCAGCATCCTTCCAGTGTCCGAAGCGTTCCACCTCGTTGATGTATTCGTCGGCTAGATTGACGCCGCCTGTGATAGCCACCTTGCCATCTACTACAACGATCTTGCGATGGTCACGATTATTGATAAGCTTGGTAAGCACGATTCTGGTTCTATTGAAGACGGTGCATCGAATGCCCAGAGCCTCCAGGACCCTGTCGTAATCGGGTGGTAGCGTGAACAGACAGCCTATATCGTCATACATGACCCTGACTTCCACTCCTTGGGCTACCTTCTGTGTCAGTATATCGAGTATGGAATCCCACATGAGGCCTTTGTCTATTATGAAGAACTCCAGGAAAATGAAGTGTTCTGCCTTGGCTAGTTCTGCCTTGAGCGCCTGGAACATTTCTTCGCCCGAGGCCAGATAGCGAGCATGGGAGCAATCATACACGGGGAAGCCTGCCGTCATTGATAGGTAGCGTGCCTGTCTTCCAAAGTCTTCGCGCCTTGATGCGACAGATTCAAGCATTTGGCCGTCCTGCACAAGGAGGAGCCTTGCTTCTTTGTCTAATGCGGCTACCCGTCTGCGCACCTTGCGTGGCGCAGATTGTAGGCCAAAGAGCAAGTAGAAGGGGCCGCCGAAGACAGGAGCCAAGAGTATGACTATTGACCATATGAGGCTGTAGGAAGGTACAGAGTCCACCTCGACGATATACAGCACGACGAGGAGGCTCAGGATTGACAGGCTTATGTCTACGATAAGAGACAGCTTGCTGGTGGTCCATATCATCCAGATGAACAAGAAGATTTGTGCCACGATGAGGACGGCCAGTATGAAGGCCCTTAGTATAGTTGGCCGAACGCGCAGTGTTCCTGTAGACATGGTAATGACGAGTGTACTCCGGGCCATCATCAAAGGCAATCGTCGGTACTATTAGCGCTTACCGGGTTTATTGTCTATCCTGTGATGACGAGGACTAGTGGTGCTATGAACAGCATCATGGCTGACATAGGCAGGTTGTAGCGCAGGGCCACGGTGCCAGGCTTCTCGCCGATGGCCTGGGCCACGACAGTAGAGAAGGGTACGAAGGGTGATATGTTCATTGCGATAAACCAGGATGACAAAAGGAGGAGGGCAAAACCAGGGGAACTCAGGCCTAGCAAGGCAGGGTCGAGGGCTGAGCTAATGGCTGCGACACTTATCATCATGTGAACCCCAACCATGCTGAGAAGGGCCGTGGCCAGCATGATGGCTTGAAAGGTCCAGTACCTGGGTAAGCCGTCCATCATGAGTAGAAGTTCTCCAAGCCCCGTCTTAAGAGGGGTAAAGGCTATCATCGCACCCAGGAAGCCTGCCGAGGCAAGGAAGGGCAGGAAGCTCCTGAATCCGGCCAAGGCTTCAACGTAGGCCTTACCACTCCCAAGCACCTTCTTTAGGGGAATGCCGAGGAGCCTCGTCCATACAAGGCTCCAGAAGAGAATGACCAGTGCCGTAGGCATCATTGGATTGACAGGGGAGCAGAAGCGTATGACCAGGGCCGATAGGGCTATCATAATGACTATATGAGTGGCAAGCTCGACTATCTTCCTTCCTGCGCGGGCCTTTGCTGCGTGCATCTGCTCTGAAACAGTATCTGTATCGTCTGTTTGGGTTTTTCCTTCCGGAAAGACTCGTTTGTCTCTGAGTAGGAGTATGCAGGCTGCGACCATGATGGCGGCAGTCATGGCCAGGCCCCGGCTGAAGTATCCGGCGTATGTCGTCCCGGCTGCCAGGATGAGGGCGTTTATAAGGCCATCGAATGGTGATAGAACCATGTATGAGGAATAGCCAGCCGAATAGACTAAGGATAGGTATCGTTTTGGAAGGCCAGCCTTGTCCAGGAGCCTTTTCATAGTCGGAATGGAACCTATGTTGAGGGCAATGCTCATGAGGAGATGCATGACGGCTAGCATGAGGAAGTCACGCAGCTGCCGGAACCCCTTGCCTGCCCCTCGTTTGCCGGACAGGAAGTCTTCCATCGCCTCGACGTATGAGCCTAGCCTGATAGGAATGGCTATGGCCGGAACGACGGTAATGAAGACTATTATGCTGGCGCTTTTATTGAAGGCGGACAGGATATCCGGTAGCGTTACGCGGAAAGCCAGGGCGATGATACTGGCGACCGCCAAGCAGAGTGTGGAGACCCACAAGACATAGCCACGAACCGGCATGAGCGCCAGCACCATGAAGGTGGCATTGAGTATGGCAGCTGGTATGACCAGAGCAATAATGGAAACGATTCCTGTTTCGGCGAACAGGGCCAGGCCGAAGATGGCAAGCTGACAGCTTGCATATGGAAGCAAGAGCCTTGGTCGGTGCATGGCCGTCTACCATAGGCTCTCTTGGCAGTATTGTCCAGCTAGCGCGGCGCGCCTGCCTCTTCACCCTCTTGAAAGTCGCGGCCTTAACGGCCGCGATAGTGGCTTAGGTTGCGGGATCTAGTACCGGTGCGCTTGCCACTACAGGAGCCGTGCATACGGGTTTAAGGAGTAGGCCAAGAACGATGGCCACCGCCAGGAGAGCGGCAGAGATTGTATAGGCTAGGGCATAGGTGCCGGTGGCATCGACAGCCCAGCCCGCGATGAGCGGGCCTAAGACGCCTGAGACGCCCCAGGCCGTGTACATGACACCGTAGTTTGCGCCGTAGCTCTTCATGCCCCAGTTATCCGATGTAATAGACGGGAAGGTAGACATAAGCGAGCCGTACGAGAATCCGGCAACTACCGTGCCCAGTATTATAAGCGGCTCGGTCGTATAGAACGAGAACGCCAGCATGTTAAGGAGCTGGGTGCTGAACACAAGGAGCATGGTGTTTCGTCGCCCTATCTTGTCTGACAACATGCCCCCACCGACGCGGCCAGAGGCGTTGCTGATGGCTAAAAGCGAGACGATGTAGGCGGAGTTGATGATGTTGGCCTGATTAGTCGCTATCGATGCAAGATGACCTATCATCATAACACCGGCTGAGGATGACAGCACGAACATGATCCATAGCAGGGCAAACGATGGCGTCTTGACCATCTGCCTCCATGTATAGTCAAAACTATCAAGCTTCCTACGAGTCTTCTTGCCGGTGATGACGGGGGGAACTGCCGGCGCGTAGCCTTTCTTAGGGTTGTCTACGATGAAGGAGAGCGGCAAGGCTATCATAAGGATGCCGCTTCCCAAGAGCAGGAATGTCCTTGAAATGCCGAATGTGCTGATAAGCAGGCTCGTCAGGGGTGCGAGATAGACGGCAGCTATGCCAAAGCCTCCTACGGTAATGCCGCTGACCATGCCCTTCTTTGAAGGATGGAACCACTTCATGGCCATAGGGGTGACGCAACCGTAGGTAAAGCCAATGCCGGTAGCGACTATCACGCCTACGGTGATGACCATGGCTACGGGTGTCTGGAAGAAGCTCGACGCTATCAGACCCGTGCCGACGAGGAGAACTCCAAGCTGGATGACACGTTTGGGGCCGATGCGGTCCTGTATGACTCCGGCGATGAGCAGAGCCACGGCCCAGATGACTATGGCGGTGGTATACGCGGCGTTAGCCTGGCTGTGCGTCCAGCCCCAGTTTGCTACCATTGCCTTTTTAAATACGCTCCATGCGTACAGGAATCCGATGGTCAGGTTGATGCCGGTCCCTGCGACCAGGATGCCGACGGCCTTGCTCGGTTTGTTCATTGATGCTCCCTGCTAATAGTCATGCGATGTTTCAGTCAACGTCCAAAAGGCGTTATGAAGGCCAATCCTTACGTGCAGGGTCATAATTAGTCAAGTGATCATTAAATCACATCGAATGCAGATACTATGCATGCCTTATGCGTGTTGTATGCATGTATCCTCTGATGGTATTGGTAGTAGCGCCCATCTCGATGCTATACTGGTATTCATGAGTGAACATCAACCGGCGCAAAAGGCACTACAATCGCGCGCGTTCGCCAAGCTGTGCGGGGCTGGCAACGATTTTATAGTATTGGACGGTGCCGACGGCTTAAGCGACCCATCGCCCGCCCAGATACGCAGGCTCTGTGATCGCCGATACGGTATCGGTGCGGATGGCCTCATGGTGCTGCGTCCCGGCCAGGGCCACGGCCCTGGCGTTGGAGCGCTCGCCTTCGAACTGGACTTCTACAACGCCGATGGCTCGGGCGGCATGCTATGCGGCAATGGTGCGCGCTGTGCCCTGGAGCGGGCACGAATGCTGGGCTTGGCCCCGCCAGGAACGACGCTGCGCTTCCGCTTCGGTGATGCCGAATACTCTGGTGCCGCCTTGTCTCCTGGCCAGGCACGTCTGGACCTAGATCCAGGCTATCGCATGGATGAGCCTATCACTATTGCCGTAGGGGATTTGCTCATGAGCGGCCGTTTCGTCGATGTAGGAAGCCTGCACTTCGTCATAGACATCGGAGCAATACGAGACTCTGCTGGTCGACCCGTCTACTCCCGGATAGACGATGTGCCTGTTGCGACGCTGGGCAAGGCCGTAAGGAGCCATGCCGCATTCGGCCCATCGGGTGTCAATGCAAACTTCACGGAGCTACGCGGCGGCAGGCTCTATGTCCGTACCTTCGAGCGTGGTGTGGAGGACGAGACCCTGGCCTGTGGTACCGGTTCTGTTTCAAGCGCACTCGCCCGCTGGCATGACACTCTGCTCAAGCCTCCTCTTGTAGTGGTCGCAAGGAGTGGTGACGAACTGGTCATTGACTGGAGGCTCGTAGCCGGTGCGGTAGAGGATCTTTCTCTGAGCGGCCCTGCCTTCATGAGCTTCGAGGGGCGGTTCAGCGCTTTTTAAGCAATGCCGATACCCATGTACCCAGCTTCTTCCAGAAACCCTCGCCGTACCGTGAACTAAAGTCACGGGCGGCTTCTGAGGCGGGGTAGTGGATGCCGTAACGCTTCTTAAGTTCCTCCCAATGATTGCTTATGAATAGGTATAGGTCGCCGACTGTCCGCCCGTGGAATCTCGACTCCAGACCCTCTGCTCTGATGGCCCCTGCTATGGGAGCGTAGACGCTGCGGTACCATGAGTCTATGGCCGCGACGAAGTCAATTTCAGACGTAGAGCCCTGATTGATATAGTACTTGTGTACCAGGATATGCTCCACGATCTTGTCGTAGGCGCCGGGGCTGGTAAAGTCCAGATCCGAGTCGTCTGTTATCTGCCCGAATAGTGTCTGTGCATAGAATTCTTTCTTCTCGAAGGCTATGAGCGCGCGCCGTATGTCGTCTATTCCCATGCCCTTGTCTATGCGTATTGTCGAGCTCAGCGATACAACTTCAGCGTCTATGTAGAGCGCTCCCTGGAGCTTTGCCACCGATACGCGATGGTTGCCATCACGTACGAAGTACACCCCTCCCAGTTCGTAGAGGCGAATGGGGGGAAGGATGATGTCGTGATAATGGGCGGAATCTATCCTGACCCAGCGGTCTTTGAGATAGCCGTGACGTGGCAGGAAGCCGCGGGCAAAGTCCCTGTACCTACCCTCTGATCCTATGATCAGCTCAAGGGCTACGGCTTTTACTCCCTGGTATTCTTCTCCTCGTATCTTGAGTATTGACCTGACTTCGTCCAGAGCCAGGAGTCGTCGCTTGCCAGGAGACAGGAATGCCCCTATGGTAGCCAGCTTCTCTCGCATCCTGGCTTTAGAGAAATCAGTCTCGGCCATATCGTCGAATGTATCAGGCATGTCTATCTCCGGTATCAATGACATAGAATCCGTAGGCATTTATTATTGTAGTACTCCTGAACTCGCTGATGCGCTGATCTCTTGAGTCGTATAGGTGTACGTGTCCGTGTACCAGGTATCGAGGCTTGAATACGCGCATCAGCCAAAGGAAGGCGTCAAAACCTCTGTGGCAGGGGTCGGGACGGTCATGGATGCCCCGTGGTGGTGCGTGGGTCAGGACTATGTCCACGGCCCGACCAAAGATGAGCCTGTTTATAAGCAGGGCTGGAACCTTGGCAAGTATGTATAGCCACATCTCTGCCTGGGTAAACTGGTTCTTGCCCTTGTTGTATCGTAGCGAGCCACCGAGCCCAAGGACTATGAGGCCTGATTCCTTACGCATCCTGAAGCCTACGTAGCTTGCTCCTGAATCCTTGCCATAGTCGTGTGACGGTCTTGGTCT
Source organism: Spirochaetia bacterium (assembly GCA_034003955.1). Classification (GTDB taxonomy): domain Bacteria; phylum Spirochaetota; class Spirochaetia; order Treponematales; family UBA12059; genus SZUA-370. The sequence goes on along the minus strand of JAVEXO010000018.1, from coordinate 40,142 downwards.
GGTGTCAGGATTGGGGCGGTAATACGTCAGGTCATTGAGGTTATGGTTTCCGAATATAAACAAGACTGGCCTGTTGAGGGCGCTTACTATGTATGACAGGTAGGCCATGGGGAGGTCTCCGGCGCCTAGAACCAGCTCTACATCGCCAAAGCGCTCCTTGATGCCTATTGAATCAACCAGCGGGTCGACGATATCGGAGACGCACAGTATCTTCATGGTGTGGCGGCCAGCATCGATACTAGCGGCCGTATGGAAACATGTATCATATCGTCCGAGTATCGAACGAGCATGGCTAGCGGGTCAAGGATGCCGGCTGGAGATTTCCTGTGCCCTGACCTATGCTCTTCATGGTATGACGTTTAGTTATAGACTCGGCATCAAGGAGCCACCATGAGCATAGACTTGAACCTTGGAAACCTGGCAGAAGCCTTTCCTTCAGACTTGAGCGCCGATCAGAAGGCCAAGGCTCAAACATTGTTTTTAAAGAGGCTATCCATAGATGCCCACGCCTATTACGGTGGCAAGATGCAGACCCTGCCAAAATGTGGTCTCTGGGGCTTCAACTGGTTCAATGTGTGGTACACGCCGGGCGTCTCGAGCGTCTCCACCACCATTCGCGACGACAATGAGCGTTCTTTTAATCTGTCTAACCGAGGCAATCTCGTAGCCATCGTCTCCGACTCCACCAGAGTCCTGGGGGATGGAGACTGCACACCTCCTGGTGGGCTCGGGGTTATGGAGGGCAAGGCCTTCCTCATGAAGTATCTAGGTGGCCTAGACGCCACTGCCCTGTGTATCGATTCCCGCGGGCCTGACGGCAAGCCCGATCCGCAGAAGATAATAGACTTCGTCAAGATGGTGCAGCCATCCTTTGGAGCCGTCAACCTTGAGGATATAAGCCAGCCTAATTGCTTTAAGGTCTTGGACGAACTCAGGGAAGCCTGCGACATACCCGTCTGGCACGACGATGCCCAGGGTACGGCCACCGTCACCCTGGCGGGTCTTATAAACGCACTCAAGCTGGCAGGCAAGAGCCTCTCAGACGCACGTATCGTGCTCCTTGGTGCAGGAGCCGCCAACACGACCATAGCCAGGCTCCTCATCGCCGATGGGGCAGACCCCGCCAAGATTTCCCTGTTCGATAGCGCCGGCGGCCTCCATGCGCTCAGGGCCGATCTAGAATCCGATCCAGGAGCCTACCGGCAGTGGGAACTTGCCCTTGCCACCAACCCTTCCCGATTCGACGCTCCTGCGCAGGCTCTTGTAGGGGCCGACGTCCTCGTCGCCTTGTCAGCACCGGGCCCTGACACGGTCAGGCCGGAGTGGGTGCGTTCCATGGCGCCAAAGGCAATAGTCTTTGCCTGCGCAAACCCGGTGCCGGAGATTTGGCCACACGCGGCAAAGGCGGCGGGAGCCTACATAGTCGCGACGGGCCGGGGAGACTTTCCAAATCAGGTGAACAACTCCATCTGCTTCCCTGGCCTCCTCAAGGGTGCCCTCCTGGTGCGAGCGCGCAAGATCACCGATGGCATGGCCATACGCTGTGCCCATTCAATAGCCCAGTTCTCTGAACGCAGGGGGATATCGCCTGACGACATAATAGCGCGCATGGATGAGACCGATGTGTTTGCCATAGAGGCGGCAGACGTCGCCATGCAGGCCATCAAGGAAGGCATAGCCAGGGTGCACATGAGCTGGGAGGAGGCCCGGAGCAAGGCCATGAGCGGCATCGTGGAGGCCAGAACGACGAGCGATGATCTCCAAAGGCTGGGACACATCAAGGCGCCACCAGAAGCCATGATACAGGGAGCCCTGGCCTGGGCCATAGCGGAGGCCAGGCACCTACCCTAGTCGAGATCAACGCGAAGGGAGTATCATAGGGCCATGAAAGGCATCATAGTCGCCGCCGGTTACGGCACCCGCTTCCTTCCTGTGACCAAGACAGTGCCAAAGGAAATGCTACCCCTCATTAACAAGCCTTCGATAGCCTTCGTGGTAGACGAATTCGTCGCCTCTGGCATCGATGACATCATCATAATAACGAGCCGACGCAAGAAGGCCCTCGATGACTACTTCGACCACGAGGCCGAGCTGGAAGCCGTCTTTGCCCGTGAGGGCAAGGCCGACAAGGCCGCAGCCATAGCGCCTCCAAAGGCGCGTATAGCCTTCGTGCGCCAGACGGAGATGCGCGGCACCGGTCACGCCCTTCTGCAGGCGGCTCCCCTCCTCGGTGGAGAGCCTTGTGTCGTAGCCTATCCCGATGACCTGCACTTTGGCGCCATACCCCTGGCTCGTCAGCTTATAGACGTATACGAGAAGACAGGCAACTGCGTGCTGGCCGCCGTGCACGAGGCGGGGGACGTTTCACGCTATGGCGTCATAGACCCGGCTCCCGACGGCACGGGCGTCCGGGGCTTCATAGAAAAGCCAAGCAAGGGTGCCGAACCAAGCCATGAGATATCGATAGGTCGCTACCTGTACACCCCGGAATTCTTTCAGCTACTCGCCGATGGCTGGAAGCAGCATAAAGGCGGCGAGTACTACCATATCTATGCCCTGGACAGGATGATAGCCGCAGGCAAAGTATCGTGGAAGGCCACCGAAGGCTTGCGCCTGGACACAGGCGAACCGTCTGGATATCTTGAGGCAATACTCGAATACGCCTGGCGAGATCCCGCATACAAGACCGTCGTGGAGCGCTTCGTAGCCGCCAAGAAGTAGCGCCTCGCCTGTTACACTTCGCCCGTGCTGGATGGCGCATCGAACGAGAGGGTGGGGCGCTCGTTGGAATTGAAGCCTGCCTCGATGATCTTGTCATTGCCCGCCCTCAGGATCATCTTGCGGGCTCCTGCATCGGCTACACGGTATTCCATCGTTCCAAATGATACGATCACACCCTTGTACATCTCATCCTCTACGATTACTAGACTCTTGTGAGAGGCCTCGAGCCTATCGCGAAGGTGGGGCAGGCTGTCTCGTAGTGTTTCAAGCTCGGGAACGAGGCAAGCGCGTGACTGCTGGAGCTGTGCGTAGGCTTGCCCGGCCCGCTCGTCGGCTCGTCCCTCCCTCAGTAGCTTTGCAAGCTGCTCAAGCTGATTCTCCAGCCTGTCAAGCTCTTCCTGCCTGAGTACCAGCATGCTGGCCTTTGCCCGGTAGTCTATGAGCGGTTCTGGCTGTACTCCTACCGCAAGCCTGGTCTCTGCTTCGTTGAAGTTACCCAATTTCTTGCACCAGAAGCTGCCTCCCACTATAAGATCGCTTGCAATGACCTCTGAGCGTCTGCCGTTGAGTACGCAGTGATTGTAAGCGACTACCTTGGAGTTCATGATGGCTTCTTCTACGAGCACATTTGCCCGGCATGTTACCTGGCAACTTTCCAGGTACTTGGCAAAGATGTCTCCTCCACACTCGATGATTCCCTTACCCTTGCCGTTTATGCCTGTCTTGAGGAGTATGCTACCTCCTGCCCGTAACGTGGCCCTCCCGACGCCACTACCGACCTGGATATCGCCGCCCGCCTCTACTATGAAACCGTCGGCAATACTGCCCTCTATGACCACCGAGCCTTTGAAGCGAATATTGCCCGTCTCGAAGCCGACGTTTTTGACATAGATGACAGGTTCGACTAGCACTACATCGTCGACCAGACGGACATTGCCATCGCACTCGGCGTAAATGCCTGTCTTGTCATCGGAGAGCCTGGTGTTCTGGCCTGCGCGAAGTACTACCGTCTCTTTGTCGGTATGTGCCGGTATCATCTCCCCGCTCACCTTGCAGCCGTCAACGGCTTGGACGGGCGGCACGAGTTCCGCAAGGAGGTCTCCCGCGCTTCTGTTATCTATGAAGTTTAGCTCCTTCAGGTTGATGCGACCAAAGTCCATCTCCATGTAGGGTTTGCCCCGGTTTGTATTGAAGTGGTAGAGCAGGCGGTGCGCCTTGCCAAAGACTGGGTCAGAGCCAGCGGCGACTGGCAATGGTTTGTCGTAGGCCCCTTTGCGTAGCATGCGCTCAATGCCTGCCTTGTCTATTCCATAGACTATGCCGGCGGTTTCGAGTGCCTCGAGTGCGTCAGACAGGCTTGGCGGAGCGGCCCCCTTCCTGGGCGGGCTTATGCTCATGCTTGCGGACATGCCATCCTTGGCCTGCTCAATAGTAAATACAGATGCGAGTGCGCGACCCGCAGGCCACTCGACAATGGCAACAGGCTCTCCATTGCCTTCGCGTATCAGAGCGCGGATGGCCGAGGCGCTTATGCTGGGAACACCCAGCAACTTCATCCGATTCTCTATCTCTTCAGGATAGACAGGCCTTCCGTCGGCTATGGGCGGGTGAATGCTCAGGTAGGCCCATCCTTTACGGTAATAGAGTTCGAATCGTCCATTTCGTCTTGCCGGCTGCTCGCTCATCTCAAGACTGTACCCCGCTCAGAGCTACGAAGCAAGGCTAGAAGTATGAGACTCTATAGTCGCAAACGGTGCAGAACCCCATGCTTCTATAGAGGGACAGGGCAACGCTGTTTGTCTTCTTGACGAAGAGGGATACATGGCGATTGTGACCTGCTATGTCGGATACAAGGGAGTCTACAACGCCGCGCCCTATGCCAAGGCCCCTGAATTCCTGTTTGACATAGACGCCTCCTATCTGGTCTGTCGACCAGCCTCTGGCGTTCGTCTGGGCACGGGCGACAATGTTTCCATGCACGATGGCAACAAACACTACTTGGGAGGCAAGGCTTCTAGCCTGTGCTGCGCGACATGAGGAGGGGTCAAAGACATGGATTGGGGTCATCACCTCTGATTTTTCATAGGCCGCGGCCAGGGGATACAGTTCGTCTAGATCCGCAGCCGTGGCACGACGATACGTGGCACGGACATGACTGGCCTGGCGATATCCGACAATGCCTGGAGTCGAGGGAGACAGGGGCGGAATTTGTTCCTTGGTTTGGCGGCACATTGCGTCGTACTCCATATCAAGGGCGGAACGCCATGCCATGGCACTTCCCAGGGCAGACACAGAAGAGGCGGCGCCGAGGCAGGCAGACGGTTTGTACACACGGAGGACATGCTGGGTTTTTAGCTCACGGAGTATAGTAATGGCCTCTATGCCACCGTCGGCATAGGGACCGGACAGCACCGGGAAGGCCGAGCCATTGTCCGACAGGAGCACGGCCATAGATAGGATGTCGGTTTCTCCATAGATGTACAGACCGCCTGTCGGCTCTTTGAACCGTACGAGCCGTTTATTACTGTCTAGTGCCCTGAAGGAGAAGCCCGTGGCGTAGCCCTCCAGCGGTTCTACGAGTGAGCGGATCGCAGCCTCGTCACGGCTCGTCGCCTTACGCCAGGATGGGCTGATCAGTGGCCTCCCGCTATGGGAAGGCGGCCTATGGCGTCGACCTCACCGAGTAGCACCGAGAAGGCAGCCTGGAATGATTCTTTGGAGTATGAGTAGACGGCGACTATGGTGGCATAGTCGCTAAATTCCATGGCATACAGGGGGTTGAGGGCCGAGACTATGTAGAGTCGCTTGCCAGCATTCATAGCCGCCCTGGCGAATGCCGCGCCAGCAGGATTGGCTATGCATACGACTATGCTATCGTTTCGTGACATGGCGGCACGGAATGCGTCGAGTTCAGACTGGATTGCGACTTCTGCGGGTTGATATGAGAAACGGAAGGTTTCGGCCTGTGCCAGGCGGGCATCGGCCTCGCCAAGGAAGTCGCCAAAGGGGCCCGCTACGAGGGTCTTGCCTGACGAAGGCAGGTCCTGGATTGTGGCGGCTACGAGGGTTGCGCTCCGCATCGCCTGTTCCTTGAAAAAATCACGCGATGCATCGCTACGCATGGCCGCAGATGGATCGACATCAGGCATGACACCATCCTTACCCAGTGGAAGGAGCCAACGGATCTTTGTTGTAAGTACACGCCTAGCCGATTCATCTATGCGATCCTTAAAAGACTGGTCGCTACGATACAGGAAGGCAAGCCTGTTCCAGACGGCATCGTCGAGGGCCAGGGTGCGGCTAAACATCAGTATATCGTTACCCGCCCGTATGGCCCTCTCGCAGCTGTCTGACAGCCCACCTGAACTGGCCGCCCCGGTCATCATCAAGTCATCTGTAATTACGAGCCCCGTGTAGTGCATGCGCTCGCGCAGTATGTCAGTGATGACATGACGAGACAGGGAGGCCGGTTCCTTTGAGCCTACTATACGGGGAAAGGCCAGGTGAGCACTCATGATGCCAGGCACCCCTTCTGCGGCCAATATGCGATACGGTACGAGTTCTCTGTTCCACAAAGTTTCTTCGTCTATGTCTATGATAGGAAGTATGCCATGTGAGTCAAGCTCGGTATCGCCATGGCCAGGAAAATGTTTGGCGGTAGCTATGACGCCTGCATCGGCCATGCCCCTGACCCATGCTGCGGCTAGTATGCCTGTCTCCGTTGGATCGTATGAGAAGGCACGTGGACCTATGATCACCGAATCTGGTCTGGTGGCCAGATCGACGGAGGGCGCAAAATTCATCGTTATACCAAGAGCCGCCAGTTCTACACCGATGTAGTAGGCGCTCTGGTAGGCGTCGCTTGGCCAGGCAGAGGCGCCTATGGCCATGTTGCCAGGTGTTATGCTGGTGTCTCCCCTGACATGCCGTATCCAGCCACCCTCCTGGTCAGTTGCCATGAAGGGTGGGATGCCCAAGGGACCGCTGCTGGCTGCCTCCTGTATGAGGCTTATGGCCGAGGCCAGGCGCGTTGTATCCTCGGCGTTCCAACCGAATATCTTCACACCGCCCAGGCTTCGTCGCCGTATCCATGAATACAGAAGTGGCGTGGGTTCGTCGCCCCCATAAGAAAGCATGAATAGCTGGCCAAGCCGTTCTTCTGGCGTCAGGCGTGCCATCAGGGCATCTACGGCTTCTTCTTCAGGAACTCCTGCCAGGAGCCAGAATGAAGACGCGTCTATTGATTTGGCTGTGGCTTCCTGTAGATCGCTAGCCGCTGCCACCATGACCCCTGGTAAGGATAGCCTCTGGGTATCGACGGGTAAGGATGTTTCACTATGAGCAAGGGAGCAGGCAAATGGGGCTACCAAGGCTATGGCTATGATGAGGCTTGTAGCGATGGCGCTTAGCGCCACCGCACGTATTGTCTTGAACCCAACGCGCCTTGGCATCGCACTCAGGCCTAGAGGTAGGCCTGTCCCTCTATTTCATCTATGTATTGAGCCGCGCAATGTGCCGCTATGGCTCCGTCCGATACGGCGGTGATTATCTGACGGAACGGTGTGACCCGCACGTCTCCGGCAGCGAAGAGGCCAGGAAGGTTAGTCTCCATCCTTTCGTCTGTCATGATGGAACCACTTTCATCCATCTTGATGCCACTCGGGAGGGCGCCAGTCTGGGGTATGGATCCCACGAATATGAAGACGGCGGCGCATGGTTCATCGTAGCTCTCGTCTGTCTTGAGATTCCTGATAGTCACCGACTCTACAGACTTTGTTCCCTTTATCTCTTCTACGACAGAATCGAATCGAATCTCTATCCTTGGATTGGACAGCACCCTCTCTGCCAGGGCTTTCTGGGCACGGAAACGATCCTTTCGGTGTATCATTATTATCTTGTCGGCCAGCTTTGACAGGAACATGGCCTCGTCACAGGCCGCATCCCCTCCGCCAACGACTATCATGCGCTTACCCTTGAAGAAAGGACCATCGCAGGTGGCGCAGTAGGATACACCCCTTCCTGAGAACTCCTCCTCGCCTTTTACTCCGAGGTGCTTGTGCTTGGCTCCCGTAGCCATGATGATGGCCTTTCCTTCAAGCGGACCATCGCTTGTCTCGATTATAAAATGCTTGCCATCCTTCTTGATGCCTGAGACGCTCGACGAAAGGAATTCCACGCCAAAATTTTCTGCCTGCGCGCGCATTGTCTCTGACCAGGTATAGCCATCTACCGGCTCAAGGATGCCGGGGTAGTTTTCCAGTTTATCTATGAGTAGGGCCTGGCCGCCGTGCGCCATCTCTTCTATGACGAGGGTCTTCAGGTTTGCCCTGGCCCCGTATTGGGCCGCTCCGAGCCCGGCGGCTCCACCGCCAAGAATAATAAGATCATAAGACGTTTCCATAAGGCCTCCAAAACGCTAGAACGTAATTTTATAATACCCTATAATACCTATCAATGGCTAATTTGTCAGTGCTTGTTTAGTGTTGCGAAGCTTTGTGATATTCGGCAGAGGCGTAATAAGGGCCAGAATTGGTCTAAAGAACCTAATGGAACGGTGCATATGTGTGACTGTATAGCTTCAAACACCCGAATCCCACAGCAAGGAGCACGTGCGAGTGAGCTTCCACAAGCTTCGTAACACTAGCCTTGTCGCCCTCTGCTGTCTGGCTATCGGCCTTCCGCTCTTGGGACAATCTTCCTATACCCTGGAACCATCTGCAACTACCCGTATCCTTGCTCTGGGGCCTTTGGAGCCCGCTGCCTATGACCTGCTCGTAGCCTCTCTGCACTTCTCGGGAGCCGGGGAGGCTCGATCGCAGGCGGCCATGCGTGTCGGCCTAGAGGCCATAGCCGCGGCCGCTGAGCTTCTAGAGACCGTGTCTGATCCATACGAGAGAGGGGCACGGGTGCTTGCACTGGTTCATGGAGTAATAAAACGCTATGACCTCCTTGAATCACGCATGGATAACGCCTTGCTCGAGGGGCGTTTCAATTGTGTTGGATCATCGTCCCTTTATGCCATACTGGCGAGAGCCGCGGGCTTATCGCCTAAGGGAGTCATACTTTCCGATCATGCCTATTGCTATCTTAGTCTAGACGGCAGGCGGATAGACGTGGAGACGACATCTGCCGGAGGATACGACCTGCCAGCGGGCAAACGCCCTTCCGGTCCTTCCTCTGAGGTTTCTATCAGAGGCATCCTGGTCTTGGCTTTGAGCAATCGAGCAACCCTGCTCGAGCGATCCGGTCGATGGCCGGAAGCCCTCGCGCTGGCTGTTGATGCCTTTGCCTACGCTCCAGACGATCTAACCCGCGATAGATTGGAAGGCAGGATACATAATGCCGTTGCGGCCCTCATCCGTGACAGGCGCTATGACGAGGCGCAGTCTCTAGCAGAAGAGGCACTTTCCCGGTATGGCCCCAGCCCTACAATCGCCTCCTCCCGTGATGCAGCCAGACTGGCCAGCCTCACCGAGGCACTGAGGGCTTCGGCTCCACTCGATGCCTTGGCGATAGCCGATACGGTAGCCGGGTCTGGGTTTGCCGATGCCGAATGGCTTGAGCGCGCCTATGCGTTTGCCTATGCCGGAATAGCCGAAGATCGCAGGAAGAGCGGAGATCATCTGGGAGCATGGCAAATACTCGCAGAAGCCACTATGCGGATCAAGGGCTCGGAGTCCTTGTTGTCGCTTGAGCGGGTAGCCAGAACAAACTGGCTACGATCCGAGCATAATCGTTTCGTTGAATTGTACAACGCAGGAAGGTATGGAGATGCTCTGGATTCTGTCAGACGAGCCTTGAAAATTACGCCAGGAGAAAGGCTCCTGTCTGATGATTCGATAGCGGCAGAGGCGGCTCTGTCTGCAACCATGCCTCCCGTTATTCACTAAGCGGCACTGGAAAGCGTATCACGGTCTGGGCTCCGCCTGAATCTATACGCTCCAGTGCCCCGCCTATCTGAGTCACGAGTGATTCAAGAAGATCCATGCCTATGCCCTTGTGAGCGGTTTCTCTTGGGGCTGCCTTTGCGGCGCTGAACCCTATGCCATCGTCTGAAACCCTGAATTCCAAGACCTCTCCTGAGCGCTGTAGGGAAATGCTTATGGTTCCATCATGTGCCTCGGAGAAGCCATGCTTGAAGGAGTTTGAAATAAGCTCCGTAGCAATGATAGACAGCGGCATGGCCTTGTCTATAGGAAGGGCTATGTTCTCCGCCTCTACACGCATGTGAATGCCTCGTGAAAGGGAGTCATGTACACCTGCAAGATATTCAGTCAGGCGTACAAAATAGGCCTGAGCATCGACTCCCTCGAGAGAAGTCCCGCGATATAGTTGCTCGTGGACCAAGGCCATCGATTGAACCTGGGTCTGACATGCCACGAAGACCGACTTGCCCTTGTCATCTTCAATACAGTCGCTCTCAAGTGAGAGGAGACTGGATACCACCTGCAGGTTGTTCTTGACCCTGTGATGAATCTCCTTGAGCAGGGTGTCTCTGACGACGAGCTCCTTGGTCAACTTGAGTTCGCTGTCCCGGTGTTTGCTAATATCATGGATAAGACCCATGGTGCCCACATTGTTGCCCTGAAACTCCGGCAGGCTTACGCCGAGGCTCGTTATCTCTCCCCAGGAATCGATGGCCATCCTATTCCAGTCAGGGTCATCACGATGCCGTAGTCGTAGACTCAGGCCCCGGGTCATCCTCTCTCCGGTGCGGCGTTCATCGAATAGCTTAGGAGCCTGTTGGTCACCCGTTTTTATACCTTCGTAACGGCGAAGTACCATGCTTCGGCATACCTCGGGGAAGTCATCAGGGTGTACAATCTCGGCGAAATGCTTGCCTATGAGCTCAGAAGGTTTCCAGCCGAGTTGTGAAACTGCGTCGTTGAGGTAGATGAAATAGCCGTCTCCATCCAGGACGTATACTATATCGGGAATGGCGCGAAGCAGCCTCATGTAGCTGCCCTCAACACGGATGATGCTGTTATTCTGCCTGTTAAGGCTTTCACGAACCGAAGTTACCTTGCCCGCAAGCATGGGTATGAAACGAATCCAGTCGTCGTTTGGATCGCGTATAAGAAAGGCACTGGATTCGTCTACCATGTTCTTGGACAGTCTATCGACATCGTACGAAGGGTCCACGACCATGATGGCGGGCACGGGCCAGAGTGACATCCAATCGGTAAAGGCACCACTGGAGAATTCAGTATCGGCGATTATGATGTCTGCATCGTTCATCAGCTGCTCGACGGTGCGAAGATCCTGGGCAAAATCCAATGCATACCTGCCATCGGCGAGTGCCTTGTTTATAAGCGATGAATCTTTTGATGTGGTCATGGCGACGACGACCCTGATTTTTCGCTTCATTACTGCTTGGCTCCCCGCTTATATGTTTGCATTGCCCATCAGGAACTATCCTCAAGGCTAGCTTCTTGACGATATGTCGTCAAGAAGCAATTAAAACAGACCAATTCTTAGTCCAAAGGCCACGTTGGGCCTTATAAACTCCTCCAGTGTCGTAGAGGCTTCACTTGGAATGAATACCATGCCGCCTTCTATGTAGAGTCCTATGCTCTTGAGTACCTTCCATCCAAGGTTGAACTTGGCGAATTCCCATTGGCCAACTATGCCCGAAAGGATCAGGTACCTGCTTTCAGGAGGGTTTAGAATATCAGTCAGTGTGTCCCGCATGCTAAAATAGGTAAAACTGGCACCCAGCGTGAATGACATGGAGAAGAAATCCCAATCAGGACCAAACCAGTACGAGAATGGCAGGTAGGCCAGGTTAGCCAGGAGTCTTGCTCCTAGCACGTAGCCACCGAAACGGGATACCTGCGCGGCAGGTGTACTATCGCTTGTATAACCTAGGATATTGTCCCAGCTTGGTTGCGCATCGAAACCTTCGCCAAAGGCTAGCTGAAGCCTGACGTTATCCTCAAAAAACGACAGGCCAAGCCCGGCCTCGTACCGGGTGGCTCCAAGGAGATGTGTGTCTATGTATGAACCCTGGATGAAGCCTGGCACTTCGTATGAAGCCTTGTCTCCTGAGCGCAGCACGACAGAGACTTCAGACAGGCCGTTGGCGTCTGAGGCGCTACCTTCTATCACTATCGATTGATTATAGCGGCCGTTTTCGGCTGGCTTGTGGATGGTAACTACAGGCAGCTTCGTATCTAGAACGACGAGGCGCTTGCGTACCGCCGTGTTTCCATTGGAATAGCTGGCCTTGATCAGGAGCATGAGTCTTCCGTTGGGGTATTCCTGTGTCTCCAAGCGGTACTTGTAATCGGGGGTACCTGATGCTTCCTGCCAGGTCTTGCCATTGTCGCGGCTTATTTCGACTGTGCTTACTCTTCTCTGTTTGAGGAGCTCCTTGTAGGCCACCATGGCGGACTTGTCAGTCTCTTCGGGTGCTTCGCTCTCCCATCCAGCCATGCCTGTCAGGTAGGGGCGACCTATGACGAAGTCTCCTGAAGCCAGGCTGTCTATATCCACCCATGGGCCGGCTCTGGAGTAGGTGATCAATCTGGAAAGGGATGTGATGGCCGCTCCCGTAGACGTGACGGCTTCTATGCGGATTGTCCGCTCTCCATCGGCTATGGCTCCTGGCTCAATGGCCAGACTGAACCAGCCTCCGTCTCCCAGTTCTACGACATCGTAGGGTTGGCCATCTACTGTTATGGCCGCCCGGGCGATTGGCATAGAGGAGACCACGCGTCCGTCTATCGTGAATCGACCGGACAGCACTTCTCCTTGTGCGGGGAATATAAACTCGGCGTAGTCTGTCTGGCGCGGTTCCATGACGAGTATGTTTCTGGTGTCGTAGCCTGCGTTGCCCGCCCTGTCCAGGGCTATGGCCTTGATGTTATACCAGCCGGGAGCCAGATCTGATACAGGAAGCTCTGTCCTGAACGTGCTCGTAGTCTTGAGCTCCAGTATCCTCACAGGATCCGCTGAGCCGACTTTTGAGACCTGAATACTGGCACTGTGTACGGCTATGCCGTCTCCTAGCCTGCCTGAGACTGTCAGTGATGCTATGCCTTCTTCACCGTCTAAAGGCGAGTCCAGGGATATCGTAGGCGCTGTATTGTCAACGGCTATGAGTCCCGCCGCAAATCCTGGCGTTTCATAGCCATCTACCAGCCGTACATAGATGCTATGTACCCCGTCAGGGATAGTGTTGGTGTCGAAGCTGTAGGTCCAGTCTGTGCTCCCGCTCGCGTTGTTATAGGTGGCTCCGTTGTCGAATGACACAGACACCTCCGCTATGCCGTTTGCATCTGATGCCGTGCCTCGAAGTGTAATGGTTCCCTTGTTCGTAAAGTCGAGGTTTGGTGATAAAAGCATGCCAACCGGTTCTTCCAGGCTGATCCTGAAGGATCGGGATGCGACTTCACCCGAAACACCGTTAAGGTCTACGGCGTATGCTTCAAAGACATGTTCGTTGTCGCTGCAATCCACAAGCTTGAAAGGTACGGCGAAGGCACTGGAACCTGAGAGCCTGTTCCATTCGGAGCCGTCGAGCCTCCAGAATAACTCTGCTATACCGTCGTCATCGAAGGCCATGCCTGAAACGGTAAAATCGGAACGTATGACCTCAGACTCGTAGGGTATCTGTACTTGTATGACTGGTTTGTCGGCCTCATTGTCGAGCATGAATGCAAGAGGCTCGGTTTCCAGTGGTGTAACGATGGCGGCATTGCCTGAGTCATCCATGGCCCGTATTGCCAGGCTTGCACCGGCTCTGGGCAGGGTACCAAGGTCTAACAATCGGCTGAATGATACACGCCTGGTAGCCATGGGTGCCGAACCCCGTGGTCTGGTATCGACAGCCTCCCAGATCGTACCATCAGCGCTCAGTTCTATTGAGGCCACAGAAACATCATCCTGGACATAGCCAGAGATGAGTATGGTTCCGTTGACCGTATCGACGGAACGAGGCGTCTCGAAGTGTATTGTGGGAGGCACAATATCCTTGCAGGCCGACGTCAGCGCGACGCTGTTTCTGCCTGCACGGTCGATGGCACGTACGAGTATGCCTAAGGCTCCGTCTTCGATGCCTGATCCAAGCGTCGCAAGGAAGGTGTCAGGATCAGGAGTTGCCGGAGTGACGGGTGTAGTGACTGTATCCATACGGGTCCATGTGGAACCATTGTCCATTGACCATTCCAGGATAGAAATATCGTTGGTGTCTATGGCCGTCCCGCTCAGCGTGAAGGAGCCGCCGACATGGGCCCCTGATATTGGTTGCGATACGAGTATATCGGGAGAGCCTGAGTCCGAGACGATATGGATTGGAGAAGAGAGGAAGACGTCTCCATCCATTGTCTCGACTCGGATAGTGCTTACAGCACTCGCTGTGTCTGGGTAATCGCCTGCTCCACCTTCTTTGCTAGCCTGTATGCTTATTCTTGATCCATCGAACCGGGCCTCAGCATAGGCCAGAGCCGGCTCAAGAGATACCGACAGTATGGGCCTACCATACCATAGAGCCTCCAGGGTCTCCCCTGGAGCCATGAGTATCATGCCCTCTACCAGACGATCGTCGTACAGGTAGATGCCCTCGCCGGTGACAGAACCTGCCATGGGGGCAGCCACGACACGGTAGAATGATGTGGAGGTCTCGGAGATGGCGCCAATGCCATCGCTCACCTTGAGGGACAGGACATTCCTGTCATACGGCAGGCTGGATGGTAGCACACAGCGTATGGTGTACCTTCCGTCAGGGTCGGGTTTAGGAATAGACGTCGAGGACCAGACACCACCGTTATAGGATAGTTCCACCTTTGACAAGCCTTCTGGTGAACTAAGCGTAGCCACAAGAGCCGTCTTGCCATCGAAGGCCAAGGCTGTACCGGGCGCATAGGATTCGAGCATGGCACCGGATTCTGAAGGCTTTAGAATGGAAGACACGGTGACAAGGGGAGGGGTTCCCGCCTGAAGGAAGGTGGTAGTAGCGGCCGCCGACTGGTTACCCGTGCTGTCGATTGATCGAGCAGACAGCGTATGCTTGCCGGCGGCGAGAATCCCTGTCTCCAGTGCATACACGGGTCCGGGGCCGATAGCCTGGAGCGGCTTGCCATCGAGTACCAGGTTGGCCTGGCTGAGGCCATCGTCATCACTGGCATAGAGCAGGACGGGAGAGGAGGTATAGGCCGAAAGACTCTCTCTGTCTTTTGGTAATAGGTAGCCAATTGTAGGCCTGTCTTCGCCAGCATCATAGGCAATTGTCACGTTATAGGAAGACTTGTTACCCGAGCCGTCCAGGGCTCGTAGTATCACGGCCCTGGATGTGGCCTTAGCCGGGAATTCAAGCATTATGGCACCGTCGCCTGAGCCGGGAGCCAGTTTAAAATCACCCTTGTCGATCCCCGACTCGTAGGAGAGCGAGGCAATGCCAGAGGCATCCGTGGCTCGTACCACCAACATGAAGGGGCCGGCTGATGAAGCCTTGCCCGATGCCGCCAGGGGTGAGAGCACTTCAATATTCGCGGGTGTCGTGTCATACTCAAGAGATACAAGGGCGTAGACCCTGCCTCTAGTGACGTCTTGAATAGATACCCACAGGGTAGCCGGCCCATCGGGTCTTGCCGCCAGCTTTATCGTGGCCGTCCAGGTATCGGGTTCACTGGCCTTCTTGAGGCTCAATGTCTGGTTTATTTCATCCGCCTGGTAGCCCCAGCTAGCGATAGGCTTCTTTGGATCAGGCGATACACCCCTGAAGGTCGCATTCAGAGAGACCGGTCCCGAGGCGCGTATAGGCTTGATGGCGTAGTCAGGAAATAGAGAGACATCGACGCCTTCTGGTGAGTCTACGATGGGGACAGCCCACGACAGGGGACCAACGGCATCTGAGCCTGAGAAATCGGCGTACGAACCCTCGAGGCCAGAGGCCAGGGCTTCGGCGTTTGTCTTTATAGACTGGATAGACGGGGGGGCGCTTGCGCTTTCTGTCATTACCGATAGCCCGGAGAGCAGATCGATTTCGCCTATGTTGCCTGCCAGATCCGAGACCCTGAGCAGGAGTGGTTCGCTTCCTACGTCGGCGACGAAGCTAATCACGGAGCCGGGGTTCAAGGCAGTGTATGCGTCTGGACGACCGAATTCCAGGCTACGTATAAAAGGTATCTTCTCGCCCGCTTGTACGACGAAGAGCGTAGGCCCAGATACTTCGTCTCCTGGACGAGGAAGAATGCGTTCTGGTTTGGGGGGAGTGGAGTCGACCATGAAGGCCGTGGCGCTCTGGGTGACATTGCCGGACCTGTCTGTGGCTCTAACATCCATTCGTACCGGTCTCGATTCACCCGATGTTTCGAGTGTGCCTCGGTACTGATCGCCATCGCCCGTCAGCGATAACCAGTCTCCGCCATCAAGCGAGTATTCAACGGATTGTATCCTGTCACCATCACGGGCCTCGATTACAATGTTAGCCGCACCAAGCTGATTTGCTGGCCCACCAAGCCAGGTACCCAGGGCAGGCTCAAGGATGCTTATGTCGGGAGGCTGGTTATCGGTCTTGAATACCATAGGGCCAGATTCGAATCGATGAGCCCTGGCTGTCTCGACGACGACCAGGGTTGGAGCCGTAGCGCCTTGTCCTGTAGCAGACAGGCTGACTATTGAGCCATCAAACGATGCGGATACGAGGCTCGTCGATGGTTCAAGCCTGACGCTGCGTATGCTCTCACCGTCGAAGGGTGTGACGAAGGTAGCGATTAGCGGGCTATCCTGCCGTATGATGACTGTGGCTGGGGCGTCAACGCCTGGAACGCTTGCAAGTCCAAAATCCAGGAGGGGACCGACTCTGGGCCTGGAATAGTCTATAGCAAGTATGGGGAGACGTATCGATCCAGACTTTCCAAAGGAGTCAAGGGCTTGTACTGACACATCGAGGACGCCGCTTGGTACTGATGGAGGGAGAGGCACTATAAAGCTCGCCCCATCGGCTGTCTTTGAAAATGACAGCTTCATAGGCAAGCCGCCGTTGATGGTGTAGCTCAGTTCTGATAAGGGATTACTGGCCTTGACCTGGCCTTTGAGGGAGGCGCGGCCTTCGAGGGTTGAGACGCTCACGCCTGCTTTAGCTTCCCTATCCCCCGATGCGTCGCTGGCCATATCAATATAGATACGGGGAGCCGCAGCCATATAGGTGAAGGGAGTCTGAAACCAAGGGCCATCCAAGCCGTTTATGTCTGTGGCACGCATGAACAGTGTTCTCTGACCGCTGGTTATAGACTCACTTGAGAATGAGAATACGCCGTCCGATGGTATTGTCGATTCTTGACCAGAGTCTATTCTCCAGGTGACAGAGGCCACGCCATCATCGTCCCTGGCCGTGCCTACGACCCTGAGTATCTCGTCCACTTTGCTGCCGTAGGTGGGGTAAAGCATAGAAATGATGGGCAAGTCGGCCTTTGGGTCTACAGGGTTTGAAATGGTCATGGTCGTGGAATTACCGGCCACATCGACAACATTGAGCCGTACACGTATCGTGCCGGCCTTGGGTGGAGCCCGGAACTGCAGATTAAAGTAAGGGTTACCCGGTATCATTTCAACCACCCCGGATTCCTTCTCGTATGTCCACTCCATCGATCGTATGCCAACAGTATCGTAGACCCGGCCTCGTACATCGAAGACGCCATTGAGTGTTTCGCCCGTAGCGGGAGACAAGAGTACAAGCTCTGGTTTGGTGTTGTCGACGAAATACAGGAATACGGCAAATCCCTCCGAGCCCACCCCGTCGACACTCTTGATCCATAGAACGGTGGGACCGTCAGGAAGTTTTGTGCTGTCAATTGACAGCGTAAAGCTGGCCGTCTTGCTTTTCTTGTCATAGGAGCGGCGTAGAGGCGACCAGGTTTGTCCTGAATCGATGGAATAGGATACGTCGGTGATGCCGTTGGCATCGTATACGGAGCCTGATATGCGAACCTTTCCCGACACTATGGCGCCAAACTCAGGGGAGTTAAGCTCGTGCAAGGGCTTTGTCCTATCCAGATGGAAAGATACCTTGGCTTCCTTGCCGGCTAGTCCACCAGAATCGATGCCTCTGGCAGCGATGGTATGAAGGCCGTCTGCAACGCCCGATGTTGGTAAGTAAAGTGACCAGTAGTCAGAGCCTTTAGTCCGTTGCCAATCACCGTCGTCGAGCCGTACTTCTACATAGGCAACGGCATCGTCGTCTACACAGGTTCCTACGATGTTAAGATCGGCACCTACCCTAACCATTGGTAGTGGATTGACGATGCTCACTTTAGGGAGGTCTGACTCTGGGTCGAGTATCATATTGAATGGCGTAGAGAATGATACATTGCCTGCAGAATCGATTGCCCTGGCTAGTATGTTATAGGTTCCTGGCTTGAGCCCATTCATATCATACTCATAGGTCCAGTTTTGCAGGCCTTCTACGGCCCGATATTCGCTTCCTGGTTTTGTCGAGGCTTCTTGAGCCTGGGAAGAAACGCTTAAGCCGAACGCCGATACAATCAAGGCTATTCGAATCGCTCTATATCCCATCGTGACTCCAATAGTAGAATTTTGACATGCAACATATCATATATCGACAAGTATGTCCGTTAAGATTGTAGTTTTTATTGTTTTGAGCTGTTTGCATCCCCAGATTGAGGAAGCCTCACGCTTCGGCTATACTTGCATACGAACTTTCATGATAGTACCAATGTAATTGTTTGTTGATTATATAGATGTATGACTATGTAAAGGAAGTTTGATGAGCCATGATTTTGATTTCAGTGTTCCCGACCTCGGCGAGCGTTCGGTTCGTTCACCCTTAAGCTTCTCCAGCGCCGCGGGGGATGCCATAGCCAATTATGTCGACGATGATGACAGGATATGGTGGAGCCCGGGAGGCAAGGCAACAGGCAACCTTACGGGAGATGCAGGGCTCATAGAGCAGGCCGGCCCTCGGGAATACCTGTACTTCAATCCAGCTCATGTCCATGCGGGTATCATCACCTGTGGCGGTTTGTGCCCGGGCCTCAACGATGTCATTCGGGCCGTGGTACGATGCCTCTGGAACCGGTATGGCGTCAGGCGCATCTCAGGTATACGCTATGGCTATAAGGGATTCCTTTCGGAGTATAGGCTACCTGTCAAGGAACTCAACCCCGATATTGTCGACGACATCCACAAGATAGGTGGAACAATACTGGGATCCTCCCGTGGTGGCGGTGAGCGTACCAAGGAGATCGTTGACTCCATCGAGAGGATGAACCTCAACATCGTGTTTGCCATAGGTGGAGATGGCACCCAGAAGGGCGCAATGGCCATAGCCGACGAGGTAGACAGGCGCAGGCTCAAGGTGGCCGTCGTTGGCATACCTAAGACCATAGACAACGATATCCTGTTTGTTGATAGGTCCTTTGGCTTCGAGACAGCCGTAGAGGAGGCTGCCTTTGCGGTGACGGCCGCCCATGCCGAGGCACATTCATCTATCAATGGTGTGGGCCTGGTCAAGTTGATGGGTCGAGAATCAGGTTTCATAGCCGTGTATACGGCTCTCGCGACGCACGAGGCAAATTTTGTCCTGATACCAGAAGTATCCTTTGATATTGATGGCCCCAACGGTTTCCTCTCCCATCTTGAAAAACGTCTCCAGGCGAGGAATCATGCCGTCATAGTCGTTGCAGAAGGCGCGGGACAGGAGCTCGTAGGCGCTAGTTTGCAGGGTAGTGAACAGGCGCTAGACGCCTCGGGTAACAAGCGTCTCGGAGACATCGGGGTCTTCCTGAAGGAAGCCATCAACACATATTTCAAGGGTAAAAACATAGAAATAAATCTCAAGTATATAGATCCTAGCTACATGATTCGTAGCGCACCCGCCTGCCCCATGGACTCGGTATACTGTGAGCGACTAGGCAACAATGCGGTGCACGCCGCCTTGGCCGGCAAGACACGCATACTCATTGGCATGGTCAACAATGAATTCGTCCATCTACCCATCGGCATCGTGGTTTCTCGCAGGAACAAGGTCGATCCCGAGGGTAGCCTCTATAGGGATGCCATAGACGCGACAGGGCAAACGGTCTCGATGCTCAACGGCAAGGGAGGCGAGCATGGCTAACAAGAGTGTTCTTATAATTGACGAATCGGAATTGTTCCGTGAATACCTCAAGTCGCGCCTCATCAAGTCCGGCCTAGAGGCGGAGGTAGCCATAAACGGCTTGGATGGTATATCCAAGATGCGAAACGATTTGCCTGACCTTGTTGTGATGGACTATCACCTTACGCGAAAGACATGCAAGGAGGTTCTGGAGGAGAAGGCGCGTAACCCCAACACTGCGGCCATCCCGGTAGTATTGACGGCACAGAAGATAGATAAGAACCGCCTCCTTGAACTTGTTAAATATAATATACGCAAGGTGTTCATGAAGCCTATAAAGATGGATGCCTTCTATCAGATACTATCGGAAATAACCGGTAGACGCTTCGAGGTAGACAAGACTCCATGCATCCTCGAGACGCATGTCAATGACAACATAGTCTTCGTAGAGCTCGCCAAGGGTATCAATCGTGAGAAGGTTGATCTGCTGCACTTCAAGATCCGCGAGCTTCTCAATCTGTATGCAATACAGAAGCCACGAGTACTCCTCATGCTTTCTGACATGGAGCTATCGTTCATAGACGGTCCCAATCTGGAGGCTCTTCTTCAGACGATAGTGGAATCATCCAGAGCAAAGCTAAAGCATGTGAAGGTTCTTACGCGATCTGCCTTCGTCAAGGAATTCGTAGCAGGCAGGCCGGAGTTTGCCGAAATAGAGGTGGTGGCCAACCTCGAGTACGCCCTGGATGGATTGGTAGCCGACGCGGCCAGGGCCGCCGAAGCACCGGAGGACAAGGCATCCATAATAAACGATAGAATACTATCCACCCAGGGTTCAGCATCCGGTGGTGAGTCGGTGGAGATGCGCTTCGAGGCTGAGAAGACAACCCCTGTCTTCTCCATGGCGGCTGCCAGGCATCTAGGAGAAGGACTCTCCATAGCGGTTGTCGATGATGACTTCGTCATCCAGGAACTCTTGAAGACTACCTTCGAGGCCATAGACGCAAAGGTACACACCTTCTCCAATGGCAGGGAGTTTCTAACGGCCGTGCGCTCAAGGGTCTTTGATCTTGTGTTCCTTGACCTTCGTATGCCTGAGGTCGATGGCTTCGGTGTTCTTGCCGAGCTAAGGGCACAGGACCTGGACATGCCTATCATAGTATTGTCAGCCATCACCCAGCGTGAATCTGTCGTAAAAGCCTTCAAGGCCGGCGTCAAG
Organism: Spirochaetia bacterium; assembly: GCA_034003955.1. Classification (GTDB taxonomy): domain Bacteria; phylum Spirochaetota; class Spirochaetia; order Treponematales; family UBA12059; genus SZUA-370. Next base: position 19,143 of record JAVEXO010000018.1, on the reverse strand, counting down.
AGTTACCTTGTAAAGCCGCTCAAACCAGAGCATATTCTCAGGAAGACCCTGGAGATACTCAAGGCCAATTTCTAGTGTTTTATAGAACATGGTACTATTGAAAGGAGTGGCCATGGGTCTGCCGGACAGTATCTACAGGGCGGTGTTTGAACAGACCCCTCAACCCGTGATAATACTCAACGCGCTGGGTATACCGGCTTTATGGAACGCCTCCTTCGAGGCATTGTTCACCGAACTGGCGGGTTTTGTACCCGAGAATCTGGCGGTGCCTCTGTTCGATTGGCTAGAAGAGCGTGAGTCATTCGGGTATTCCTACTATGTCAATGAGGTGTTGCTCGGCAGGATGGGAGTGGCTACTGTCGAGGCTGGCATCAGAAGCGCGTCTGGAAAGAGGCTGTGGATACGGACTACGCTGTCGCCCCTGGATACCCTCGCCGGTTTGGATGGCTCGAGCGTGTCCCTTGCCCGGCAGAGGCCTGAATCCCACTTGCCTAAGAACCTGGGGCGGGAACAGAACGTGAGATGGCTCAGTTGCTCGTTCCTTGACGTTACCGAGCAGAAGCTAAAGGAGAGAGGTCTCCTCTCTGCCAAGGAGGAGGCTGAACGAGCCACCGAGACAAAGAGCCAGTTCCTGGCTAACATGAGCCATGAGATACGGACTCCCATCCAGACCATCCTGGGAATGACAGAGCTTTTGGGAGAGACGAGGCTCGACAAGGAGCAGCTCGATTATACCAGAACGGTTCGATTCTCGGCCGATGTGCTCCTCGGTCTCATAAACGATGTGCTCGACTTCTCCAAGATCGAGGCGGGCAAGCTGGAACTCGATACCATAGACTTCGATCTTCGTTTCATGCTCAGACAGGCTATAGATCTTATAATCTTGGACGCACACAAGAAATCCCTCGAGGTCATACTAGACGTGGATGACGATCTACCTCGTATCGTCCATGGAGACCCGGGCCGCATCAGGCAGATAGTCGTTAATCTCTTTAAAAATGCCGTCAAGTTTACCCACGCCGGTGAGATAGTGATTATAGCCAGGAGCGTTAACCATGCAGACAGCAATCCTGTGGCTGAGGCCTGGCCGTCAGGCTCGGCACGGCGGGCCATACGACTGGTCATAGCCGACTCAGGACCGGGAATACCAGATTCTATTCGTAATAAGCTGTTCACGCCGTTTACACAGGCTTCATCGGGAGCCAAGACACAGGGTGGCACCGGACTAGGTCTGGCAATATCAAAGTATCTTGTAGACGCCATGGATGGTAGCATACGCTGCGATCCAAATGAGCCAAGGGGATCCAGGTTTTCTGTAGAACTGCCACTTCACGCCCCGAGGTCCTTGCTTCAGCGACCGCAACGTCCTGATAGCGAAAGACTTGCTTTTGCCCGTGTACTCGTCATAGATGACCACGCTCTAGCCCTGGAATACACCAGAACAGTCGTGTCAGGTTTTGGGCTTGAGGCCGATGGAGCCAGCTCCGGGCAGGAAGCTCTCGTCGCCATGAGAAAGGCGGCTCAGGGCGGCAAGCCCTATTCGGCATGTCTGGTGGATCAGAACATGCCTGGCATGGATGGGTGGAGACTTGCCGCCGAGATTACGGCTGATAAACTTATAAATGATGCTCGCCTCGTCCTCCTTGTTCCAGAGGGTGACATAGGGCAGGACACCAAGATGAAGTTGCTCCAATGGTTCAACGGCTATGCCGCCAAACCAATAAACCCAGATGAGCTGTATGAAGTCATACAACGGGCTCTATGTGACGAAGTTGATCTTGAGCCCGTGGAGGAAGATGAGCGAATGGAACCTGATGGTAAGGCTCTGGATTCTGGTCTTGGGCTTTCTGTGTTGCTGGCTGAGGATCATATGGTAAATCAGGAGTTGTTTGGCGTCTTGCTTGAGAAACTGGGCTGCGAGGTGAGCGTTGCCAACGATGGTGTGGAGGCGCTTTCAAAAGCCGCAAACGCTGATTTTGACTTGGTACTGATGGACATCTTCATGCCAAGGATGGATGGATACGAGGCGGCTCGAGCCTTGCGGGAGCGTGGCTTTGACAAACCAATCATAGCAGTAACGGCCAGCGCCTTGAAGGGCGAGCGTGATAAATGCATAGAGGTTGGCATGAACGACGTGCTTGTAAAGCCATTCAAGAAGGCCGATCTGGCCGCGATGCTAGGCTTCTGGGCCCAGAAGGTGACGGAGGCCAGCAGACCGGTTATTGCCTCTCCTCCGCCCATAGGTTGTGAAGACATGGATATGGATGTTTTTGACTTTAACACCCTCGTGGAGACATTCCTTGGCAAACGGGATACGGTGGTATCCCTGCTAGGCAGATTCTCAACAAAGACACGTTCGCAATTGGCAGACATGCAGGCTGCCGCCCAGGCCAGGGACGACAAGACGATGAGGGAGATTGCCCATTCTATAAAGGGTGCGGCCTGGAGCCTGTCCGCCAAGGCCTTGGGGGATGCGGCAATGCTCATAGAGACGCAGGCCAGCAAGGGGGATGCGGTGGCGGCCGCAGCCTTGATCCCCGGCCTGGCTCAGCGTTTTACCGAGTTTGAGTCGCGGTCAAAATACTGTATAGAGGACATGTGAACACAGGCAAGCATGAGCCTTCAGGAGGCTGGCTTCTAGAACCCTCCTGTTACCGCATCGTATGCGGAATCGATGAAGCCGGTAGAGGCCCCCTTGCTGGCCCCGTATCCGCCGCGGCTGTAATCCTGCCTGATGGTTTTCCCCTGAGGCTGCTCGATGATTCAAAGGCTCTCAGCGAAAAGTCTAGGAATGCCGTGTTTGAGCTTATTGTGACTCAAGCTACTTGGGCAAACGAATGGGCTTGGCCGTCGGAGATAGATGAGCTCAATATACTGGGAGCCACCATGCTGGCCATGACAAGAGCCTACCTGCGTCTTGGCCACAGTGCCGACATCGTCATAGTCGATGGTACGAGAACGCCCGACATCCCCTGTGCAAGGATGGCCATGGTAAAGGCCGACGCCTCGATACCCGCCGTCATGGCTGCGTCTATAATAGCCAAGGTGTCACGGGACAGATTGATGGAGCGTTACGATTGGCTGTATCCTGAATACGGCTATGCGAGGCATAAGGGCTATCCGACCGCCGCTCACCGGGCCGTGTGCAGGGCTAAGGGCCCTTCAGCCATACAGAGGATGAGTTTTAACTTTTCTAAGGAGTAATCTAGAGCCTATTGGTCGTCCTTGGGGCTTGCCTTCTTGACGGTCATGCGTCTGGGCTTTGCCTTGGGCTCTGCTTTAGCCGGGGGAATGCTTGTCTTGGGTTTAACCCTGAGTACCCGTCCCTTGCCGCCCGCCGGTTTCCTGTCGGCGCTTGATCGTCTATCATCATTGGGACCCGTGGATGTTCGCCCTGTAGCCCTGTCTATGTCTCGCCTCACAGAGGAAGGACGATCATCGTCGCGAGCAGGCCTGGGGCCGCGGGGTTTGCCTGTATCTATATAGTGTCGGGGTCGTTCGTCGTCAGAAAGCCGGTGGCTTGTCTCTCGGCCATCGTCGCGGGGGGCCATGCCTTCCTTACGGGTACGGGGGGGCTTGGTTCTATCAGATGGAGCGGCTTCCTTCATCACTTCTAGAGACTTCTGGAAGGCCTTGACGAATTCGTCGGCGTTGTCCTGGAAGATTACTATAGAACGCCTGTCGAAGTCGCCAGTCTCTGTAGGTTTGCTCTCGACGACCGTAAGGAATAGATCGCCCGTGCGATTCTCCTTGACGTTAAAAAAGTATGTCCTGCCGTCGCACGAAATGCGTGTTGAAAAGAGCTCGCCACGAACGCCCATTGAAATCCCCTCCCTGATAATACGTCGCGGATAATAGCGCTTCTTGCGTTATTAAGCAAGTGTGTCCGCTTCTCTTACGATTGTCGCATGAAAGTCGAGGAGAATAGACTCCAGGTCTTCGCCACGCACGTCGGCCATGATGCGGAAGACTGGCTCGGTGCCCGACCCGCGCATCCATAGGAAGGCGACGTTATCTCCTGTCTCGTTGAAGAGCGATATCTTGAGCCCACCTGATCCGGAGTTTCCGAAGGGCCCCGTAAGTTTGCGCTCCCAAAGGCCGGAGCTGGCGAATGCCTTCCAGGAGAGCCTGCCATAGACAGGTTCCAGTTTACGAGCCATCTCTGGCCATCGGGTTTTAAAGATTGCTTCGTAGGCATTCTTGAGGGCTGTATGGTCAGTAGAGCGTACGCGCAAGGCGGCCCTGTCCTCGAAGACGCTGGTGGTGGTAAAACGGGGTAGGCTTGTCAGAACGTCGGCGAGGCTAAAGTCATCTCTATAGCTAGAACCCTGTCCTGAACGCTCAAGCCATAGGTGGAAGGGACCTGGCGCTTCATCGGTATCTCGTAGGTACAAAAGCTTTAGTATGGCACTAATCGTGTTGAGAGGATCTCTAACACCTGCGGGGTGGGTGATGACGCCACCATTTGAGCCCTCTCCCAACACACGAACAAGGAAACCCTGTTCCCGGAGAGATCTTGCGAGCCCTACGACATTGGCCTCACCGGTCTCGGAGCGAAACACGTCAGCACCGAAGGCCCTGGCTATGGCATCTATGCGAAGGCTCGTCGCATCGTTGCAGGCCACTGCCATCCTGGCTGGCATCTCGCCTCGCCGTATGGCTCGGCTGGACATTGAGGCCAGTTCGGCCAGTACAGCCAGGGAGAAGGTGTCCTGAGCCTCGAGTGCCCTGGCCTCTCCCTCATCATCATTCCAGTAGACTATGTTGCCACGGTCGCCATCACAGTCGGGGACATAGCCTAAACAGAATGAAGGGTCACTCGTCCTGGCTTCCTGGAGAGCCAGCCTGCAGGGCTCCAGTGATTCGCCTTCTGGAACGATGCGATGGGCGAAGCGCCTGGGTTCTGCGTTAAGCATCAGCGCCGATACGCCTAAGCCTGAAAGGAAGTCTTCGTCTATCGAGAGGCAGCGAGCCGAGCCGTTCATCTCCGCTACGACGCCGGCGCCACGAAGGCCTATGGCTGCCTCGAGTTCCCCTAATTCCTGCTCCTGGGTGGGCATGTCGGCTGACGCTCCTGTGACCTCCCGTGCGAAGAGGGTGTACTCTGATATGGCCCTGCGTTTAGCCGCTCCACAGGCCGAGTACAGAGCCGCGACAGTCTGTGCTGGGACGGATTCGACGAGCTCGGCCATCGCATCTATGTCATGGCTCTCGCAGGCTCCATCCTTGAGGGTGGCTATGAGCCGCTTTGTCACTGAGGCGGGCAAAACTCCACCGTCTGTCATGCCGAATTTGACGCCGTTGTGCCCTGGCGGGTTATGGCTAGCCGAAATATAGCAGAAGGCGTCAAGCCTGTCGGGATTGCCCGTTTCCAATGCACCTGCTCGCCGCGTCCAGGCCATTATCTCAGGGGCGGCGCTGATGAAGGCGTACCTGAGCTCAAGGCCCCTGGCAAGGAAGACTCTTGCCATCACATCGGCTATGGCGGGGCCTGTTGGCCTTGAGTCTATGCCTAAGGCAAGAATAGGCTTCTGTATGGTCTCCGTGAGGAAGCCGGCAAACACAGAGGCCATCCTGGCTGCAGCGTAGGCCTTGGCAGCAGTAATGCTCTCTCCCATGTCGTCATCACTGGAGCCGAACACGCCTCTCCAGCCCGAGGCTGAAAGTATCAGACTGTCGAAGAAGGCGCGAGCCTCGGATGGGGAGGGTCTTTTGTCCAGGGGGTTGATGTAGGGATCGCCGATGTCAAAGCCGGTACGTGGATGCGTAAACATGAGAGCCTCCGGGGGGCCGATGGGTTTGGGTGGCTGGCAGGGCTTATTTCTGGATGTCGATGGCTGGTAATGTAAGCGTAGACTCGGCTGCCAGTTGGTTCTCTGCCTGTATGGCGTCGTACACTTCCTGCCTGAAGACCTTGACGGTCTTAGGCGCGTCTATGCCAAGCTTCACCTGGTCGCCACGAATTTCCATTATGGATACTATTATACCATCGCCTATGACGATCTTCTCATTGAGCTTTCGCGACAGTATGAGCATCGCGCTATTTCCTGGAGGCGGCTAGTTCCGCCATCACGTCGTGCTTTGTTTGCCAGCGGGGATCGCTCAGCACTATCTGCGCGCCGCGTCTTGCCTTGCGGCCTATGACGAGCGGGCCCATGAGGTTGGCCGTTATCGGGCCACCGTTGGGAGGCACGGTAACGAGTGACAGTACCAGCGCGTCCTCTGGTCCCTCGACGCCGAGACCAACCATTGCCTCGTCGGCCGCGTCCACCGAGTAGTCGGGCCTGAAGAGGAAGGGGTCCAGGAGTATGAAGCCAAGTTCTGCCAGTTCTGTTGACTGCAGGAAGAAGTATGGCTTCTGCGGTGCGTCGAGCAGCGCGTATGAAGTGAATTTCTTGAAGCCTATGAGGCCGTCCGGGAAATTCAGTATCTGGCGTTCGTCGATGTCTAGTTCGCCCAGTATCTTTGTCTGTATCCTCATATCGCCGCCCAATCTGCCCTAATCATCGCAAGAAGTCAAGAAGAGACTTAGGTAAGACGCGCCCGGCCATCTGGAGGGTCGCGGTGTGGGCGTATTCCATCATCTTGAAGTCTGTTATGGCCTGTGTCATGTCGAGGTCTTTCTCGGCTGCCAGGAGCCTTGTAACGTCTGGAATCTCTCTGTTGAGCCTGAGCGCAGCCATGTCCAGGCGCTCCACCATGGCTCCGGCCTCGGCGAGACGGCGGCCCATGTTATCCATGCCTGCGTCTATGCTTGCCAGAACCCTGCCACCTATGTCTATGAAGTCGCCCTTGCGCAGGGCATCGCGTAACGATATGACTGAGTCGAACAGAGATCCTCCCGACACACGGGCTGTGGTCGCGTAATCAGATGGAATGCCCGATCCCGACAGTATGCCAAGATCGGCCAGGACCCTGCCGCCCATGCCATCCTCAAGCCTGATGCGATGCGCATCGTTTGCCTCTAAGACAAGAGAGTTCCTGGCCGGGTCGAGAGATGCCTTCAGCGCCGCGCCAGAGTCGTTTATCTTTGCTATTATCGCCTGGATCGTGTCACCGGGCTTGAGTGCTATGCTCTGGCCGTCTACCATCAGGCTTGAATCATTCATCACGCGGTACGTAGAGGCATCGGCAGCTGAGGCTATCCTTTGGCGTTCAGACCAGAATATGGCGTCCCCTGGCAGGTTCATGGGTAGATAGGATGCCTCGGCTATCTCGGCCTTTGGCGTGCCTACGCCTCCCAGATAGTCGACGCCTATGGTGGCCGCGCCACCAGATCCTTCCGAGTATCCCTGGACTATGCGGAATGGTTCCGTCTTGGCCTTGTCGCCTGCAAACAGGAAATCTCCGTCCGGCCCGCGCGCATTACCGAGACTGACGAGTTCAGCGAGGAGCTGATCCACCTCTACGGCTATGGCGGCGGTATCTTCCTTTGTAAAGGTTCCCGTCGCTCCCGTTATGGCCAGTTCCCTGACCCTCTGCATTATATCCTGTGACTGGCGCATGTAGCCTTCTGCTATGTTGGCGCGGTCCTTGGTATAGAGAACGTTTTGCTCATAGCGAGCCAGGCGGCCCACGAACGATTCGTAACGAACGGCCCTGGCCGCGGCCATGGGGTCGTCACGCGGGCTTTCTATCCGTTCCTGGCGTGACAACCTGGATTGCATTGAAGCCATGTTGTCCTCGTTGCGGCGTAGCCAGTACTGCATATCGTTATTCATGAAATCAGAACTTACTCTGCGCATTAAACCCTCCTAAGCACGACTAGATACCCATACGGTTGATGATGGTATCGAGCATGGAATCCATCTGGGCTATGAACTTGGCCGCGGCGGCGTAACCGTGCTGGAACTTGATCATGTTGGAAAGTTCCTCGTCTAGGTTGACGCCCGATATAGACTGCCTCGTATCAGTGAGGTTCTTAACTATGCGAGACTGCGTCTCAGCCATGCGGCCGGCACGCTCGCCTTTGAGCCCGACGCTGGCCACGGCGTCTGCGAAGTAATCGTCGAATGTCTTCTGTGAGCCTACCATCACGGGTGCGGTGCGGAGGCGAGCCATGGCTAGTGCGGCACTGCCGTCACCTGACTCGGCCGGCCGCCCATTGGAGCCAAAGCCGGCAGCCACGCTCGTTAGGTCGCTGGACACGGCCTGTGACACCTCTATCCATCCAGAGGGGTGGGCCAGTGGTGCCACGGCGTAGTCTACGCCACCGCGCAGACTCGTGACGGCATCGGCCTGGTCCCACGTGTATGCCCCGTCTTCGCCAGATCTGGAAAGGAGTCCTGAATACCCGGAAAGGAATTCGCCTGAGTCTTCAACATGGCGAATGACGAAGTCAGGGCTATCGCCGTCTGAACTGGTCTTGGCTCGCAGTTGCAAGGTGCCAGTCGCCGTGAGCCTCGCGGTGACGTCGGCGCCTGAATCGTTTATGCGACGGACAAGGTCCCCTACCGTGTCGGTAGGTCGGTATTCTATGTCTACAAGGCCCTTGGGGCCAGAGAGGCGCACGATGCCTGACAGGCCAAGCTGCTCCTGGGCATCGAGGGCGTTGCTGCCTGTCAGCCTGTAGATGTAGCTGTGGTCGTATGCTCCGTCACCATTACGGTCGTAGTTGCCGGCTATGTTGTTGACGCTGGGCAGCTCGGTAAAGAAATCCACACCTGTCTTGCCGTTGAGGCCATAGGCCGAGCGGTGTACCTCGTTGACCAGGTCGGTAAATGTGAGGGTCATCGTGTCCAGGGAAGCTATTTCTTCCTTTATATCGACATCCCGCATCTCCAGCATGGCGCCGAGGCTGCCACTCTTTATGATTGCCTCGGAGCCCGTGTCGGCCCACAGAACGCGTGGATACCCGCCAGACTCCGCTCCTGTAGACATGGTAAAGCCGCGGGCAATCTTTCCTTGCACGAGTATGTGGCCGTCTATGTGCACCATGAACTCGTCTGGATCCCTACGGTCTACCGATACTGGTACTATCTTGCCCAGTTTCTCTACGAGCAGATCGCGGCGGTCATAGAGGTCGTTTGGATTGTCGCCCATGGCTTCTGACTTGATGATCTCTTCGTTGAGGGCGGCTATCTGCCTTGAAAGGTCATTAGCCTGTGACGCCGATATCTCTATGTCTTCCTGCACCATGTCTCGCGTCGTAGACAGGCGCCGGTACTGTTCGTGTATGGAGTCTATGAGCGTGCGTCCACGCTGGACGACTGCCTCGCGAGGAGCCAGTTCCGATGGGTGGAGCGATAATTCCTGCCATGCGTCCCAGAATTTATCCATCTGGGTTCGTGTAGAGACCTCTGTTGGCTCGTTATGTATCTGCTCGAGTAGCTTGAGATACTTGTCTCTTGAGTCCCAGTATCCTAGTCCGCCTTGCTGCGCGACTATGCGTTTATCCAGGAGCTCATCACGCATGCGCTCTATCCTGATGGCTACAACACCCTGGCCTATCTGACCAGGCGTCTCCTCGCGGTTAAGATGGGGCGCATACAGCGGCTCCATGGTGCCCAGCTCGACTCTTTGGCGCGAATAGCCCTCGGTTGCGGCGTTGGTCATGTTGTGGCCTATGGTGGTCAAGCCTTGGTTATGCGCCACGAGGCCGCGCTTTCCTATCTCTATGCCCGCAAACGTCGATTGCACATTGGCCTCCTTTAGAGGGCTGTATCCAGTATCATCGCACCGGCCTCGACATGCCGTGTCCGGCCGGTCTTGCCGTAGGTACGACACTTGCGCTCGGGGAAGAGCGCTTCCATGGCTTCTCGCAGGGTCTCGGCTGCGCTGCCCACGAAGCCCGACAGGGCGTCATTCTCTATGCGTGCACGCATGGCCGATAGCCTGAGGGAACGGTACGCATCATTGAGTGTCGAGCGGAATTCGACAGGCAGGGCGAGTGAGGCCCTGAATACAGTCGATTCGTCCGGAAGCCCCATGTCGTATAGAAATGCCAGCCATGCTGCGGACCGAGCCTGCTCTGTAGAAGAGACGTTCTCTGCCGCTGCTGCGGCACGCTCCAGAGCATTCTCAAGCGCCGGCCAATTTCTGGCTCTGACGGCTCCGGCTACGTCTCGCTGACCTTCCACGAACATGTCCAGAGCAGCGACCTGTTCTCCCGTTCTCTCTATGAATGTCATCAAGCTATCTATGTTCATATGTACCCTCGCTTCATTATCGGTACTGGAAACAAGGAGTTTACGCCGATATAGTAGATAAACCGGCCGAGATGGGCGGAATACGTAGGTATGCGCGGTTTAATGCCATGCTGCGCCTTGAGGGATCGATGTTTAAATCGCTTATAAATATATTCTGGCTCATTCGGGGGGTGCGCGTGTTTGCACTCGTAGGAGGGAGCGGTACCGGCAAGAGCTTTCGTGCCAAGCTCGTGGCACAGAAATTCGGCATAGACATGATAATTGACGATGGTCTGCTCATAAACGGTGATGCCATAATAGCCGGCAAGTCTGCCAAGCGAGAGAAGCTGTACATGGCCGCCGTCAAGACTGCCCTCTTCCATGACAAATCGCATCGTGACGAGGTGGCCCGCGCCCTGCAAAAGGCGCGCTGGAAAAAAATACTCATAATCGGTACATCAGAAAAAATGGTAAAGAAGATAGCGGAGCGTCTTCAGATACCTATTCCGTCTAAGGTCATCAAGATTGAGGACATAGCCAGCCGTGAGGAGATAGATACGGCTATTCGGGCACGCAAGGTAGAAGGAAAGCATGTCATTCCTGTGCCGGCCATAGAGATAAAGAGGAGCTATCCCCGTATATTCTATGACAGCGTTCGTGTCTTCCTGCAAAGGAACCTTGCCCCCGGAGGCCTGACCACGCCCAAGCTCTACGAAAAATCAGTCGTTAGACCCGAATTCTCAAAGCGAGGCCGTGTGGCCATATCTGAATCGGCTTTGTCGCAGATGGTCATACATTGCATAGACGAGTTTGACGATTCCATACGCATACAGAAGATAACCGTACGCTCCGATTCTCAAGGGTATAGACTGACGGTTGTTATAGAAGTGCCCTTCGGTTCCCAGTTGTCTGGTCGAATTCATAACCTGCAACAGTATATAATAGACAATATAGAACGCTTTACAGGAATACTTATTGAGGAAGTGAACCTGGTCATAGACCGGTTTTCTAAATAGATGAACCGTCCGTGTTTGACAATGAGACGGACGGAGTTTAGGATTTATATTCCATGGAGGGTACCACAGTGAAGAGATCATTATGCCTCGCGGCCATCGCGCTGATGGTTGTTGTGTGTGCGGGCGCTCAGGATGCCCCGGCGCCGGGAACCGACAATCCTGCTCCCGTTGTCGCTACGGTAGCGGCCGCCCCTGCAGTAGAGTTCTCGGGTGCCAGCTCCCGTCATTACGCCGTCTGGTCTGACTCGGGCAAGGAAGAGGCCCAGGCGCTTGCCAAGGAACTGGACGGGCTTTTTGATGTTTTCAATGAATCGTTCCGATTCGACGAGGCCAGGCTCAAAGGCCCGCTTACTGTCAGGAAATTTTCTGACAAGGACGCCTTCGACACCTACCTTAAAAAGGTTATAGGAGAGACGAAGGACGATTTTGTATATCTGCACTATCCGACGGTAGAACGTTCTGAGCTCGTCATCTTCTCCAAGGAAGCCGATGATTTCGACGCCTCCCTGGCTCATCAGGCCTTTGTCCAGTTTTTAAAGGCCTTCGTTCCCGAGCCACCCCTTTGGATGCGCGAAGGCTTTGCCGTGTACTTCGAGAAGACCCGCCTGGATGACAAGTCAGGCTTGGTAGCCTACACCGAGAACCAGTCATGGCTCGAGACAGTCAAGCTGCTCATGTCGCAGTCGCGGCTCTATGCTGTCTCAGAACTGATGCTTCTGTCTGCAGAAGATGCCCGCTCTGGCCTCGACGTTTTCTATCCTGAGTCATGGGCCCTCGTTTCATTCTTCCTCAACAGCCCCGACCGCAGATACAACCGTTTCATCTGGGATGCCGTGGCAAGACTTTCACCGGAGGCTAGCCTGGAACAGAACCAGGTCATTGTCAGGGACTTCTTCTTGAAATGGCATGGAGAGGCGGCGGTGGAATCCGATTTCCGTGCATACCTTGAGGGGCAGAAGACTTTTGCGGAACTGGTAACTTCAGGGGTTCGTTCCTATGGGGACAAAGACCTTGAGATGGCATATAAATCATTCTCCCAGGCTGCACTCAAGAATCCTGCTAGCTATATCCCTCCGTACTATCTTGGCCTCATAGCCTATGCCAAGGGAGAGTACGCCCTGGCCGACGAGTATTACAAGAAGGCCATGACCCTGGGCAGTGATGCTCCTATTACTAACTATGCACTTGGCATCAACGCATACGCATCACGTCGTTTCGACGAGGCTAAGTCGTATCTACAGAAGGCCATGGACGGTGATCCTGCCAAGTACCAGGAAAAAGCCGGTGAGATTATAACCCGCATAGCAGGCGATACTAAATAAGACGCCCTGGCTTACCGAACGCCGCCGCCTTTTTACATTGGCGCACGGCGTTCGGTC
>JAVEXO010000018.1:0-6521 GCA_034003955.1 Spirochaetia bacterium | reverse complement strand
CATCGGGGCTCTCATGGTAGTTGACCAGCCGACCGCCCTGGATCGATACTCTTGCCATGCCTGGCTCATACCATACGGAAACATTTAACAATATACCCGCTGAGAAACGAGAGCGCATTCTACGCGTCGCGGCCGAGGTACTGGGTCGCGACGGCATATCAGGAACCCGCATGGCCGACATTGCCAAGGCTGCGGGTATATCTCACGGCTCTCTGTTCAGCTACTTTCCTACCAAGGATCATCTCGTGCGTGCCGTTGTGGCCCGTGGTGCTACAATGGAAGGTGAGCGCTTGGATATGAATACCGAAGGTTCAATCGCCTCTATTCTGGAGCACGCGCTCAAGAGTGCCTGGGAGACCGCCAGCGACGAACCAAACCTCATATCGCTCTGGTTGTCTCTGTCATTATCGGAGAATGCCCGATTCTCCGATGATGTGCTACCCCTGGAACGTGATGCTGCAGACAAGTGGCTTGCCTTGGTCAGAAATACACAAGAGTCAGGAGCCATCAAGGCCGATCCCCGCGTCGTCGCCTTCATTCTGGATGCGGCGGTAAGCCAGTTGATGAAGAGTCGTGCGAGTAAACTTGAGCGCAAGAAGTTTGACTTCTTCTTCGAGGGAGTAGACGACCCTGCTCGTCTCATAGCGCTAACACTGGTCAAGCTACTCGGCATATCATGATTACAGCGATACCCATCGGAGGAAGGCATAGAAAATATGATTGACTAATCAGTCAATGAACTATACGCTTGCCGTATCTACTCATGATGGAGGACGCCGCATGCAGCTATTTCCTGCAGAATTCGTTATGGGAGCGGCCTCGGCTGCCTATCAGATAGAAGGCGCATTCGATGCCGATGGCAAGGGCCGCTCGATCTGGGACGATTTTGTAAGCCATAGGGGAAACGTAAGGAATGGTGATACGGGCATGATAGCCTGCGATCATTATAGGCGCTGGGAAGAGGACCTGGACCTGGCAGCGGCCATGGAGCTGCAGGCCTATCGCTTCTCCATCTCATGGCCCAGGGTGTTGCCTGAAGGTCGCGGCCAGATTAACCAGGCAGGCCTGGACTTCTACTCAAGGCTCGTAGATGGGCTTCTCTCTCGTGGCATCCAACCCGTACCGACTTTGTTCCATTGGGACCTGCCTTCAAGGCTTCAGCGTGACATGGGTGGTTTTGCCAACCGGGCCATAGTGCCCATCTTTGCCGATTATGCGTCTATCGTTTCCAAAGCGCTGGGAGATAGGGTCAAGACCTGGATAACGGTAAACGAGCCTTTCGAGTTCTCCTGTTTTGGCCATCTATTCGGGACCCACGCCCCTGGCAGGAAGAACCCCTTCATCTACCTTCCTGTGATACACCACGTTTTGCTCGCCCATGGTATGGCAATGGCGGCCGTGAGGGCAGAGCTTGCAGATGCCAGGATCGGGCCATCATTAAGCTGGACACCAGTGCACCCGGCTTCTCCATCGGCACACGATATGGCCGCGGCTGAGCGAGCCAATGCCTTCATGAACGGTGTTACCTTTGACCCCATTCTCAAGGGCGCTTATCCAAGGATGATATGTGACAGATTGATTCTAAAGCCTCCCGTACGGCCTGGAGACATGGAAATAATAGCAAGGCCTGTAGACTTCGTGGGGCTCAACTACTATAGCCGTGAATTTGCCAGGAACAATCCATGGGTGCCCCTCGTCAAGGCAGATGTGAGCGGTAAGGAAACAAGGGATGTGCCTGAGACGGATCAAAGGACGGCAATGGGTTGGGAGGTTTACCACGAAGGCATGAGCGAGGTCTTGGCCTCACTTCGTGAAGAGTATGGTAACCCTCCTGTCTATGTTACCGAATTCGGATCGGCCTGGACAGACAGCGTAGATGATGGTCCAGAAGGCAGACGGGTAGCCGATCATCGTCGGGTAGACTTTCTTGCAGGGGAGTTAGGCAGCATGCTCAATGCCATTGAAAAGGGTAGCGACCTGAGAGGCTGTTTCGTCTGGAGCCTCACCGACAACTTCGAGTGGGCCGAGGGTTTCTCAAAAAGGTTCGGTTTGATACATGTAGACTACAAGACCCAGAAGAGAACCATGAAGGATAGTGGCTTAGCCTATGCCCGGCTTATTGCCACAAGAGACTTACAGCAAGTACGAGGTGCGCTATGAGCAGCGGAAGGCCCAGGTTGAGTCTTGGTCAAAAAATCATATTTGCACTCGGCCAGTTTGGATGGTCTCTGACCACCTTCCTGGCCAACAACCTTCTTTCCTACTTTTTCCTTCCTCCGGAAACGGGCAAGGAAGCGATGCCAGCCTTCGTGCCTCAAGGTGCCATAGCCGGGTTCCTGACCGTGGTAGGTCTCGCGGCCTTCAGCGCCAGGCTCTTTGACGCCGTCAACGATCCTCTGATAGCGGGGTTGTCTGATCGATCACGATCCCGCTTCGGTAGAAGGCGGACCTTCATGGCTCTTGGTGCCCTGCCCTCGGTGTTTTTTGCCTTGGCCCAGTTTTTCCCGCCCATTCAGGGTATTGCTCCTCTCAACACCGTCTGGCTCTTCGTCATGGCTCTTGGGGGCACTGTCTGCCTCACCATGTATGTCATGCCATATAGTGCACTCATAGCAGAGCTTGGAGCCGATTCAAAGGATCGCCTGTTCCTCAGCGCCTTGACTTCGGTAACCTGGGCTCTGGGTTTTGCATCGGGTAACGCCGTGTACGCCATCAAGGATGCACTCATGTCGAGCGGAGTATCTCCCCTCGAGGCTTTCCACCAAGCAGTAGCCATTTTAGGAGCCGCCGCGGCCATCATGATGTTGCTTCCTGTCTTTCTTATAGATGAGAAGAAATACGCTTCGGGCGGTGTTTCTGAGACGCCGGCATTCTCGGCCATCAGGCTCGCCATGAAGGACAAACCGTTCCGCATACTCGTATCGGCTAGCTTCCTGTACTATACGGCGAACACCTTCCTCGAGATTGGCATAGCATACTATGTATCGGCGTTGATGGGGCTCGCCGAGTCTGCAGCATTTACGCTTGCGGCTACAATCTTTGGTCTTAGCTTCCTCTGGTACCCTGCAGTCATGAAGCTGGCGAGTGTCCTGGGCAAGAAACGAACCTTATCCATGGGTTTTATAGCACAACTAGTGGTGTTTGCCATCATCCCCATGGTTGGCCTGATTCCATCGATACCCACCCTTGCCTGGATGGCTTTCATCGCACTGTTCCAGTCTGTTGCTTCCGCCGCCTTTGGAATACTACCGACGGCCATGGTGGCAGATGCGGCACATAAACGTTCGGAGAGTGGAGGCATGGCCATTGAGGGAGCCTATTTTGGTGTAAACAGCTTTGCCATGAAGTTGGCCGTATCTACGGCTAACCTTGCATTCCCTTCACTCCTGCTATTTGGAAGAAGTGCTGAACGATCCACGGGTATAAGGCTTTCTGGAGTGCTCGCGGCAGTTCTGACTCTGGCTGGCTGGGTAGTGCTTAGAGCGTATACGGAAGATCCAGTTCCTGCCCGTCAAAAGCCGGACTAGCCGGAAAGGGCAAGCCCTGGGCGTCACAGTAGGCTTGTATCTGGGCATGCGACAGGTCGTGGCATATATGGGTCAAGAGCAGGCGTTTGGGCTGGAGCGTACGAGCGAGGTCTATGGCCTCGCCCAATGAGAAGTGAGTCGGATGGGGTCGGAGCCTGAGCGCATCAAGGACGAGGATATCGAGCCCTGCAAGCAGGCTTCTGGAGGCTTCTGGCAGCGCCGAACAATCTGTTAGGTATGCAAGGCTAGCAATCCTGTAGCCCAGTATTGGTCTGGAACCATGCATCAGGGGTATAGGTGTTACATGGTGTAAGCCCACGTTGGCTCCTTCTGGCCCGATTTCTACTAGATCCAGGCGGGGCTTGCCTCCACCTTCCTGTCCATGGCCAAAGGCGTAGGCGAAGCGTGTCCGTATCTCCTCTGCGTCGTATGCCGAGGCGTAGACAGGGAGTATCCTGCCCCGCGTCAGGGGACGGACATCATCGAGCCCATGGATATGGTCGGCATGGGCATGGGTTATGAGGACCGCATCGAGGCGATGGAGCCCCGCCGCGAGCCCCTGAAGCCTGAATTCAGGGCCGGCGTCTATTAGAATGTACTCTCCTCCCTCCCCGGTGATGAGCATGGAAGAGCGATAGCGCACATCCCGCGTGTCACTCGATGAGCAGACGGGGCAGGAGCAGCCAAGGACAGGAACCCCGTGGCTCGTGCCGGTTCCTAAAAAACGCAGTCTCACGGGGTGGCCAGGGTCTGTGGCTCAAAGTGCGCCGCCGAGGGCATTCGTATAAGCTTTACGAATTCATAGCCGCGACTCAAGACTCCCTCCAAGGATGTCTCGGCTGCGCTTTCGAATACATCTACCTTGAAGACCCCATCCTTGTCGAAGTAAGGGAAGAGGGCTGCAATATGGAAATACCGTCTGAGATTGGGGGGGGTCTTGTCCCGTGCATTGAATTGGGCGAGGTAGAAGCGATTAGGCTCACGAGAGGCAAGCAGGAAGAGGGCTGCCTTGAGGCCGCGCACGTCGAGCCCGGCGTCGTCAAAATTGTCCGAGTATGCCTCATACCTGGATCCACCGTTGACAGGGTCGGCATCGCTGACGCGCAGGGCAAACGGAGCCTCATCAACGTCGTTGGCCAGGGGAGAAGGGTCGACTCTGGAAGGATAGAAGGCCGACCAGGCCGCCCTGGCGAGTGCCCTTGACCAGTCGAGGCCGAAGAATGGGTCGAGGCTCTCCTCGTAACCAAGGGTGAATGATGAGCCACGCCAAGCGGTCATTCTTTGTCTGAGTGTGTCTACCGACAGGTACGATCCCGTTATAGGCCGTAGCATGCCGTCTACCAGCCATTTTACAAAGCCAGAGCAATTGAGTCCGGCCGGCGATGCTTGCTCTTTAAGAGTTGATATATAGACGCTTGTACCGTCTGAGTCTATGGCCCCGTCTTCGGTATAACGAAGCGATGGTAGCCAGGAACGTACAGACGCAGCCAGGTTTCTTACATCCCCGAAAAGGGCCGGGTCAGGAGCGAAAATATCCCAGGCTATGACATCTTCTGTGAGTGAGCGTATCTTTGAAAATGGAGATCGTAGTACATCTTCGAATGAGAGGGGTATCATAAGCTCGCGATAGATGACGCCACCGTAAGCTATGATGTCTATGCGCGAACGAGAGCCTGCGGGGTAGATACGGGCAAAGGTGCCTGGATCGCTTCTTAAAAAAATCTTGGCTTGCTGAAATTCACCATTCCTGTCAGAACGTTTTACTATCCAGGTTCCCTGGGTGTAGATGGGTGAGGATCCATTTCGTTGTGGCGAAACAATTATATAGAATGCTCCCTTTCCAGTATCCACCGAGACAGACCAGAGGCCCCAGGCGTTGCGTTCCTCAGATCCCTGGAAGCTCTTGGCCACAACGCGGGGCGCCTCAAAGAGCTCTGGCCATAGGCGCTTGCGTATATCTGAGCTTTCAGCCATTGAGTCTATAGGCGTGTCGCCACCTAGGGCCGGCCAGAGGGTTTGGGCAAAGCCTGAGCCCGCGCTCAGTATCGCAAGGAGCAGCAGGCTGACGATGCGGGCGAGCCTCGGTCGGCAACAATGTGCAGTACTAATGGTTTTCATCGATATGAGTATCGGTAAACGGAAGCCTTTTGGCTAGCATGAGCGTGGTATGCCCTTGAGTATGAGCCCTGGTAGTTCAGGTGGGTCTCTTGGCCGCCGATACTTTAGTGGAAAACTACTCAGCTAAGGATGGCACATGCCCGCGTCGTCACGCATCAGGTCTACTATTGTTTCATTAGCGCTGTTCTGCATCATGGTATTCGTCGGGATTGGTTCTACAACGTCTTTTGTGCCTGTGGATGAGAAGGTTCCAGAGGACAATAGCCGACTCGTCTCGGCCTCACAAACACAGACAGCCATGCCGAGTGCTACTGTTCCGGATGAGCCTGTAAGGGACACGCCCTATCGTCTGTTCCCATCGGCGCTAGACCCGGATAGAGGCCTTGTCCTTCGCTCTCCTGGCGATAGGATAGATTACGGCCCGGCTTTCGATGGTAAGCAGGACCCAGTCCTGGCAGAGGCTGAACGGATGGCCCTCTATGCCGCAGAGCGTCAGTCTATCCTGGCAGGCAACCAGGTCTTGGCATTCTACGGCAAACCAGACTCGCCATCGATGGGCATACTAGGAGAGTATCCAAAGGAAAAACTAGCGCCACTTCTGGAAGCCTATGCTGGCCTGTACGACAAGGCCAATGGTTCGCTTGGTGTTGTCCCCGCCTTCTATATCATCTTTGGGACGTGTTGGCCTGAAGGAGAGATTGGTTTACTGAGGGCTTCTGTTGTTGAATCGTACATAGCATTCGCCGCGGAGCGAGGATGGATAGTGATCCTTGATCATCAGCTTGGCAAATACGGCGTCACGCAATCGGTTCAGACAATGCTCCCCTACCTGAGATACCCTAATGTACATCTTGCCATTGACCCGGAGTGGCGGAC
>JAVEXO010000070.1:0-10749 GCA_034003955.1 Spirochaetia bacterium | reverse complement strand
CAATCTGTTTATCAGGCTAGCCTGGTAACCTGCGCCGAAACCGTTGTCGATGTTGACGACTGATATGCCTGATGCACAGGAGTTGAGCATAGCAAGCAAGGCTGTAAGCCCATTGAAGCTGGCTCCGTAGCCTATGCTGGTAGGCACGGCTATTACGGGAGCCGAGACAAGGCCGCCAACAACGCTTGGAAGCGCTCCTTCCATGCCGGCTACGGCGATGACGACACGAGCGCCGCGTATGAGCTCAAGGCGCCTGAAGAGGCGATGAATGCCGGCAACGCCGACGTCGTATATACGTTCTACCCGTTGGCCAAACATCTCGGCTGTGACCGCGGCTTCCTCGGCTACAGGAACATCTGAGGTTCCTGCTGCTACGATGGCTATATACGGAGACGAGGCAGGAGGGGCGGGCGGGCGACGAGCATGTATGGTTCGGGACGTTGAGCTGAAATGTAGCTCTGATGACAAAAGTTTTACGGCATCGAATTGAGCCTCGCTTGCCCTAGTCCCCAAGAGCGGTCCCCCCATGGTCAGTAGCCTTTCTATAATGCTATATAACTGTTCATCGCTCTTGCCAGCACAGTAGACGACTTCAGGGAAGCCGACCCGTATGGAACGTTGTGTATCAAGCTTGGCAAACCCCAAGTCTGCTTCTGGGTAATCCTTGAGCTCAGACAAGGCGCTGTCTATATCCAACGAGCCGTTAGCGTAGCCCTTGAGAATTTTAGTCAGAAGTTCTACGTCCACGTTTAATCCAGTTCCTTCCTGATTATGTTGTAAGCATCCACCATGGCTAAGCCATTGCTGCTTGCCAAAGCCTTGACATCGTCGAATTCAGGCTTTGACTTTATGACACGCCCCCCCGAGACGGCTGACTTGACCCTGACATTGCCTAGGCTGGTAGCGACTGTTGTGATGGAACGCTCCAGGGATGATTTTCGCACTTCATAGCTTCTAAGACCAAAGCTTGTTGTCTCTGCTAGCATTGTTGCGGCTACGTCGCTTTCCGCGGTAGTTGGGCACAGGGCAGAAAGGGTAACGGCAGAACGAGACTTCTTCATGAGTATTGGAGTAATCCAGACATCGTCGGCTCCTGCCATGAATAGAGCATCCATGATGTGGCCATGAAGTTCGGGGTTCATGTCGTCTATGTTGCATTCTAAGACCGTACCCCGGCTTTCAGATCGAGAGGCTCCCAAGATGCTGTATGATGCCTTGGGTATGGTCGAAGAAGGTGCTTCACGTTCCGCCCAGAAAACACGAAGCAGATTTGGGATATCCATGGTTCTGTGACCTACGCCATATGCTGTTTTTTGTACGGTAAAGTTCTTGTCATCGGTGAAGCTGTCTACCTTGGTTGCAAGGATGGCAGCGCCTGTGGGGGTGGTAGTCTCGAACGGCACGGTGCCACTCTTTACAGGAATGCCTTTGAGTATCTCGACGACGGCAGGCGCGGGCACAGGGATGAGTCCGTGCTGGCATCGAACGAATCCTCCACCAAGTTCTATCGTTGAGCTCATAACGACGTCTGGTTTTAGAAACTCAAGGCACAGTGCGGCTCCGACGATATCGATGATTGAGTCAACGGCGCCTACCTCGTGGAAGTGTACTTCTGAAGCAGGCTTCCCGTGTATCTTGCCTTCTGCTTCGGCGAGCAATCCAAAGATGGAGATGGCGGAAGCCTTAACCCTCTGGCCGAGGGCGCTTGTTTCTATGAGCGATTTTATCTGGGTAAGATTGCGATGTCCGGTCTCGTGATGGTGTCCATGCTCGTGATCATGGTCGTGTCTATGCTCGTGAACATGTTCATGCTCGTGATTGTGCTCATGTTCATGAGTATGATGGCGATCGGAATCGCCATCATCAAGATCAACATCGGCGCGAAGCCCGAAAATTCCATTTCTGGAATCGCGGGTAAAGCGTAGATTCCAACCATCGAGTCCTAGTTTGCCTAGCTCTTCTGTGAGGTAATCCTCTGGAACACCGAGTCCGACTAGCGCGGCTAGGTTCATGTCGCCTGATATGCCGGAGAAGCAATCGTAATACAGAATCGTCTCTTTCATCGTGTCGTCCCTTCTGTGTCCAGCGGCTTGTTGAGGCTGCCCATGGTATAGCCTTCTAGTTCCATGCAGACATAGGTAAAGCCCAGTCTCTTGAAATACGACGATATATCGTCGAGTCTGGATTCATCGAACAATCTGGTTCGTTCATCGCGTGCTACTTCTATGCGTGCGATTGTCCCGTGGCTTCTGACGCGCATTTGTTTAAAGCCACTCGTGTGCAGGTATATTTCTGCTGCTTCTATACGAGAAAGCGTCTCTGTATCCAGGGTTTCTCCGTACGGAATGCGTGAGGCAAGGCAAGCAAAGCTTGGTTTGTCCCATGTTGGTAGGGAGCGGCGTCTAGACAGCTCGCGTATATCAGACTTGGAGAGGCCTACGTCGGCGAGTGGCGTTCGGATGCCAAGTTCGAGGCTAGCACGGCGTCCGGGTCTGTAATCACTCAGGTCGTCTAGGTTTGAGCCCTCTGCGACGATGTTGATGCCCTCTGCGGCAGCAGCCTGGGTTATGGTTTTCATCGTCAAGAGTTTGCAATGATAGCAACGATCGGGTGGGTTGGACGATACGGTGCTATCTAAAGAAGCTTCATTGAGTATGATATGCCTGATTCCAACGATTGAGGCAATGCTACAGGCTTCGGATAGCTCGCTTCGGGGCACGAGGGGAGAGTCTATGGTTACGGCTAAGGCATTGCTTCCGAGAGCCTCTACGGCCACGGCACATAGATAACTGGAGTCTACGCCACCAGAGAAGGCTATCGCCATAGAGCCATAGCCATACAGGGTAGAGGCGAGTAAAGTCTCTTTTTCATCAAGATGCATGTGTGTCCTTTTGAGGTAATCCTAGGACTCATAGTATAGCATGAATGGTGGTTGCTGGCTTTACCAAGCCGCAGACGGGACATGCCTGCATCGATAGAGGTAGTTCGAGTCCGCATCTATCGAGAAGTCTTTCGTCCTTTAGTATGATGCTTGCCAGCCCAATTGCGACTAGGGCTCCATCATGCAGTACTGCTATCTCGTCGCAAAGCTCCAGGGCCATATCCAGGTCATGGGTGGCCACCAGAATGGTTTGCGGAAGCGATGTAAGCAGATGTATCAGCCTGCGTCGGGCCTTGGGGTCGAGCGAGGCGCTTGGTTCGTCCAGGATGAGCAGGCCGGGATCCATAGAAAGCACGGTTGCTATGGCCGCCATTCGTTTTTCTCCTCCTGAGAGTCTGAACGGTGGACGCTTTGCCAGATCGGGTATGCCGACCGTCTTCAACGCGGCTTCTACACGGCTCCTGACTACAGGCTCTTCCAGGCCCTGGTTCCTTGGACCGAAGGCGACATCGTCATAGACGCTCGCCGAGAAGAGTTGATCGTCGGGATCCTGAAAAACGAAACCCAGCATGGATCGCGCCTTGTCCATTGTTTTTTTATCAACGGCTGTATCACCAATGGCCACGGTGCCTGATTCCGGCGTGTAGATGCCGGCAATGAGAGCGAGCAGGGTTGATTTGCCCGCGCCATTGGCTCCGACAACAGCCATTTTCTTGCCTGGTTCCAGGTTCAAGGATATGCTTTCGAGTATGCGACCACCATCGGGATAGGAAAAGCTAAGAGAATCTATCTTCAATCCATGACTATTCATGTTCCAGGCCTGGAGAAAAGACTCACAGTGAGGTTGCCGAGGCAGCCTCCAAGGTCTACAGTACGCGCCAGTATAAAGAAACCTAGCCATAGTAGGCAGTAGACGACATCCACGCTCTTAAAGCTGATAAAGTTTCCGGAAGGGTAGACTCCACGGAACTGTCGAAGGCACATAGCCGCATGAATCCTTGTGGCCCTGTGATGGGTCCTCATGAAAAGGCCACCAAGCATGGGGCCCCAAATAGAAGGCGCTATACTTTTGCTTCCAGTGGAGCGAAGTTCGTAGGCCCTCAGCATGCTGATAATCTCTGACAGGAGGAGTTCAAGATAACGGTAGGTGGTGACAAAGACAATGACGATGATGGCTGGTACATGGAGCACACGCAAGGCCTTGGCTAGGCCGTCCATACCGATCGTGGCTATAAGAAGGTAGGCTGCCGACACGGTGAGGTAGAGGCGAATGCCGAGCGAGGCAAACGATAACCATCCAGCCGCCATGGTCCAAGGGCCTACATTGACCATTGTTCGCTCGAACAGGGGATTGAGCGCACCAAGACCCAGGAGCAAGGGGGATGTGAACGCAAGTCTTCTCAGTAGTTGGCCTGGCGGTAATTCCGATAGAGCCATGGTGATTACGGGATAGGCAAAAAACGGTAGAAGAGCAGAAACCTGATGTCTGCCATAGGAAGCTATGATCAGTAAGTATCCGGCGCTCACAAGGCATAGAGCGACAGGATGCCTGTCATGAACAAGGCTCTTTCGTCGGGATAATTCATCGATCGAATCGAAGGCTAGCAAGGCTTTCGTAGGGTCACTCACGCGCTTGAGCCTTTGCGCCGTAGGAGTACGATGATGACCCCGGCTAAAGCAGACAGCCCCAGAGTCATGGCTCCTCCAACTATGCCCGAAAGACTCGTACCTCCGTCTATGGCTGGCCAGGTGTTGGCAGGTTCAATATGCAAGTCTACTCCTGGGGATGCCTTTTGAGGAGCCTTAAACCCATAGTCAGGCAAGAAGGCTGTGGCATCCTGGATGCTCGATGCTGCATCGTAGGTAGAACCCGTAGCCTCCAATTCCTCGACTCCCGCCGTCTTTCCCAAGGCCCATTCAAGGCCGTCGGGATTTGACGAGGCGAACCATGAGAGGATGCCCCCCATAAGCAAGGTCGCTACCACGAGTCCAGTGATTGTCTTTTTGGGAATACCAGAAAGTCTTGCTTCAATGCTGTGAGTACTGGTATTCGTGGCGCTTGAGTAGAGCATGGAGGGAGCCGAGCTTTGTATGAAGGCGATCACCGCGGCGCTGACGAAGCCTTCCACGATACCTATGGCTAGGTGTATTGGTTGCATCAGAGCTAGGAAGGTACCGAAGGGTAGCTCAGTCTTACCCGAAAGGAGAGTCTCGAAGACGACAGCCAGCGACCCCAACTGGAGTCCTCCAATTGCAGCTACCAACGCCGCCACATAATTTCTGGATCGTGATGTACCGTCTCTGGCAATTGTCTTATATAGTAAAGGGTAGGCTACGAAGCAAGAAAAGAATCCCAAGTTTATGACATTGCATCCGTAAGCCAGGAGCCCGCCATCGGCAAAGAACAGTGCCTGGATTGCTAGAACCGAGCTCATTGCTATGAAGCCTGCGTATGGTCCTAGTATGGCCGCCAGGATCAAGCCACCTCCAAGATGTCCGCTGGAACCGGTCCCTGGTATTGAGAAATTAATCATCTGGGATGCGAAGACGAAGGCGGCCATTATGCCCATAAGAGGTATGTTCTTGTCTTGAATGTCTATCTTGGTTTTTTTTATTGAATACGAGACAGTCATGATGCTTGCGCCCCACATGGTGGCACCAACGACAGGAGAGATGAGTGCATCTGCCATGTGCATGGAGAACTCCTTGGTGGTAGGTTTTAAAAGGAGTTGCCCCCTTGTTAGTGCACGGGTGCGTCAGGCTAGATGCCAGCCCTCAGAACCGATAAATGAGTATATGAACAAAGCTCCTTCCGGTCAATTCTTGAACTTGCTGGCGTGTAGGCTTGACGAATGTCCAGTGAGACAGTATGTTCCATAGTAGAAAAAGCGATACACTTTGCAATACAGTTGCACGGAATCCGTAGTGTTTTTTGGAGGCTCAGATGAAAGATAGGATGAATTTCGATGCTACTAAGACGTTCAAGAATGGCGTAATAATGGATGTAACCAATCCTGAGCAAGCTGCTATAGCCGAATCAGCCGGTGCTTGTGCCGTCATGGCATTAGAGCGCGTTCCTGCTGATATTCGAGCAACGGGTGGGGTGGCACGAATGAGCGATCCTGCCATGATAAAAGCTATCATGTCTTCGGTGAAGATTCCCGTGATGGCCAAATCAAGGATAGGGCATCTTGCCGAGGCACGCATTCTCGAATCGATTGGTGTTGACTTTATCGATGAGTCTGAAGTCTTAACCCCAGCCGATGAGGAGGGACATGTCGACAAACACGATTTCTCGGTACCGTTTGTCTGCGGAGCCCGAGATCTAGGCGAGGCACTGAGACGCATAGCAGAAGGCGCAACAATGATTCGTACGAAAGGCGAGGCAGGGACAGGAAACGTTATTGAGGCGGTCAGGCATCTGAAGACGTTGAACAGGCAGATACGCGAGTTGTCCGGACTCGATGACGCGGCTCTTTCTAAGAAAGCCGTGGAGTATCGAGTACCTGTAGAGTTGATACTCGATGTCCGTGAGACAGGTCGCCTGCCTGTCGTCATGTTCGTCGCAGGAGGCATAGCGACGCCAGCCGACGCAGCATTGATGATGATGCTTGGTGCTGAGGGTATTTTTGTAGGCTCTGGCATCTTCAAGTCACAGCATCCCGAAAGGACAGCTAAGGCCATCGTCGAAGCGGTGAATCATTGGAAGGATGCCTCTCGGCTCGCAAGCTTGTCCGAAGGTCTCGGTGAACCCATGCGAGGCTTGGAGATGGAATCCCTGAAGACGGCAATGGCGGTACGTGGTATATAAGGATATCGATGGCGCTATTAATATGCAGTATTCTAACGCCTATGTCCGGAGGCAGGGGCCTTCACAAGGCAATATATTTATCGTTATACCCGAGTCGCCGAGTACTCCACCATACATCCGCCGTGATTGATCTCCCTAAAAGCATCCAATGCCGAGTCTAGCACTCTTTATACACGGCGCCGCATCAGGTGTGCGGCGCGATGGTTTTTCTGCTCGTGATTACTTAGAACGCAGGAACTACGCCCCCACCATAGCTTGCCAGGATGAAATCCCGTACCTTAGTCGAGCGTAGGGCTGCCACTAGAGCGACGATTCTTGGGTCTATAGTATCACCTTTACGTACTGCTATGATGTTGGCATAGGGTGACTCGGCGCCTTCTATGGCTATGGCATCCTTGACGGGGTTGAGTCCGGCGGGTATGGCGTAGTTTCCGTTTATTACCGATGCATCTACATCCCGTAAGGTTCGAGGCAGCTGAGCGGCATCGAGTTCTTTGAACTTGAACTTCCTTGGGTTGCTGGCTATTTCTCGCAGGGTGGCCTTGAGCCCGGCATCTGGTTTGAGTGTTATGAGGCCCTTGCTAGCGAGGAGCAGGAGGGCTCGGCCTTCATTGGTGGGGTCATTTGGAATGGCTATGCTTGCGCCCTGAGGAAGGTCAGAGAGAGAGTGGTACTTCTTTGAGTATATACCGAGTGGCTCAACATGTATGATGCCGGCTACCTCTAAGGATAGCTTTCTCTCGGCAGAAAAGGATTCTAGATAGGGTACATGCTGGAAGAAGTTGGCGTCGAGCTGACCTTCGGCAAGGGCTATGTTTGGCGTCACATAATCGGTGAACTCCACAAGCTGAAGCCTGATGCCTTGGGCTGCGAGGTCCGGCTCAATCAATCGGAGCAACTCTGCATGGGGAACGGGTGTTGCCCCGACTTTAAGTATACGCTGCGGTGTTTGGGCGAAGCTAATTGTTGCGATGAGCCACAATATAGACAGGGCTAAGGCTTTACGGTTCATGTGAACCTCCTTATAAAGAGTAGCGGTCGCTCCAGGAGCGCCGAAAAGGGACTAATGGGAGTGAAGAGAGCCGACGGTATGGGAAAACGGCGCGTGGCCGTCCCGACACGCGTCGGCTAACGCATGGACTTGATCCTGCGGACTATGGCGTTACCACTTGCCTGGGTGCCTTCGACGAGTATGAGTATCACAAGAACGGCTCCAAGCATCACATCGATACGGAAGCGGTGGTATCCGAAGCGAACCGCAAGGTCACCGAGTCCGCCACCGCCGATGGCTCCGGCCATGGCCGAGTATCCTATCAGGTTTATGACCGTCAGTGAGAAGCCTGCTATGAGCGAGGGCATGGCCTCTGGCACCAGGATTGTAAAGGCGATACGCGCCTTGCTCGCTCCGGCAGAGACAGCCGCGTCGACAATGCCTCTGTCTATTTCAGACAAGGCGGATTCGACGACACGTGCAACAAAAGGTGCAGCAGCTATGGCCAAAGGCACTACGGCGGCTGCGGTGCCGATGCTCGTACCGACTACCAGTCTTGACAACGGGAACAACAGTATCATGAGGATGATGAAGGGGAATGAACGTAATGCGTTTATGACTCTATCCAGTATTCTGCGTATGGTTGGCCGCTCGGAGAGGCTCCCAGGGGCAATAGTATAAAGAAGGAGGCCCATCGGTGCGCCTAGGAGGACTGCCACCACGGTGGATGCAGAAACCATGGCGAGTGTTTCAATGGTTGGTTGTATGAGCAAATCAAGCAATTCCAGCAGCTTATCCATGGCTAGCCTCCTTTGAGGGTTCGGTCTCGTCGATCTCCATGCCGGCGATGAGGCGCTTTGCCGCCTTTGTCTGCGGCGACGCGAAAAGGCTGTCAACAGTGCCTGTCTCTACAATCTGCCCCATATCCATTACCGCAAGTTCGTCGCAGACGCGCCGTACAACTTCCATCTGATGGGTGACCATGAGTACGGTCAGACCCAGCTTGTCACGTATAGACAGGATGAGATCGAGGACTGAACGAGTGGTCTCAGGATCGAGAGCGCTGGTCGCCTCGTCGCAGAACAGGATGTCTGGTTCGTTAGCAAGGGCTCTGGCTATGGCGACTCGTTGCTTTTCTCCGCCTGAAAAGCGTCCGACGGGTCTCGCAGCCTTGTCGGCGAGGCCGACAAGATCAAGCAAGGCGGCCACTCGCTTCTTTATAGCAGCCTTAGCTACGCCGGCTGCTTCCAGTGGAAATGCGACGTTTCCCTCGGCCGTTCTGGAGCTAAACAGGTTGAATGACTGGAACACGACGCCAGCCCGCCTTCGAGCCAGCAAGAGCTCTTTGCCTTGGAGACCTGATACGGGTAATCCGCCATACAGAGTGCGGCCTGCATCGGGTGATTCAAGCAAGGCGGCCATGCGCAGCAGCGTTGACTTGCCCGCACCTGAACGTCCGATGACACCGTACACAACGCCTGTCTGCAACGACAGACTTACTCCACTGACGACTGGCTTGTGGTCATAAGCCTTGCTTAGTGAGCGAAGCTGCAGCATCGGAACGGGAGAGGAGTTGGATTGTCTTGAATGATTGTCTAAAAAGGAATGAGTGGGCGGATGTTCGGCCTCTAACGGCCGCTCCGCATGAAACATAGGGGGGTCTCGCGATATATCATGGTGTATCCTTAAAAAGGACTATCCATTATTTTTAACTGTTCGTCAAGTATATGGCAGTAATCGCTACTAGCCTTAATGCCTATCATTCGAATAGAGTAAACCCTTGAAGATTGCAATACTGGTTTCACCTAAGAATGTAACCTCGGCTCGAAGCGTCATGATGCATCTTGAGGCTAAAGGTCTCGATACCATCGGGCTAAAGATAAATGATCGCTGGCGGGATGTGAATAGTGTAGCCATGACTAAGCTACTGTATGGCACTACCCATCTGCTATGCCCACTCGACAATGATGATGAGGTCGAGGCTTGGCTGTCATACTTTGTAGGGTTTGCGCGTGGTTCCAATACATCATTAGCCCTCTTTGCTGTCGATCCTGACTATGAACCCGGTTCCTGGATTTCCGATATGGTATGCTTCCGAAGCCTTGATGCCGCCGCCTCGTATTACACTAGAGAAGGTATCGAATGGGATCTAAAGGAGGGCAGGCGCCTGGCCAAGGCTTCACTTCTGGAGCTTGGCATATCTTGGCATGCAGAATCTTTGGCTCAATGTGTGCTAGAAGGTGATACCAAAGCCGTAGTGCTATTCCTGGATTCTGGCTTTCCTCCCGATATCAGGGATAAGAATGGCGTGCCCATGCTGTGCCTGGCTGCTCGTTCAAGGCACAGGAGCATAGTCGAACTTTTGTTGGATCGTGGAGCAAGCATCGATGCGCAGAGCGAGGATAGGGGATACTCGGCATTGATGGACGCGGTTCAGCAGGGTGACGAGTCTCTTCTCGATCTGCTCTTGGATAGAAGCGCTCAAACAGACCTGCAAAGCAAGGATGGGCAGACTGCCCTCGTCCTTGCGGTAGGTAGAAGCGATGCTGCCATAGCCAAGAGGCTGCTGTCCTGCGGCTCTAATCCAGACATTGTCGATAAGCTAGGCCTATCTGCCAGAAAATATGCCAAGCTGTTTCATAACGCGTCAATTGACGAGGTCTTCTCTGCCTTCAACTAGGCTGATCCTCTTGACGAGCACTTTAAGAATCCGCTATATTCCACCTGCCTAGAGCTTTCCCCGGTTGTGTAATGGTAGCACAGCAGACTCTGGATCTGCTTGTGGGGGTTCGAATCCTCCCTGGGGAACTACACAGAATCAGGCCCAGCTCTGATTTTTTCCCGATACGGCCCCTTCGTCTATCGGTTAGGACAAAAGATTCTCAATCTTTAAAGAGGGGTTCGACTCCCCTAGGGGCTAAAAATCCTGATCCGGCTCCACCGGGTCGGGATTTTTTATAAGCCCCTAGGGGAGTCGAACCGATGAGCCGCCGCGAGCGCAAAGCGAGTGCGAGGCGCATGGATGCGCCGAGAGGCGAAGAGGCGGGCTGGAGCTCGAGCACTGGA
>JAVEXO010000069.1:0-10992 GCA_034003955.1 Spirochaetia bacterium | reverse complement strand
TTCGCGCTATGCCGCGCGGGAAAGGCCGGTACCATGGGATTCTTCAAGCCATTCGCCTTGGAACGTTTCTTTGCAAAACACGAGTTCAGCGCCAAATACCTGCTCTGTTCATCTGACTGTGAATCGTTTCCAATACGCGAGATTCTGGCAATGGAAGAGCATGCTCTGGACGGCCTCCTGGACCTCAGGCTTGGTTATACCGAGACACGCGGGGCCCCGTCACTCAGAGCCGCCATCGCGACACACTACGCAGGCCTTTCACCCGACGACATCTTCGTCCATTCTGGCGCCGAGGAGGCCATACTCAACCTGTGCATGGCCATCCTGTCTCCTGGAGACCGGGTCGTCGTCAACTTCCCATGCTATCAATCTTTGGCAGAAATTCCGGCCTCTCTAGGTTGCGATGTCGTCCCCTGGAACTTCCGTGAAGTAACCAGCCCGACGAAGCGCTGGGCCATAGACCCCGACGAACTGGCTAGTCTCGTAGGAAAGAATACAAAGCTGATAGTACTCAATGCTCCGCATAATCCAACAGGAGCACTCCCGACCAGGAACGAGTTCGAGGCCATAGTCGGCATTGCCCGCAAGGCGGGAGCCGTACTCCTGGTCGACGAGGTCTATCGTCGGCTTGAACGCAAACAGGAAAGTCGTCTGCCATCGGTGTGCGAGGAGTATGAAAACGGTGTTGCGCTCGATGTACTGAGCAAACACTCAGGGCTTGCTGGGCTCAGGATAGGATGGCTAGCCTCGAGGAGAGCCGATATCCTCGACGCCGTTGCCGTCGTCAAGGACTATAATTCCATCTGCGCCTCGGCCCCGAGCGAGGCAATAGCAGAGATAGCCATACGCAACCTTGAACACATAGCGGCACGCAACCGCGGTATCGTGGCCAGGAATACCGCACTTTTGGAGTCATTCTTTGCACGCAGGCCAAATTTTGCACGCTGGACGCCACCAGAGGGTAGCTCCATTGCCTTTCCACATCTGAGTGACGGATCCGACGCAGAAGCGATGGCTGAGCGTGTTGTAGCAGAGGCAGGAGTCCTTCTCCTGCCCGGCACGTTCTATGGCTTTGATCCTTCGTATTTCAGGATAGGCTTTGGCCGGGCCAACATGCCAGAGGCCCTCGGCAGGCTTGAATGGTGGCTGGAGCGGCAATCAGTCTAGCATGGTACAGCACGGTATTGCTTGCGACGAGCCACCATGCCGGCTTCCTTAAGGAGCCCGGCGCGACCATAGGTATAGAGTATCTTTCGTGCTCGCGCTGGCGGTATGCCAAGCGCCTCGCCCAGGCTCGATGAGTCTATGGGCTCAGCCAAGCCTGGCGGCAGGAGGGCTAGCCAGTCGGCCCGTGTGTCAAGGCTCGTCGTCGACAATACAGAGTCGAGGTCGCGAGAACATACGCGGTCACCCCGCCTGCGCCAGGAGCCCGATCCATCACGGATGCGAACCTCACGGACTCTAACGAGGAGTACATCAAAGCGTATGTTTGGGGATGACACTATGAGGCTGGCCTTTACCAGTTCGTCGAACAGGCTATACAGGTCTCGCCGCGTCTTAGACGTGCGCCTCGACGCTAGAGCACCGTCCTTAGGGTCAAGCCTCTCTATGATTGTCTCCACGATTATGGGGTGTACCACCCGTACAGGCATAACACAGGCAAGGTGCAGGAGCTTTTCGACTATAGAGCCAAGATTCCGGCTCTGAACCTCCACAAGCTCGTCAGGCAGGACGACGTCTACAATCTTGCCGGCTACTGCCACCTCCAGCCTGGCACCCGGGAGCGCCGCGTATCTGGCCTTCAGGGCGGCATGGAGTCCTCGCTCCGCATAGAGCCCTATTCCAGGTGACTCGGCTACAGGGAGGCAGGTTCCTTTGAGCAAAACCGATGATTCCACGATATAGAGTATACACGGTCCGCGGCCTGGCGTCATTCAAACAGCCATTGGCCGCAGCACACTCTGGTCATGGCGCCCAGCAAGACTTGTATACCCGGGTCTAACGCCTGACTAGCACCATGGCCGTAATATCATCCGCCGTCTTGGAGCCAGCCATGAAATTCCTGAAGTCTATCATCACAGAGGCCAACATTGACTCCGCACTATCGGGATCTGCCTGGCCAAAGGCATCTCTTAGGCGATCCATGCCATACTGGATGTGCTTGCCGTTGGCGCTAGACGAAAGCCCTTCTGTATGCAGAAGTATGGCGTCTCCAGGAGAGGCGCTGAGGCCTAAACCGGCAGAGCCAGGCGTGAAGTCGTCTCGGCCTAGTGGAGGAGCCTTTTTTAGGCCTTCCCTGGTTTGAATGATAGCGGCATCACGGCGACCGGCTCTGCGGAACAGGGCATCGGTATGCGAGGCATTAATATACTCGACTCGAGATCCTTTAATCTTGAGAAAGGAGCATGAAACGGTGTTGCCGACGGCTGCAAGTTCCCTGACCAATTCCCGGTTTATCTCCATTAAAGTGGAGGTTATAGGATTGTCGCTCATCTCAAGCACCCTGCGATTGAATATGTTCTTGACTAAGACGGTGACCAGGGCGCTGGCGACACCATAACCCGATACCGTTCCTATAAGCGCCCCGGACAGGTCATCTGTCTTCTGATATACATCGTAGAAGTCTCCCGATACACCAGAGGCCGGTTCAAAGACATAGGCTATGTCCCAACCCTTGAGCACAGGAGGTTTAGCCGGAAAGAAGCCCCTCTGCACGGCGGCGGCAATCTGTACATCTCTATCGGAGTCTTCCATCACCTCGGACAGACTGATGTTAGCCCGTGCTATTTCCTCATTCAGTCTAACTCGTTCAGATGTCGCCTTGGAAAGCTGGGCCGTTCTGGCCTCTACCTCGGCTTCCAGGCCCACGTTCATAGCCGCAGCCCGCTCAGACACCTTGGCAAACTGCCCTGCCAGTATAGACGAGGTGAGTAGAATGAATACGAAGAATGCATACTTGGACCAGAACAAGGGCCCTCCCAAGGCTCCGGCCTCAAGGATATCAAAGACTAAGGCGGCACTCATTATCAGCACCCCTATGAATATTCTACCTGAGTCGCTGCGAAACACGAGGTCGCGTATTGAGACGGATACAGACCTCTCACCAAGCCTATCATTGTCTTCATCGCCATCGTCCCCAGAACGCAACTTCCTATATTCATCACGGAATGCCTTGCCAAAGGAAAAAACCAGGGCATACAGCACGGCCCCTATGGCCAGCACATACCATAACAGGAGGATAGGCTCGATACGAAGAAACTGTGATGCTAGAGTCAGCACCAGCGATACCATGGTAAAAATTCCTAGGAAGCGCGAGCGTTCCTGATGGAGCAGTCTATCCACAAAGGCCAGTATGGCCGGGAGTGACAGGAATAAGGCGGCATATTCTATCCGTTCTAGAAGAGAGGTATCGGCTATGATGGATGGTGCAACATTAGTCCTGGAAGCCAGGAACGTCGCAACAAGCAAGGTTGATACACCAAAAAACAGGGGACCCTTATCCTTTGGCCTCATCATGAACAACACACCATGGTAGAGGGCAAAGAATGCGTACACGCCCAGGATCATCAGGTCGAGATACTCTCGGTTGCTTGAGGCCAGGGCACGGTACGAGTCTATGACGTAAGGGCCAGTTTCTCCAAAACCCATCTCGTCATCTACGGGGTCACCCCTAATCCTGAATGCCAGGAGGTTCTCTCCCCTCACAAGACGACGCTTATCCAGTGGCACGACAACATCATACAGCGAGCGTTCAATATAATCAGAGCCAGAACCTGAGCGAACAAGCTCGCTTCGCAAGAGTACGCCATTAAGATACACGGCCCATTCCTGCCCTATGTGCTTGAGGAACAGCGCTGGATCACTTGCATTGAGCAGGGTGAGATCAACCTGGAATGGAATGACGAAGGTGCAATCTATAGCAGGCTCAGGCAGGATTGAAAATATCCCGCCCTGCTTGATCCCGGGAAGCCCCATATCTCGTATCTGCAGGGTTCGTGCCCCTCTCGTCGGCGGCAGTATTGACCATGCCGGGTCGTCTATACGCGGCATGATGCGCGTCCAGGAATCCTCGAAACCCACACGAACAAAGGTCGCCGAGTCACCAAGGTCGACGAACTGTGCCTGGGCTGTACCGGCTGCGATTATAAACACTAGTATGCTTGTAAGTCGTTTCATTGCTTTGTCACATCCTATGGCCCGATCATGTCGGGGTCAAGCATCAATGCTTGATTTGGAGCTCGAGGCCTACTATTGTACAGCTCATGCTGAAAGAGAGGATACCGTATGAAGGGTACCATGAAAACTGTGCTCATGCTCGCAATACTTGGTGTAATCCTGTATTTTACCAACCCATCCATGCAGGATTTTGGCTCGTATTATGAGAGACGGCAAGTCGCGGCTAGCCAAAAGGGCGTCAGTGACGGACTTAAGAAATTTTCCAGGGCGCTTGCCCAAAGCAAGGCGGATCTTGTCGTAAAGGTGGGCTTCAGGCGTCACGACAAGCTTTTCTTAAGCTACTTTACGCTTGGACCGGCTAGCAAGCCATCCCAGCAATACCTGGGTATGGCAAAATTCATCTTTATAAAGGTTAGGTAAGACCGGTTTGCTTGGCGTCCAGCCTGTCCACTACAAATAGATAGGCAGCGGCGACCAGAGCGCATGCCGCCACGAATGGCCAGATGGCAGCGCTGCCATGGCTTCTGGCTATGGGCCCCGCTACGAGAGGCGCGATGGCACCACCGGCTATATAGGCAAACGAGACCACAGAGTTGACCCGGCTCCTGAAGGCCGGCGGCGCGCGTTCGGCAATGAAGGCATTACCGTTGGTACTGCCCATAACCTCTCCCACCGTCCATATCACCGTGGCTCCAAGGACCAGAGGCAGGCCACCGACGAAGTAATAGGCACCAAAACCAACAGCATAGAACAGCGATGAAATAGCCACGGTTGTTAATGACCTGAGTCTCCTTGTTACGAGTACCACGAGCGCCGTCAAGGCCACCACCGTTAGCCCGTTGGTCATCATGGCCGCTCCAAAGGCTCCTGGTCCCGCTTCTGTACCCAGAACATCGTTGAGGAAGATGGGCAGGGCGAAGGTATGCTGGCTATACACGAAGGCCGTAAGCACGGCTCCGGCCGTGTACAGAAGCAGGATGGGCTTAGACCGGAACACAGCCCACGTAGAAGCCGGTGCTAGTCTTGATGTGGCTGGCATGCCGCCCATGCCTGTAGCCCTCTGGTCATCTGTACCGTCTGTACCATCATTGGAAAGCGAGTCTCCCTTTACGAACACCATGATGATCATGGCCGCCGCAAAGAGGACGGCAGCGTTGCCTAGGAACAGCGCACGCGGTGCCCTGGTAAAGAGTAATCCCGCTATGAAGGGCCCTATTGAGAAGCCTATGTTATTACCCCAATACAGCAGCGAGAATGCATCCTTCCGCCGATCCGCCGGTGCTATATCGGCGACGAGAGCGTTTATTATTGGCCAGGTGCCGTTGAGAACACCCATGGCCAAGGCTATGACGAAGGGGGTGACGACATTGAAACCCATGATGCCACAGACTACATAGGCAGACGCGGTTATCATCTGCAGGCTACGAAGTATTAGAGGCTTGGAAAAGCTGTCACCCAGCTTGCCACCGAGAACCAGACCCAGGGCAGACATGATAGAGACTACAAACATGAAGACACCGGCTCTAGCCTCGTCGTAGCCAAGCTTCATGGTCAGCATCATGGCCAGGAATGGCCCTACAAACGAGCCGGACGACACGACGAGGCGGACGACGAACAGGGCATAGATTTCAGCAGGCAAAGGCGAGCGTACTTGGGCGGAGAGACGCAATTAACACTTCCTTTCAAGACTATGGTGAACGCTCGGATAGTAGCTGAGACTATACCCGTGCGTCCATCCTGTTGCCTGATTCGTATCTACGGAGTCCAGCATTGAATAGCCGATAGGACAAGAAGACGTACAGACCCGCCACCAGGTACAAGAGAGGCACGAGTGCCCACTGCAGCCCACCAAACACCCTCAGCGGCAGAAACGCTACGAAACCCGATGGGACTATGGTATACAAGGCCCAACGCAGGCCAGGATCATAGATACCCTCCGGGTACAGTGAAAACGTCAGCATAAACTCCGAAAGCGCCGACGAGAGCGCCGAGGCATTGCCCAGAAAGAACGTCAGACTTTCGGCCGCGGCGAAGGTGGCGGCGAATATAAGAGCCGCAGGCATGATGAGAGCCGTAAAGAGTGCTAGCCGCGGGAGATCAACCCCGCAGACTAGAATCAGGACTATATAACCGTAGGCAAAATCACCCCATGCCGACACCACCGTTTTAGAAGACAGGAGGTTTATCCACACGTCTTTGGGTTGTACTAGGTATACGTCGAGGCTCCCCTCCATGATGATGCGGCCTATCTGCCGTATGTTGCCAAAGACGACATGAGCCAGGCCAAAAGACGAGGATACCAGGGCCCACACCATCATGACGTCGGAGAAGCCGTATCCACCTATATCGCCGGTCCTCTCCATGAGCACTGCCCAGAACGCCGCGAAAGCCGCATTGTTAAGCATCATCCCAAAGAACTGCAGTATGAAGTTGACGTGGTATTCAAGTGTGGCCTTTATATTGACAACGAAGGCTGCCGCCATGAATCTGGAGTATGCCTGCAGACGCCCCATCACGTAGGAGACTGAAACCTTTGGTGCACGGGTACTCATTATCAACCTCCATTGAGTGATAGCCGACGACTGCCATGGGCAAAGACTATCTTGGCCAGTATGAAGGCTACTATCACCCAGACAAGCTGCCTCATCACCAGGGAGGAGGCTTCGGCGAAGGAGAAGGCCACCGCTATACGCGCCGGTGCGTATGACAGGTAGGGAAATGGCGTCCAGACAGCGATCGACGCCGCCCTGGTGGGGAGAAATTCTATTGGTATCAGCGTGCCAATAATCAAGGCGAATTTCTGAAAGATCCAGAAGAAAGCCTCGTTCTCCTCCAACCAGAACGCCGTCATCGCAATGGCCATCTGCAGGAAGAAATTGAGGAGCCCGGCAAGGAGCAGGGAGAGTATGACAAACAAGAGCCGAACCGCCTCGACCATGGGCCAGGCTAGGCTCACTGTATCCGGCTGAGCCAGAGGAGGCATGCCTGCTATGACCAGACCCACCAGGATTCCCTCGAGCAGAATGACGGTGGCCTCTAGAAGCGATCCACCGAATTTCTCGGCGACGTTGTAGCCTATGTAGTCGTAAGGCCGGGTGAGCATATATGCTATCTGACCATTCTTTATGTCCCGTGATAGGTTCCAGAAGGCGCGACCAAATCCGAAACCAGGCATCTCGGCGATTATGAAGTACCAGAGGGCCATGCTCATGGTGTACCCAGCAATATGCGTAGCCCCCGCATAGGCACTTGCCCACACGCGCGAAAAAACGAATATGAACAGGGCGTAGGTAAACATAGAGCCCAGGAAGTTGCCAGAATAGGCCAGCCGTTCCCGCATCGATGTAGAGCTCGCCACAGCATAGGTGCGCAGGTCGCGACGAAGCCTACGCATGAACCGCCTCCCCTCTCCTTTTAGCATAAATATCGGCTATGATGTTTTCCAAGGGCTCGTCCTCTACGGTTATGTCTTCAAGATCCCCGCGTGCGGCCAAGGCACGGACTACTTGCGCTAGCGAATGCCGTCTTGTATCCACCTCATAGCTAGCCGCTAGCACGGTTTTCTTGATGGGAGATAAGCCCGGTAGGTCCATATCCACAGGAGAGCTGTATCTGACGCCCACGTACTTCCTCGATAGGGCCCGGTGTTTGAGGTCCTTCATAGACTCATCAATGACCACCTCCCCGTGGTTAATGATTATTGCCCGCTTGCAGACCTTTTCTATATCTCCCATGTCGTGGCTGGTAATGAATATGGTTGTATCATCAACCCTGGCAGCCTCAGCGAGGAGCTGACGTATCTCCCGCTTGGCTATTACGTCGAGTCCTATAGTCGGTTCGTCGAGGAATAGCACCAGAGGAGAAGGCAGAAGGCTCGCGGCTATCTCACAACGGATGCGCTCGCCAAGAGACAATTTTCGTACCGGCACATCCATGTATGGTGCCAGGCCGAAACGATCTACAAGCTCGGCCTCACGCCACCTGAGGTCATCATCATCTATCTCGTATATTGCGCCTAAGAGGCGAAACGAATCAGACGGAGGGAGGTGGAACCACAACTGGCTCTTCTGCCCGAAGACAGCACCTATGTAACGCGACATTTCTACGCGATCCCGGCTTGGATCTAAACCAAGCACACGCGCAGTGCCCCCAGAAGGCTCCAGGATGCCCATGAGCATCTTTATTGTCGTGGATTTACCCGCCCCGTTCGGGCCTAGAAAGGCGACGAGTTCCCCCTCCTGTACCTCGAAGGAAACACCTTTGACGGCAGCGACGTCGCGTCGCTCTGGTTTAAAGATGGAACGAGCGGCTGAGAATCTACCCGTAGGCCGAATGGTGGTGGTAAATGTCTTAGAGAGTCTGTTGGCGATGATGACAGCCATGGAAAGCCCCCGCGAATACGGGGTCGCGCGATGCCTGGTAAGGAGACCTGTGCCGGGCGGACGGACGAACTCCGAAATCGATCGAGACTCCGTCCTCGGGTTTTTATCCCATGGGTGTCGCTGCCGTCACGCGGCTGCCGGCGCCGCTCGGTCTCATCCCCACTCTTCCCGGTTTTTATAACCGGAGCAAGCGGGAGGAACCCACAGGCGCCCTCTCGAAAGTACTGTTACTAGTATTTACCCACTCTGGAGCATCTGGTCAATGGTGATTTTTGTTTCTATATACAGATCTACTTCCACTGGTGCACTACACCTAAGACCTTGCGATATACCATGCAGCCTCCTACACTATGTATTATGGCAAGGGAAAAAGCAGAGCTGCATCCACTAGAGTTAGGCAATAAGGCCTTGCCAATCATCATGGGCCTGGTTTCCTTTCTTGGGATTTTCTCCTTGTTTCTAGGCATTGGCATATCGCAAGGAGCCCGCCTTGCCCAACTAGAACGGGTTCGTGCTCTCCTTGAGGCTTCAACCGTGCGCGTAGGCATAGAGAGCATGTTAAACGAGCGCATCAGCCTGGAACGCGGCATTGTAGCCTTCGTCAGCTCCAACCCAAGATTGGATGCGGCTACCTTCGCTTCCTACGCAGAGGTCATACGTGGCACGGATACAGTCATTGGCGGACTGGCCCTCCTCCAGGGCACCACCGTAAAATTTGTCCATCCCTACGATGAAAACAAGGCGGTCATAGGAGTAGACCTTAGCCAGATTCCCGATCAGAGGGAATCAATCTTGCTAGCCATGAGCACCCGCGACCCAGTCATTGTAGGTCCCGTCAAGATGGTACAAGGGGGCACGAGTATCATAAGTCGAATGAGTATATTCATAGCCGGCAGCGACGGACCCGTCTACTGGGGACAGGCCAGCGTCGCCCTTAACAGAGACGAGATACTCAAACAGGCAGGAGCCCTCAATCATGCCAACCTTACGTTCATGCTTCGTTCAGATATGGAATCATCCCCTGATGTCATATTCGGAGACCTGTCCATCCTGGAACAGTCACCTATCCTGCTCAATGTCAGTCTTCCTGGCATCACCTGGACCCTGGCGGCACTGCCCAACTCTGGCTGGCGTCAAACAGGAATGCCCTCTGTTGGGTTATCAGTCATCGGCCTCGCAGTAGGAGCCTTCGCTGGATTTGCCATTTTCAGCGTCTTGCGGACGCGCTCGACACTCAAGAGGATGGCCTACCATGACCAACTGACAGAGCTACCCAATCGCAGCCTCTTCTGGGACAGGCTTCAGATGGAGACTAACCGGGCCGAGCGCGATGGGACGAGTATATGCGTATGCATGCTGGACCTTAATGGATTCAAGGCCATAAACGACAGCTATGGTCACGAGGCGGGGGATAGACTGCTTGCAGAAGTGGCTGCGAGGATGCAGAAGACAATAAGGAAGAGTGATACGGTGGCACGATTGGGAGGAGACGAATTCGCCATCATAGCCCCCATAGACAAGCCAAACTCGCTAGCCGAGGTTCGCTCCAGGATAGCCGATTGTTTTACCCTTCCATTCGACCTAGGTGTCGTCAAGAAGCACATGGAAGCGAGCGTAGGCCACGCCCTCTTTCCACAGGATGGCATCGACATAGAAGCCCTGCTTGCCTGTGCCGACAAACGGATGTATAAAGAAAAAAGCAAAGGCGCTTCCAACGCTTCTGGCACTAGCTAGGTTTCTATCGCCTCCAAAAGGCACGCGTAAACAACACAAGCACGGTATAGACCTCAAGGCGGCCTAAAAGCATGGCAAATGACAGCCACAACTTGAGGCCGTCACTCATGAAGGCATAGTTGGAGGTGGGGCCCACGAGCCCAAAACCGGGGCCAATGTTGCCGAGGCAGGCCATAGTCGCCGTCAGGCTTGTCAGGATGTCGTACCCATTGGCAGCTACGATGATGGTCGAGGCGAATGCCGCAATGATGTACAGGAATACCATGGCCGCTATGTCGTACACCACATTCTTCCTGAGGTGCCGCCCTCCTATGAAGACTCCGTAGATACCGCGGGGATTCAGAAGATAGCGCATCTCGGACTGACCCATCTTTATCATGGTAACGATACGGGAAACCTTTATGCCACCACCGGTAGACCCTGCACAGC
Source organism: Spirochaetia bacterium (assembly GCA_034003955.1). GTDB lineage: Bacteria > Spirochaetota > Spirochaetia > Treponematales > UBA12059 > SZUA-370. Next base: position 271 of record JAVEXO010000069.1, on the reverse strand, counting down.
CTCCAACGAACATGAGCACAAACAGCATTGCCTGAGACAGGGCAGGCCAGGCCGCGTAGTCAGCCGTTACGAATCCAGTGGTCGTCAGGATGGAAGACGCCTGGAACGATGCAAAACGAGCCGCCTCCCCCACCGAGCCGTAATGGCCGGCCCTCTTGAGGTCGAAGACGATTATGAGTGTTGCCGCCGCAAAGATTCCCAGATACACCCTGAGCTCTGTATCCTTCCACACCCGCCGCAAGTCTCCCCTGAGCATGCTCCAGTGTAGCGA
>JAVEXO010000068.1:0-11281 GCA_034003955.1 Spirochaetia bacterium | reverse complement strand
CCTATGTACCAGGCTTCTTGCGAATCGTTGGTATAAAGACGGGCGGATCATTTCTGTCTATACCACTGGACTCCCCTATTGCAGGCCACGGCGTCTGGACCATCTCCGGCTTCACAGGCCCTGTCGTCCGCGTTGCACTCGGCGAGCGCTTCTCTCTCCAGGCAGACGCGCAGGCGGGGTACTACCAGTGGGGCGGTAGAGGCTGGGATGCCAGGGAAGCTGCTGGCGGCGGCCTCCTGCTTACAGGTAGAGCAGGAGCCGCCTTCAAGGCAAGCGGTAACTTCACGCTAGGAGCCAGGGTCAATTACGATTACTACACCAGCCTGTACAACGGCCTTGGCATGAGCGTCTCGCTTACCTTTGTCCACTCAGGCATGGCCTCTCCTACGGGCAAGGTACTACTCGAGGACATACACCTCAACCCCCTGTTCCCGGCATTCCACAGCTACTACACATCGCACCCGGTTGGCAGGGCCACCGTTGTAAATACCGGGAAAACCGCAGCCAAGAATGTTTCAATTCTCCTCTATGTGGAACGCTATATGGACAATCCTATGACGGTCGGTGCCACCTTCAACCTGGCAGCCGGGGAGCGCAAGAGCATTGACCTGTTTGCTCTCTTTACCGAGGACCTGATGGAGATAACGGAAGGCACAAAGATTTCTGCCAAGGTTTCTACAGCATACGCGAGTGGCAAGAACGAGTTTATCTCGGACCATTCTGCTGTCCTGGAGTTCTACAATAGAAACGCCATGATGTGGGACGATGACCGCAAGATAGCATCGTTTATAACTTCAAATGATCCAGAGATTATGAACTTTGCCAAGAATGTTGGTACCTGGCTGCAGGCTGTAAAGAATCCAGCGATAGACGAAAACCAGCAGAAGGGCATGGCCCTGTTCGAGGCGGGGCGGGCTTATGGCATCCGTTACGAAATAGACCCGGCAACCCCATTCTCCAAGCTCTCTGAGGACGAGCAGTCTATAGACTTTCTCCAGTTCCCCAGGCAGACGCTGCAATACACCAATGGCGACCGCGACGACCTGACGGCCCTCTACACTTCACTACTGGAAGCCATAGGCCTAGAAACCGCCTTCATCGCCATACCAGGTCATATCTATGCCGCGTTCGCGCTCAAGTCGAGTGAGGCCAATGTTAGAAAGAGCTTTGGCTCCAGTTCAGAGCTTATATTCCTCTGCGGCAAGGTCTGGCTGCCGGTGGAGACAACGATGTTCCAGTATGCTTTTTAAAAGGCCTGGCAGGCCGGAGCCAAGGAATGGCGCGAGAACAATGGCAAGGAACAAGCCATACTGTTCCCGACACGGGAAGCATGGGCTACCTATCAAGCCGTTGGTTTCTCGAGCGGGGCTACCATCACCTTGCCAAACCAGGCCGCCGTAACAAAATCAACCGATAGCGTCATAAGGAAATTCGTAGACAAGGAAATACAGCCCCAAGTCTCGGCTATGAAGGTACAGTTGACAAAAAGCCAGGACGATCCGCGTTACCGCAATTCTTTAGGCCTTGTCTATGCACGCTACGGCCGCTATGACGAGGCCCTCGTGGAATTCCTGGCCGTACTTAAAAAGACAGAGTACATACCGGCTCTTATAAATACCGGGAATATAAACTTCCTCCAGGGTTATTTCGCCAAGGCTATAAAGCTATATGACCGCGTTCTTGCCAGGAATGATCAGAACATGGCAGCCCTCCCTGGTTCTGCCCACTGCAACTTTGAACTTGAGAACTACGGCAGCGCCAGGAAAGCCTATCAGACAATACAGTCTGTCGATCCCACCCTAGCACAGCAATTTGCATACCTGGCCCTCGAGGGGGATGCAACGACCCGGGCGTCTGATGCCCAAGCCGTTAAAACCATAGTCGCATGGGAAGGGGACTAAAGCCATGAAACACACGAACCCTGTAAAGAAAGCCATGAGCATCGCCATCCTCATCATGATGGCTCTTTCGTAACTAATGATTGCGTGCAAACTGGATTCTGCGTATCTGGAACTTATACAGGAACAGGTACGTAAGGACATGGAAGCGGCGGGTATAGTCACGGGGTATTCAGTCAACTATGACGGCAATGGGAATACTGGCGGGCTGGCACCGACTGATCCTACTAAATACAAGGAAGGTGAGACTGCTACTGTATCGGGGAATACCAACGGGCCTATAAAGGCTGGGCATACTTTTGTGGGGTGGAATACTGCAGGTGATGGCAGTGCTACTGTTTTAGTGGTTGGTGATACAATAACGATTGCCAATACAAACATATCGCTGCTCGCAGTCTGGACTGAGAATCCAACCTACACCGTCACGTATGACGGGAACGGCAACGACGGAGGTACCGCTCCGATGGATGAAACCAGATATGAACAAGGAACGAGTGTTCTACTAAAGAGTCAGGGCACTCTGAGCCTGACAGGACACAATTTTATCGCTTGGCAAGATGTGGACTCTAACCCTTATCCGGCTGGCAGCTCCTTTACCATGCACAACAACGATATCGTTTTTTATGCAGTATGGAGCGCCGAATCCTGTACTGCAACCTTCATAGTTCAAGGGGGGAGCTATCCCGACCCCGTATCCAAACCTGTCACCTTTGGACAGCTATACGGCACGCTGGCTATGACTAGCCGTGTAGGTTACACCCTTGATGGCTGGTTTACCGATACAAGTGCGGGTGAAAAAAAATAACAGAGGATTCAACTGTAGGAAGTAGCACTAACCATTTCCTATACGCTCATTGGACGGGGATTTCTTATGCCATCACATTCGCTCAAGAGGGTGGAACCGGTGGCGACACTACAAAGCCTGCCGTATATGGATCCCCCATGCCATCCGCCACGGCTCCGTCTCGCACCGGGTATACCTTCGGAGGATACTACACAGAGACTCTAGGAAATGGAACCAAGTACTATAACTCAAATATGAGTAGTGCCAGAAACTGGGACCAGACGGCAGCTGACACACTGTACGCCAAATGGACTGCCAATACATATACAGTAACCCTTAACAAGCAAAATGGTTCAGGAGGTTCTTCCAGCGTCACGGCAACCTATGCGGCCGCCATGCCATCAGCGACCGCTCCGGCATGGAGTGGTTATACTTTCGATGGTTACTATACATCTACAAGCGGTAGTGGTACACCGTATTACAACGCCAGCATGGGTAGCGTCAGGAACTGGGACCAGGCAGCGGCTGACACACTCTATGCTAAATGGACAGTAGCGGTCACATTGGACAAGCAAAGCGGTTCCGGAGGTACAAGTAGTATAACTGCTGTCTACGGCACTGGTATGCCGTCGGCTAGTGCTCCAAGTCGAACAGGCTATACCTTCGGTGGTTACTACACAGGCACATCGGGGGCCGGTGACAGGTATTATAACGCCGATATGACCAGCGCACACACATGGGATATTTCCAACTCGAAGCTGTATGCTAAATGGACGGCTAACACGTATACGGTAAACCTGAATGCACAGGGGCGCGCCGGTAGTACTTCGGTAAGTGCTGTCTATGACGCAGCCATGCCTTCCGCTTCCGGCCCTACACCAAGGATTGGGGAAGGGTTCTCCGGCTATTACTCAAATTCAAACGGTAGTGGCACCCAGTATTACACCACAGCAATGGCCAGTGCCCACTCCTGGGATCAAGCGTTTGACTATGAGATTTTTGCTTCCTATTCAGCCGTTTCATATAATACAACCGACTTCTATAATCTAAGATCATGGGATTTGGACTCTACCTCGACGCAGTCAGAATCAAACTTTGCGTATGCTATCAAAAAATCAGCTAGCTTCCCGCAAGAACCTGAGTATACTAAACTTTATATCTCTACCATTTCTGGTGACATGGTGACCATTCGTTTTGTGACATCAAGTGGGTGCGGTATCCTCCGCCTGGATATGTTGGGCCGGAGATCATTCATGAACTTTCAACAGCCACCGCTTACAATTGCAACCCTGGCATGTATTTTGATTTGAGCGACGGATCTACTAGCACCACCGAGCAAAGTGATTCTGATATATGATTACGCAAGAGTGGCACTAGGCTCTATGTAGAGACGCTGGAATCCAATATAGCCTTCGACAAATGGTATACGACAAATTGATCTCTGGCTAATGTTGTGGAGTGATGGCTTTTGCAAACCCGTCATCACTCCACAAACAATCTCTTGGATGCATACACAGGATCAGAGGTCAGGTTTATGCCAAGCTTGCGTAAGCCAGCCTCGTCGCCGGGTGTGGGCATGTGTGACAGATGCATCTGACAGCCCCTGAGCAGGTTTAGTTTATCGACACAGGCCTGCACCATTGGTGTGAGTGTAGCACTTATAGACAGGGCTATGAGCGCCTCGTCGACGTCCAGGCTTGCGCTCTTGCGGCCAAGTACCTCGCGCTTTAGCCTGGCAACAGACTCTATGACGAGGGGCGACAGGAGGTGTATTGGGTCAGGAAGGCCTGCGAGCTGCTTGATGCCGTTGAGGATGGCCGCTGTTGCGGCATGGAGTTGTCTTGAGTTCTTGCCTGTTACAATTTCACCTGAAGGCAGCTGGAGGGCGGCTCCGCAGAATACTGTATCAGCGGAATCTTTAGTCGCTTCGGTGACACCTTTAGTCGCCAAGGCCGCGGCATCTTCGGCAGCTTCCTCGGCGGCCAGGCGTGCGGCAGGAACCACCCGGCGGTACTCTGGGCTTATACCTAATTCTTTCATCAACAGGTCGGCCTTAGCCAGTGATGCGCCATCGGCCATTCCCATCATGTACTCGCTGGCGCAACGCAGATAACGCCTTACAACTTCCTGCCTGGCGGCCTCGCGTACAGCCTCGTCGTCGACTATGGCAAAGCCAACCCTGTTGACGCCCATATCGGTCGGCGAGCGGTAGGAGTCTTTTTCCCCTGTTATCTTGTCGAGTATGCCCTTTAGGATGGGAAAGGATTCTACGTCACGGTTGTAATTGACGGCTATTTCTCCGGTGGCATCGTTATGAAAGGGGTCTATCAAGTTGAAGTCTCGCATGTCGAGGGTAGCCGACTCGTAGGCTATGTTGACAGGGTGCTTGAGAGGCAGATTCCATATAGGGAATGTCTCAAACTTGGCGTACATGGCCCGCTCTCCTACCAGCCTATCATGGTAGACCTGGGACAGACAGGTAGCCATCTTGCCAGAACCAGGGCCGGGACCTGTTACAACGACGAGGGGCTTGCGTACTGCAATCCTCGGGTTGGCTCCATAACCTTCCTCCGAGACTATGCGATCGACGTCTGTGGGGTAACCCTTTGTTGGCTCATGAAGGTATACGGCTATGCCTCGATTAGTCAGCTTTGTCCTGAAGACCTTGGCGGCAGGCTGGCTTTCCCATCGTGTTATGACGACGGCGGAGACCGAGAGCCCCCATTCGCCCAGGTCGTCTATAAGCTTCATGGCATCGGCGTCGTAGGTGATGCCGTAGTCGGCCCGTATCTTGCGATGCTCTATGGCGCCAGCATGGATGCACAGCACTATCTCTGCATCACGCTCCAGCTCCTTGAGTAGTCTAATCTTGACGTTAGGATCATAGCCCGGCAGGACTCTAGCCGCGTGGAAGTCATTGAGTAGCTTGCCCCCAAATTCAAGGTAGAGTCGACCCTCGAAGCGACGCATGCGCTCCCTGATGAACGCGGCCTGCTCTTGTATGTAGCTGTCGTTATCGAATGCCTTTATTTCCGCCATGGCTCGTGTGCCCCCCTGACGGGAGTGTAGTCTATACTGGGTTGCTAGCAAGGTACTAGGGGACGCTGATGGGTAGAAATGCCCAAAACCTGTGGCTCCAGGTTCAATCGCGAGCCCATCGCCCACTTGATTTAGCATGTTGACACCGTATACTTTCAGAGGGATAGAAATTAGTTGAAACTTCTGTCGTCTTGTATATCCAGATTTAAAAGACCCTTTCCGTGCAACATTGTGATCATAGAAGGGGAAAGCATGAAAATTGCAAACAAGATTGCGTTGTCAGTTGGCTCACTCGTAATTGCTATATCAGGAGCACTCGGTACTACTGCCGTAAGCATAGGCTCCGCGTCGATACGGACACAGGTTATGGATCATCTCCAGACGCAGGCCATCATGGGCGCGAAGCTTGTTGGCAAGGGAATTGAATCAAATCTAGCCATACTGCAAGAGCTGGCTGACCGTGCCAGGACGAGAACCATGGACTGGCCTATACAACAGGACAGCCTCATTCCAGACTTAAATAACCACGAATATCTTGATATTGGGGTGGTGAACCTAGAAGGCATCTCTCATTATGTTAGCGACGGATCAAAGGCTACCCTCACTGATCGTGACTACATCATCGCCTCCCTAGCCGGCCGGAGAGCCATCTCCGATGTACTGATAAGCCGCGTCACAAAGGGCCCCGTGGTCATGCTAGCGGTGCCTATACACATTGACGGAACGGTGACCGGAGCCCTCATAGCCAGAAAGGACGGCAGCGCCCTCAGTGACATTACAAACACCATGGGCTTTGGGCAGACAGGATATGCCTACCTCATCAACCGTTCTGGCCTCATCATGGCTCATCCTGACACCGCGCTGGTTCTCGAACGCTTTAATGCAATAGAAGCTGCCAAGGAGGATCCTTCGTTCGAGTCTCTCGCAGCCATGTTTTCCAATGCCATCGAGGAAGGCAACGGTTCAGGCGAATACAACTACAAGGGCCAGGACGTAATAGCACGATACGTCCCGGTCGAGGGAACTGGGTTCATTCTCGTTGCAGCCATAGAGAAGGAAGAAATAGAGTCGAGCATCGTAACCTTGCGCATGGTGTTCATCCTGGCCACCATTGTTTGCATGGTTTTAGGCATACTCTTAGCCATACTCATAGGCAGGTCGATATCAAAGCCGGTATCTGAAACAGCCCATATGCTCGGGGATATTCATGAAGGTGACGGCGACCTGACCAAGAGGCTCGTGGTAAAGACAAAGGACGAGGTCGGGGCGCTCGCGACAAATTTCAACGCCTTTGCCGACGGACTACATAAACTCATCGTTGCAATCAGGGTCAACGCTTCTAACATAGGAGAGATTGGCAGCGACTTGGCCGCAAACATGACTGAGACGTCATCAGCCATCTACCAGATCATGGCAAATATAGAATCTGTGAAGAACCAGGTCATAGAGCAGGCCGCAAGCGTCAATGAGACACTTGCAACAGTTGAGCAGATTACCCGTAACATCGAGTCATTCAACGAACGTATCGACGACCAGGCGGCAAACGTGAACCAGGCCTCAGCCTCAATAGAGGAACTCGTCGCCTCGATTCGTTCGGTATCTAAGACACAAGAGGACAATAGTGCGAGCATGGAACAGCTCCTCGATGCATCGAGTTCCGGCAAGGACAAACTGTCCGCCGTCGTAGACATAATAAAGGAGATAGGCCAGGCCGCAGAAGGCATGCTCGAGGCTAGTGCCGTCATAGGCAATATTTCCAAGCAGACTAACCTGCTGTCTATGAACGCGGCCATAGAGGCGGCTCATGCCGGAGAAGCCGGCAAAGGCTTCGCCGTTGTTGCCGATGAAATACGCAAGCTATCTGACAACTCCAACGAGCAATCCAAGTCAATCAACACAGTACTCAATGCTATAAAGAAATCTATAGATAGCGCTGTTGAATTCTCCCTAGAAGCGGATATGGGTTTCGATGGTGTACTCGAAAGGGTCAGGACGGTCAGTGAACAAGAATCAGAGATAAAGAACGCACTGCACGAGCAGAGCGTTGGTGGCAGTCAAGTGCTAGAAGCCATCACCGGCATCAACCAGATAACAAACGAGATACACGGTGGCTCAGCCGAGATACTCCTCGGTAGCAATACCATACTCGATGAAATGAACAGGCTGACGAGAATCACCCAGGAGATAAACCAGAGCATCCTCGAGATGGCCGGTGGTGCCAAAGAGATATCAGAATCTGTTACTCATGTCTCCGAGCTGAGTGTTCGTAATAAGGATTCTGCCCGAGACCTTGAGGAGCAGGTCAGCAAGTTCAAGGTCGAGGACTAGCTGGGACACTCAGTGGGTTTCGAGCCCCTGTTTTTTTTCGGTGTAGTAAGCTTAAACTAAACACAATGAATCAATGAAAGGTCGATAGCCATGATACGAAACCTCTGGTATGCGGTACTGGAATCAAAAGAAGTCCCTCAACAAAAAACGGTCGGCTTCCTGCGGCTAGGAGAACGCCTAGCCTTCTGGCGGGACGCCGAGGGGAACGCACATTGTTTCTTTGACCGTTGTGCACATCGCGGGGCGTCACTGGTACTGGGAGACATCGTGGATGGCCACGCTCGCTGCCCCTTCCACGGCCTGGAATATGACGCCACAGGGCAATGCGTCAAGATTCCTGCCAACGGCAAGAACGCGCCGGTTCCTGCGTCATTCAAGATGCTCTCCTATCCGGTATTCGAGGCCTGGGGCTGGATATTCATTTGGTGGGGGGAGCAGCAACCAGACCCCGCCGAGCCACCGTATTTTGAGGATCTCAAGGAGTGTAAGCACTGGGGCAGCGTTCAGGACCCCTGGGACAACCATTATACCCGCGTTGCCGAAAACCAGCTGGACGTGGCCCATCTGCCCTTCGTGCACCACAACACCATAGGGCGCGGCAACCGCACACTGGTAGAAGGTCCCGGCGTCCAGTGGATAGACGACAAGCTGTTCTTCCAGTTTGTGTACAACAAGCTCGACGATGGCAGCACGCCCCGCGGCCCCAACGAGGTGCCCGTTCCCGACCCCACCCGCGACTACAAGATAGAGTACATACTTCCAAACCTCTGGGAGAACCGCATATCAGACAAGCTGCGCGTCAGCGCGGCCTTTGTTCCTGTAGATGAGGAACATACCATCCTGTATCTGCGTTTCTATCCCATATTCATGCCATGGGCTCCCCTGGCTTGGCTCATAGGCCGCACAGGTAGCATTATGAATCTTGTCGTGGCCCACCAGGACAGGCGCATTGTCAACACGCAGCTACCCAAGTCAGACGGCACCGGTACCGGAGAGAACCTGTTCCGCGGAGACAAGCCAATAATGGAATTCCGCAAGAAGCGACAGGAGCTTAAGAAACGCTTGCTATGACGTAAAACTTGCATGGGGCCATGATGCGATGCATACTAACGTCCATCATGGCCACCGCGTTTGTACTCGGCATAGGAGACAGATACTACGGCATCTCTGCCGAGCGCGAGACTTCATCGCCACGCCTCAGCGTCGTGCAGCTGGCTCTGCGTCCCAAGATGGGAGAGGCAATCAGGCTGGAACCGGGCATAGGCACCAGTCTTGTACATGGCGCCATAGACTACAGCCTGGCAGAGACACTACTGATGGACGCCTCGTTCTGGTCAAGCCTGGCACCAGACTCGGCAGCCTCTCTTGCCGAAATTGCTACGCGCATCCAGAAAGAGCTTGTATCCGGGCGACCTGGTTCACAAGCCTTGGCCGGAGCCTGGGCCGTGGAGCTCCTCGTGTCAACGCTGAGGATCGCGGCCATGCAACAACCAGCCCACGGTACCTGGGCAGAACCTGCCGGCGTCTGGAGCGTCGACGATGTCATGCGATACATAGAATCCAGGTATACAGAGACTTTCAACCTTGACTGGTTCGTAGACAGGTGCGCCATGAACGTCAGCGACTTCTCCCGTCGATTCAAGGAACACGCAGGCTGCCCCCTCTTCGAGTTTATAAACCGCCAGCGCGTGGCCCGTGCCTGCTCACTACTCAAGACATCTGATCTATCAATACTTGAAATAGCCATGGCCGTTGGCTACAACAACCTGTCGTTCTTCAACCGCTACTTCCTGCGTATCGTTGGCACATCCCCCCGCTCCTACCGTGCGTCCTCCACGCAGTAGACGCAGCTTCGCAAGATAGTACCATTTTCAAGCGCCTCATATTCAATATAGTGCAAGACCTCTGGCCAACGACACCCTACTATTCTAATAGTACGATTGCGTATGATGAAGGGACCTACCAGCCTATGAAAGACAGCTTTATCGGCAACAAAATTTTTGCACCGCTTGATGACCTGTTTATGCTACTCAAGGCGATGCAGGGCGCACTGGACATGGACATACTCGGTGATGATTATGTCGTAGGAAGGGAACAGTTATATTACGTCTTCATGCACGAGACGATGCATGCCTTCATCGGCAAGGCATCACCATGGATATACAAGTTGCACGAGGATGAAACTGACTTCATTGATGAGACAGCGGCTAGAATTGTAATAGACGACCTGCTTAAACAGCTGGGGCTCTTCGACAAGGTAAAGCTATATTACGATAACCATATCAACCATCGCAAGGAACTGAGCTATTACGGATATGACCTATCTCCCGAGGATTATGACAGGATGGAAAAACACTATCACGAGACATTCTCGAAGACAAAAGATATAGACGGCCTCTGTCGCTATATAGGGGAGCAGTACCGCGAGCTGGGCATGAAGCGGCGGGATGGATTTTCATACAAGATGAACGATTGACTTATAAAGGAGGATGCAATGGGAATGATAGAAGGATCAGGCGAGCAAAGGCTAGCCGTTGACGCGCTGAACCTCGAGGCCTCTGTCATAGTTGCCTCGGGTTCCATGAGCGCGGCAGACGCAGACAAGGCGCGGGGAATGGGGCTGATAGCCATGGCAGAGCCAGCAAACGCCACAGCCTACCTCGAGGTGGGTGGCGTCAAGGTAGCCGAAGGCACACTAGGCAGGAAGCGCGGCAAGGCCGCCTTCACAGTCACACGCATGTTCGAATCTAGTAAAGGGGAGTACTAATATGAAGACAGGATCAGTAGAAGACGCCATGGTCAGGCTCCAGGTCATGCTGGGAGAGAAGCTCCTTTCGGTGCGTGATCTGTCAACCATAGCCAAGGGCACCATCCTGGAACTCGACGCAATGGCCGGAGAACCGGTAGAACTCCTGGCCGCGGGAGAAGTGGTAGCAAAGGGTGAGGTCGTCATCATAGACGAGAACTTTGGCATCCGCGTCACCGAGCTGGCAGGCCTTGGGGTAAGGTCATGAGCGACTCAGGCAGCGCCAACGAGTCGCTGGCCATACTCGGTTCAAGGAAGAGCTTGGCACCTGGAGGACGCATAAAGCTGTACGACTTCAGGCGCCCCGATAAATTCTCCAAGGAACAGATTCGTACCATGCAATTAGTAGCCGAAGGCTTCGCGCGCTCTACCCTGATCCGCCTCTCCTCGATTCTTCGTCTGCCCTGCGACGTGCGTCTTGGCACC
>JAVEXO010000017.1:0-51112 GCA_034003955.1 Spirochaetia bacterium | reverse complement strand
CTTGCATTGCTTATAGGGGCAGAAGGGTGGCTTGAACATGCTAATCTCCTTATGACAGGGGGCTAGCAGAGTTACGCAGCGGGGGACAATCCCGCTTGCGTCTCCATAAGCTTCGTAACACTAACGTCTGCTTGCGACAAGTCTTGTCTAAAGGGTAGTATTGCCAATGTGAAGAATGAACCCTCTTTCGACTCAGGAAGCATCAGAGTATTCAATCGTACCATTCCTGGGTCAGACATATTCAAGGCTCTGTTGACCATTGCCCTGCCCATGATGCTTGGCAGCGCGATAGAGACGGTGTACAACCTGACCGATGCCTTCTTCCTGGGCCGATTAGGGGCTGCAGAGATAGGTGCCCCATCAATAGCATTCAGTATCGTGTTCTTTCTTACGGTATTCGGCATAGGATTATCGAGCGCCGGCACGACCCTCATCGCGCAGTCAAAGGGCAAGACAGACGTCATCAAGATGAATCATTACATGAATCAGATGGCATCCTTGCTGATGACAGTGTCTGTCATCTTGGCCATCGTGGGTGCGCTTGTTGCCGCGCCAATCCTGCGTCTTCTAAATACCCCTCCCGATGTCTACGGCTTTGCCCTTGTCTATATGCGTATCGTATTCTTAGGTATCCCTTTTGTATTCATGTATTTCACCCTTCAAGCTTCGTTCACCGCCATAGGCGATTCGCTTACCCCCGTTAAGGTGCATCTTATAGCCGTGGCTCTCAACGTGGTCATGGATCCAATACTTATCTTTGGCCTTGGACCGGTACCGGCTATGGGTGTGAGTGGAGCCGCAATAGCCACCGTCTCGTCACAGGCTATAGGAGCACTGCTATCAATTTTCGTGCTTATGCGTGGTCGCGATGGACTCAAGTTGTCCAGGGCGGCCATGAGGCCTTCACTCAGGTCATGGGGCCTGCTTTTACGGATAGGCCTCCCTGCAAGTGTAGGGCAGGGTTTGTCGTCATTCGGCTTTACGGTGCTCCAGGGAGTCGTCAATACCTTTGGTACCGCTGTCATAGCGGCCTTCGGTGTAGGGAACAGACTCTTTAACATGTTCAATATACCGACGCACGGCATAGCCGGTGCCACCGGTAGCCTGGTGGGCCGTGCGATGGGATCCAAGAACCCGGCTCTGGCGAAGCGGATCGTACGCAATGCACTTTTAATGGTACTAGTCTTTGAGCTGCCACTCCTGAGCCTGGCATTCCTGTATGGTGGAAGTCTGGTACGGCTTTTCCTGGATAATGAGGAGGCCATACGGCTTGGTGCCATCATGTTCAAAGTGGTAACTCCCTCCCTGCTCATGTTTAGCCTGTTTTTCGCCCTAACGGGTGCGTTTCAGGGGGCAGGAGACACCAAGATCATCATGGTTCTGTCAATTTTCAGATTATGGGGTGTGCGGGTTCCGCTTGCATTCTTTCTGGCTTTTAAGACGAGTCTGGGGCCTTTGTCCATCTGGGTTGCCATGTTTGCCTCTAATTTCCTTACCGCGGTGATTGGTTTCATCTACTTCAAGCTAGGGCGTTGGAAGCATGCGCTCGATCCTGATGGCATTTAGCCGTTTTCGTCTCGATTCCTAAGGGCAAGTGTCTTATCTATTGCTTCTTGAACATTGGCTGAAAGCTGTTCCCTGACTTCATAGGCATTTCGAATTGTGTCGTATATACGCGATTCCTCGACGAATAGTTCTGAAGGCGGGATTGATAGAGCCTCCGCTATCAAGTTTATATTTTCAGGAGAAGGGAATCTTTTCATTATCTCAATGTTCCCTATCATCGTAGGTGAACAGCCTACCTTCTCGGCCAACGACATCTGAGACAGCTTGTAGAGTTTTCTGTAGCGCTTCATGTTCCGTGCCAAGAGCACGCGGACATCGGTATTCGGCACGGCATCTCCTTCCCGTGCCTAGGATTCTACCCTCGCTAGAGAAGGACTCAATAATCTATAAGGATTATATGATTATAGCCTATTAGGCTATTAATTCTTGGATCGATGACGAGCTTAGTGCTGTTTGTTGTTTTTTATAGAGTAGTTACTCTTTGTCCTGAAAGTAATTACAGCGTGCGTGTGTCGGTTTTGTCTTTTCGTCTACGTGGCTTGTTGTCGGTCTTGATTCTATCCAGTTGATAATCACGCATCCTGAAAAAAACGTTGAGAAGCCGGTTTTTGTCGGGGTAGCTGTCGAGCCCTGATCGTTCCAGGGCCAATAGTAGTTCATGCGTTGCTTCTATGGTCGATAGACAATTGGGAGCAGGTTGCCTCTTTATAACAAACTGGCTCGGTGAGCTTGGTGTGAATTTGACACATTGAAGTGTAAGGAGGCATGGGCTTTCTCGGAGTATCACCCGAGCACATGACCAGGTAGAGTCTATAAGAAAGATGACGAGCTGTCGTGTGCCGAGTCGATCCGCAGGGAAATCCCCCGTGGATAGATCATAGGCGTTCTTCCCCGGATAGAGCAGAACCGGATAGTTTGCAGGATTGTCAACCAAGGCGCGGTATCGGGGATTGTGTTCAAAGCTGAGCCCTGGGATTATCTCGCTGTTCTCAAGGTTAAGGCAGGTAAGCCTGCCTGTTGCACAACGTTCCCTCTTCCATTCCATGGGATGCATGAGGAGGACGATTCTGGTCTTCGTTATCATGGGGCTTTCTGTAGGGCAGAGGCAGAGTGATGCCGGTCTGCGACAATTCCAACAGAATTCCCGGTATATGGGTTCGAAGCCTGTATCATGGGTTGGTGGCATCACGGCAGGGTACCCAAACTACTAACGTGGGGTCAATGGCCCATGGTTACGATGACAGGGTTGGGCCTTGCCTGAGCCTTGAGTCTAGTACCATAACGAGGAGCATCATTATCAGCCCTATTGGAATGTACCAAAGGGCTAAGCGCATGTCGTAGGCGTCTGCTAAGCGTCCTAACATAAACGGGGCAATCCCTATGGCCGTTCCGGAGGCTACTGGCATCAGAGAGCTAGCCTTGGCCGCATTGCCAGGTGCGTGGCCAAAGGCGAGTGACAGGCCGAGTGGGTAGAAATTAGACGAACCAAAGCCGCATAATGCCAGGCCGATGAAGGTGAGTATTACATTGGCCCTTAACCAGTACAGGGGAAAGCCGAGCATGACTATGGCCATAACAACAAGCATGAGGCGCTGTTCGCTTATACGATGACTGACTCTGCTTGAAACGAAGCGCCCCGTCACCGCCGATAGCCCGAGTAGCACCGTTCCCGCCGCCGCTAATTCTCGCGAGTTGCCAGGAAGGCCAAGCAGGTAGGTCATGCACCAGAAGCTGATGGCCCATTCAACGGTGACGCCAAAGAATACCACAAGCCACATTCTCCAGTAGGCGGCTCCTAGTCTTCCGCCGCCCACATCTGCCCGCTCATCGCGTGCTCCTTGATGCCTCTTGGTAGCAGGAATGCCAAAACTGGCAACGACAAAGAGGGCCAGTGCCATGGTAGGAAGAACGATGCGCCATCCCAGTATCGAGTGCGAGCCCGCCAGCAGCACCAATGGTACGAGCATGGTGAGGGCCGCGGCTATGACATTGGCCTCCATTATGACCTTGCCACGAAAGGCCGACGGGACGGTGGCAAAGGATGTCTGAATGGCAGCCAGAGCCACGGTGCCTCCGAGGCTCATGAGGAATACGCCTCCTATAGTCAAGGCTGGTCCCTTGGCTAGTACCATGACGAGGAGGCCTAGAATCATATCAGCCATGCCGGCCCACAGGCTCACGGTGATGCCATACTTTCGTATAAGTCGGCTGCCAGCCAGGCCCATCGTCACCATGCCAACGGCGAAGGCGCTTTGATGCAGGCCAGCAAGGCCATATGTGATGGAGAATTCATCACGCAAATAAGGAACCATGGGGCCAATCATAGAAAGCATGAACGAAAAAAGACCAAGCAAGAGATAGAGAACCCATATGAACGGTGTTCTAATGAAAGAGGCTTCTGTGCCTGTGTTTTGTTTGGCCTGCATGGGGTCCTTCTTTGTAGCCATATCGCTACTACCTTTTAAGCTGTTTGATTATGGCGTCTGCTGCCAACTTGCCTGTCAGTATTGAAATGGGTAGACCCGACGGGCTGAAACTCCACTGACCCGCTTGATATACACCCGGTATTGGTGTTCGTACAGACTGTGCCACCTTGGGTAGGTCGTGTATGGCAGGAATTGACGGGTTTGTAAATGCCCATCCTGTTATGGCTCCGTCAGAATTGCCGGTAGTCTTTTCTATGGTAAGAGGTGTGGACGAGAATTTGTCCAGTATTGCCGATGCAAGTCCTGGGTAGATGCTGTTCTGGAGAACCTCTACGATTATATCAGAGCATAAGTCTTTGAAATTATCGTACCAGCCTGCATCGCTGACGCCCTTGACTATTCCATAATCCATGAGCGTGCTGACTATTAGGCCTGTTTTTCCTGCAGGAGCCAGGCTGGGATCTCGCAATGCTGGACATGATATCTCATAGGTCGTTAGTTCCAGGTAGGAGCGTATCCAGGTTTTTATGCTCTCCTTGTCGGTGTACATGGATGGAATCGGACCAAGCGACGATAGCCCCTTAATGACGGGGGTGTAGAAAAGATGAGGACTCGCCTTGTCTGAGAGGTACGACGAATCAAGATTCAAGGCTAGATAGAGTGTGAATATTGAGTCCCCGCCTTTCTTGTCTGCCACCTCGATGGCCTTGGCCTGGACTCTAGCCTTCTGCCTGCCTGATGGCATAGATGCTATGTCTATGTTCCTATAGAGGAAGCGAGAATCGGCCGCCCATAACAGCATGGTGTATTCATATTCATTACCCTGTGTGTCTGCGACGAGTCGTCTTTGAGGGTCGATCAGTGAAACCTCCGTCTTAGCCAGAGGCTCTCCCCCATGTGCCTGTATGTAGTCAAGCATTTTAGCAGGTAGACTACCCGTGCCGCCCATGGGATAGCGATAATCCAGATAGAGGCTGAAGTATGATAGAGCAAAGAAGGTTGGGGTCTTCTTGAAGAAATGTTGACCTATCATATCTATCAAGGCCTGATTTTTTGTAAATCTGGCAAGGTATTCATCCACTGGAAGTTGCAGCTTTCCCACTTTGGGCATGGTCAGGATGTACTTGAGAAGCCAGGGCAGTATGGTTTTATAGACATACTCCGGGGCATTCTTAAGATCGAGGAACAGAGGGTTGTCTATGCCATAAAGGACATCCATATACTCCATGACGGTCGCTATTGTTGCTATTATAGCTTTTATATCGTCTGCATCGTTTGGGAACTGACGGATCAGGAGCATCTTGTAGTCTTCTAGACTCTCATTGGAAGCCAGCCTGAGTACGTCCTTACCAAAACCTACAGACACGGGGCTAGAAAGAAAATCTATGTCTATCCCAAGTTGCTTAAGCATTGGCGTCACGATGCCAGAATTCTCTATGGCTCGTATGCCTCCGTCGAAAATGAAACCGTCGCGTTCGAATGAGTTTACAAGCCCCCCGAATTTCTGTTCTTTCTCCAGGATTGCCACCGAAAGACCGGCCTTACAGAGATACGCGGCCGCGCTAAGACCGGCAAGTCCTCCGCCAACAATTACTACATCATGTTTCATGTCGCACCTTTTTTTTCCTGCAAGCATAGAATTGTTTTTAAGATTACATTTTCTGTTGTATTTGTCAAACAGTTTTGTCGTCAAGACTGTCCAGGATGGTGGATGAGCCGACCATAGTCCAGTACTATGGTATGTGTGCAAAGAACACAGGGGGCAGGCATGATAGGCAAGAACATAGTAGTCAACGGTGAATTGGCCTCTCCAAGCATGGCGAGCACTACTCTGAGTGATACCGATGTTACGTACGGATATGGCTGTTACGAGACGCTTAAGATCCGCCAGGGGCTTCTGTACTTTCCTGAGTTCCATGCGGATCGATTGATACGATCGGCTGAGGTTCTTGGGATACAGCACACGCTTACCCCTGAGAAGGTCGTCGTGGCCATGCATCTGCTGGACCATGCCAATGGTATAAGAGAAAGTAATATAAAAATAATGCTAATCGGCCGAGAGGGACGGGACGCCGACTGGTATATATTCATGCTGCCTCCCATCATTCCACCAGCTGCTGCATACAAGTCCGGTGTATCATGCCTTCTATTCATAGGAGAGCGGCATTTTCCAGCGGCCAAGAGTCTGTCCATGCTGCTCTCCACCGTGGCCTACCGGGCCGCTACCAGCCAGGGGTGCTATGATGCCTTGCTCGTCAATGGCCGTGACGAGATCACCGAGGGTACACGCACCAACCTGTTCTACGCCAAACGAGGAGAGGCCCGGATCGCCTACACGCCTCCTCGAGACGACGCGCTGGAGGGAATAACACGCAGAACCCTGATTGAAGCGCTTGCTAAGGTCGGGATCAAGACCGTAGAGCGGCCACTCTCAGTGGCAGAGGCGCTCTCGGGTGTGTTCGCGCTTGCAGTGACCAGTACATCGAGCCGTGTCATCGCCGTACAGACCTTGGTCGGCGTGGCCGAGCGGGACGGAGGAGCGGGCATCGTTCCCCTTGCCGCATCGAGCATGGTTCCCACCGATTCAAGACATATGCGCTTATCTCCTGCTCAGGAAATTGACAGGATTAAAGACGTGTATGATGATTTTCTCAATACCTACTTCAATAAACAGATGGAGCTTTGAGTCTATTTGGAGGCTATCATGAATCTAGATACTGAAATACTATCATCCATACTGTCTACTCTTATTACTGAGGCATACGAAGGGCCTGAGGATCCGAGGATGACCTGGTTCGCCGATAACGAGCCTGGCTGTGGGCTGCTAGGAACGCTGGAACGACTCAGCGCTACGGAGGCCTCTACTCCATTCAGTGCCGGAGACGCGGCAGGGGCTGCGACCCACGCCGGCCACATCGTGTTTGCTCTCGACCTGGCTAACCGGGCGCTACGTGGCGAGAACGTGCATGCCTCTGCCGTGTGGAAAGACAGCTGGAAATACTCCAGTGTCGATGGTCAGACATGGGAAAATCTGCTGGTGGAACTAAGAGAACAGTACCTGGCGTTAAAGGATGCCGTCGCTTCTGGCCTCCCCTGGGGAGACCAGATGAATCTTACCGGTCTGCTAGGACAACTCGCCCACGGCGCCTGGCACCTCGGAGCGATACGGCAGGGGCTTGGACTGATACGCACACCTAAATCCTAATCTAGGCATTAGAACCTTCTTCGCAACACGCTGAGCCCTATAACCTTGACAACAAGGCCGTCAGGTATCGGTATGATAGTCTGACGGATGCTATGTCTAGTCGTTCGTTGGGAGAGTGAGGATGCCGTATGGTCGGGCCAAGCGACAGCATGTCCCATGCAGGGAAGCGTGCCCTGAAGAGACCAGTCTCCAGACCCCCGTGGGTGGACGTGACGCGTGGTTCCTTGCCAAACATCTCTCGGTAGAGCTTGTGAGCCTCTGCCAGAAGAAGGCTCGATGGATCGGGGCTCCAGGCGGGAGATTCTGACAGGCGTCTAGTCGAAACCTTCCAGCCATGATCTGCGGCGCCTTCGAGTCGCTTCTC
This sequence comes from Spirochaetia bacterium, assembly GCA_034003955.1. Taxonomy (GTDB): domain Bacteria; phylum Spirochaetota; class Spirochaetia; order Treponematales; family UBA12059; genus SZUA-370. Next base: position 43,551 of record JAVEXO010000017.1, on the reverse strand, counting down.
AACCGTGGTGCTGAGGCTTTCCTTCTCTGCATCAGACGAGCTTCTAACCAGTACCATGGTTTTTAATTCAAAGAGCTCGTCCGATACGCTTCCAGCCAACTGTCCAAGGTTGAGCGATGTCCTAATGAGCCCTGGCATATTGGTTTCCATTGCCACAAGGCCGTTAGGCAAGGCGCTGAGAACGGTCATCATCGAGTTTGTGGCTTCTGGCGCGAGTGCCTTGCTGGGATACAGGCTGTGTGAGCCGAGGGGAGTGACTGCACCGAGCAGGCCAGGATCCTTCTGTCCCAGGGCTATCCGCAGAGCGCTGAGCCCTGATGAGAAGCTGGTCTTGAAGGCTGCATAATTACCTGATTCAATACCAATGGTTGCACGGGCCTCCCTTGGAATGGCGTTGGCGGCCGTCCCTCCTACTATATCCGATAGATAGAGTCTCTCCCGTGTCTTGCTTAGTATGCTTATGAGGGCAAGCGTGGCATTGGCACGGCCCTTGTCTATATCCACGCCCGAATGCCCGCCTAGCAGTCCCTCGATGGTGACTTCGAACCACTCCACCGTATCGGGAACCGAGGAGGCAGGGGATGAAAGGGAAGCGCCTGTGCGTATGGTGCCGGCACAGCCTATAGTCAATTCGCCTACATCCTCCCCGTCGAGGTTAAGGAGCAGGTTCCCCGACAGGAGATCAGGTTCGACTGCCCGTGCCCCGCCCATGCCATCTTCTTCATTCACGGTGAACAGGCAATGAAGCGGCCCGTGTGCTATGTTGTCATCTTCTAGTATGGCCATGGCCATGGCAACGCCTATGCCGTTGTCGGCTCCTAGCGTCGTTCCTGTTGCGACGAGCCAGGACGGATTGGCAGGGTCGATGCGTGCTCTAATGGGATCTTTCTCGAAGTCATGGGAGACATCAGTAGCCTTCTGTGGAACCATATCAAGATGAGCCTGCAGGATGACGCCGGGAGAGTCTTCCATGCCGCTGCTAGCCGGTTTTCGTATTACGACATTGCCAGCCTTGTCGCTAGTCGCGAAGAGCTTGCGCTCCTGTGCCCAGGCTATGATGGCCTTGGCCAAGGCTTCCTCATGATGTGAGGGGTGGGGTATAGAGCATATTGTATAGAAGTGTTTCCACACTGATTTTGGTTCGAGTTCGTATATGTCCATGGCATGAGCTCCTTAGGGAGCGATAGTAACATGGAAACACCGCCGGTGCGAGCGCTCATCGCCGACTGTGTTCCGGGCAAGATTTATCTAGTGTTACGAACCTTAGTGATGCAAGTCTTTTCTAGCTCTAACACACGAAAAAAAGCACTACAAACCTGTCTTGACGAGTATTGCGGATCGAAGTACTCATTGTACTTGAGTATCCACAAGCTTCGTAACACTAATAAAGGGTTACCTAAATCCATACCTTTCTATTATGAAGTCTATATCCTTGTCTCCACGGCCACTTAAGTTAACCAGTATAGATCTTCGTGGTTCTTTTTTGGCTAGTTTCATGGCGAAGGCCACGGCATGAGCGCTTTCCAGGGCAGGGATGATGCCTTCTTTGCGGCTCAGGGTATAGAAGGCGTCCACCGCCTCCTCATCGTTTGCATAGCCGTATGCAACCTTACCAAGATCGTGCAGCATTGAGTGCTCCGGGCCTACTCCAGGATAGTCGAGACCGCTCGCTATCGAGTAGACGGGAGATGGTTCGCCCTTCTCGTCCTGAAGGAGGTAGCACTTGAAGCCGTGTATCATGCCTGGCTTGCCGTATGTAATCGTGGCCGCGTGCTCTCCGGTCTTGTTGCCTCTTCCCATCGGTTCTATGCCGTATAGTTTGACGCCTTCGTCTTGTAGATAGGCCGAGAATATGCCCATAGCGTTTGATCCGCCCCCCACGCAGGCTACAACGCTATCCGGGTGCTCACCTGTCATCTCGAAGAATTGCTCCCTGGCTTCTATGCCTACTATACGCTGGAAGTCGCGCACCATCATTGGGAAAGGGTGGGGACCTACTACCGAGCCAATGCAATAGATGCTGTTGATAGGGTCTTGGAGATAGGCCATGAAGGCTGAGTCGACGGCTTCCTTGAGCGTCTTAAGACCCGCACTCACCGGCACGACCGTGGCACCAAGAATTTTCATGCGGACGACATTGGGCGCTTCCTTCTGGATGTCCACCTCGCCCATGTGTATCTCACACTCCAGCCCAAAATATGCCGCAGCCGTCGCTAAGGCTACGCCATGCTGGCCTGCACCTGTCTCGGCAATAAGCTTCTTCTTTCCAAGGTATTTGGCGAGCAGTGCTTCTCCCATGCAGTGATTGAGCTTATGCGCACCGGTATGGTTAAGATCTTCTCGCTTCAGGTAGATGCGTCCACCACATTCGTTAGACAGGGTATTTGCAAAATAGACCGGTGTGGGCCTTCCCTGGAAGTGTTTACGGATGCTACGAAGCTCCGATATGAACTCGTGCGACTTGCTTATAGAGTAGTATGCGTCGCTTATCTTTTCCATCTCGGCCTGGAGAGCCGGAGGGATAAAGCTGCCACCGTATTCACCATACATGCCCTGTTCATTAGGAAAAGTCTTGAAATAATCAGCCATTGATGTTTCTCCTTGTAAAAACATAATGGCATCATATAGATATCAATAGTATCTGTCAATAGAAACAATATGTTAGCGCCGTGTTTCTCTATCCTTGTCTATGGCGAGTATCCCCGGTGATGAACGACGAACAGCGATTATCTCGGCCAGAATGGAGACGGCTATCTCAGAGGGTGTCTCGGCTCCTATATCGGCTCCTATGGGCGTACGAAGGTCATTGACCTTCTGGGGCGGAAAACCTTCGGCAATGGCCTGATCCAGTATCATCCTGGCCTTGCGCTTAGAGCCTATGATGCCCGCATAACGGTATTCGCGCCTCAGAATGGCGCGTGCACATTCAAGGTCGCTCGAATGGCTGGGGCCCACGACGACGACATAGGTAGAATCTCCGAAGGCATAGTCATCGACTATTGTAGTAAAGTCTCCTGTTCGCGTCTCGACACCGGACGGGAAGCGTGATGGAGACGCAAATTCAGGCCTGGAATCTGCTACGCAGACACTGAAGTCAAGATTGACGGCGAAGCGAGCCAAGGCCTGGCCGACATGGCCAGCGCCTAGTATCAAAAGCCTGTCCACTGGGGCTATGGGATCATAGAGGTAGCCATCCTGTGCCGATATGACTGGGCTGCCGCTAGCCAGGGCCGAGTCGGCAGCTAGGTCGTCTATGGTGTTGCCTGTCGAGTATACGAGGCGGCCTGCCGCATCTCTTACAGCCACCAGGTAGCCTGAGCCCTGTGTGGCGTCTGGCGAAAGGGAGTGTACCATGACAAGCGATGTGCCCTGGGTAAGGCAGGTAGCCGCCGCAGCGAAGCCAGGGCATGATGTCGAGGGGAGTATGGCTAGCGTTATGGCTCCTCCGCATATCGGTTCGCTACCCAGGGCTTCCTTGCCTGTCATCTCGAATTTTAAGAGGCTTGGAGTCCTCGAGGCTATGGCTTCCACGGCCTTCTTGTTGGCGCTGGCTTCGACTATGCCTCCTCCTACGGTTCCTAGAAATGAGCCGTCTGGAAAAACGATCATCCTGGAACCTGGATGGCGGGGCGAGGAACCTACGACATCGACGACGACGACGAGGGCTGCTTGTACGGAAACATCCGCGAGGCGGGACATGAGCTCGCTGGCGTGCATGGCGTGGTTCTCCTGCGATATTCTGAAGGTGGTACCAGCGAGGGCAGCGCTCATGGTGAGAGGCATGCTCGTGATGGTAATGTGGCGAAAGTATATGGTAGGGCAAGAGGGGGCGTCAACGGAAGGAATGTAGCTAGCTTCGCCTTACGGTAGCTTGCGTCTATGTGCCTCCGCCCGTATCAGCTTGTAAACGTCTTCAATGGGCGAGGGGCGTTGATAATAGTATCCCTGCATAGAGGCACAGCCCCTCTCTACGAAATAGTTACTCTGTTCTAATGTCTCTATGCCTTCTGCGACTATCTCCAGTTCCAGGCTATGGCTCAGGTTTATTATGGCGTTTACAACTTTTTCATTCTGTCGTTCTGCCAGGTGGGTGACGAAGGAGATGTCTATCTTGAGGGTGTCCAGCGGTAATTGCGAGAGGTATGCAAGAGAAGAGTATCCCGTGCCGAAGTCGTCAACCATGAAGGCAATGCCCGGGAGCCGCCTCTTTATTTCATGTATGATTTCTATTGCCGCATGGGTGTTGTGCATTATTGTTGATTCGGTCAACTCAAGCTTGAGGCATTCGGGAGGCAAGCCTGATGACCTGACGATCTTCTCGAGTCTTTCTACATAGTGTGTCTGTTCAAATTGTCTGGTCGAAACATTTACAGAAACATACATGTGCTTGAAGCCTTTGTCGTAGATTCGCTTCATGTCATAGCATGCTCGTCTGAGAGCCCAATCTCCCAGGGGAATGATCAAACCATTTTCTTCTGCTATCGGAATGAAATCACCCGGTGATACCCGTGAGCCATCGGGTTTGTTCCAGCGAAGAAGTGCTTCCATGCCCTTGGTAAGACCATCCGCTGCTACTATGGGCTGATAGAACAGGATGAACTCGCCTGAGTTAAGCGCTGCCTTCATCTCCTGTTCGAGTCTCCAACGCTCTGTTGATTTGGATGAGACGCTTGGATCATAGAGCGTGTAGCGGTTCTTGCCGCCTTCCTTGGAACAGTACATGGCTATATCTGCGCTTTTCGTCGCATCCTCTATAGATCGTCCGTGGTCAGGTAGTATGGCTATTCCTATTGAAACGCTAACACTGACGCTGGCTCCGGATTGGGCTCCTTTTGAGCGGAGTATGAATGGACTCGAGATGCTGGCTAGAATGCGCTCGGCTACGGTAAGGGCATCGCTGACGTCCCTTATCTTCGTAAGAACGACAACGAACTCGTCACCGCCAAAACGGTAGGCAACATCATGTTCTCGTAGACAGACCCGTATTCGGCGGGCCGTCTCTACGAGGAGCCCGTCTCCTGCATCATGACCCAGCGTGTCGTTGACGTTCTTGAAACCATCAAGATCTAGAAACAGGATGCAGCCCCGCCAGCTCTCGTCATGATACATGCTGGTAAAGAGCACATCCATGTCGTCATTAAAGAGGTCGCGATTACCGAGCCCTGTAAGCTTGTCGTGATATGCCAGGTGCCTGAGTTTTCTTTCAATAGACTTTCGTTGGGTAATATCCCTGATGATACATGTCAGGGTGCGGCCACTACAATCCTTGGAGTTGCCGAATGACATTTCCATAGGAGCGACGCCTCTGTGCTTGGTGGCTCCCAGTATCTCGAAGGTGTGTTTTAAGCCTTGGCTCTTGCGATCCATGTCGTCTATGAAGAAGTATTTCTTAAAGCCCTCTGATACCTTGCTGAATACGTCAGGCGGGAAGAGGATGGAGAATGGTTTGCCCAGGACTTCCTCTCGTGCCCAACCAAAGGTGTTCTTGGTGCCTGAATTGGCAAATATTATCTTGAAGTGGTCGTCTATTCTAAAAATAGCCTCGGTTATTGTCTCCGATAGGGCTACATAGTGCTCCCTTGTCTCCTTGAGCTGCATGTAGAGCGCATGATCGAAGGACAGATCCCTTATGAGGGCTATGACAGCGGGTTCTCCGCGTAGACGTATCGATGATAAGAGGCAATCCATAGAGACCATCGAGCCATCGTGGCGAAGGCCTCTGAATGCAAGAATATCCTCTTCAGATGGCGCATGTGGCGAGCTTCCTCTGAGGCTGAAGTCCGCTAGTTTGGTATGAAATGCGCCTCGGTACTCTTCTGGCAGCAGTGTGTATAGAGAAGATGACAGTATGTCTGTCCTTGCATAGCCAAAGGTATGAAAGAAGGCTTGGTTGGCCTCTAGGATCATGCCGGTCGGAGTCAATATAAGGACAGAATCGGGTACGCCATCGAGTAGAATTTCCAGGCTTGCGTCAGACTCATCGGAGTCATCCTTGAGTTTAAGGGCGTAGCCTTGAAGGATACGCTCCATCAACTGTGAGAAGATAGACTCTCCGGAATCGAATTCCTTGTCTCGATGCTCTAGGGCTAGTGAGATATTGTCGTGTGTACCGGGTCTGTCGATGCTATGGAGGAATCCTGATATTTCGCTGGAAGCGGGAGTGGTATCAGAGGCTCCCATCGATTCAAGCAAGTGATGAACGTCTGTTTTTTTTTGCATCACATCTTTTCTCATTGTGTGGAAACGGAAATTATAGGAGAGACTTGCCTGTATTGCAATATCATTGGTGTATGTCTTTCCCGTATAAGGCAAAGAGCAGCGTACCCATGACACCAAAGACCGTCGCTACTATGAAGTTAGTAGCCGGAGAAATGTTCCAGAGGAGGGCGCTTGAAAGAGCGGCTATGGACACTATGATGTCGCGTATGAGGTAGTAGGCGCCAAATGTCCTGGCTTTTGCTTCTTCTGGAGCAAGGTCCATGATGAGTGCCTTGCGCGTGGGTTCGCCAAATTCCTTGAGCCCCCTAATGATGAAGGCAATCACGAGCATGGGAAATGACCTCGATACAAGGAGTATCAGGGGGAAGGCTGTGAAGAACATGAATGTTATGAGGACGAAGCGCTTCTTGCCATAGGCATCGGCCATTCTTGCCACAGGGATGTAGACGAGCATGGCCGTAAGCATCTCTATGGTAGTAAGGATGCCAAACTGCACGGGGGAGATGCCGTTGTTCTCTACCACCCATATGACGACGAAGGCATAGGGAATCTGTTCTGCGAAGCGAACCAGTATATCGCTTGCCAACAGGCTTCTTAGCTCAGGACTGAATAGCTCGCCAATCTTGGCCCTGATCCTAGTATCATCGCTTTTTTTGGATACATCCTCTGCCATGTATCGTTGCACGAGTACCAGTGCGACTCCTCCCATCAGGAATGCCGCGACGAAGGCTATACGCACACCGAGTGATCGACCATACGCGCCAATGAGTATGCCTCCGATGACAGGACCCAATGCCATGGGTATCCTGCGAAAGAATGAATGCAGGGATACACCGAAGCTACGATTCTGCTTTGGTACAGACTTGGATACCAGACTCATGATGGCGGGTAGCGATACTGCGGTCCAGGCTATGAAAAAGACCGAACCGACTAGAACAGCCTGCCAGGCGGGAATGAGTATTACTATGAGGTAGCCTGCCATGGCTATGGCGGTAAAGAGCTGCAATGACTTCTTGAATCCTATGCGATCGGCAAGGTAGCCACCTGGAAAGGAGTATAGGGCAGACAGCAGGTTGTCCATGGCATTGAGAGCCCCAATGGCCCATGCCCCACCACCCAAGGCCAGGATATACAGTGGAAGAAAACGCTCTGCCATCTTCTCCCCTAGGCCAACCAGTATCACGAGAGCCAGCATCACCGTCATACTGGTATTGCGTTTAAAAAAGTCTTTTGTATCAAAGCCCCGCAGCATCGGGTTCTCCTTTTTTTGTGTTTTTAAAACCCTGGGATACAGGAACATATATAAACTAGTATACTGATTCACACGGAGTATTAAAATATGGATACTCTGTAGTGTCCTTTGGGTGGGGCCAATTCGCAGGGCTGGCTCCGAAGGCTCATCCTAACTTATAGAAGGCATCTATGCAGTCAATACCGGCCCTCGTTCAGGTCCTGATCATATTCATTCTGGTGGTGGTGGCAAGTGCCAGAAAGTTACACCTTGGAGCCGCCGCCGCCATAGGTGGCATCGCCTTAGCCCTCTGGCGAGGTTTGTCCCCAGCGACGGTGGCTCGTTTGACGTTTGCCGAGCTTGTCAATCCAGATACGGTATTGCTCGTACTCTTGATGGCCACAATCATGGCTTTTTCGGCCGCTATGAAGCGTTCAGGCATAATGGATGCGTTTTCTAGCTCCCTGAAAGCCCTCGCTCCATCGCCGCGTGTTGCCATGGCATTGGCGCCTATGCTCATAGGAACCCTACCCATGCCCGGTGGTGCCATACTCTCAGCCCCCCTCGTCGATGCGATGGATCCAGAACGTATACGTAAGCCTGCCATCCTGGCTGCCGCTAATTATTGGTTCAGGCATATTCTTGAACTCGTCTGGCCCTTGTATCCGTCTTTTATTCTGACAGCATCTCTCTCAGGCTTGAGCGCCGGCCGTCTTTCGCTTCTTAACTTGTATGCTTTGCCTACTTTGTTGGTGCTTGGAATGATTTTTATTCTTCCTGAAAAGAGGCTCAGGCTCGGCACGGCTCGTCGGAGTAAACCCGTGAAGACAGAGCGAGAATCCCTTGGGGTGCGCTTCTCCGCGTTTGCAGCGAGCGTTACACCACTCGCTCTGGTACTCACTACCTATATCATCCTTGACGGCGTCTGGAGACTCCTGTCTCCATCTTTTTCATTAGCTCCGGCAAGCAGCGCACTTCTAGGCCGGTTTGGCCCGATTTTTGTAGGCTTAGCCGCAGGTTGTGGCTACATAGCCCTGGGAAAGACGGGCATGGCAGCCTTCAAGGGGAGCGTGGGGTTGAGTACCGTCAAGCTTGTTGCTGTCATAGTCGGAATACGGGTGTTCTCCAGGCTGCTCGGGGCAGCGGGGGTTGCAGAGGCTTCTGCCCTGGAACTATCCAAGGCCGGTATCCCGACTATAGTCGCCATAGCCGCCTTGCCGTTCATTGCGGGACTCGTCACGGGGGTAGGCTTTGGATATGTCGGACTCGCCCTGCCCATAGTCTTGGGTCTGGCCCCGATTGGAGGAGAGCTCCCCCGAGAAGCCGCCATTGTGTTGGCCGGCGCCTTTGGCTTTTCCGGCATGATGCTCTCTCCCCTCCATGTCTGCATGGTGGTAAGCTCGGAACACTTTGGCGTAGGCTTGGCTGGGACAATACGGCGTTTTGCCTTGCCCTTGTTGGTGTTTATTATGCTTGCCTTGGGGTACGTGGCACTGCTTATAGCCTATATCCTATAGCCTAAATGCGTGGAGGCCCATAGGCTCTTGGATTATTGAGTCCGGGCTGTTCAGGCATGACACTCATGGTTGCGATGAGGAGGGACCGTGCCATATAACGATGTCCGGACGCTTCTGGCGCATAACATGAAGCGCTACAGATCTATACTGCACATATCGCAGATGCGACTGGCAGCAAAGGTTGGGTGTTCATCAACAATGATAGGAAATGTCGAGATACTCAAACGCTTTCCGTCTCCGGAGAATCTCAATAAAATCGCGTGTGCACTTCGCGTGCATCCTTCGGAGCTTTTCAAGGAAGAATCCCTGGCTATTAACCAGATACAAGCCCTCTATGACTTAAAGACCCAGGTGGAAGCCAATTTAAGGCATGCGATTGGAGAACTTCTGGTCGAGGGCGACAATATAAGACATGAGCGTCGTGTCTTGTGATAGGGCTTCTGCTCCTGATTATATGCTTCTACAGGCAATATTTTGACTCCCTTAACTTGACCCTGTAGTGAAATGGCACGACATTTAATCCATGTTTCAAATACTGCGATTATTCTTTCCGTTGCTGTACCAAGGCGTTTCCAAGAGAAATGGCTATTTCGAGGGTTGGTATTATAAACAGGCCACCGCTACTTCTGTATCCGGAGCCAAGGCGAGCCGCGCCATTTCATTCATACCAGGAATATCTCGTACACCGTATGGATCGGCTGATGACGACATGGCCTTTGTGCAGATGATAGACGGCGATACGGGGATGACGAGGTTTTTCCCATTTCCAATAGAGGCTTTCTCCGCCAAGGACAGGCCATTCGAGCTGCATGTCGCTAACAACTATTTCTCGCTCGATGGCTTGACGGTGGATCTTGAAGACGAGCAGGGGCGCGTGGAGGCCTCCTTGAGCTACGGACCCATAGCTCCTCCCAAGAGCAGCCTTGCGTGGCCCGGAGTGATGGGACCCTATACCTTCACGCCCTTCATGGAGTGTTATCATGGTGTCGTGAGCATGGACCACGCCGTAGAAGGACAGATCACCATGAGCGCTAAGGGGCCAGGTGGATCGCTAGAAAAAATCAATTTTGATGAGGGCAGGGGATATATAGAAAAAGACTGGGGCCGCTCGATGCCTCAATCGTGGATATGGCTTCAAACAAACATGTTCCCATCTGCCCTAGGTAGGGTGTCTCTCTTTTTTAGCCTGGCGCGCATACCCTGGCAGGGAAGATCCTTCAACGGCTTCATATGTATCCTCTATGTAAATGGGATGGAATACCGCTATGCCTCCTATACCAGCGCCAGGGTTGAACTCCTGGAATTTCAGGGGCGGGACATGCGTATTCTCGTTGTAGACAAGAGTACCAAGCTTGAACTGATGATTAGCAGGAACCATGAAGGGTCCCTGGCTGCCCCTGTAAATGGTGCCATGAATCGCAGGATATCAGAAAGCGCAGATTCCTGGGTGCGGGTCATACTCAAGGAGCGCCATGGTCTCGACGATGTGCCCATACTCGATGCCGTGTCTCCAGCCTCGGGTGTGGAGCTTGTGGGTGATATGGATTCTCTTAAACCATGATGCCTCTCCGCCCTGCTCGTAGTCGACTGCGGATTATAGCTACTCTTGTCTGAAACGCCACCTGTGATATGGTATACTCCCCATATCCAGTAACGTTGGCGGGTCAGTGATGAAAGTGAAGAATTCCACCATCAGTCTCTGTAGGAGAACTCTGTACGAGTCAATTTCGGCGGAGACAATGGTGCGTTTCGTCAGACTCATAGATCCAGAATACGACCTGTACCAGCGATCAGGCATACCCCGCAACATACCAATAACCAATCAGATGGCGGCCGAGCGCATAGTGAAGGACATCGTCGAGGAAGAACGCTTCATAGACTTCGTAGAGATCCTCGTCAAGATAGACACCGAGGGCTACATGGGGCGTTCCTACCCCATCAAGGGGCTGGTCAGCATCGTCAAGACCCTGATCCAGGATGGTTTCATCTTCGATAATGCTACGGGACAATTCTTCGAGAATACAAATGAACGAGCAAGCCCTGATTGGGGGCGACTACGGGACGGTGACGAAAGGCAGGCCGCAGTCCTGAGGCTCGATGTTGTGGCAAATTCGGCTCTCGTCAAGCGAAACGATGCCGCTAAGATAGAGAAGGCATATGCAGACCTCCGTTCCATAGTCTACAAGGCCGTTGTAGGCCGTTTTGGCCGGGTCTGGTCATGGGAGGGTGACGGAGCCCTTGCCGCTTTCCTTTTTGGCTCCAAGGAACGGGCCTCCGTACTGGCAGGCATGGAAATACTCAACGAGCTGTTTTTCTGGAACAGACTGAATAATCCGCTTACTGAGCCGCTTCGTGTACGCATGGCGGTACACGGGGGCCCCATACGATACAGAGACAGTCTGATGGAATTGCTAAAGAATGATACCCTCAAGGACGTCGTACAGATTGAGTCTAGCGCAACGCCATGCAATACGCTCAGCGCGTCATCAAACCTCTTTCTTTCAATAGATAGGGTCATACACGAACGCTTTGGACCGGAGAAGCAGGTGCGAAGCTTTGCCCTGAGGCAGTACGCCGTCAATCTGGAAAAGCCATGAGCGTATTCATATTCACCCTGGATAGACAAGCCATGGTAACGAGAGGCGTAAAGCCCGGCCAGGTGTCGAGCATCTCTGAGCTCGGTGGACTCAAGACTCACAGGCCTGAGCCTGGTGACATGACATACCTTGACGTCAGCGGGCTCAAGGAGGCCGAAAGCCGCAAGATGCTGTCTCTGTTAAAGAAGCGCTGTCTGCAGCGAGCCTGGGGTATAGTCGATCCAGATGGAAGCATAGCCGATCCTGCATCGCTTTTCTTCTCGGGAGCCTCCGACTATGTTGGCCCAGGTGTCAATTCTGGCGTGCCTGGCAAGGCCAGGGTGAAGGCTGCATTAGGATACTTTGAAGTCATACAAAGAAGTACCGCTGTTGATTCTACTATGCTTGGAGCCGGCGCTCCTAAACCTGTTGGCGAATCACCGGAACCAGGCTTTGGCGGTTGGAACACCATTCGCCCAGGCTCTGTATACCCATTCTACTTTCTCCTCGTCTCGGTGTCGGCACAGATGAACCTCAGAACAAGGCTTGGTGAGTCTGGTTATAGGACCTTTCGCGACAGGCTCAGGCAACAATTGCACCTGGCTCTAGCCGACTCGGAACCCTTGTTATGGATGGAGACAGAAGCGCATGCGCTCTACTTGGTGCCACCATGTGCATCCCGTGCGCTTGCTGCCACTGAGGCCTGCCTACGCATGCTCCTTGGCGCGCCACTCATTGGATACGAGCGACTAGGCTTGCCGTTTCCCATCGCCTTCTCGTTTTCAATGCACTATGGTGAGACAGAATTTGCTCCGCCTGGCAAGACCGGTACCATCGTGTCTGATGCTGTAAATTTTATCTACCACATGGGTACCAAGAGGACCGAAATGGGTCGCCTGACCGTTTCCGAGGAGGCATTAGCCTTCGGTGCACACCATGGTCTCAAGGACCTCTTTGTACCTGCCGGCATCCTGGAGGGGCGGGCTATAGCGCACACGAGACGCTTCGTCTGAGCATGCCTTGTGACTGGATGATCAGCGGCAGTTCTTAGCCTAAGGCATCCCAAACCCTATCAGACAGTTCTTCAAAGCGTGCATGTGCGGCCTTGGGCGCCAGGAAGCGATTGCATACGAAGGCAAAGGCAATGCCTGCCCCTGGATCTGCCCAGCCTAGGGCACAGCCGCCCTGTCCTGCATGGCCAAAGGTGCGTTCGCTTGAGCCATGGCCCATCATGATGCAGTCTTCGTCAGGAAAGTGGGGCGCTCCGCCGATGGCAAAACCCATTGACCAACGTATTCGCCTGTCTGAGTCTCCGTCCGGACCGTCGTACTGCATGGCTGTGGCTCGCCGTACGGCCTCTGCAGAAAGAATCCTTGTGCCCTTGTGAACGCCGCCCTTGGCCAGCATGAGGTAGAATACGGCTAGGTCACTCGCCGTGGTATTTATTGATGCTGCCGGCATGAAGGCCGATCTCATCAGGGGCCCGGAGAACACTCGTGCGGCGGCAGACTGCGCCTTGTCGCCGGTATATATTCTGGATGCTTTAGCGTATACGGAGCGTGGAAGGCCCGCATAGCTGTCGTTCATGCCGAGGGGATGAAGAAGCTCATCCTCTATGAATGTTTCAGGCGCTCTACCATCTATGCGCCTTATCAACTCGCCTAAGATGATGTGGGCAGTAAACATGTGGTACACACAGCGAGCGCCTGGCTCGTGTTCCGGCACGAGAGCCTCTGACCTCCCGGCCCGCAGCGATGGTAGTAGCCATGATGCCAGGTCAAGGACACCCATAGATCCAGGGATGCCTGCCTGGTGAAGGAGCAGGTGCCTCGTCGTGATGCTAGCCTTGCCGTGCCTCGAAAACTCAGGCCAGTACCCGCATACAGGAGCCTCAATATCAAGGAGCCCTCTGTCTACCAGTATATGTATTGCCGTAGCCACGAATGATTTTGTGACAGAATAGATAATGAAGGGTGTGTGTGGAGTCACTGGCCTGCGCCTGAGGGCATCGGCGTATCCACCCGTCATAGAGAAGACCGGCTCGCCTGGCAGGTATACGGCCAACTGGGCGCCGTAATGAAGGCCTCGCTTTATTTGATCGTAGAAGACGGTAGACAGTCTATCAAGAGCCCCATGGCTGATCGCTGGGTTTCCCATACCGTGTTCCTGCATTGACTCTCCTTAGGAACCAAGGCTTTAGTCCGCCATGGTTGCGCTAGAGTGTATTCATGTTGGCGGGAAAATGATCTGGGCGGGAATCGAACCCACGACCTATTGCTTAGGAGGCAATCGCTCTATCCAACTGAGCTACCAGACCGATGGCTGATAATAAAGCGAAGCAAGCGGGCCTGTCAACGACCCCGGCTTTGTCTCTACTCGGAGTCAACCTTAGGTTTTTTTTCGAGTCTGGCTCTCGCCTCGGCCTCCTCGTTTAGCCTTTCCAGTTCGGCATAGGGGTCGGAAATGCTCTCCTCGTAGCCTGTCTTTAGATCATCCATATAGCCAGCCAGCTCCTCAGCCTTCCTTCGTATGGTCTCCATAGCCTGCACTTCATTGGCCTCAGGCATCGCCTTGAGCCTGGCCATGTCTAGCTTTAGCTGTTTGATTGCATTGGCGGAGGAATTAAGCCTGAGTCTTAGCAACTCCCGTTGCTTGTCCAGTTCTTCAAAGGCCTTCTCTTGACGCTCTATTTCCTGGATGGAGCGACTGTATTCGTTTTTGAGAGATGTGTTGTCAACATTCTGCCGCTTGAGTATAAGAGCCTCCCGATCACGCTGTAATGAATCGAGTGGAATGGATGAGACAAGCGAGTCTATCTCGCTGACTGACTGGGACAAGAGCCTGACCTGGTCTACATAGCTGTCCAGGGTTGGGATCATGTCCATGCCAAATTCTGTAGAGCCCTTGCCGGCCTTGAGGTCACGAACTATGTCATCCCGAATGGATGCTACCTCTGCATAGAGTGATGCATAAGGGCCGGAGGCGAGTGTAATCCTTCTTCCGGAGCCCATGTGCATTAGGTCTCGCCAGGAATCGAGGCCGAGCAATCGTAATAACTTCTTTTCAAGGCTTTTTCGTGTGCCTGGATAGGAGGCGAGATGGCTCAGGAAGCTTATGGCCATGATGCCTGATGGTATGGCTGCCCACAGGAAACCGGGGGATGTCTGCAGATTGATGACGAATAACAGCAGCGGCACCGACAGGATGCTGCCCACATGCATGGCCATGCTGTCTTTGACACGGTTTATCTTCTTGTATATGTCGAGGGCATCTGGTTCAAGCTCGGGCATTGCCTCCAGTTCGGCCGATTTTGCCTTGCCTCTGAGCATCGCAAAGAATCCGGACACTATGCCGGTGCCCCATCCTGCGCTTACTATGGGAGCCCAAAAGAAGCCCGGTGCAAAGTTTAAGTTGATGTACCACAAGAGGGCATTGACGCCGAGGAAAGACAGTATGTTGCCTAAGAATCCTGATGATGCCTTGCGGGATTTTTCCTGGAGTTTGTCCCGGTATCTTGAAAAATCTGTCTCTAGTTCTTCTGTCCCCGGTTTGAAGTGATCAGAATCCCAAAGCTCGGAGTCCCAGCTGCCGGTGGCCACATCCTTGGCATGCCGCTTGTATTCCTGCTTTATGGCCCTCTTCTGCTCACGGCTATCCATGTTTTCCACGTCGCGTTCGATGGTGTCGGCTACATGGGCTGCACTACGTCCTGCGCGGCGTCCTATGTCATCGTCGTTTCCACGATTGTCTCTTTGTCCATGCGCACCGCGGGATCCAGATTTCTGCCATTCTCCTACACCTTGTTCTATGGCGCGGGCTATACCCTCGACGGCTCTGCCTATGTCTCTGGCAAGGTCACTCGATCCATTAAAGGAGGCATTGGCTGCGCCTTTGTGCTGGCTGGAATCCTGGGCCTCGGGTCTTCCCTGCCTCTGAATGAGACCCTTCTCCGACATGTCCGCTATGACTTCCTTGGCCTCTACGCCGTATTCGCCATAACGATCGAGAGCCTCTTCTATGGTCAACCTGCGACCCATGGCCTTGGTGTCTGATAGGATGGCTCTGCGAATGTCACCCAGGATGGCCCTGGCGGCATCGGGGTCATAGCTGCGCTCGGCCGTGTTTGCTACCCGTGGCGCAGGCTCTGAGCGCGTTTTGTCATGGTCAGGGTCGAATGCTACATTGGGGCTGCTTATTTCGTAGGCATGAATCTCTTTGCTTATATTCTTGAGGGAAACCTTACCGAGAGAATCTGCCCTAAAGTCTATCTTGTTGAGCACCTGGTTGTAGGTATCCTGAGAGAGGCATATGCAACCAGGCCGGCAGATCGATTGCAGCCTGCTGGCTATGTTGATGCCTTCTCCGAGCGCGTCGTTTTCAAAGAAGTATATATCGCCCAGGTGCAAGCCAATCCTTACCAGGAGAGGCTGTCCCTCGCGTTGCTTGTTATGCGCATAGATGGCTTCCTGGATTTCAATGGCGCATTGTAGTGCTTCAACGGTATTTTTAAAGTCTATGAGGAAGGAGTCGGCGATAGTCTTGATGACCGTCCCGTGGTACGTGGCAACACTGGCTGTGATAAGAGACTTATTGAGGCTCAAGAGCCGAAGCGTGCCTGCTTCATCGCGTTCCATCATCCCAGAGAATCCGACTATGTCGGTGTACATGATCGCGGCGAGGCGATAGTCTTTCTTTTCTAGGTTCACCGCGACAGCATAGTTGAGCCGACTCTTAGGGTCAACTATACCAAGCTTAACTATACTATTGAAAACTGAATGTCGAGTCTTGCTATGTCGGCCCTGAGGAAACGCACCTTGAGCCCTGTGTTGAGCTCTATCCCGGTGGAACGCACTCGAGTTTCCAGCCCTATTTCAGGCAGGTACAAGACGGAGTCTCCGCCATTTGCCTGTACGACAATGGCATCTCCTTCCCATCCCGGTCTGTCTAGCAGCCAGGCTATTGTCCAGTGCAGCTCGCTCTGGCGTTCCGCCTTGCGTACGGCTTGAGCTCCTGCTGCGGCTCTTGCCATCCTCATGGACAGTTCATCGGCAGGAAGGATAGTCACGCCACTTCGTCCTCCCTCCAAGGCCAATGCCGCTCGTGCTTGCTGGTGTCCTAGAAGATCACCATAGCGACGTAAGGGGCTCGTAGCCTGGGCATACATAGTCACACCAAGGCCCTGGTGAGCCCGTGGCTGCACACCGGCCATGCCTGCCTTCATCAGTCTTCGTTTGGCGAATTCACCCGCCAGGCCTTCGGGGAGGCTGTCTCGGGAGCCGGGTGCCTCCTGGCTGTAGTAGGGGAATGGAAGAGCCCTTTCAAAGGCCCATCGGGCCAGTCCCTCGCCTGCTAATACCATCATCTCGCGAACGACGGCGCTGGAAGCAAAGCGTTCAGAGGCTTCTATGTGCGGTTCGCCGTCTTCCAGCCATACGCGAACCTCCGGTATGTCTATGTCTATGGCTCCATTGCCCAGCCTGTAGCTCTTTCGCAGTTCCGCAAGCTTCGCGAGTTCTTCGAGTGGCCCTGATGACAAGAGACCATCGGCTTCGGCGTAGGGAGCCCGAGTAACCCGTACGCGGCTTGGGACGACCCTGACATTCGTTACCAGGCCTGTAGCATCCATGGCTATCCTGAAAGAAAGAGCCCGGGATGTATCAGAAAGGCCGAGCCCGAAGCGGTCGAGCGCGCTGTCTGGAAGCATTGGAATGGCACCTTCAGGCAGGTACAGAGTACCTGATCTATTGGAGGCCTCTATATCGGCAAGGCTTCCTGGTGTTATGGCGCTGGCCGGGTCTGCCACATGCACCCATACGGCCTCTCCATCCCAGGAAATGGCGTCATCGGGGTCGTGGCTCCAGGCATTGTCAATTGCCCAGGCCTCCATGTGTGTCAAGTCTTCTCTGCCCTCGTCGTCATCGGGTCCCAGGGCCAATTCTGGTGCCTTGCCTGGGTGACCCGATCTGCCAGGGTGAGGGTTGATATGTGTAGTCCACAGCCCTGCCTTGAGAAGCCATGACTGTGCAGACTCGGGGTCTTCTCCTGCGCCTATATCACTGGCTGTTTTTGATTTCTGGCTGAGGCCAAGTGCAAAGGCCTCGACTTCTCCCCAGAAACGCTCATCTCCAGGTTCCAGGGAGAGATGTTTTGCGCGGTCTACGAAGGCCGCTCGTTGAGCCGCCTCGTTCTCCTTGCGATCGCGCTTGGCACTTTCTGCCTCTCGTTCCTCAGCACTCAAGGCAACGATATGCTGGTCTTGCATCCTAAAGAGGAGGCCTTCTGCCACGATGCTCCTACAGGCCAGGCATTGCGCGGGCCCAGCCGATCCAAATGACAAGTCCGCAAGTTCTTCGAGGCTCAGTTCAGAGCCGGCCGTCATCTCCCAGGCTGTCTCGAATTCGCCGCCACTTGCGGGATCTGGCACCTTCCTGAGCGGCCCTTGATGTATGAGCTCTACATCTTTATCGCGCACCCTGACATTTGATCCTGACTGGAAGCTCAGCTCTATGCGGTCTCCGTCACGTAGGGCTATAGCGGGACGTGACTTGAAGAAGACAAGCGCTCCATCGGGTATCATGGTGTTCCTTTCGATTCCGGGCATGGTAGTATAGGCTCTAAGCAAGGCGCTAATCAACGCTCGCTTAGGTCCCTGGCGGAACCCACCGGGACTTATTGACGAAACCTTTGTTTCGAGTATCCTTAATAGCGCTTAAGCCCGACTTTGTTTCGGGCTCTTGTTTATACATTGGAGGTTAAAATGGTAGCTCTTATAGTAGGTATCATCTGTATCGCATTCGCGGTTTTCGCGTGTATTCCCGGCCCATTGGGCTGGTGGCAGGATATCCTGACCTTTCTACGAGGATCGGTACCCGTAATGGCGGCTTTCATAGGCCTCATAGCGGTATTCATAGGCATAGCCGACATCAAGGACAGGGTAGAGGCAAAAAAAGAAGAAGCCGAAGAGGCTGCCAGTGAGAAGAAAGAGTAATAGACTCATCCGCTTGACACGATATGCGATATATGTGATTATTCCGCTCGCCGTTTCATATGCTAATGAACTCCACGAAGGTGAAGGTATAGATTGATGAAGACTCTTTTCGTTAAGCCGGCTCTAGTCGCACGTTCCTGGTTTGTTATAGACGCCCAGGGCCAGCGCCTCGGCCGCGTAGCCGCCAAGGCGGCCATTCTCGTGCGAGGCAAGCATAAGGCTTGCTATACTCCGCACCAGGAAATCGGTGACTATGTCGTGATTGTAAACGCCGACAAGATAGAAGTTACCGGCAATAAGTTCAACGATAAGTTGTACTATAGGCATTCCGGCTACGCCGGTGGGCTCAAGAAGAACACGTTCGCGTCGCTCATAGAGCGTCATCCTGCCGATCCTTTAGAGATCGCCATCCGCGGCATGCTTCCCAAGGGACCCCTTGGACGTAAGCTGGCATTGAACGTCAAGGTCTACTCAGGGCCGAATCACCCGCACGCGGCCCAGGCGCCCGTCGCTATCGAAGTCTAGGAGAAGTAAACGATGGTCAGGAATCTAGGATTAGGCACCGGAAGACGAAAGACGGCCGTAGCGCGCGTATATCTTAGAGAGGGTAGCGGTAAGATTACCGTTAACAATCTCGAGCTAGACAAATACTTTCCTATAGCAACCGTAGCCGGTTCTGTCCGACAGCCCCTCGTTGTGACCGCGAGCGATAACAAGTTCGATATTGTCATCAATGTTGTAGGCGGCGGCCCCAATGGGCAGGCTGGTGCTTGCAGGCATGGCATAGCCCGCGCCTTGAGCCAGGTTGATCCCGCTTCGGGACTGGCCCTCAGGAACAACGGTTTCCTGACCAGAGACCCCAGGATGGTAGAACGCAAGAAGTACGGACAGCGCGGAGCACGCAGGCGCTTCCAGTTCTCCAAGCGTTAATTAGGAACGGACGAGAGAGGCCCCGTGGCCATAATCGTCGCGATAGAGGAGGGAGCCCTCGGTACCGTCAAGGCGGTGTCCGAAGATGGCTCCCTTTTTCTTTTTAGGCCTGAGTACCTCCCCGCCGACACAAACGGTTCTGTCAAACGCGTGGCGCTCGTAGCCCCACTTGATATATCAGACGATCTATTATTTCTGGCCGTCGAGGCGACCGTGGCAGAAGTACGCGCCGTCTCCCTCCTTGCCCGGGCCGAACAGTTCCGTTTTGGCCTTGAGCGAAAGCTGGCTGCAAAGGGGATCTCGAGGGAGGCCACCAAGGTGGCTATAGACAGGCTTGAGGCGACCGGCCTTCTTTCAGACCAGCGCTATGCAGAATCCTGGATACGGGCTCGTCTTAGAACAAAGATAGAAGGACCTAGGAGCCTTGCCGCCGCCCTCTCCTCGCGTGGCGTTGATAGACATGCTATAAAGCAGGCCATCGAGGTTTCTTTGGTTGCCGATGATGCAGTAGCCTACCGATATGAAATACTAACAAGAATTGCCAATAAACTTGGCCAGAGTAGCGCTGATAGGAAGGCTGTTCGTCTTGCATTGTCGGAACTTGGTTGGAAGCATGGTGATATAGATGATGTGCTCGACGACATGGGATGGTAGAAATACCTTGACATTTCGTTCCCTTTCTTGCAGAATAGTAGCAAATCTTACCGTTTAGGGAGAGCCGCAATGGATGATGACATCCTAACAATAGAAGAAGTGGCCAAATACCTGCGCGTTTCTGAGCGTACAGTGTACGATTGGGCTCAAAAAGGAGAGATCCCAGCGGGCAAGATCGGTACCGTCTGGCGCTTCAAGAAAAGCGAGATTGAACGCTGGGTAAATGAGAGGCTTTCATCTAACAAGCCTATCATGTCATTGCATCCAGTACGCATGCGCAATGTTTTGTCTCCCGACAGGGTCGTGTTCCTTGATTATTCCCGCAAGCGTGATGCTCTCGTGGCTCTTGCAGAACGTCTTGCCGCTGCGCCACAGATCAAGAGCAAACAGGAGCTTGTTTCAGAGCTTTTGAGACGTGAGGATCTCATGAGCACGGCAATAGGCCGAAATATAGCCATTCCCCATGTTCGATTGTCAAGCGTGACAGATCTTGTAGTCGCCGTAGGAATAAGCAAGTGCGATATAGTCGATTTTAACGCCTTCGATGACGCCCCTGTAAGACTTCTGTTCATGATTGCCGCAGCCTATAATCAACATGCCTATTATCTTCAGACTCTGTCTTATTTTAGCGCCAAGCTCAAGTCTAACGAGTTGCGGGCAGGTATTTTGGTTGCTCCCGACGCGGCCGCAGCCTACGATCTATTGGTTGCCCAGGACGAAGACTGATCAAGCCTGTAGAATTGTGGCACTGTAGGCGCGAGGTTCCCGTACGGCGGGGCATCGCGCCTGTTTTTTATTGATAATGGTATGTTTGCATTGTAGCCCTTGCAGTCATCGCGTTGCGCGGGCTGCGTTTTCCGTGCTACTATTTGACGCTTCCTTATAGCCTAAATCCATACTAGAACGAGGTATGATCACGTGTTTCTGAAGAGCCTCGAAATATTTGGTTTCAAGAGTTTCGCCGACCGCACCAAGGTTGATTTCTCCGAGGGAATATCTGCCCTCCTAGGACCCAACGGTTGCGGCAAGTCAAATGTTGTGGATGCCATCAAATGGGTTGTAGGCGAGCAGTCGGCTCGCTCATTGCGCGCCGAATCGATGGAAGACATCATCTTCAATGGAACCGAGACGCGAAAAGCCCTCAATGTGGCAGAAGTGACGCTTACCATAACCAACGATAAAGGCGTCCTCCTGCTCGACGTGCCGGAGGTAGCCATCAAGCGGCGCCTCTATAGGACGGGTGAGAGCGAGTACTTCATCAACAACCAACCAGCCAAGCTTAAGGAGCTACGGGAGCTTTTCTGGGATACGGGCATAGGCAAGAGCGCTTATTCTGTCATGGAACAGGGCCGAATTGACCAGATCCTGTCTAGCAAGCCCGAGGAGCGGCGCTACCTCTTTGAGGAAGCAGCGGGTATCACAAAGCACAAGGCCCGCTCCCGTGAGGCCGAGCTCAAACTCGATCGTACAGAAGAAAACATGCGCCAGGTTGATGGCATACTAGGCGAGGTGAAGCGTAGCCACGACACGCTCAAGACGCAGTCAGAGAAGACACTTGCCTATAGATCCTTGCGCGAAGACATTTTTAGCGCTGAACTAGACCTTCATCTCCTCCGTCTTCGTGGCTTCGTGAATGACAAGGATCGCCGAGATACCGAACTGGGCACAAGGACGACCGAAAGAAACAGCCTCAAGGCTCAGATAGATGGCATAAATCTGTCCCTTGAGGAAAACCTCGATATAGTCAACTCCATGGAAGCAAAGCTGGTAGACGTTCAGAAGACGGTCTATGGGCTGGCAGTGGAACGGGTTGGTAAGGAAAAGGAAAGAAAGCTCCTGTCGGAACGGGTCGCAGATGCCAAGGCAAAGATTGATCAGGCCAGGCTCAAGCTGCGGGCATTAGCCGAGAAAATAGAAGGTCTGCACGAGGATGAGGACGAAAAAAATGAGATTCTTCGTGGTCACAAGGGTCGAATTACCGAGATAGAGAAAAATATACAGGGCTTTGAGGGCTCCATTCGCTCCGCCGAGGAGAGAATCGGGGCTAATGAGACAATCATGGCAAAGGCAGAGGCCGATATCGTAGCCTTTGACTCCGAGCTGGTAACAGCCCAGGCAGAGCTTGATGCTGTAACTGAGGATATTGTAAGCGAGCTTGATGCTCGGCTCAAGGATTCTGGATATTCTGTCAACGAGCGCAGGGTGGCCGAGGAGGCCATAGACCAGCTCATAGCAGGCATCATAGCCCGCCTGTCCGGCAAGGCCGCCATACTGGAAGACCTTGCCAGACTCAAGGATTACGGGGCAAACGAGGCTCGAACCCTCATAGAAAATGCCAGCACGGCCATGGCAGAAGCCTCCGAAAGGGCCAGGGAGCTCAAGGATCGCTACGAGGCCTATCGCAAGGCCACTCCATCATTCATAGACGAGTTTTTATCACCCGAGGGCATCATTACAAAGAAGCGTGCGGTAGACGCCCTGATGGCCTCCATCAAGGAAGGCGTCACAGAGCGTCGCACCAAGATAGCTACGGCGCGTGACGAGAATCGTGAACTATTGTTGCGGGTAGACGAGTATCGTAAGACCCTCGAGGAATTACGCGGTAACCGAATACGCATGCAGACCCAGGTACAGGCCGCCGAGGAATCCTTGTCTATGATACGCAGGGAAATAGCCAGCCAGGAAGGGTATTACCGGGAACTTGACAATGAAGCTAGTCTGGAACTACGCCGCCTGGCAGAGGCTGAAGAAGATCTACTGTCCATAGACGGCGAGATAGCCGACATAGAGAAACGCGGCCGTGACTTGAGCGCTGAACTTGATCGCCTGGAGAAAGACATAGCCATAAAGAACTCCGACCTGGGCAAACGACAGGTGGAGCTCAAGAAGAAGATTGACAAGCTAGGAATGCTGCAGATAGATCTAGAACGTTTGCATCTTGGGCTTGCCCAGACAGAGACAGAGATACGCAACGTCAAGGATAACTTCAGGGAACAGTACGGCCGTGAACTCATCGAGTTTGAGGAAAGGATGTACGAGTTACGTACCCAGGCCTCTGACCTGCGCGACAGACTGAACGAGAGGAAGCAGAAGCTCAAGGATCTTGGATCTGTCAATCTCATGGCTCCGGAGGAGTATGCGGAGGTCAAGGAACGATATGAGTTCCTGTCTAGCCAGCTAGGCGACTTGCAACAGGCAAGGGATGACCTGAGGCGCATTACCCAGGAAATCCGCGATGAGAGCGCCGAGATGTTCTTGTCTACCTACAATAGAGTCAAGAAGAATTTCCATAACATGTTCAGGAGGCTCTTTGGTGGAGGCAGGGGAGAGCTCCGTCTCATCGACCCTGACCATGTACTTGAATCTGGAATTGAGATTTATGCTCAGCCACCTGGCAAAAAACTTGAGAATATAACCCTGCTCTCCGGAGGCGAGAAAAGCCTCACGGCAATAGCCTTGCTACTGGCCACCTACATGGTCAGACCCTCGCCATTCTGTTTCCTGGATGAGATTGATGCGGCACTCGACGAACAGAATGTCGTGCGTTTCGTCAATCTGCTCCGTGAGTTTAGCAAGACAAGCCAGTTTATAGTCATTACACATAACAAGAAGACCGTTGCCGGCGCAGATACCCTCCTGGGTGTCACGATGGAGGAATCAGGGGTGACTAAGGTCATCGCCGTCAGGCTGGAACGATCCGACGGCCAGGTGGCGCACTCATCGTTGCCCCCAGAAACCTTCGATGATGAAGATGTGGAGTACGAGCAGGGTAGGGAGCTGCCCGAGGAACAGCCAGAGCCCAAGAAGCACGGAAGGACACGAGCTGCCACCAAACAGGCCTCAGGCGAAGCACCAGTATCCAATGTGGGCTCCGGTACTGTGGATGCCGCCGGTGAAGATTCAGGGCTTATAGACTCTGAAGACAGGTCAACCCTGGAGTCCGATGCCAGGCTTGAGGTTATAGAAGACTCATGAAGCCTCCAGCCTTTCTTTCTACTGCCTTGATAGCCTTTAGACGTGGCATTGCAGGCGTCTCATCGAGGCTTGGCGGCTTTTTGGGCAGTATGAAGAACGGCATTCAGCATGGCAGCAAGACACTCCAGGAACGTTTTCATGGAGGCAGGGGGGGAGCCAAATCCACGGCTATCAGCACTTCTAGGAGTCTTTTTTTAGTCATGGTGTCGGCTCTCGTCGTGCTTGTAGCATCTCTACTGTTATTGGTAGGCCTGTTGTCCCGAAGGCCCTCGAAGGCTATCACTGAAACATCCCCTAAAAATGTTACGACGGCGATGAGTCCCGGGGAGCTGCCCCGTTCTGGACCCGCACTTGCATCAATGCTGCTCATACCCGGAGACGATCCCTGGCCCTATCCGCTGGCGCTCGAACCCAAGGCGAGGTATACTGAGGCAGACGCGGAGGCGATGCGACCAGATATGGGTATGGTCGATATTTCTGAGCTGGTCCGTCGCAGGAAGGCAGAACTTGAAGCACTTTTCGACGCCGTCGATTGATACAGGCTTCCGTTTCTTGTTTCTGGCTATCGCCATAGCCAGTATGGTATTGCTAGCTTCCTCATGTGCGTCAGGACCCAAGGGCTCCATGAGTGTTCAGGATGAGGCGTCGGAACCTAGCGCGAATCCAATGACAGCAGTCTATCCTTCTGTTGGCTTTACCCGTATGGAGCCTCCTTTGGTGCTCTTGCCCCAGACTGCCCTTGCCGAGCCCGCTCCACCTGTTCCTGTAGCCCTTCCTCCTTCTGAAACCCCCAGCGATATTACTGTCCTATCCAGTGTCCCAGGCACTAGATCAGAACCCCTGGCCTTGCCTGAGCCTTTCGCTCCTGACCTTGCCAAGGCTGTGCCTGCCCCAGCCGTCCCGGTGTTGCCAAAAAAGCCAGTGACTGAAACCAAACCGGCTACCAAGCCTGTAGTCAAGCCTGTAGTCAAGCCGGTGGCCAAGACAGAAGAAAAACCAGAAGCCACGGTAGGCGACGCTAAGCCGACCGAGGCTACGTCGACTGAAGACACTCCCGATCCCGCACCCGCAGAAGGAGCCGCTATACTTCCTGCCTCGCCGGCAACGTCGGCACGCTCCGTCACGGCTGCCGCTCAGCCAATAGCCGAGACACGCCTGGAAACCGTTCGTGGGCAGCGTTTCGACCTCCGCTTCCCTGGTACGGGGTGGATATACCTGGGTGATGATGATGGCAAGGAAGGCCTCAAGTACGAGACGAGGCGTTTCGAGGATTCTCAGGCCGTATTCGCCATGAACCCTGAAAGCCCTGGTGAATACTTGTTGCGTTTTCAAAGGCAGAACCCTGTGGACAGATCCACAGAGACCAGCCTCGTCAGGGTCATAGTATCAGACAAGCTGCCTACCGCGGCGTCTACAGCGGCTCCTTCTGCGGATCCTGCCTTGGCGCCTGTTTTAGCGCCTGCAACTGGGACCGTGACGGCTCCTGCCACGGCCACGGCTCCTGCGGTGGCTCCTGCTGCGCTGCCGAGTGCCGTAGCTGATTCGTCGACGCTTGCCCCCGTAGTCATGCCCACTGAACCTGCAGCCCTTATGAGTCTTGCAAAGAGTGAGCTGGAAGCCAGCCGTGTCCAGTCTGCCTTGGCTGCCCTTGATAGCTACCTCTCGTTGTATCCTTACGGTAATGACGAAATCTACTATCTATATGGCCTGGCTTACGAGCAGGACACGCCTTTCCGCAACATAAAAAAATCCTATGAGTATTATAGGCGTGTCAGGGACGAGTATCCCCGAAGCCTTCGCTGGCGGGAGGTGGCCGATCGCATCGCCTATCTCGAGCGTCACTACTTCGGTCTACGCTGATCGCTTGTTGCCCCCATCGAGCTGTGGTATTCTCGTCTCATGGCTACAATTAAAGAATTCTATGATCATCCCGATCAGTCAGAGATTGATTCACTCGTCGTAAGCATCAATACTCGGCCTGATGGCAAGATAGCCGTCATCCTTGATCGTACCATCATGTATCCAGAGGGTGGCGGGCAGCCGAGCGACCATGGTTCCATAGCCGGCCTGCCTGTCATTGCCGCAGAAGAGGCTGACGATGTTGTTGTACATCTCCTGGATGCCAGGGACGCCGATCTGAAGGCCGCGGGAATCGTAGCAGGTCAGAGTGTACGCAGCAAAGTCGATCTTGTGCGCCGCCGTGAGCACAGTGAGCAGCATAGTGCCCAGCACCTACTTTCAGCCGTCATCCTGAGGCTGCTCGATGCGGCTACGCTTTCTTTCCATCTTGGTGAGGCCTATTCATCCATAGACATCGATATTCCTCCATTCGACAGACCGAGTGCGGATGCCGTCGAGGATGAGGTGATGCGTATCATACGGGACGACTACTCAGTCATGACGCATGTCTGCCGACCTGAAGATACGGCTCGCTTCCCCTTGAGAAAACAGCCGTCGGTAGAGGCCGGGGAGCTAAGGATCGTCGAGTTTGATGGGCTTGAGTACTCGGCTTGTTGTGGTACTCACGTTAAAAGTACTCGAGACATTGGGCTGTTTCGCATACTAAAGGTAGAAAAGTACAAGGGCGGATGCCGACTCTACTTCGTGGCAGGTGGAAGAGCCTATGCTGATTATAGGCGTCTTGCCACGCTCATGCGTGACACGGCTTCCCAGGCGGGATCCTCTGATGAGGAACTGCCCGGCATCGTTGCAGGGTATCGTGAAAGAATAAAGAACCTGGAATACGGTCTGAACGAGGCCAAAGACAGCGCCGCTATGGCTCGAGCCGAATTGCTCTCTGGAAATGATGCCGGGAAGCTCATATTCGCCGAGGCAGAAACGTTTGACTCAGCCTCCAGGCTTGCACGTGCCTTGTCGCGCTTAGGGAGAGTCTCTGTAGTTGCCTGCCGTGAAGAGCGTAAGATTGTGGCATCCTCTCCAAACGATCAGGACAGTTTGGCGGTAGATGCCTTGTTCGGACCACAGGCAAAGGCCCAGGGTGGCAAGGGTGGTGGAGGCAAGACATTCTTCCAGGCCGCGTTCCCCGATGAACCGTCCTTGGATGCATTCCTTGTAGACGCAAGCCTGGCTACTGCCTAGAGATGGAATAGTTTCTTAAGGCTAACCCGATTGATGATACGGTGATGCAGGTACAAAAGTAAGCCAGATATGGGCAGGCAGGTGACTGCCACGACAGCCGACCATCCGAGCCTGATACTTCCACCTGCGGCTATATCCATGACCATCTCTATGCCCACGCATATAGCCGTGGCCCCAAGAAGGGCTATGGCTATGGCATTGATACCTTTACGTTTCAGTTTTACTATTATGGCCACACAGCAGAAGAGGCTCGCCTCTACTATAATGACTATAGGAAGACCCACGGGAAGGAACCACGAGCTACAGGGATCTATGATATCCAGGGCTAGTATGAAAAGAATCGAGGCCAGGGCTATGACGACTCCAGCCAGCCATGGGCGCTTCCTGATCGCCATTGGCATACTAATGAGTATGTACAGATAGACTATTGAGGCTACAGGGAAGAGCGACCAGCCAATCCTGTGTTCTACGAGTAGCTCTATGGAAAGCAGGGTAATGCAGGCTACGACAGAGAACACGCCGAAGACCTCTAGAAAATTTTTCAACTTCTGTCTGTCGGAAACCTGTTCAAAGTGCTCTGGGTCTACAGCATGCTCAGGATAGGCTCGTTCGATATCCTTTTCTGATGTCGTGTCCTGTGTCCTGATAGCCTTCCTGCAGAGAGGGCAATGGGTCACAGATTCAGGCAGTATGACTCCGCAATCGGGACAAATAGGCATGTTCACCTCACATATTTGATTCTATAGACACGCTAATGCCCATCTTTGTTAGTCTGGAGAAGAAAAGACGCTCCAGCTTCGTCGTGGTGGCCAGCGAACCAAAGCTTATGTACAGGGTATCCTTCCAACTAATGGCGTTGGCATTTGTCCTGAATCGTCGGCTTGGCGCAGGAAGGGAATCAAAACGCCTGACCCTTGAGGCTACAGGCTCCGGTAAATCAACGGGTCCAAGGTTGGAGAATAGACCTGAAATGGTATTCTCTCCCATGTGCTTGAAGACGAAGCGTGCCACCATACCCTTGAGGACCAATGGCAACATTCGCACAAGCAGGTTCTTACCGCCAGCTGCGTTCCTGGCAATCTGCCTCGAAATATTTTTCTTGTCCAGTTCAGCCTGCATCGTAAAATGTACACGCTTTGTTATTTCTTCAAATTCGTATATGCCTAGCCTGGTGTCTAGTGTTGAAAGTACGTAGAGTGTGAAGTTCCTCATGGTTTTGCTTGGAAAGAGGCGGCGCATGTTAACGGGTACCTCAATCGATAGGACGGGATGCATGGTACGTTGTATAGGCCTAGGGAGATCGTAAAACATCTCCTGAAGGCAATCCAGGTATACGGCAACGAAGAACTCGCTTATTGTGCAGCCGTATTCCTTAGCCGTGGCTTTGGCCCTGGCTAAGGGTATGGCCCCGGTGATTATCCTGTACTGGCCC
Organism: Spirochaetia bacterium; assembly: GCA_034003955.1. Classification (GTDB taxonomy): domain Bacteria; phylum Spirochaetota; class Spirochaetia; order Treponematales; family UBA12059; genus SZUA-370. Next base: position 14,930 of record JAVEXO010000017.1, on the reverse strand, counting down.
GGACGTAGCCGCATCGATGGAAAGTGAAAAGCCTTCCTGGCTGAGTCTGGAGGAGGCAGTTTCTGTGTGCCATAGCGTTTGAGGGCATCCTCCATTTCCTCTGGGTCGATGTCCTGACCGGGCTGTAATATACCTTCCACCCTGCTTACATCTAGACCACGCAGACTAAGATATTCGGTAATAAGTGCCTTTAGATAGGTGAGCGCCCCGTGTCCATCGCTAAGCACGTGGCAGAATTCTACAGCAATCCGTGAGCGAAAGGGTCTGACGCGATAGAGGAATCGACCCTTGCGGCGGACGTGCATGTTAAGGCAGGGGTACTTGGAATCGGCTACTGGTTCTGGAAGCCTGTCTGTAAGCGCCTGGAGGTAGTACCAGAAGAAACCATGCCTGAGTTCTACCTGGAAGTACGGAAAGCGGGCTGCCAGGTTAGCCATGGCTTGCGTAAGCTCCTTTAGGTGAATGGGCTCATCGAGGGTAGCCGATACCCTAAAGACAAACGATATTAATTTGTCGGTCAAGGAGGGCATGAATGCGGCGGCAATATCGAGGATGTACCAACGCTCTTCATCGTTTATTCGCTCGGTTCCTGATGATTCCCTGGTTTTCATATATCCAATGGGCGCCTGTTATCTGACAGCCTCTTTCTAAGGTAGTCGCGGTCGAGGCCAAGGTCTGTTGCTACTCGGAGTAGTTGTTCTGCCGACAACAGATTTTGCTCTGCATAGAGATAGCACAGCGCCTTCTCGGCTATGCATGGTACGTCGAGGGCCGCCATATTCACCGGTTCCTGTCGCCCTGCGTCCAAATGAAGCCGCTTGAGGCTAGCGTATAGCCTGGAACGCTCCATGTTCCCTGCTATAGAGGCAAGTTCGGCTAGGAGGGGTTTGATGTCTCCTCGCGATGCGGCTTCACCCATGGGTTTGAGTGAGAAGAAGGTATACTCTTTTCCTGGCAGATAATGATGAGTGTCGCATCGTGTGCAGTAGTTAGGCTCGCGGGGGTCATCCTTGACCCTGTCACCGCCTATGATTATCAAGGGGTCAAAGTACAGGGCAGGGCATTCATGACCAGCCACGGTGTAGTAGCGGTATGTATACAATGAATCGGCTATGCAGTCGGAATGCTCACAGTAGGCGGTAAGCGGGAAGACATCGGTGGCGTTCTCAAGGAGGAGCCTCGCGGCCTGGTTGAATATTTCTTTGCGAAAATTGAGTACCAGCGTCGGCAGGATAAACACTATGCCTCGAGAATCAGACTCGTTGCGTATAAGGTATGCCACCCGTTCGTCATAGAATGATGCCTCGTCGAGTATCCAGGTACCGGCCTTGGGATGCTCCGCCATGATTGATTCAAGGGCGAACGAGTCGCCAGCCTGGCTGATATCATCGCCACAGTGTTCGTAGCCACCACGGTAGGGCAGGGCGTCTTCCGGATAGTCCTTGAATCGTTCCTTGTCTATGCCAAAACGTACAAAATGCATGCGTCGACGATCGGCTCCCGCTGTCGTGGTGCGCTCGGCAACAGCTTCGCCCTTACGGAGCGCTACCCTGGAATCTCTCCACACACGGGCGCTGTACTCGGTTTTTCCTGAACCCATGGGGCCAATGACCAGTATCCTGCGGCTTTTCCTGGTAAAGTCAAAATGATCAAAGGAGCGGTGTACCCTGATGCTTGGAAAACCAAGGCTTAGAAGGAAAGAATCGCTGGAGCTGTGGTGGTCGCTTGAGGCAAGGCTCTCGTCGGGGTTCAATCCATATCCTCCTCTATTGCCAGGGGGAGCACCCGTTTTACGGTGGCAAGAGCCGTCCCCACGCCAAGACCGACAAGGCCTGTGACGAGGAAACCTTCCGTTAGCTTGGAGCCCAGGAATTTTAGATAGGTAAGCAATTCAGGAAATTGAATGGTGTCGATGTCATTGGGCAGTAGAAATTTACCGCCAGGCATTATGAGTCTGGGACCAAGCCCAATGACCAGTATGATTGTGCTCGGTACCAGGATTCTGGATCCAAGCATGCCAAGACGGCGGCGCCAATCGTCATTGGATATCATGACGCTGGCAAAGCATAGGCCCGCACCCGTAAAAAGTAGCCATAGGCTTGCGCCAGTCAGTCCTGCTCCTAGCCGACCCATGCGAGTGGGAAACTCAAAACGCGAGCCGGCTTCACCGATGCTCCATGACTCTGGCTGGCCGGCGGCTGCCGCTGCAATCAGCGTGGCTATGTCCTCGGCACTTGCCTGGGTAGTAACTTTTGCGGTGTCACGTCCCGCGGCTTTAAGAGTAGCGACATAAGTTTCAGCGAATGTCTCGGCTCCTGCCTCGAGTGCGCTGCTCAATGGTTGGGCGTTTATCTGAAAGTATGCCTGTCCGCTACCAAAGGCGCTGCGTGCCGAGTCTATGGCGTCATGAGTCGTCGATATGATGAGCCTTGCTGGAATGGTCGATTGCCAGGCCGTTAGGAAGGCCTTGCCGTCAAGAGTCTGGCCGCCAAGAGTGATGCTCTCCGGAGCCAGGCTTGCGATAGTGGGTGATTCAAGAACCGCCAGAAGTCTATCTTCGGGGAAGAGGGTTTTTGTGCTAGCAGGGTCGCTAACGAGTGGTTTGACTGATATCAGGGCCATGCCACCTAGCATGAGGGGGAATGCCATGGCGACATAGAGGATGACACTCAGGAAACGCCTGAGGCCGTTCAAGGCGCGTCTCCAGCCATGACCACATAGGGTCTGGCCTTAGGTATGCCAAATCCCATTGCCTTGAAGGGATGAATGTCTAGAGGGTTCTGGTGCCAGCCCGTTATCGCTTGAATGTCTATTATATTAAAGGAAATTGAGTGGTACAGGGGGAGGAGAGGCGCCTCTGAGAGCAATGTGTCCTCAGCCTTTGCCAATGTCTCGAGTCGTTCCTTACCATCCTCGTTCATGGAGCGGGAGATGAGGGCATCAAATTCGGTACTGACGTAGCCACCCTCGTTAAGACCGGAGTCGCTTGTCCACATGAGAAGGAAGGCTGCTGGATCGGCGAAGTCTCCTATCCAACTGGTAAATGATAGTTCGTATCCCTCTTGGCGTATGTCCCTTATGGAGTCACCACTCGGCACTACGATGTGTTCAAGTTCTATCCCTATTTCTTTCCAGGCTTCGGCGATGATGGCTATATTAGCGTCATTACTTGCAGACTCATAGGAAATGAAACGTACTGAAGGGAGACCCTCGCCTAAGGGATAGCCGGCGTCTTTAAGAAGCTGCATAGCCTCAGACTCGTCTTGCTGCACTATGCCTTCGGGTGATTCATAGCCTGCGAAGGGTAGTACCAGCCTGCCCGTAGGCGCAAAGTAATTGGCATCTGTCCGTATCTTGTCCCAGGGTATGAGCAAGGCCAGGGCTCGCCTGACATGAGCGTTGTCCCAAGGTTTGATGGCACAATTCCAGAAATAGTATCCCGTCGCGAACATGGGGGAGAACTGTATACAGTCGGTGCATGGCAAGGCGTCAAGATCGGCCATATCGCTTAACCAGTCTATCTCACCGTCATTATAGCGGGCCGTAGCCTCCTGTTCGGTTTCTAAGAACAATATTTGTATGCCAGGAATGGCCACGTTTTCTGCATCCCAATACCGGTCGTTGCGCTTGAGCATCAAAGACGAGGTGTCCATAGACTCAAGCCTGAACGGGCCGTTGCCTATCACACGCTCTGGTTTCCATGTCCTGACACCCCGCAACGAGCGGTGTATAGGTACGAAGGCGCTATGGCATAGCAGTCTTGTAAAGTAGGCTGCAGGTGAATCGAGTTCGATGACGAGGGTCCTGGTATCCTGAGCGCGAATACCCACCGATGCCGCTGCCGTGTTGCGTCCGGTTCTGTAGGCTTTTGCTCCCTGTATTATATCAAAAAAGATAGCGTATTCGGCCTTCGTTTGAGGGTTCAATAGGTAGAGCCAAGACTCGACAAAATCAGTAGCCGTGACGCTTGTTCCATCCGACCACCGTGCATCGCTTCTTATTATGAAGGTCCAAGTCTTTCCATCTCCGGATTTGCTAAAGGATTCAGCCTGAGCTCGTATAGGTTCTAGACTCTGGGGATCGTAGATAAAAAGACCCTCATACAGGGCGGTAAATATCTGCATCTCATGCGCATAGATGGATTTATAGGGATTCAGTTCAACATCGTAGCGACCCATGCCTACGATGAGTTCTCGCGTTGGGTCTATTGCGCTGGCGCTAAAGGGCAGGGCCACCGACATCAACACCATCACGAGGACTACTCGAGATATTTTCATTTTTTCTCCTCTGACACGCTGTGTAACCTGTATCAGGTTTCCTTGATGCCCAGTCGTTTAAGCTGTTCCAATTCTTCCTTCTGTGCCAAGTATTCATGACGTTTCTGGTTGGCTTTAATGATGGCGTTCTTGATGACGCCTAGCTCAATCTTTATGTTCCTGACGCGCCCCTTGAAATCCGGTTCTGTAATAGTTTCCATGAAGAAGTCGTCAAGGGATGTTAGCCTCCTGTGAAAAGATTGCATCTCTTCTATGCTCTTGGCCAGGAATTTGTAGAGAGTGTCCTCGTCAGAGTTCTCCATTCTTTTGAATGATGACCCAGTCTTTGATACCATAGAACTGAGGTTCTGGGCCCTTCTTAGCAGCTCAATGCTGAATTCGGTATAGTCAATAGACTCTACCCTACGTTGGCTCGTAACCAGGTCGAGATACTCTACCTCATGGAATACATGTTCCCGTTTTGTTCCAAATATCTTTTGAATGACGCGTTTTACCTTGGTGCCAAAGGATGTGTCCATTGAATCAAGCAAGGCTTGGTTCTCGTCCAGTTTCCTGACAGCATCCTCGAGTTTGAACCCCACCCCAATGATGAACCTGGCTCCTTCTAGCAGTACCGTCTTGAAGTCATGTTCTGCAGACTTGCCCTGTTTCTGCTCTACGCTGACCTCGAGGTTCTTAAATAACTCGTCGCGCAGGTTTTCGGCCTCGGCACTGTAATCTTCGTTAAGGACCTCTATGACAAGCTCTTGATAGAATGTCTTCTCCCCTGCATCCACCATCCTTTGCCGTATCTTGCGGAGGCAGTCCTCCTGGTGGGTAACGACGTAATCACGTTCCAGGCCTAAGTGGCAGGTGACCAGTCTTCTAACCTTTAGCTTGTATCGTTCCTTGTGTATGAGCGTCAGATTCTTGAGGGTATTGAATATCTTGCGACTAGTCTTGTCCAGCTGCAGAAGACCCTCGTTGATGATGCCTGTGGACATAGGGTCTGAACCCTTCTTTATCAACGACACAAGTTCAGCGAAATACTTTGTGTTTATGTGCTGGCTGTTGTCTGTAAACTGGGTAAAGTTAAAATACTTGGTAAGTGAGACGAGTCGCTTGATACGGCCCATTGATAGAAAATCGACGCTAAACTGGTAATAGTTATTGAGGAAATCAAGGTATGACTCGAACTGAGACAGCCTAATGGACATCTGATCAATCTTTTCACTCTCGGCAAATGGGCTCTCGGGTGGTGTGGTGACTTCTGATATCTTGAGCTCATATTTGTATGGGTCCTCACTTATAAGACCCTTCTTGAGTAGCACATTGAATATGGCCTGGAAAGCCGATGAAAAGAGTCTAAAGTCGTCCTTGAGCTGTTTTAGCTCCGCTCCGTCCATGTGTGCTGTCTTGGCTAGCAGAGACTGTTCTAATCTATCGGTAAAGCTTGTGCAGTCTTCCATACGTATACTAAGTATGGAATAAAACGGCTAGGGAGGCAAGCGCTATCGCTGCACTGGTGAATGCGTAGCAGCTCCGCTAGCCGTAGCCTAGTCATGGTAGTAAGCGCTAATCCGTCTCGTATTCCACTCCTTACGGTACAGTTGGCCGTGCTTATATTCAATTGTTTCTGTTCCTGTAGCCTTACCCTGCCTCAAAACATGAATATTCCTGTGTTGCTTCCTATTCTTCCGCCCTGCTGGGCCGATGCCGAGGGCTGGGAGCTGCGCTGGTTTGCCGCGGGCGTTTCAAGCATACCTATACATGCGGCTCCTGGTACCACGGTATCCTTGCCTCTGCCACGAGGGGAGGAAGCGGCCATCATGTGTTGTGCTGTCTTTGGAAACAAGCGCTCGCTGCCCTATGGGGCACCATGGCCACAGTGGCTATCGGATGACGGATTACTCCGGCCCGATGCTGCCGGAGGTTTTGCGGCAAGCCTGGCTGCACCGTTCTATAGAGCCGGATGCTCCTGCTGCGGAATCGACCTCAGGCGATTGGCCCTGGAAGCTAAAACGAGGCTTGAGGATCCCTGGGACGTTGACCCATCTATGCTGACAAACATTGTCGCCGAAGGCAGGTTCAGGGTCGACTATCTGGTGTCTACTCCTGTCGTCAAGGTGACGGTCACGGGCTTGCCCTGTGCATTGGCCTCTGATAGCCCATGGGGAAGCGCAATAGAGCCCGACTCTACGGGGATTGCAGACGTATGCATAGCCCAGGATAGAGTGAGGCGGTGGTTTGGAGGTGGGTACACCTTGGTGCTTGAGGCATCGTCGTCGTGTGCTTGCTCCTGGACGCTCGCCGGGCCAGGGGCTACATCACCTTGAATCGCCCGGCATTGTCCCGTGCTCGCGAAGCCTGTTCGCTATTGCGCTCCGCACTCTTACTTAATTGGATAGCCACGGAGCCTAGACCCTCTGTCTCAGAGACCACTTCGGTAGCTATGCCGCTGATTCGTGAGCTGAGCTCGGATATGCTCCTAACATCACCGGTGATGGCAAGGCCAGCGTCACTAATCATGATAGACTGATTGCTGACACGCTCAGAGAGGGAGGAGAGCGTATCGAGACCGGAGACAACCAGTATGCTCTCCTTCTGTTCGTCATTCATTGCCGAACGAATGCTCTCCTCGAGTTGCCCGGCGTTTAGTATCAGATTCTTGATGCCGGTAAATGAGGCTTCAGCCTCACCAGAGCGATCCCTCATAACCTTGATGGTACGCTTCATGTCTGCAAGGGTCCTGTCTATCTCACTTGAGCGTTCTGCAGTGGATTCGGCGAGCTTGCGTATCTCGTCTGCAACGACGGCAAAGCCCTTCCCAGCCTCCCCTGCATGTGCAGCCTCGATGGCGGCGTTCATGGCGAGGAGGTTAGTCTGGCCGGCTATGCTTGTTATGACGTCGCTAGCCTCTGAGAGGCTCTCCGACTTCTTGAGAGTGTCCTCTGATAGTTCCCTAACCCTGGCTATAGTCTCTGCGGAGTCGCTCGATGCCTGATTAAGGCTCCTAAAAGACTCAGACATGGTATCCATAGCCTCTGCCGATGCCTTTATCCTGGATACCAGTGTGTCGACAGCCCCATGCGATTTCTGGATAGCCTCTACCTGATTGTCTGCCAGGCTCGATAAACCGCGTACCGCCTCTATGATTTTAACTAGAGCCGACGAGGATTGCTTGAGCCTGTCGTCTTCGTCTGATATGAGGGTTCTGACCTGTGAAATCTTGACAGAAATCTTCTCTACGGCAGATTCCGTCACATCCGTTACCTCAAGAAGGGATTTGGCGTAGCCTTGCATCTCATCTGTAGAGTCTCGAAGGGAGTGTATTATTGACGAGACACTCTCTCCAACGGCATTGCAGGCGATGTTAAGTGCACCAATCTCGTCCTGCCTCGTCGACACAACTCGCTCGGAGAAGTCGCCTTCGGCCATCCTCCCAAAGGTTCGTGCCATTGAGGCTATTGGTCGAGTTATGGTGTTGGCAACAAGGATTGACGAGATGAGCATCAGTGCTATGAGTATGATGACGCTTAGTATCTGGTTTAACGCGGTGGTATCGGCGGTGGTAGTTATGTCTGAATGAGGCACTGACACCACGAGTCGCCAAGTGTCGAGCCCGGCGATATCCACGGGAACCGCGACTATGTAGCGCTGTGATCCGTCTTCGGCTGTTTGCTCGTTCGATTGAGCCGTTGATTCTTCAGTTTTTCCCCAGTCTTCTCCTGCTCCGGAGGCCGCCGATATAGCCTCCGATGCTGCATCGGCCAAGGCAAGTATGGCCTGGGAATTCTGTTCGCCATAGGCGTCGGCAAAGGAGCCCATGATATAGGATGGATCACTATGGGCCAGCACAGTCCCACGGCTTGAAACGAGGGCAGCCCAGCTCGATTCTCCCGAAGTTATACCGTTTACTAGGTCATTCAGTTGCTCAAGCCCAATATCGATACCTACAACACCATAGAACCTGCCGTCCTGATCGAACAGCGGTACGGAAACGGTTGTCATAAGAGTACCGGATTCATCCTCGTCCTGGTATGGTTCAACTATGACTGGTTTGCCGACGCGTTTTGGCTCAGCATAATAGTCATGTTCATAGTCATCCTGGCCCCAGTAGACTGTTTCAGTAGAAATATCTCCTTCGTCTCTATAGAGCCAGGGAGAAAAACCACCAGTCTCGTCATAGCCCTCGGTCGAGGCGTAGGAAGCATCGGCTCCATCCCAGGCGTTAGGTTCAAAATTTGCCCAGATAGCGAAACATTGAGTATCGCGTTCAAGGAATCTTTTGAAGATAGCCTGTGGAAATACCCTGTCTGCATGGCCGGCACGACGTGACTCAACGAGTGCATCGGCGAGAAGCATCACCGATTCTGCAGAAGAGCTCAATTCGGCTCCAAGCTCGGATGCACGATCGGCTGCCAGTTGTTGAAAGAAGAAGCTGGATGCGTCCTTGAGGGAACGCCAAGTACTAAACGTTCCCCATGCTTGGAAAAGCAGAACCGCAGGTATTACTGATATCAGGAGCAGGAGAAAGATGCGGGTGCGTAACTTTTTCATTTTCAACCTCAATTGTGTATTTTTTTGAATGGACTGGACACAACCATGTCACCTCGATGGTCGAATAGATCTAATCAAGTCTTTATATATCAGTATACGAATATGAACAGATACTATTTGTTTTTTAAAGCACCTTGTCAAGCAAGGAATAGGGATGGTGGGATTGATTTAGCGTTGTTGTATCAAGAATGGGATGAGGATTAAAGATTAAAAGCGTGTGCCTTATCTTGCCCGTCATCCAACTTCGTGATAGGTTCAACGTTAATTATGACTACTATTGTCCATTCCAAGGAAGCAGATGATCGGCTTTCGGGCGCTCTCGTATGCCTTGTTCAGGCAGAGATATGCTCGATAGGCCCATCTCCTGAAGCTCTCGTCAAGGCGCTCGATGAGTTGGTACAGCGTCGGGCTACTGAGGATTTTCCACCCATGACTATCAAGGAACCGGTGCGGGCCATGCTCCGAGCAGGTGGTTTCAAGCCGGCGGGACGCCAGAAACCGGCCAGCGAGTACCTGGCCCAGGCGGCCAGGGAAGGGCGTTTCCCGGCCATAAACGGCCCCGTCGACTGCAATAATATTCTTTCATTGGAGACAGGCCTGCCTATCAGCCTCCTCGATGCCGATACATTCGGTGGTCGAGCAATTGTACGCATCTGCAGCCAGGGCGAGGCCTATGTGTTCAACGCCTCCGGGCAGGAGATGGACCTCTCGGGCCTCCTCTGCGTCTGTTCAACAGACGGCACGCCTTTAGGCAATCCCGTAAAGGATTCGATGCTTGGTAAGCTTAAGGATGAAACAAGGAACCTGGCAGGATTCCTATACGCACCGCTTGGGCTCTACTCCCCTACATCGCTATCGCTGGTAGGTGAGCGTTTCGCGACCCTGCTGCGCGACTACTGTGGAGCCACGTCTACCCTCGTCTCGCTGGTGCTATAACATGGATTCATTCATACAGATACTCGTGCTCTTGGGCTTCATGGTGGCAGGGGCGATGTTGCATGCTATCAAACTATCACCGCCTCCAAAGTATACGGACAGGATCATCAAGCTGGTTCTCTGGGCTCTGTTGTTTGTCATGGGTTTCAGGCTTGGCAACGAACGGGAGCTCCGCTCGCGTCTGGGCGAGATAGGGCTTCTGGGTTTAGGCACTGCCATGGCTTCCCTTGCTGGCACCATACTGGCTCTATGGATAGCCTATGCCCTGCTCGATGTTTTTCATGCGCGGAGGCTTGGTGCTAAGGAACAAGATGCCGTGGCGAGCGCAGCTAGGGTGGATGATTTGACCATTGAGCATGGTGCCAAGGCTCTGGGCAGAGGTCACTTTGCGGGGCCGGCCATACTGCTTGCCGTCGTCATAGTGGGGTTTGTAGTGGGAGTGGTGGCGCCTGGGGCAGCCTTCGATTATGGTCTTGTTACAGGCTGGGTCCTCAACGCCTTGCTCTTCATGATAGGCCTTCAGTTTGCCCAATCGGGATTATCGCTACGCTCGGCCTTTGTACGAATAGACACGGTGCTGGTGCCTACGGCTACACTCGTAGGTACGCTCGCAGGAGGCTTGCTCGTCGCCTTTGTCTTTAAGCTTTCGGTGGGTAAGGGTCTTGCGCTTTCGGCCGGCTTCGGCTGGTACACGCTATCGGGTGTCATCATATCAGACCTCGGAGACGCCGCCCTCGGTTCGGCCGCCTTCCTGGCCAACATGGCGCGTGAATCCCTGGCCTTCATTCTTATTCCACTCTTCGCGACAACAAGACGGCCATACATAGCCATTGGCATCGCTGGAGCGACAGCGATGGATGTTACCTTACCATTGATAGAACAATGTGTAGGGCCTGAATCGGTGCCGGTAAGCTTTACCAGCGGAGCCCTGCTTTCGCTCCTCGTACCTGTGCTTGTACCGCTGTTTTATGGCCTGGTCTAGACGAATCAAGCGGGTGGAGACTCCGCGCCTACGTCCAGTCGTTTCCTTCTGTTTTCAAGTATTGCACCTTCGGCGCAGGCCGCCAGTTCCAGGACACAGGGGGCGACGAGATGATACTGGACGAGGGTTCCCTTCTTTACATCGTCTATGAGCCCAGCAGCCTTGAGCTGGGATAGATGCTTGGAGGCTACCGACTTGTCTATGCCCACTTCTACAGCAAGTTTGCAGACACACCAGGGTCGCTCCTTGAGTTTGTCGAGCATGTATATCCTCATGGGGTGTGCAAGGGCCTTGAACATTTCCACCCGTAGCTCGTAGCGGCGTTGTGTCTGGTCATTCATAGGTATATTGTTGCAATGTTTGGAAACAAATGTCAATATGCGTCTTGACAATTTGCTGCAAAGTTTCCATAATTTGAAACAAGAGGTGTTGATGGATACGATCCTAATCTATGTTGTCGCCTGCGCGGCGCTCATGGTTTCCTTGTTCAAGGATAAGAGGAAGACAGTGATGGCTATCAAGAAGGCACTCAAGTCTCTCGAAGGCATTCTGCCACAATTCATAGTCATCCTTCTCTTTGTATCCGTCACCCTGGCTGTCTTGAATACCGAGTTAATATCCAGGTTCATGGGTTCCAGCTCTGGGTTCCTGGGTGTCATGGGAGCCGCAATAGTGGGCTCAGCAACGCTCATCCCTGGTTTTGTAGCCTTTCCAGCAGCCGCGGCTCTCCTGGCCGGAGGCGCAGGAGTCACCCAGATAGCAGCCTTCGTCTCCAGCCTGATGATGGTTGGCGTCGTTACCCTGCCCTTGGAGATTAAGTACTTCGGTAGGCGGGCTGCATTCACCCGAAATGGCTTGGCATTCGCCTTCTCTTTAGTGGCCGCCGTGTTCGTGGGATGGGTGGTAGCCTTATGAAAAAGATTATGACTCGCTATATAGGCGTTCTTATCGCTTCAATCCTCTTCGTCGCCTTTCTTCTGGTATTCCCGGTATGGAGAACTGCTGCGATTGCAGCAGCGGCTTTCCAGGCCAAGACAATGCTACTCGTCATCCCGCCCATTTTTATCCTCTTAGGTTTGTTGGACGTCTGGGTTCCCAGGCAGCAGATGATTAAGTACATGGGCAGCGGAGCCGGTATAAAAGGGCCACTCATTGCCTTTCTCCTGGGATCATTCGCGGCTGGTCCCTTGTACGGCGCCTTTCCTTTCGCCGCCACCTTGATGAAGAAGGGCGCGAGCCTCATGAATATTCTTGTATTCATAGGTGCGTGGTCTACGACAAAGATCCCTATGATCCTTTTTGAGATAGCCGCCCTTGGGCCACGCTTCGCCTTGTCCCGTCTAGCCATAGACATCGTCGGTATTGTGATAATAGCGTTTGCCATAAAGGCGACGCTACCCAAGGCGGAAGTTGAACGTCTCTACGCAGTGGCGTCAACCATTGATTGATCTAATGTTTTTCAATTCTCATAGCGTGGAGGCTATATGAAGGTGCAGATTCTTGGATCGGGTTGCCCAAAGTGTAAGCTTTTGGAACAGCACGCCCGTGATGCAATTGAGGAACTCGGCATAGAGGCCGAAGTAGAGAAGGTGAGTGATCCCGATACCATCCTGGAGATGGGCGTTATGATGACCCCGGCCCTGGCCATAGATGGTGTTGTAAAGAGCTCAGGCAAAGTGCTTAGCAAGGACCAGATAAAGCCCTTCATTGACGGAGGCAAATTTCATGCACTCTGATGCCTTGACGCCTATTAAGGAGGCGGTCCCATAATGAGCGGCAAAGAGATGTCATCGAATAAAAAACTGCTCATGGTCTTTGGCGTCTTCCTGGCAGCCTACTTCATCCCCTGGGGTGCGTCTCGGGTGCTGGGTGCGACGAGCGAGGCCTTCCTCCTGCTGGGTGAGTACGCCCGGCAACATGTGCTTCTCTGTCTGGTACCGGCCATGTTCATAGCCGGAGCCATCACCGTGTTTCTTAACCAGCAGTCTGTCATGCGCTACCTCGGGCCGGATGCAAAGCGCTTCACCGCCTATGGCGTGGCCTCGGTATCCGGTGCAATCCTGGCTGTCTGTTCATGCACGGTGCTTCCAATCTTCAAGGGTATTTATAAGAAGGGTGCGGGGCTTGGGCCTGCCGTAGCCTTCCTGTACTCGGGACCCGCTATCAATATTCTGGCCATAGTCTTGTCGGCCAAGGTCTTTGGCTGGAGGCTCGGCATCGCTAGGGCTGTAGGTGCCGTCGTCTTCTCCATCGTCATCGGTCTTGTCATGGCTTTTATCTTTAGAAAGGATGATGCCAAGCGAGCCGCAGATGCACGGCTCTTTGCCTCGCCTGACGAGGAGCCAAGGCGAAGCCTGGGCAAGATGATTGTCTATATGTTCAGTATGGTGGGAATACTCGTTTTTGTTAATTGGGCAAGTTCTTCTGGTGGTAGCCCCCTATGGGATGCTATCTACGGCGCTAAATGGTTTATAAGCCTAGGCTTCGCCTTCGTTCTTATCTATGCCATCATTCGCTGGTTTAATAAGGATGAACGGATAGCCTGGGTTGTAGCAACGCGCGACTTCTCCTTGCAGATATTGCCGCTCCTGTTCGGTGGTGTTCTAGTAGCCGGCTTCCTCTTGGGTAGGCCTGGCCATGACGCACTCATACCAAGTGCCTGGATAGCGGGTCTCTTAGGGGGCAATTCACTGTTCGCCAACTTCTTCGCCGCCCTCTCTGGCGCGCTGATGTACTTTGCCACCCTCACCGAGATTCCTATAATCCAGGGCTTGCTCGGAGCCGGCATGGGTCAGGGGCCAGCCTTGGCTTTACTGTTGGCAGGGCCGAGTCTGTCATTGCCATCGATTCTTGTTATTGGTGGTGAACTAGGCTGGAAGAAGACCCTTACATACGTGGGGCTCGTTGTTGCCCTCTCTACGATTGCTGGTATGGGCTTTGGCGCTATGCTCTGAGCTGTCAGGTTTGAGCCACAGGCAAATACATTTTTTTATTTACCACTACATAGATAGATGTTAAAGATAGAATTACGCTATAAATAACAAAATAATGTGTATTCATTTTTGGGGCATTTTCAATGCCGCTAAAAGTTACATCAGTCTGGAATAAGACAGCGAATATATTCATCATCCAATGGAAGAATACGCCTGCTAAAAAAAGGTTGTTCTTGTTCTTGATATAAAAATATGTCATTAAAATTGACGAAGCAATTTCAGCAATAATAAAAAGGGGGTAATACCCTAGTCCTATTGCATATTGTGTCGATCCGGGCCTAAAAAATTCGACTAAATGCCAAGCCCCAAAAAAAGTGCCAACAACTATAGAGCTTGTTAACGGTGATTTTGTTTTTAATAATACAGGCAAGGCATAGCCTCGAAGTCCAAATACTTCTTCTACTATTGGGCCACCTAATAATACTGCCAGTAAAAACAATGGTACTAATAAGGGCTCGGTTCTAAGCATGGCAAAGCTGGGAATATCATTAAAGAGAAAATACGATACTATCAATGTTAAAGTATTTATAGAGACAAGAAGGAAAACTATTTTTAAACATTCTAGTATTGAAGCCTTTATGTTTACCGCAGATTTAAATTGTTCTTTAATACCTGGCATGCCTTTTGTTATAAAAGTTATAGTAATTCCAGCGATGGGCATTCCATAGATAAACCATGTGGGTTCACCGGTGATTAGCCAAGGGGCATAGCCCAGGATAGCTGAGAAGGTAAAAAAAAGTACTAGTTGATGCTTTTCTATGAATTGTTTCAAATGAATATCCCCTGTTTAATCCACACTCTGATTGAACCTATGGCTAAATTTCACATTCCATCATGTCAAATGCAAGTCTTATATCTTTGCCAGTGATGCTAGAACAATATTCGCCCAAATTTACGCCTACTTCATAGGTGATGCCATCAGGCTCTTCAATGTGACTTAGGATGAATTGCTTGCTATTTAACATTTTTATATATTCAAGCGTCTCTTGCCAAGTCTTTTCTACTTTTAATATCGGTTGATTAGGACCAATTGTTCTTATTTTCGTTATTGGATTAACATCCACAATGCCTAATGGTAGATATACCAAATCCTATGTGGCATCTGTAATTTCTTTGCTCGGGATCCAATCCTTTAGTTCATCCACTACAGCCAAGGCTCTTTTCACAAAGCCTGAAATGTCGTATGCATATAAATAATCCTCT
>JAVEXO010000067.1:0-11588 GCA_034003955.1 Spirochaetia bacterium | reverse complement strand
ACGCCACATTAAAAAAATAGCGCAAGTCATTGTTGTACAACAACTTGCGCATCAAGATTTCTTAGTCGGGCAACCGAGATTCGAACCCGGGACCCCTAGTCCCCCAGACTAGTACGCTAACCAACTGCGCTATTGCCCGTCGCGCCTTTCGGCACGGGGGATACTAGCACGCTGGCGGAAAGCGTGTCAATCAAAGCACCCTAAGCAGAGATCGGGGTCCAGGTCGGGATGTATGCCGGGTCGGGTCATGCAAAAGTCGTAGCGCACTGGGTCATCGGGGCAAAATTCCCTAAATGACGCGGCGGCTTCCTTGGCTGCCTTGAGATCGGTAGATGAGCGGGTAAGAAGGCCAAGGCGTCTGCATGCCGCTGCCATGTGGGTGTCGAGGGGGACGACGAGCCTGGCAGGATCGGCATTTCGCCAGGGGCCTGGATCGACGGCGTCATGGCGTACCATCCATCGCAGATACAGAAACACACGCTTCGCGGCCGATCCTCTGGCTGGATCAGGGAACAGGTTTGAGCGCCAGGTTTTTCCGGACGGGGCGGCATCGAGCAACGATCGGACGAAGCGGGAGGCGACGAAGCTATAGTCCTGTTCGGAGCCATCGTCGCCCTCGAGGAAGGCTTTCTCCAGGGTGCCACTACGATTGCTAAGATTCCTGGCGGCGCAGAAAAAGGAAACCATGTCGCCTGAATCAAAAAAACGATAGCAAAATCCATGCAAGGCCGACTCGACATCCGAATCATCCATCGCAGCCAAGGCCTGGGCTGGATGAGGACCAAACGGCAGGAGCACCGTCTCAACGGCGGCCATGATGGCCTTGACGGTGCCAAGAGCCAGGGCCGATGCCACAAGACCGACCAGTTCCATGTCTGCTGCTTCTGTATAGCGCCTGACTATGAGCAGAGGATCAGGGTCAAGCCAGTGTGTATCGTTGTAGCGTAGGTAGAGCGTCTCAAGAAAGGCCGCCATCTCGGCCTTGGATACGGTGCAGTGGTTCAGGGTATGGCCACGCCGAGCTGGGCAAGCACGTTACGCCGCTCCACGATGTCGACTCTGTCGGGAGCTATGGCTATGGCTTGCTTAAGGTAGAAGCGGGCACGCTGGTAGTCACCCTTCTTGACGTACATGTCTGACATGGCGGCGAGCGCATCGATATTCATGCCATTCTCAATAAGGGCTGTCCGCAGGGAGGATAAAACGGCTTCGTCATTGGCCTGGAGTCTCGACTGTAGCCAGTAAAGCGTCGATCGGTAGGCAGGAGAACCCTTGGATGACAGCAGGCTACTCAGAAGCTCAGAGGCGGCGGCATTCTCTCCCCGCTCGACTAATGAAGTTGCCCAGGCCAAGGCGGCGGTCTCGGAATTAGGGTCACGGGCACGCCACTCCTGGGCCAACCTGGAGGCCTCAAGCAGGCGTCCGGAACCGCGGTAGGCGCGGTATAGTGATTCTGTATCGGCATACGAGCCACCCGTGGCTATGATGGCATCGGCATGCGACGCGGCTGCCGTATACGCTCCAGAAGCAAGATCCGCGGCAAGCAGCACCTTGAGGGCTCTCGTAGAATCAGGCTTCAAGGTCAGAGCCTTGTGTGCAAGGGCAATCGCTTCTGTCTTCTCTGTGGCATTGCCCTCCCAGAAAACCTCGGCGGCGTACAGCATCATGTCGAGGTCTGCGGGATAGCGTTCCAGTCCACGGCGCAGGGCGGCGGCAGCGGCGCTCCTGTCTTTGGCGCTTTCCATGGCCGTCTTGGCGCGGAGCAGGATATAGAGCCTGTCACTTGGGTTTATGCTCGCATAGGCATCAAGCAAGGGTGCGGCCTGCTTGTATTCGCCGCGCACGACGAGCAGGTGGGCACGGATAAGAGCGAAGTGTGAATCGAGCGGGTCATCGAGCAGCACCGATGTAACCAAGGGAAGCGCCTCATCCCAGCGGCCGGCAGTATAGAGGGCCTGAGCCTGTATTCTACGGTAGGCCGAGCCGCCCACGATAGGCGACTTGAGTATCGATATGGCCTCTATAGCCTCTAGGCCCCGCCCAAGCTCTATGAGCATGCGAGCCTTTCCGAGGGTGGCGGGGTAACAATCAGCGGCTATGGTTTCTGCCCTTGAGTATGCCGATAGTGCTCCAGAAAAGTCACCGGACCGCTCCAGGGCAATGCCTCGAGCGACGTCTCCGGCTGCAGAAGGTAGTCCAAAACGATTAAAACGCTCTATAGCAACCAGGGTCAGACCGGAGGCAGCGGCAGTCTTGAGCCTGAATATAGACAGGGCTGGGAACAGTTCCAGCAAGGGGCCGGCATCGCTACCCGGCTGGTTTGGCTTTCCATTGCGGGCGTCTATGAATGCCCTTACAAGCGGTGAATCAGGCGGAGACACCGGACTGGGGGGCAATCCTCCCGACAACTCGGGATAGACAAGGCGGGCCATCTCATAGGCCAACCAGCCATAGATCTTTGCATCGGCAGCAGGCAGGATGGCAGATCGCTCTGACCGGGCTACCGCTTGCTCCAGCGACGAAGGGCTTCCCATGACTATGGATGCTTCTAAGTCGAGGCGTTCCTTCTGAGCCGCATTGAGTTCGCTTCCGGCTGCCAGGGATGTGCCCTGTAGGGGAGGAGCCGTGCCTGCACACGAGATGAATAAAAGCATGGCCACACACAGAACCGCGGCAAACGCTTTCATGGCCCTCCCCTAACATCCTCTGATGCATGGTCGGATCCAGCCTCGGCTGACAAATTCTTTAAAACGAGTCGCTGTATGAGCCAGACTAGAAGCAATACAACACCCGAGGCTATGAACAGGGCTGGCCACCATCTTGAAAGAAATGTCTTGAAGCGCATTGAAGAAAACCCGAATGAAAAAATAGAAAAAAACAAACCCAAGAGTACGAAGGCCGATGATATGACTATTGAACCAGGCTTTAACTTACCGTTACGCATGTAGTAGGCGGGCAAGAAGCTGAGCCCAGCGGCCATCACATAGAGAGGCCAGTATCTGCTTGAACCTATACCGAGGACAGTGCCTGTAAACCGTATTATTGCTGCAGAGGTCACGACAAAGCCCAGAAACACAAACTTTGCCCTTAAACGGGTTATGATGGCAAAATAGGTGAAGAGTGCTCCCACAGTCACGAGTATGAGGGGCCTATAGACGTACGCTCCGCTGG
Organism: Spirochaetia bacterium; assembly: GCA_034003955.1. GTDB lineage: Bacteria > Spirochaetota > Spirochaetia > Treponematales > UBA12059 > SZUA-370. Next base: position 8,417 of record JAVEXO010000067.1, on the reverse strand, counting down.
CCTTCTCTGTCGTTATGACCAAAAGACCTGTTCCAAGAACAACGGATATGACGGCGAGCGAGAATAGTATGTGAAATGTTACAATCTTACGCTCGGCCATGATTAGGTACTCCTCATTCTTCTATTGTAGCTATAAATTGGATTCCTTGCCAACGGGAAAGCCCCCATGGTATAGTCCGGCATGATACGCTCCATTGCGCTTATCCTGGCTGTCGTACTGTGTGCATCGGTTCTGGGTTGTTCTTCCCCCAGGGACTATTTCATAGAGGCGCCTGGCGCCGATGCCAAGCAGCTACAAGACCTGTTTGGACTACTCGATGGCGTCAAGCTAGGAACCGATGAGCGTTACGCCCTCATACAGAAGATATCATCTTCCTTGTCTAATGCACAGGATTATTCCAGGCTTATAGGCTTTCTTTCAGACGTCGTAGCCCAGGACCCCGAAGGACCCTACAATGCGAGGCACCTCTTGACCATAGCCTGGTCATATTCAAGGCAGGGAGCCGATGAGGTGGCCGCTCTGTATTATGATAGAATACTAAAGAATTTCCCAGACCTTACGGTTAATTCACAATCAATCCATCTGGCATGCCTTCGCCGCCTCATAGAACTGTCTCCAGACCCGGCCAGACGCATAGAATTCAGACGCGAGCTTATAGCACGATTTCCCGATATGATTGATATGGGGAACGAACTATTCCTTCTTGGCAACGACTATGAAGCCATGGGCGACTGGGATGCCGCCCTCGATGCGTACCGCCGCTTCCTGCCAGCCTTCATCACCGAGGTCAGTGGTTTCCCCGATGCCGTTCAATATGCCCAGCATTTCATCGACCTGGCTACCATACGTAAGGATTGGACCTACGAAACCTTGGATGAACTCTTGAAAGCCGTTTCACTAGCCATGGCAACAGGAAACGCCCGATCGCTCTCACGGATACGAGCCAAGGTTGGCTTCTTTGCCATGGACTGGTACCAGGACAAGACGGATGGCAATAGCCAGGTATTGTTTGACTTTGGGGCCTTTACATCAGGAACACGTATCCAATGGGCCGATTCCCTGGACCCAAGTTCCAACTCCCGTGAAGCCTTTCTTAGAACCTGGGGCTGGACAGAGAGAATTTCAGTCTGGTACCTGTACTTTAGAAAGGTCAACTTTCCGGCCGATCCAGAGGTTCACGGACGCTGGGAGTGGGCAGGCATCTACTTTGGAGAGAAGATGCAATGATGCATGGCTCGGTGCTCGCCTTTGCCTTACTATCGCTCGCCATCGGATTACCTGTCTCGGGTATCGAGGATGGCAAGGCCGTGGCCGATCTGGTTTCAGCCATCGCTACCGTTCCCCTCGAATCTATCCCGGGTGCCCTTGAAATAAAGCCTGTCTCAAGACCCATGCGCATCACTCCTGTTGAGACGCCGGAGTTCAGCCACCATGCAGGTCCCATGCGACACAAGCTGGAGCTACCCTTCGGCGAGCCGCAGTTTGAATACTTCCGCGCTGCCTATCTTACTCCTGGTGGCAAGCAATGGCTGGAGGCAGTCTACGAACGCTCTCGCCCCTACGCCTCATACATCATGGAGAGAATACAGTACTTCGGTGTCCCGGAGGAGATATTCTTCCTGCCATTCATCGAGTCTGAATACTCAGCGAAGGCGCTTAGCCGCTCGGAAGCATCGGGGCTGTGGCAATTCATGAGAAACAGCGTGGGCGGCTACGACATGAGGATGGACGACTGGCTTGACGAGCGTCGAGACTTCATGAAATCCACCGATGGTGCCTTACGCAAGCTCAAGTCAAATTACGACAGGTTCGGAGACTGGCTCCTGGCCCTTGGAGCCTACAACTGCGGAGCCGGTGCCATGGACAGGGCTATAAAGGCAGGCAAGTCCCATGACTACTGGGTACTACGAGAAGGCGGATTCCTTCCCAAGGAGACGGCTTCCTATATTCCTAAATTCCTTGCAGTTGTCTCCATCGCCATGCACGGTGGCCGCAACGGCCTCAACGCATCGTGGATACCGTCAATAGACTGGGCTCGAGTAGCCGTCGACAGACCAATAGACATAGCCATGCTTGCCTCCAAGTCAGGCGTGCCCTTCGATATCATGAAGCTGGGCAACCCAGAACTCCGCTACGGCATAACCCCTCCGGAGGGTCGCTATTCCCTCAAGGTACCCACAATCTATGAAGCCAGTGTCAAGGAAGTCATAGCCTCCAGGGAAACCCTCATGAACGTATACATGCATATTGTACGCTCGGGAGATACGGTATCGGCTCTAGCCAAGCACTACGAGGTCTCGGTAGCTATGATAGCCAGGATGAATAGTGGCCTCAAGCCTGACTCCATACGCATTGGACAGAAGATTGTCATCCCAGCATTCAAGGACAAGAAGCCATACGTCTCACCCAGTATAAACATCGACCTCAGCGAACTATCCTTTGCCGGCAGCTATACCGTGCTCAAGGGCGATACGCTATGGAGCATCTCTCTACAGTACGGAGTACAACCCGAAGTTCTGGCGGCCAAGAACGGTTTGAGCCTCTTAAGCGTCTTGCGCGAAGGTCTGAGCCTCGCCGTGCCGATACTGAGGTAATGGACACCTTGGAACGAGACACTATGTCGATTGTATCTATCGCGCTTCTTGCCGTATCGGTCTTGATGACTGTGCCTTTGTATGCAGAGCCTCTTACTATCGACCCCTCTCAGAACCCTACCGTATTCGTGGCCGAGAGTTCGCTTGACTGGACGGCCGGGCTCATACGGGCACAGGTAGGACTCAATCTAGGAGCAGCAGGCATTGTTCTCCCATCCGGAAGAACCCAGGCCGAGATGAGCCTTGAGACGGCCGTTCCTGACCTGATTCGCGAAGAGGTCATGGCAATAGGGCTCGACTCATATCGAACGGTTAGAGACAGCCTCATGGACGGTAGCCTCGACGCATCGGCCTTCGAGGCCTATCTTGAGCATGGCACAAAGACACGGTCGTCTTTGAGTCGCGACCTAGGAAGGCTCACCGCCACATACGAGTGGAGATTGGCCGATCTAGCCGCCCTATACGTCAAGCATTCAAGACCCGTAGATCTACCTGCGGCTGAACGCTATGTGCCAAGTAAGACATACACAGGCATAGTTGTATTCATAAAGGGCGAGTACGGAGTCAGGGGAGAACACCGCAGTGCCGCCATCTCCCCATGTCTCTTCCCCCGGCTCTATGACGATAACATGCTCACCATCGTTGAACGCAACGTACTAGAACCCCAAGCTTTGCAGTCATGGGGAGCGGTCGCGTACGCCACAGAAATAGACGACCCCATAGTTGCAGCTCGCGCCGGGGCAGAACCCCTGCGGATCATGGCATCTGAAATCTTTGGCTCACGTCGAACCGACGCCGTCATAGGCACAGAAGACGCGCTCAAGATACTGATATCGGCTGAAAACCGGGATGTAGTCCGTCAGGGCAGGATAGTCTTCATAATCGATCCGCCCTGAGCTCTTGCAAGAAGTGATTTAGCGCTTCGCGACCATCAGCCTGGCGAATACCTTGGCGTCACCCAGTATATGCTCTATCTTCGTATATTCGTTGGGGGCATGCATAGTCTCGTCCTGCCTGCTCCAGACTACACAGGGGAAACCTGCCAGGCGCAGATACGCAGCTACGGTGCCACCGCCCACGCCTATAGCCTTGCCTTCTATCCCGTAGGTGGCCACAATGGCCTCCTTGAGAAGCAGGACTACGGGTGCGTCAACGGCAGTGGGGGGGCTTTCGTTCCGCTGCACCACCTCAATGCTTACCTTGACTCCATAGATTGACTCGACAACACGGGCTCGTTTGGCTGCCTCGGCAAGCACCTCGTCTATCGAGTATTGCGGCAGGATGCGCATATCGACATAGAACGAGTCGTCGGCAGGAACGGTGTTGATATTAGGTACGTTAGCATCCTTCTTTGTAGGCGTTATTGTCGTCCTGTCGGGCACAAAAATGGGGTTTTTGGCACTGAATACATCACGCTCCATGGCATTGAGTCTCAAGGCGAGATCGCAATTGGCCAGGAAGGCATTGGCACCATCGTCGGGCCTGGAGGCATGGCATTGCTTGCCCTTGGTGACAAGCTTGAGCCAGCAGACATTCTTTTCCGCCACCTCTATCTCGGAGCCGTCACTTGATCCGGAATCCGGCACGACAATAAGGTCATCCTTCTCGAATAGATTCCTGTTGGCGAGCAACCACTGTATGCCGAATACCGAACCAAACTCCTCGTCGGCCACGAACAGAAGCTTTACATCGTGTTCTGGTACGATCCCATGCTTCATAAGAGCCAAGGCTGCAAAAACGCTGGATACGAGGCCCTGCTGGTTGTCCTCGACACCGCGCCCATATATCTTGCCGCCCTTGACCACGGCTTCGAATGGTTCAGTGTCCCAAAGCGATCGATCCCCTTCTGGCACGACATCTGTATGAGCCATGATCCAGAGACGTTTCCCCTTTTCCTTGCCTGGTATGGTGACGACTAAATTGGGGCGCTTCTTGGCACTGACCCTATCATCGGGTGCGTCATGATGCTCAATTTGAGTCATGCCCTGCTTGCGCAGCCAAGCCTCAAGTGCCTCGGCCTTCTTCCATTCACCATCGCCTCCAGACTCAGGAGCCAAGGCCGGTATGGACGTAAGTAGTTTTTCAAGTTCTATGACACCGGCCTCGGCCTTGTCTAAATAATCCAGTGCCTTTTGAATGGTCTCCATGGTGTTCTCCTTATGTATGCACGAGCATGCTCAGCGCTTGTATACCATCCAGCTTGAACTAACCAGCGTGTCCAAGTCTGAATGCAAAGCCTTCCAGGACAGGGTTTTTGCGGCCAGTGCAGAACTGGCTACGAGACGGGCCGGATCTCCGGGTCGCCGACCCTCAATCTTGACTGGAATAGGCTTGCCTGTCACGCGCCTCGACGCCTCGACTAGATCCATCACAGAAAGACCGTCCTCTGAGCCCAGGTTGACTACGAGGCTCTGATCGGTCCTGGCAAGCCTTTCGAGGGCCGCCACGTGGGCCGTAGCCAAATCGCTGACATGGACATAATCTCGTACACCGGTGCCATCCTTTGTAGCGTAGTCGTCGCCAAACACCCGGAGCTCGGGCCTCATGCCGGCTGCAACCTCCATGATGACAGGCAGAAGATTGGCAGGACTTCTCTCCAGGCCCTTGACCCTACCCTGTACATCGTAACCGGCAGCATTAAAATAGCGCAAAGCCGTGTAGCGAATGCCCTTGAGCTTGTCATACCAGCCAAGAAAGCGTTCAATCTCAAGCTTTGTAAAGCCATAGTAGTTCTCAGGCTTGGTAGGATGCTGCTCGTCTACCGGCAGGTACTCAGGCTCACCATAGACGGCAGCCGAACTTGAGAACACGATACGTTTGACACCAGTAGTGCTCATCGCATTGAGTATATTGAGCGTTCCGCAAATATTGTTAATGGAATATTTTTCAGGCGCTATCATAGATTCACCGGCCGCCTTGAACGCCGCCAGATGCACCACGCCCTCTATGCCATCGGCCAGGCTCCCTTCCAGCTTGGCCGGGTCCAGGATGTCGCCCTCTATGAAGAGAGCGCCTTTAAATAGATTATCAACAGTACCGCTCGATAGGTTATCGTAGACTATTACCTCATGGCCAGCTTCCATCATTGCAAGTGAAACATGGCTACCTATATAGCCGGCTCCGCCTATGACCAACACCTTCATCTAGCATCTCCTTGCCTCTGACGCGACTGGCAAGGCGCTCACAGGCCTCTTATCACGTCAGTACGATAGTAAACGGGATAGCCAATAGCGACAAGGGTGTCTTGGCTTTAGGGTGCAAGCCTGACCTTTTAAAAAAAGAACCGCCCCTTAAAAAGGGGCGGTCAGAATGCCACCGGTCAGAATTGAACTGACGACACGTGGATTTTCAGTCCACTGCTCTACCAACTGAGCTACAGCGGCTTGGCTGCGCGCACATTTATACCTAAAACGGAAGAAAGCGTCAAGGTCTGCCGAAGAATACCGCACATCTAGCTATAAAGTTTTAGTACTGTTGGACAAGAATTATAGGAAAACCGAGCGGGGGCCCGCCTGGGAAGGACAGGAGCGTGCTTATCGCACGCACACTGTCCTTCCCGTCGCCCCGCTCGCCTTTTCGATCAAGCCTTGAGTAAAGCAGTACGAATATACCTACGTGTGCGGGATCCTTCGGGCTGGGTGCAGTAAGGCTGACTCGAGCGGGGGCCCGCCTGGGCATGACGGGAGCGCGCTTATCGCGCGCTGTTCACAGAGTAGGGCTTGGTCGCTATACTCGAACCATGCACGCACTCTGCATCCAGCCGCCCCTCGTCCAGCTCAACGCTCCCTACCCGGCCGTCTGGTACATCGACACTTGGCTCAGAGACAGGGGTATAACTTCTTCGGCTATAGACCATTCAATAGAACTGGCACACGCTGTTTTCTGCCGAAAAGGACTGGAAACAGTATTCTCTGCTGCCAAAATAGCACTCAAGGGTCGAAAGCATCCCGATGATGAGACGGCCAGGCGTATACAGAACTACTTCGATGACGAGCCTCTCTACCTGGCCATGATAGACTCCATGATGGCCTTTCTGGAGGGAGGAGATCCAGCCTTCGCGCATAGGCTAGCCGTAGGCGCGGGGATGCCGGCCGGCATGCGCTCAGAGGCGGTATTCGGTGATGGCATGGGATCAGAAGACGCCAGGGCCTTCGCAACGGCGACCCTCAGCGACCTTTCTGACTTCATAAGCTATGCTCTTGATGCGGATTTTGGAGTGGTTCGCTACGCCGAGAGGCTTTCGCAAAGCGCACCAGCATTTGCACCCATCTTGGATGCAGCACAGAATGGCTGGGTCATAAAAACATTGTATCGTCCGCTTTTACGCCGACTATTTGACTCCCTCAAGCAGGAAAGATCCAGTAAGGCAGTCGATGGCGAACAGCTGCTCCTCTTACTGAGCATACCCTTCCCAGGCTGCCTAGCAGGAGCCATCGCAGCAGCCGCGGAAGCAAGGCTTGTCTTTGGTAGGCGCGTTACCATAGTTGCGGGCGGCGGATATATATCGACGGAGCTACGCTTCCTGGAAGAACCTTCGATATTCAATATCTTTGACTACCTGGCCTACGATGCTGGCTTCGGCGCTTTGGCATCGATACTCGATGTCCTAGGTGGAGGACCCAAGAATGCCTTGTTCCATGTTAGATACCGCGACGAGACAGGGAAGGTCATAGCCTCCGGGTTCCAGGACACTGAAACCCGTATTGCAGCAGATACCCAAAACAGCGAGGGGAGAGCCGCTGATACCCCCGGATTCACCGAGTATTCAAGCCTTGAAAGTGAAGATATATCCAGAATACACCCTGATTACTATGGTCTAGACTTTTCCAGGTATCTACGTCTTTTCGATTCTCCCAATCCCATGCAGCGTCTGTGGAACGATACTCCGTGGCTTAAATACCGCCTTGCCTACGGTTGCTACTGGCACCGCTGTGCGTTCTGCGATACACAGCTCGACTACATAAAGCGCTACAAGGCTTCCGACCTGGACAGGCTTATTAGCGCTGCTCTATCGGCCGCCCAACGCAGTGGCTTGTATGGAATACACTTCGTGGACGAGGCCATGCCCGTTAACATGGTACGAGCCTTCGCCGCCAGAAATGCTGAATTCGCCCGCCCGTTTACATTCTGGGGCAATGTGCGCTTCGACAAGGCATGGACCGACGAGGCATGTGCCTTCACGGCGGAACGCGGTCTCGTCGCCGTCTCTGGTGGCATAGAGATAGCGACGCGGAAGGGCCTGCAAATAGTCGACAAGGGCTTCTCCATGGTCGATCTTGTCCGCACCCTAGCCTCCTTCAAGAAGACAGGAATTCTTATACACGCCTACCTCATCTACGGGTTTCCAGGGCAAGCCGACCAGGACATAGCCGACTCGGCTGAAATGGCACGGGTACTCCTGGCCGAGGGCCTCGTAGATTCGGCGTTCTGGCACAAGTTCGTCCTCACACGGCACTCCGCCATGTATACGGCATGGGAGCGTGGGCAGCGCCCCGAACTCGAGCCCATACCCCCTGTTTCAAACTTCGCGGTCAACGATCTGTCTTTCAAAGGAGAACGGCAATCTGATCGCTGGAGCCTGCCACTAGACAACGCCATGTCTGCCTGGGCCGACGACGGTGAAACGGACAGGCCACTGAGCTCGTTCCTGGCAGGCAAGCTCCCAAAACCTAGGATAGATGCGCTTTCTATACTCCGTGAGGCCGGCTTAGGCTAAGTGTATGCGCAAAAAAAGTCCTTATAGAACCACGACATGAATCGTAGTACTATAAGGACTTAAATGGGCGGTACAAGAGTCGAACTTGTGACCCCCAGCGTGTCAT
>JAVEXO010000066.1:0-11589 GCA_034003955.1 Spirochaetia bacterium | reverse complement strand
GCCCCGCAGGTTCAGTCGTACTCAAGGAGAACACCGATGGTCAGAACGCCAGCGGCTCGACCTACCATTACGTCCTGGAGACGACAATACAGGACATAGACCGCCAGGCTATAGCAAGCGCGGCGACCGTGCTGGTGCATCCCGCGTCATTCTATATCGGGCTTAAATTCGCCACCGCTTCGGCAGACGGATGGTGGAGCCGATTCGTGCCCGCCGGCAAGGATGTAAAGGCAGAGGCAGCCTTGGCATACCCTGGAGGCGAGCTGTGGACTGAGGACGCGCGTCTGACGGCTCGGTTGATTATAGGAAAATGGAAATCAACGGAGCAGCAAGGCGTCTATGGCCGAGTAAACACACGTTGGGAGTACGTCGAAGAAGAACTCAGGACAGCCGAAGTCGTGGCCAAGGGCGGCAAGGCTACCTGGACATTCAAACCCATTGAAGCCGGTGACTATATCCTTTCATTTGAGGGCAAAGATTCAAAGGGGCGCTTCGTCAAGACAAGCCTCCGCTTCTACGCCACTGGCTCTGCATGGGCTAGAAACGCCACCGAGACGCCGTCCACCATAGACCTGATCCCCGACAAGACCGAGTACTTACCCGGTGAGACAGCCAGGATACTGGTCCGCAGCCCGCTCCCCGAGGCCGACTACCTGGTTACCATTGAGCGCCAAGGCATATTCTCGGAGAAGGTAGTGCGGATAGGCGACGGCAATGCCATCGTCGAGCTGCCTATTACTGATGAACTCGTGCCCGTCGTATACGTTGCGCTCAGCTCATACACCAAGCGAGAATCCGCACCGTCTGATTACTTCGAGCCTGACCTAGGCAAACCCCGAAGTGTCTTTGGTATCGTAGGCCTCAAGGTATCGACCAAGCCCGTGGAGTTAGATGTTGAAGTGGCCGCAGTCGATGGGGCATACAAGCCAGGCACGAAGGCCGAGGTCATAGTCCGGGTCACACACAAGGGCAAGCCTGTTGCAGGTGGAGAAGTAACGTTGATGGCCGTAGACCGCGGCGTCCTCGACCTCATCGATTACCATGTACCCGACCCTGTTGGTTTCTTCTATGATCCTGGAAACTTCCCCCTCGCCGTCCATGGCGACGACAGCCGACGACTACTGCTCAAGCCAGTATCCTACGACACGTCCCTCCTGACGGGCGGGGATGGCGAGAAGCCAAACGAACGCAAGGATTTCAGGCCGCTGGCTCTCTTTGAACCCTTTGTCCTTACCAACGAACAGGGTCTGGCCAAGGTTTCCTTTGATCTACCCGATTCACTCACAACATACCGGCTAACAGCCGTCGCGCTCAACGGCGCCAAGCTAGGCCTTTCAGAGGGCGAGCTCCTGGTTCAGAATCCTGTAAACGTGAGGACGGCCTTGCCACGGCGCTTCCGCAACCGTGACACCGCGGCAGCAGGCGTAATACTACAAAACCTGACAAAGTTCGAACAAACGGTAAGCGTCACAGCGTCGAGCGACATACTCAGCGTGGAAGGAGAGGCGACACGTAGCGTGACCATCCCGCCTAGTGGCGTCTATGAGCTGCCATTTGTGCTGGCGGCCACAACGCCGGGAGAAGGAACCGTATCATTCACGATAACGAGCGACGTCCTTAATGAAAAACTAAGCGAGAAGGTTACGGTCGAGAGGCCGCTTATAAAGGAGGCTTTCTCAACGGTTGGCTCTATTGCCCGAGACGACCAAAGCGCTCAGGAAGGACTTGCCATACCCTCGGCGATAGCTCCAGGGTACGGTAGCTTAACCGTCAAGGCATCTAGAAGCCTCAGGCCATATATCGAGCCGTCGATGGATCGGCTCCTGGAACTGCCCGATCCGTGGTGGGGCTACTACCGGCGCCTCCTCTTCTCATTCGCCGCCGTCTACGAGAAACGCGACGATGCGTCGGTACGAGGACTCCTCTCCGAGCTATCAGGCCGTCAGCTGCCTAACGGCGGCATCTATACGGGCAGCTGGTCATGGAGACCCTACCTGGCAGACGACTACGTGAGCCTCCTTTCTGCCCATTTCCAGTTGTTCGCCGAATCCAGGCACATGAAACAGGCACCAGGACCCGACAGGGCAAGGCTCCTTTCATACCTGGAGACGCTCAAAACCCAGAATGAGCGATTCAGCCCATACTACAAGGCATACCTGGCCTACGTCCTGACCGCCTCTGGCAGGAAGGACAGCGCATACCTCCAGCAGCTCGAGGCTCTTGAAGACGAGCTTGGGCTCGGCGGCTACGGGCTCCTGGCCCAGGCCTACCTGACCGCAGGAGACAAGGAAAGCGCGAACCGGGTCTATAAGAGGTCAAAAAATTTCGTGCTGATGGGAACACAAAGGGTCGACGTCAAGGAGAGCTACGAGGCTACACAGTATTGGAGCTCGCTGCTCGCTGAGATGGCCATAATGCTCAAGAATGCCTATGAGCTTGGTGAGGACGCAGGCTTGGTGCAGCGCCTGGCCGGTAGCCTGGAGCGCAGCGAGCGTTACTGGAGCACACTCAACGACGACCTGTGGACAATACTTGGCTTCATCCCCCTGCTCGATGCCGAAGGTCCAGGAACCGGTACGACAGATTTTACGCTTAGTTCCGGTGAAACAGCCCTCGCGAAGGCAGAATTGAACGCCGCCAAGCCAGCATCGACGACGAGCCTGGAATTCTCGGAGAAGCCGCTGGTCAATCTACCACGAGACAGCATCGTTCCGCTCGACTTTGAAAAACAGGGAGACTCGCCGCTCTATTATACGACTATCCTGCGCTACGCCCTCCCAACCGAGACTGCCTTTGCCCGAGATGAAGGCATAGAAGTAAACGTGCGCTATGAGAGCCTCGATGGAGAGCTGGTAGCAGAAGATGCACTTAAGCTTGGTGAAACCTATAGGGTCCGTGCCAACGTCTCTACGAGCAAGCGCAGGCAAAGGCTTGAGTTGCTCGTTGCAATCCCCAACGGTGCCGAGATAGTCGATCCGGGATTTGTCACCACGGGTCGATTCTCAGACAAGGGCGGCACCGGCGCCCAGACCTTAGAGCGGGAGACAGTCTATGGCGACACCATAAGCGTTAGCGCAGAAGGCTATGGCAGCCGTGACTACGACAGTTGGTACTGGTACTTCTACAACCCAGATTCATTCGCACTCGACAATATGATGGTATACCGCTGGACAGACTTCTACGCCGGCAGCCGCGAGATAACCTTCCTGGTGCGCGTGACGACCCCCGGCATCTATCCCACGCCGCCTGCGAGTGCTAGCCTGGAATTCGAGCCGGAGGTATTTGGTCGCTCCGATGGTAAGCTCTTTGTCATCAAGCCTTAAGCGACGGCGGGTAGCCGCGATATACTTAGGCGCGGCTGCCTTGCTGTTTCTGCTGACGTTCCGGATCGTACCGCGCCTCGTGCCATACGCCGGGCAGGACGCGCTTGATTCATTACGTTTCTCCATCGTCGTGCTTGACGCCGACGATGGGGAATTACAGATACTACCCATCGGGGATGGCCTCAGGAGGGTCTACGTCTCGGCGCCGGATGCACCTGCCGAGCTTGCAAGGCTCGTGTTACGTGCCGAGGACAGGCGCTTTCGGCTACACCCGGGAGTAGACCCTCTTGCGCTGTTCCGAGCTACCATCCAGAACGCAGGCGGCGGGCGAACGGTAAGCGGCGCCTCGACACTGAGCATGCAGGTTGCCCGGCTCTTACGGCCACGGCCACGGACTATGCGCGCCAAGCTATCAGAGGCCTGGGAAGCCCTCCAGCTGGAGAGCCGCATAGGCAAGACTGGCGTCTTTGACCTGTACCTCAACCTGATTCCATTCGGCCACAACGTCGAGGGCTTCGGCGCTGCGGCGCGCGTCTACTTTGGCGTGCCGCTTGCCAGGCTTACCCGAGCACAGCTCATGGTGCTGTGCGTCATACCTCGCGCGCCTGCCCGCTATGACCCAACGGAGTCTCCAGAGGTGGCCAGGGCCGCTGCATTGCGCCTTGCTAAAGCCTCTGGCGACAACCCCACCCAAGCTGCCGTGGCCATCGACGAGGCGCTTGCAACGGTGCTAAACGGCAAGCGTGGCGGGCTCTGGCCATTCAGGGCGCCACATTATCTTGCCCATCTGCAGGCCTCAGGCGCATTTGCCGGCATGGACGGGAAGACGCCGTTCCGTAGCGCCATCGAGCCTGCGCTCCAGTCTTGGCTGGAAAACTTGTTGGCACGCACCGTAGACGAAGCCAGGGCCAAGCGTGTAACAAACGCCTCGGCCCTGTTTGTACGCCCCTCAGACATGCGCATAGCCGCCTGGGTAGGCTCAGTGGACTTTCACGACTCAGAAGGAGCGGGGCAAGTTGATGGCGTGACGATGCGCAGGCAACCGGGATCGACGCTCAAGCCTTTCCTGTATGCCCTCGCGCTCGAGCATGGCTGGGATGCGTCTACCGTGATACCCGATGTGCCCACTGACTTCGGTGGCGCCGAGGTCTACGTGCCCGCCAATTTTAGCAACCAATTCAATGGCCCCGTGCGGTTGCGGCAGGCTCTGGCCTCCAGCCTCAATATACCCGCTGTCTATACACTCGAACGCATTGGCGTCCAACCCTTTGCCGACTTCCTCGTCTCAAACGGCGTCACTTCAATAGAGGAACAACGAGGATCCCTCGGTCTTGGCCTTGCCCTGGGCAACGCAGAGATAAGCCTTTTTGAGCTTGTGCGTGCCTATGGTCTGTTTATAAACGACGGAGTTCCCTCTGAGCTCAACAACGGAGGGGGACAATCACCCTTTATTGCCGACGAAAAAGCCATCATCGATCCCCGCATCGCGGCTTTGGTGCGCGATATCCTAACGAGGCACCCGGATCGTACGCTGGCCTTTGGTCGAGGCGGGCATGGGCGACTCAAATTCGACGGTGCAATCAAGACGGGTACGAGTAACCAGTTTAACAATATATGGGCCGTCGGTTTTACAAGCGATATACTAGGCGGGCTCTGGATGGGCAACTTCTCAGGCTCAACGGTGGTTGGAACCGCTGACTCAGGCTACCCGGCGGCCATGCTGTCGAGCACCTTGGAGGCGTTCTCTGCCCATGAGCCATTCCCGCCGCTAGCAGGGCTCGAAAAAAGGCGTGTGTGCGCCTTGTCGGGCATGGCGGCCACCGCCTCATGCCCGCACACGCTTGAGGAGTACTTCCTACCGGGCAAGGAACCCAGCCCATGCGACTGGCACTCCTCTAGTCCTGCCGGAGTAGCCGTGCACTATCCGCAGGAATACACGAATTGGTTGTCCCGCTATCGTTACGCTACGGCAAGCACCTCAAGCCAGGCCGAGCTACGGATAGCTCGCCCTGTCGATGGAGCCGTATTCTATCTGGATCCGACTGGGCCAGAGAGCGGGCAGGATTTTCTTGTCGAGGCATTCGGCACCGGTTCTGGTAGCCTTTCTATGGACGGTAAAATGTACTGGAGCGGCACATTCCCCGCAAGGCTATGGCTTCCCCTGCTCCGAGGCAAGCACAGTGTCGAAGTATTCCTGGACGATGGAGCATTCACAGGAATAGAGCTGGAGACGCGATAACGAAATAAAGACATGACATATTGACAGTTTATGTCTATTGTTAGATTATTGCATTGTGACATTTATTTAGTTAATGTCAAGGAGAACAGCATGGCAATAGTCATAACAGGAACGGGATCCTCTATTCCCGAAAACCGCGTATCCAATGAACAGCTTGCATCAAAGGTCGATACGACTGATGAATGGATACGATCGCATACCGGTATAGGAGCCCGCCGATTCGCAGCCGACGGCATGGTTACAAGTGACCTGGGCGTAGAAGCGTCCCTCGTCGCCCTTAAACGAGCCGGCAAGACAGCCCTCGACATAGATATCATAGTGGTAGCTACAGCCTCACCCGATTTTTTTGGCTTTCCTTCCACGGCCTGCATCATTCAAGACAAGCTGGGAGCCGACAACGCCGCTGCGCTTGATGTCAACGCCGGCTGCACTGGCTTCATCTACGGTATCGATGTGGCCGCCTCTATGCTCGCCTCAGCAACCAGGAAAACTGCCCTCGTCATAGGCGCGGAGACGCTCACCAGGATAACCGACTGGGAAGACAGATCCTCATGCGTGCTCTTCGGCGACGGTGCCGCCGCCTTCGTCCTAGAAAAGGATGAAGAAAGCACAGAGGCTTCTGGCAGAGGCATCCTTCATTCCTGGCTCAGGGCCAAGGGTTCAGGCTTCAAGAGCCTCTACCTGAGCCAGCCTGAACGCTTAAAGACATTCGAGCGATCCGGTGACTATACCAAGCCCCCAGCCATCGTCATGGATGGAAAAAGCGTATACATGTTCGCCGTCAAGGCCATAACAGACACCATAGAGGCTCTCATAGCGGAATCCGGCTTTGCACTCGAGGATTTCAGGTGGATAGTCCCACACCAGGCCAATGCCCGCATCGTCCAGGCTGCCGCCAAGCGCTTTGGCATAAAGGATGACCATATCTACATGAACATAGAGGAGTACGCCAACACATCGGCGGCCTCAATACCCATAGCCTTGAACGAAATGGTTGAGAAAAGGCTCCTTAAAAAAGGAGACCTCGTCTTGGCCATGGGCTTTGGAGCCGGCCTCACCTATGGTGGAACCATAATTCGCTGGTGAGCCAGTCCGAACGCTAAAGGAGAACTAGTATGACGAAGGCAGTAATTACCGGCATGGGCGTCGTAAGTCCGATTGGTAACGATATAGATACGTTCTGGGCCTCTATAAGGGCAGGCAAGAGCGGGCTCGGCCCCATCACCCGCTTTGATGCAAGCGAGTTTGACTCCAAGGTTGCGGCAGAGGTCAAGGACTTCGACCCCAGCGTCTTCATGGAGAAGAAAGACGCCCGCAAGATGGCACTGTTTACCCAGTTTGCCGTGGCCGCCTCCGTCCAGGCCTGGAATCAGGCTGCCCTGGAAGACTCGAACGTAGACCTGGAGCGGGTGGCCGTGATCCTGGGCAATGGCATAGGTGGCATAGAGATATTCGAGGAAAGCTACAAGAAGCTGCTTTCTTCAGGCCCTTCCCGCATGCTACCCCTCACCGTGCCCATGATGATAGGCAACGAGGCCGCCGGCAACATAGCCATACACTTCGGTATCAAGGGCCCGGCACTGACGGCGGTAACAGCCTGTGCCTCGGGTACCGATGCCCTGGGTCAGGGCCTGGACATGATACGCTCAGGCCGTGCCGACGTCGTCGTTACCGGCGGCACAGAAGGTGCGATAAGCGCCTTCGCCGTAGGATCATTCTGCATGCTCAAGGCCCTCTCAACTGCATACAATGACTGCCCACAGAAGGCCTCTCGTCCATTCGACGCCGCCAGAGACGGCTTCGTCATAGGTGAAGGCGCCGGAATCGTGATCCTTGAGAGTGAAGAGCATGCAAAAGCCCGCGGAGCCACCATACTGGCCGAATTGGCCGGCTATGGCGCTTCCTGCGACGCATATCACATAACCGCTCCTGAACCATCGGGTGACGGCGGAGCTCGCGCCATCAGCTTGGCGCTCAAGGATGCTGGACTTGCGCCATCTGCCGTGGCCTACTACAACGCACACGGAACGAGTACCCAGATGAACGACCCCATAGAGACTCAGATGGTCAAGAAGGCCTTTGGAGACCACGCCAAGAGTATAAAGATTTCATCCACCAAGAGCATGACCGGCCACATGATAGCCGCCGCCGGTGCCGTAGAGGCCATAGTCTGTGCCCTGGCCATACGAGATGGCTTCTTCCCACCGACTATAAACCTTGATAAGGCCGACGAAGCCTGTGACCTGGACTGCGTGCCCAATGTTGGCGTTGTTGGTACTATTGACGCGGCTGCCAGTGCATCACTAGGCTTTGGTGGCCATAATGCCTGCGTCGTGTTAAGGAAGTACCGATGAAAGCCAGCGGAAGCGAGATAGAGTCAATATTGCCACACCGGGCACCGTTCCTGTTCGTCGATTCGGCGGAGCTAGGTGACGATGGCATAATCAGGGCCAGACACCTCTTTAGGCCAGATGAACCATTCTTTGCCGGGCATTTTCCCGACTATCCGGTGGTCCCTGGGGTACTCCTCATAGAGACCCTGGCTCAGGCCGGCGGAGTAGGATTCAAGCTGAGCACCGGTGTTGGCGGTGTGTTCTTCCTCGCAACCGTAAACAATGTCAAGTATCGGCGCCAGGTTAGACCCGGCGATCTCTTTGAGATGGAAGTCGTCACCCTCAGGGGTAGCGCCAAGCTGATAAAGCAGTCAGGCAAGGGCTATGTAGGCGGTGAGCTAGCAGTAGAAGCCGAGTGGCTATGCATAGCTGCGGCCGAGGAGGATCTAGCATGAAACCTATGATACGGAGCAACATCTGCCTTAACGCCCATCCCCTCGGATGTGAGGCCATGGTCAATCTGTGGATAGACAGGGCCAGGGCAGCCAAACCCGCCATGATCCATGCGATGCGCGCCTCTGGCAAGGATGCTCCCAAGACTGTCCTGGTTCTCGGTTGCTCTACAGGCTATGGCCTGGCTTCAAGGATTACCGCCGCCTTCTCCCTGGAAGCAGCCACGGTAGGCGTCTCCCTGGAGCGTGAACCAAGCGACAAGAAAACAGGCACGCCAGGCTGGTACGACAATCTCGCCTTTGACAACGCCGCCCGAGAGTCCGGCCTCTACACCCAAACCCTCGATGGCGACGCCTTCTCAAACGAAACCAGAGACAGGGTCATAGCCCTGGCAAAGAAAGATGGCCTTCTATTCGATCAGGTGATCTACTCGCTGGCAAGCCCCGTGCGTGTCGATCCCGAAACAGGGGTCATGTACCGCTCAGTTCTCAAGCCCATTGGCGAGGCGTTTACCGGCCGCACTTTTGACGTAGTCACGGGCGAGATGAGTGAAGTCTCGATCCAGCCTGCCAGCGATGAAGAGGTGGCATCCACCGTCAAGGTAATGGGCGGCGAAGACTGGGAGCTGTGGATTCAAGCACTCGAAGCCGCAGGCGTACTCGCTCCCGGATGCATCACCATGGCCTATTCATACATTGGCCCCGAACATACGGCTACCATATACCGAGGCGGAGCCATAGGCCGCGCGAAGGAACACCTGGAGAGCACGGCCCATGTGCTGTCAAAACGCCTGGGCACGCGAGGCGGGGCGGCATACGTGGCCGTAAACAAGGCCGTCGTCACTCGGGCTAGCGCCGTCATACCTGTCGTCGCCCTCTACGTAGCGGCCCTCTTCAAGACGATGAAGGAACTAGGACTACACGAAGATTGCCTGGATCAGCTTCTGCGCCTCTATCGTGAGCGGCTCTTCGTCAAAGGCAAGGTTCCCGTAGACTCGGAGGGCCGCATACGCATGGATGACTGGGAGATGCGCAAGGATGTTCAGGACGGTACGGCCCGGCGCTTCGCCGAGGCTACAGAGATAAACCTCTCCGAGACCGTCGACCTTGCAGGCTTTAAGCATGACTTCCTTGAGGCCCATGGTTTTGACATGGAAGGCGTAGACTACGACGCCGATGTCACATTCAGATAGAGAATTGAACGAAATGAATAATTGAACAAAGAGGAAAAGAGAATAAGAGGTAATACAAGAGGAGAGAATGGGAGAAGGAGAGAAGGAGAGAAGGAGAGAGACACTAACCCTTAGCTTTGATCCTTGTTTTTCTCTTTCTATTCTCTTTCTATTCTCTTTTCCTCTTATTCTCTTTGTTGCTCTTTACTATTTTTCTATAACCCTGGGGCGCTGACCGCCTACCCTAGGGGCTTGCAACCGGACCTGCCGTCCGCCGCGTAACTCGATGCATCTATAAGGAGGCCCAAGGAAAGGCAGCGAACCTCATTCCCAACGGATATTCGTGCCACAGAGCACGGTGCGCTACCCACATGGCGTGTGTTTCCTGTAGATACGGCTCGTCTCCGCGATGACGAGCCAGAGGCACCGGACCACGGTGTCTGATCATCGAGTAACGCGGCGGTCTTTTTTTTAACATACAATACTGCTATGCTCTCCCATACTGGACAAACCGACGTCGGAGACTCACCATGAACATGCTCTTCCTCGACCCTGAAGATATAGACTCACCCCTTCCCCGCTCAGACGCACGCGTCAAACACGTGCTTAAGGTGCTAAAGAAAGGACCAGGCGACGAGCTAGAAGCCGGCACTCCTGATGGGAAGCTCGGCATGGCAAAAATAGAGTTGCACAACGACGAAGGAATGACATTCTCGTTCAGACCTGCCAGCGAGGCACCAGCTCTCCGGCCAATCACCCTGCTCCTTGGCTTCCCCCGGCCCATACAGGCAAACCGCATACTCAAGGACCTAGCCTCGCTCGGCGTAAGTCGCATAATGCTATCGGGTACGGAGCTGGGAGAGAAGTCATACTTCCAGAGCGACTTCTTCAAGAACCGCGAATTCCGCGCCGCCCTCATAGAAGGCGCCACGCAGGCAGCCAACCCACGCTTGCCTATAGTCGACACAGCGTGGACACTGCTCCGCGCTCTCGACGAACTTTGCATACAAAAGACTACCAGCCAATCGAGCTCACGGTGGGCCTTCGACCCCTACCGCGCCCAGGCGCTTTTCGGTGCCGCGAACCTACCGCCCGCTACACCAGAATCCCCGCTTACCCTGGCCATAGGCAGCGAACGCGGCTGGACTCCTGCCGAGCTTGACATGCTAGCCACCCATGGATTCTCGTTTGCATCATTAGGCGAGCGCATATTAAAAACAGAGACAGCCGCCGTGGCAGCAGTCTCTGTAGCGCTTTCTAAGCTGGGGTACCTGTAGACACGATATACCACCGAAAATAATGAAGATGACGAAGAGAATAAGAGGATACGAGACAAGAAAGAGGGAATCAATGGGTCAAGCTAATTGCCTATTAACTTATAAGTCTATTTTTTATCATTTCTAAAACCATGGTATCTCTTTTAATCCATCGTGGTACAATTCTGTCCGCATCAGTTGAATTTACTATTTCATTATTGCATTGAACTGCATCATTGATATCAAACCAACCAGGGGTAAAGCCTAGTTCTGCTTCGTAAGGATCAAGATTTTGCATTCCTAGTTCTTCGCTAGAAGTACAAATATAATAATCAGAAATCATTTTAAACTTTGTAGTGCTACATTCCTTAGATATTCTTTCTTCAACAATTCTTAATACCATATTTTTTACTTCAAATACCTCGACGCCACATTCTTCTTGTACTTCTCGTCGCAAAGCTGCTTCATTACTCTCATCTTTTTCAATTCCGCCACCAGGAAACTTGTAATCGCCTACAGTAGATGAAAATATTAAGAGTAAACGATTGTTATTCTCTATGATTGCCCTTACTGCGTGCCGGCTTATTTCTTTAGTAAACGATGTTGAATTATCATGGTGACAAATTTTTATTTTTTTCATATTTTTTTTCCTTATCAAAGAATCCATCAAACATACTCTAAACCTGAAAAACAAAGCCGCCGATTCGGATTGAAGCAATTACTAGAAGAAATATTTTATCACTCATCAATATTCTTAATAATCTCCTTATAATATCTGGTAGCAATTTCATTTTTTTGGTTTACCTTACAGGAT
>JAVEXO010000065.1:0-11866 GCA_034003955.1 Spirochaetia bacterium | reverse complement strand
TTACAGTGCTTATCTACCTAAGAAATCATGCATTTTAAATCGGCGGGGACTCGGTTCGAATCCCCCAAACAAAAAGATACACGGCTACCTCAGAAGGCTCATCAAATACATCAACGGAGAGGGGGGCATTCGGTTTTCTCGCGAGCATCCTGCTCGCTTCAAAACCCGCCTCATCCTCTGCCGGTGCCATCCATGGCGCCTCTTCCTCCCTTTGGTCGGCGGGGATTCGGTTCGAATCCCCCAAACAAAAAGATATACGGCTACCTCAGAAGGCTCATCAAATACATCAACGGAGAGGGGGGGATTCGAACCCCCGGTGCCCTTGAGAGGCACAACTCCTTAGCAGGGAGCCCGATTCGGCCACTCTCGCACCTCTCCAAGAAAACATCGGCGGGGACTCGGTTCGAATCCCCCAGACCATAACAAATTCGCCAGCCTTTATAGGCTTTTTTCAATAACTACGGAGCAGGGGGGATTCGAACCCCCGGTACCTTACGGCACAACGGTTTTCAAGACCGCCTCCTTAAACCGCTCGGACACCGCTCCAACTCAAGGCACCGCATACTAAATAAGTAAGGCCTGAATGTCAAGATACGTTAAGACTTAGGCACCCTGATCGTCTATCAGCCTATCAGATAACGTCCCAGCTCTCCTAATTCAGGGAAACGGGCGTATATCGGCTGGTGGCCCACGGAATTAGCCTTATCTATCTCCACGATCTTTATATACAGCTTGTTTACAGAATCGGCTAGAATATTGAGATTTGAGGAAAAATTGCTTACGACCATGTCTCGTAGCACTCGGTCCTGCGCACTCAATTTCTCAATATTGCCATATCTCAGGCTCTGGGAGCCCTGTTTTCTAGCGGCTGAAATGAAGCGTGCCATGGCCAAGATGAGGCCATAGAGTTCATCCAGATGATAGCCCTGATACCGATAGTTGTCAGACTTCTCGGTAAGCTCCTCAATCTGGTTCCATGTGGCATTATCCAGAACGAGCATCGACAGGGCTCCCCTGGTAAAGCGGTTGGATATGTTGTTCTTGAAGTGATGCCCAATCGCTTCTATAAGCGAGTACACCTCGGGCGTCTTGATTTGCATGAAGGTAGTATACAGGTTAATGATGATCAACGCTATACAGAACAGGGTAACACAGAGCCGACTTGAGCAAGAGATTACTTTAGGCTAGGCTTATTCAATGACAGAATCGATAAAGAGGCTTTCTTCACGGGCAGTCATCATCATGGTTTTCTGCTTGGGAATAGTATCGTGCGATTTTATTGAACCACCGGTAGCCGAACTGATGACAGATGTTCCTCAGATGGCCATATACGCAGCCGCCTTCAATACCTCTCAAAACAGATACAAGATACACGTGAGCTACGAGGTTCACCTTGCCGAGAAATTCGCATCTAGAACCGTCAAGCCGGCACTCGTCATAGGTCGCTATCTAAAAAGCGCCCAGGCACGATCGAGCTACCAATCACTCGATCATCTATTCTCCGAACTCGTCATCAATCAGAGCGTCTTCTATCCGGGCCTCCTTGAACTAGGAAATACTGAAGGCAGGCAGCTCTTCCTGCCCGTGTCCTTTAATCTGCCCCTCATCGTGTTCGACATGAAGCTTGAGCTGGTTATGAAAGATGGCTTCGTGATCGATATTGTGGACCTTGAGAAACAGGGGGCCGACTTCAACAAGGCAGTAAAAAGCTCGTACACCAACATGGGCTTCGATCCTCGCTGGTCACCTGAGTTTCTATATCTCATGATGGAACTGCAAGGCACAGAATTCAAGGAAGGCTCTCCTTTGAAGTGGAATAAGGCGGGGCTTGAAGCTGGTCTATCCTTAAGCAAGGACTGGTCAGCGCGCAGCAACGGCTCTATAGGCAAGGTGGATGAATTCCAATTCAAATACCTGTACTTGCCTGGATATAAATCGGTGCAAGAGGGCCGGATTGGCTTCGCCGCCATGAACTCATCCGAATTTTTCATCGTTTCGGAAGAACGTCGTTCATCACTGTCATTCCGATGGCTATCCAAGGACAACGCCATACCTGTAGATGAAGGCATAGTCTATGCGGGTATAAGCCGAAAAGGAACAGGAACCCATGCCGCTGAAGCCTTCCTCAAGTGGTTCTATGCCGAAGAAACCCAGCGCTCCATACTCGACGAGGCGCAGCGTTATCGCTCCATGGAATCATCATTCGGGATAGCCGGGGGCTTCTCGGCAATTAGATCGGTCAACGAGAAGCTCTTCCCGCTATACTACCCTTCGTTGCTTGGAAAGCTCCCGCCGGCTCAGTATTTGCGTCCTCCTCACACCCTCCCAGCCATGTGGCCGGAGATTAAAGAGGAAATAATCCTGCCCTTCCTGCTTGAAGCAACAGGAATAAAGCCACCCGCCGATCCTAATGTGGCTCTGGAAACCAGAATACAAAACTGGCTCAAGCGTCGGTCTACCGACTAATGGAGAGACCCTCAGACTGTTCCCAGGCTTTAAAAAACCCCTCGTAATCATCCGCCGTGGCGCAGGATACGGCGTGTTTCCTGAGTCCTGCTCCACCGGGTGTTCCCTTGAGATAGGAGCAGGCCTGTTTCCTGAACTCTACACACGCGGTCTTTTCTCCATAGCTTCGTATAGATATGGCCAGGTGACGCCGAGCGGTCTCGATACGCATGCCGCCTATATCCGGTTCGCTCAGGCCTTCTAGAGCGGCACGAGCCCTGGTAAAGATAAAAGGATCGCCCATGGCTCCCCTGGCAAACATGACGCCGGCTACCCGTGCCCCCTCAGCGCCTCCTGACAGGATGTCTACGGCATCGGCGGCAGAGAACAGATCCCCAGATGCAAAGACAGGCACCGATACCGCCGCGGCCAAGGCATAGAAGGCGGGCCTATCCGCCTTGCCGGCATAACCCTGAGCCCTAGTTCTGGCATGGAGGGTAAGAGCCGCGGCTCCACCCTCCACGGCCGCATGGGCAACTTCTATGTAGTTGATTGACGAGTCGTCCCAGCCCAGGCGTATCTTTACACTTACAGGCAGGCTTACAGCCTCTGTCATGGCCTTGACGATTGCATGTAGATGCTCAGGATCACGCATGAGGATAGATCCCGCTCCAGAGCGTACAATCTTGGGAACCGGGCAACCGCAGTTTATGTCTATGAGCGCTGGTTTCCAGCGTTCTGCTACCATCTGCGCGGCCCTGGCCATGACATCTGGCTTGGCTCCAAAGAGCTGCACGGCATAATCAAGTTCATTTGGCTCGCGTGCCAGCAAAACCTCTGTCTTAAGATGCCCTCGGGTCAGGGCCTCAGAGCTTACCATCTCGGTAAAGGCAAGGTCGCATCCGGCATCCGCACAAACAGAACGAAAGGCCGCGTCGGAGTAGCCGGCTACAGGAGCCAGAAACAGGTTGCCGCGGGTTCTGTATGAACCAATATTGACAGGAACATGTAGATTCATCGACGCTCCCCATTAAAAAAGGCGTCCGTGTATACGGACGCCCTCTATTATCGTTGATCAGCCTCAGGGCTCTACCCTGAACAACCTGCAGGCATTCTGATACGTAGCCTCTGCGACTTCCTCTACAGGCATGTCAAGCAGCATCGCCAGGTCGTCAACGGTGGCCGGAAGGAATTCAGGCTTGTTGCGCTTGCCGCGATACTTGGATGGCACCATGAACGGCGCTTCTGACTCAACCAGTATGCGGTCAAGGGGCAAGACTCTCACGGTCTCGTGCAGGTTCTTGGCGTTACGATAGGTCAGGTTTCCTGCAAATGAGAAATAAAGGTTTAGATCCATGGCTCTCATGGCATACTCTGCGTTCTCTGAATAGCAGTGCAAGACTCCGCCGGCCGGTGGCAAGCGGTCACGGAGGACGTCAAGAACGTCCTTGCCTGCCTCGCGGTTATGAACTATGACGGGCAGGTCATGCTTGGTCGCTATGTCGAGCTGATCTATAAACAGCTCAATCTGGCTGTCCTTATCGCCATAACGATGGAAATAGTCGAGGCCTATCTCACCTACCGCTATGACGCGGGCCAGCTTGAGCGCCTCGGAAAGCTTGTCCTGCCAATCCCTGCCAGGGGATGCCACCTCGGAGGGGGACACACCGGCGGCATGGTACACGTGTTCTGACGTCTTCAGGTTTTCATACACCTGAAAGAAATCTATGAGGCTGTTGCAAATGCTGATGATTCTCTGTACGCCATACTGCTTTGCCTGCTGGCATGCAAGCAGCTGCTCTATGGGATCATCGTAAATAAGCCCAATGTGGGCATGAGTGTCAAAGTATCGCATCTGTCTTCCGTTGGGATTAGTGATGATGGAACCCGTAATGGGGTATAGACAATGTACCACGAGCATCCCGCGCCGTCAAGTTTAGGGCGGAACACTACCGGGATGGCCCCGGCAATCGAGGTTTCTACATTCGGAACGTCTCTCCTAAGTATATCTGTCTTGCCAGGTCAGAATCAAGTATCACATCACGATTTCCGGAGACCAGAATCTCACCCTTGTTGATAATGTGAGCCACATGCGTTATTTCAAGGGTATCTCTGACGTTGTGATCAGTTATCAAGACACCTATACCCTTTTCCGACAATCTACGCACAATGCTCTTTATCTCATGCACGGCTATGGGATCTATGCCGGCAAAGGGTTCGTCCAGGAGAAGGAACTTTGGCTTTATAGCCAAGGCTCGAGCAATTTCTGTCCGTCTACGTTCACCTCCAGAGAGGGTGTACGCAAACTGCCTGCGAAGCGAGGCTATGCCAAATTCCTCCAGGAGATCGTCAAGAGCAATCTTCCTGGCGCGAGGGTCAAGATCGACCCTCGTCTCTAGTATGGCCCTGACATTCTGTTCCACGGTCATCTTGCGGAATACCGACGGTTCCTGCGGTAGATAGGCTATGCCCAGTCTGGCTCGTTTATACATGGGCATCGACGACAAGAGGTGACTATCGAGGAGGACAGAGCCTCCGTTTGGCTTTAAAAAGCCGACTATGATATAAAAAACGGTAGTCTTTCCTGCTCCATTTGGCCCAAGCAGTCCTGTTATCTGGCCAGTTTTCATGGAGAAGCCAACGTTCTGTACCGCAACCTTGCGCCCGAATCGCTTCTGTAGGCCTCTGGCCTCCAGGACATGGACGCCTTCGGCAAGCTGCTCATCCACTACAATACCGCCGTCGCTCATGGCACACTGTCCTCCGACACAGTCTGCTCCTGCACAGTTTCCTCTTCCACCGTTTCAGCTGGCACAGCGTCTGCAGCCGCCTTGGTCGCAGGATCTTCGCCCGTGCCATCCTTCTTTGTGCCGGCTGCAACTGAGCCTGAGACAGAGCCTACGAGAACTATATCTTCTGTATCCAGGTCAACCAGTATGGTGGCGGCCCTGTATTCATCGCCTTCACGCTTTACGGTGGGCGTTCCTGACAGCTCGAGTGTCTTGGCTTCCCTGTCATAACGGGCAAATTCTGCTCTACACGATAGGTTTTGTTTTAAAATACGAACGTTCACCTGCACTATGGCAATCTTTCGTTCGTCATCGTTCTCTATGTAGTCGCCCTTTATGACGACCTTGTTCTTGCGATCCTCCATGACAGACGGGCCTGTTAGCCTGGAAACCTTGTCTCTGCGATCATAGAAGAGGTTCTCGGTGGATAGCCGTAGCCCGCGATCATCGTCTACAACGGATACCCTGCCAGAGCACTGGGCAAAACGAAAATCTTCTCCGTACATCTCTATCCTGTCGGCATGTATGCTCATGCCCCCTGAGATGACTATGGCATTGCCCATCAATATCGCCCGTTCACGGCCCTTTGACATGGCGCCGCTCATGGCATCGGCAGAGAATGAGAAGTCATCGGCTACGGCAGGCAAAGCCACGGTGGCCATGAGACAGGCCAGGGCTAGAGCCAAGAGCCTTGTTGTCATTCCTGTGTCTCTGGATCTGGATCCGGTGCCACGAAGGTGCCGTCTGCCCGGTTCTGGAATGAGAATGATCGAGTGGCGGCATCGGCTGAGAAGCCGGAGCCGGCCAGGCTCGTGCCGTCGTCGTCAACTATGCTTGTCACCGTCTCGGCCCGGCTCTTGAGCCTGCGCGCCTGCCCGTCCCATTCCAGGTAGCCCGACTCCAGGGTGATGCCGTCATGGATAGAACGAATGCTGACTAGCCCCGAAAACGCGGCACTCTCTGTATCGGTATGGAGAACGGCCATATCGGCTCTACCTTCCGACGAAATATCGGTACTGCCTGGTGCAAATTCCGTAAACTTTACAGCGCTCAGCCTCATGAGGCGTTTGCCTTGATATGACTCCGCACGCTCGGCCTCAAGCCTAAAACGAGGATACGAATCATCCACCACCGTGTGGACAAAGCCGATGACAACCGTGTCCGGCATATCATCTGCCAGATCCTCGGCCATGGCCGCGCCGTAGTCCAGGCTACATCCCACGACGAGCACTATGACCATGAGTACGATTGCGCTGAAGCCGATCGCTTCTCGTGCCTGGGGCCTGGGGCTCAAGCGCTACTCGTCCTTCAGGAGGCGCACGACCTCCACCGGGCTTCGGCAGGCCGCCAGAGAGGCGCAAAACGCCTTGGAGCGTGACATCCTGGCTATCTCGGCCAGAGCCTCTATGTGAGGGCCTGCCTTATCGGGAGGAGCCAGGATGAGAAAGAACAAGCGTGCCGGCTTGTCGTCAATGGAACCAAAATCAATGCCATCCGGCGATACACCTATGGCCACGGTCAGTTCCCGGGCGGCAAGGGTCTTGGCGTGGGGAACCGCTATGCCCTCTGAAAGCCCGGTGCTTCCCTTGGCCTCCCTATCTACAACGGCCTGGTATGCAGTCTCCACCTCAAGAATCTTGCCCGCAGTAGCCAGTGTCTCCACGAGCTCCCGTAAGGCAGAATTCTTGTCACTCGCTTTGAGTGGTGCCCGGACGACGGATTCTTCTATCAAATCTATAAGTGCCATAGCCGCCTTCCTATTCTAAGTCCTCGTAGAGGTCAAATATTTTGTCTTCGCCCTTGGCGATAAGAACGGGGCACTGCGCATTACGCATGGCCCTCTCTGTCTCATTATATAATTCATCGCGCCTGGAACGAATCTGGGATATCTCGCCTAACACGAGTAGGTCAACACCCAGTTCGCTTACCTTGCTCTTTATCTCCACGTGCACGGCACCCGATGACTTCTCTGTACTTACTGGTACACCCTTGCGTCTGGCAAGCTCCCTGACATGGTTAAGGTAGCGCATGGCGTCTCCATCGAGGTCACGCCTGTACTCGTCCTGCTCAGACTCGAGGAAGATTCGTGACTTGACGAGCTCCGCCAAGGCCCTCGTGTCGACGACATAGAGGGCGTAGAGTTCGGCTCCCAGAGCCTTGGCCAGGACGATGGCGTATTGGGCAGCCGTTATAGACTGCTCAGAACCGTCGACGTAGACCATGATCTTGCGTATCGGTCTCGTCATCCTCGTTATACCTCCGAATCTGGTTGTGACAGCCTATCCTTGACCATCTTCATGAGTACGAACATGTCACGTTCGCTTTCTTCAATCCTGTTCTGTATATAGTGTAACGAATCATCCAGTTCAGGTATAGCTATTTTCTCGAGGGCGTTGACCTTTCGTATTGTCTTGCGTACCTCTCTAGCCAGTCTGACTATGGAGACCCTGAGCTCGGCCGATCTACCGAGCAGCCCCAGGGCATCCCTGAAGGCCGCCACCGCGCCGTCTATGCTGGCACTCGTGTCCATGGGGCTGTAATACGGCCCATTGTCTACAAAGCTCGTCTCAACGACAGGCAGGGCCACGCCCATGACGCGCCTCTGCTTGAGTGTAATGCTTGTCGCCACGTCTATGGCGCCCGCCAGGGCACCAACCTTGAGCTTGCCCATGCTCAAGGCAGCATTTTCAAGGCCCTCGTAGGCCTTGGCCAGGGCGGCATCAACCTTTGTCTCGTATTCAACCGCCTGGTCCACCAGGTTGAGTAGCTCGAGCACCAGGATGTTACGCTTCTGATCCAGAAGCTCATGGCCCATCTTGGCAAATTTAAGTTCGTCTCGAAGACGTATCAGGTTTGTCTTCGTAGGCGCAATGCTTTTCACTGTGAGCCGTCTCCATGGTAATGGACGTTTATCTCTTCCTCCGTGACGCGGTGCAACTCGTCTGCAGGCAGCAGTTTCAAGGCCTCCCAGCCAAGGTCGAGGGTCTGTTCAATCGTCCGCTCCTCGTCCTTGCGCTGGCTCACAAAATTACGCTCGAAGAATTCGCCAAACTCCATGTACTGATGGTCAAGCGGCGTCAGTTCTTCTTCACCGATGACGGAGGCGAGGTTGCGTACATCCTTGACATAACTATAAGCCGCAAAGAGCTGGCTGGCCAGATGGGGATGATCCTCACGGGTCATGCCCTCGCCTATGCCATCCTTCATCAGGCGCGAAAGTGAGGGGAGTCCGGCAACAGGCGGATAGATACCACGCCCGTTCATCTCACGCTCAAAGACTATCTGCCCCTCGGTTATATAGCCTGTCAGGTCTGGTATGGGATGCGATATATCGTCGTTTGGCATCGTCAGTATTGGCAGCTGTGTGATGGAGCCTTTGACGCCCTTTATCATGCCTGAACGCTCATAGAGCTCGGCGAGATCCGAGTACAGGTAGCCAGGGTAACCCTTGCGGGATGGAATCTCACCGCGCAGCGTAGATATCTCACGCAATGATTCACAGTAGTTTGACATGTCTGTCATGACGACGAGGACATGGAGGCCGCGGTCATAGGCAAGATGCTCCGCCAGTGTAAGTGCAGTACGCGGTGTTATGGTACGCTCAATGGAGGGCGCGTCTGCAAGAGACAGGAAGAGGGCCACGTTGTCCAGAGTCCCCGTCTCCTCGAACGACTTTTTAAAGAAGCGCGCAACGTCATGCTTGACGCCCATCGCGACAAACACGACGGCAAAGTCGGTGGCGCCGCCTCGAAGCTTTGCCTGCCTGGCTATCTGAGCCGCCAATTCGTTGTGTGGCAGGCCGTTACCCGAGAATATTGGCAGCTTCTGGCCGCGGATAAGGGTGTTCATACCGTCTATGGCAGAAATGCCCGTCTGTATGAAGTCGCGGGGGTACTCCCTGGCCGTAGGGTTTATAGGCCTGCCGTTTACATCGAGCTCGGCATCGGCAAGGGGAGCGGGTCCTCCGTCTATGGGACGACCAAGGCCATCGAACACGCGTCCTAGCATCTTGTCACTGACGCCAACGGTTAGTGGCTTGCCACGGAATCTCGTCTTGGTGCCGGGCATGGTAAGGCCGTTGGTACCCTCGAATACCTGCACGACGACCACGTCCCGGCTGGTGTCCAGGACCATGCCTAGCCTTACCTTGCCATTGGAGTCTACACACTCAACCAGTTCTCGGTAGCCCACCGGATGGGTATTGCGTATGTATACAAGCGGTCCGTCGATCTTTGAGGCGCCGACATATTCCCTGCCCGACATCAGCCTTCGTCGTGTTTCGTCGCGGCTCTGAGCGGTCTCAGGCATAGATGGCCTCCAGCTGATCGATACCGCGTTCCAGTCGGGCCAGGATCTTGTCGAATTCCTCCGGGCTCTCGTTTGGAATGGTAAACTTCATCTTTATTATCTCCTGGATCACCTTGACACGCTTTAATTTGACAAGGGTTACTCCGCGTTTTATGGCGCCCTGGCCCCGGTGCCAGTACTCCATGATTATGGTGAGCATCTTGAGTTGCTTCTCTACAGACGAAAACCTGTCTATGTCGTCAAACGCGCTTTGCTGCAGGAAGGCGTTCTTGAACATGGTGCATACCTCGATGACGAAGCGCTGGCTGTCAGGCAAGGCATCGGGGCCTACGAGTTTTACAACCTGAAGGAGCCGCACTTCCTTCTGAAGCAGCTCCATTATCTCTTCGCGCAGAGAGGCCCATTCTGAGCCAACGCGCTCTTCCCACCATGGTTTTATATCATCGAGATACTCGCTGTAGCTGTCGAGCCATGAAATGGCCGGGTAATGACGGGCGTTTGCGAGCTGCCGATCCAGGCCCCAGAAGCATCTGACGAAGCGCTTTGTATGCTGGGTAACAGGCTCGGAGAAGTCGCCACCGGGTGGGCTCACCGCGCCTATTATTGTTACGGAGCCATCATCGCCCGACAGGGTCTCAACGTAGCCTGCGCGTTCGTAGAATTCTGCAATCCTCGTTGGCAGGTAGGCAGGGAAACCCTCCTCTGCCGGCATCTCCTCCATGCGGCCAGACAACTCACGGAGCGCCTCGGCCCAGCGTGATGTCGAGTCTGCCATGACCGCTACGTGGTAGCCTTGGTCCCTATAGTATTCAGCCAGGGTCACCCCGGTATACACGCTCGCCTCGCGAGCCGACACCGGCATGTTTGAGGTGTTGGCGATGAGTATGGTTCGTTCCATCAGGCTCTTGCCCGTCCTCGGGTCTACCAGCTTGGGAAATTCGTTCAAGACGTCGGTCATCTCGTTGCCGCGTTCACCACAGCCTATGTAGACGATGATGTCTGCGTCACACCACTTGGCTATGGCATGCTGCGTCATTGTCTTACCGGTGCCAAAGCCACCCGGTATGGCCACGGTTCCACCCTTGGCGAGCGGAAAGAGTGTGTCTATGACACGCTGACCGGTGATGAGAGGAATATTGAGGGGCAGGCGCTGCACCACAGGCCTTGGGTTGCGTATTGGCCAGCGCTGCATCAGGGACAATTCCCTGTCACCCGAGGCGGTCCTTACGACAGCAATGTTCTGGTCTACCCGGTAGTCGCCTGCAGGCACTATGGACACGAGGCTTCCAGACACATCGACAGGAACACATATCCTGTGCTCAATCCTGGACGTCTCCTGAACGACGCCCAGTATCATGCCGCCCGATACCGTAGCTCCAGCCTCCAGTCTTGGTCTAAAACCCCATACCTTTGTCCGGTCCAAGGCCTCGGCCGTCACGCCTCTCTCTATGAAACGGCCAGACAATTCAAGAATAGTCTCCAATGGACGCTGTATGCCGTCGTAGATGGTGCCCAGGAGCCCCGGTCCAAGCTCTAAAGACAGTGGCATGCCAGTCCCATAGATATTGTCGTAAGGAGCCACACCCGTCGTCTCTTCGTAGACCTGTATGACGGCACCTTCTCCCGATAGCTTTATGACTTCGCCAATGAGGCCAGACTCGCCAACCCTGACGAGTTCAAGCATACGCGCGTCACTGATGCCCATCGCCTCAATGACCGGGCCGTTGACCCTTCGTACCTGTCCTAGTATCCGTTCGTTCATGTTTGCCTCGAATCGAAGAGGGCCTTGTAGACGAGCTTGCGTATTTCCGCCCGATTGCGCTCGAAGCGTGTTGCAGCCCTGTTGTCGTAAGCCAGGCGGCCACCTTCTGCCAGAAGGTATACACCCTGGCCAATGACGGGATCGTGCTCGACCTTGGAGAGTCTCGTGGCCTTTCCGCTGGCCTCAAGAACATCCTTCTCGGCTGCCCTGAGCATCGCATCGTCAATCAGCTGCAACTCGTCCATAGAGGCATTGACCGTTGCCGTCTCTGCCGACAGCCCGATGGCAGCCTCTACTATCCATCCTTTGAGTATATTCTTATAGGCGGCAAGCGGCAGCATGGCCGTAATTTGCTTGCGGGCCTGCTCGACGATGTCAACGGTCACCTTCTCCTGGAGAGCCAGGGACCGCCTGCGTCGCTCTATGGTCGCCTTAGCCTGGGCATCTGCCAGAATGGAGGCCGTTATATGCTCGGCCTTGGCTTGTGCCTCGCGAGCTATGGTCATGGCCTGCTCCTGAGCCCGTGTGGCCGTCTGGGCAGCATAGTCCGCGGCTTCCTTTA
>JAVEXO010000016.1:0-53493 GCA_034003955.1 Spirochaetia bacterium | reverse complement strand
CTAGGCGCGCCGGCCGAGACAAGGACGCCGCGCGGCCCAGGCACACTGCCCTTGGCGTTTCGCTCGTCGCGCATAGTAGCCGGCCATCCAGAAGGCTTTCCAGAGGCCTTCGCCAATCTCTATGTAGACGCCGCAGAGGCCATGGCCGCCCGAAGGACAGGCCTACAGGTGGATCCTCTAGCCCTGCACTTTCCAAATGCCTTGGATGGCCTGCAGGGCATGCGTTTCGTATCGGCCGTCATAGCCTCGAGTCGGGCCAACGGCTCCTGGGTCACGCTATGACGGCAGAAAATCTGTCGCGGAAGGCCCACAGACCTATGGCCGGATTGGATATGAAGAAAATTTCCTCACCATCCGGGAGAGTATTATGACCCTCATGTAGGCTTGCGGGGTCGTAGCGGCTTAAGGCCGTATCAGGATCCATGTAGCCATACCCGACGCCTTCTATTTCATCGCGGCTCAGGCCCCCCGCTGCATACGTAATAGAAAAGCGGCCTTCTGACGATCCATGGATGAGATGAGCCGCCGCCGACAGATTGGCATAGAGTTCCGGTTCTGATTCTACCAGGCGCAGTATGGTGTCTGTTCCGGCATACCCGTATTTACGTATTAGCCTGTCTATCTCGGCGTCCTCACCGAACTCGGTGACACCAGGCGCCAGGACGAGGAGTTCGCCGCCGTCGGCTATGGCCATACGGGTTCGGTAGACGCTCTTGTTTCCCAGCCATGTGCTGCGGTATTCCCTGGGGTCCAGGTAGACGACTACCTTGGCCAAGGGCTTGTCGAGCATTGTAACATTAACCATGAGCGACAGCTCAGACGCCCGCAGGAAACATTCGTCGTCATCGCCCATGAAGAGGCCCTTGAGCGCCAGCGTACCATCACTATGCCTGGCCACAACGGTAAGGACGTAGAGCACAGGCAGACTCCTGCCAAAGTGGTCCTGGGCGTAGTCGAGCACCCGCCGAACCGGGTTGGCGGCTCTACCCATGATGCGTTCCAGGCCGTACACGGCGCCAAGATAGTGGCTCTTGTTAATGCTCTCGCTACCACCCGCTCCTATGAACACATTCTTTGTGTAATTGGCCATGCCCATCACCTCGTGGGGAACGACCTGGCCTATTGACAGGATACAATCATGGCCACCCTCTGCAATAAGTCTATTAACCTGTACCGGCCAATCAAACGACAGCCTACCCTCTGACACATTTACTATAAAGGACGCGGGCACCTGCCCCAGGGTGCGTATGTCATCACGCCACGCGTGCACCCGGAAGAGACCATGAGGAATACCGGGGTACATGGCATCCAGCTCGCTGGGGCTCATTGGCCTGTGCGTGCCGAGGGTTGGCATGATGTCTACAAGAGCCTGGCCGTAATGCTCATAGGCCAGGGTAGTCAGCGTACCGGCACGGCTATGGAGGCGGGTGATATCAGGGGGTAAGGCCAGCACCTTCCGCGGTTTTCCATGGGCTTGTTCCATGGCCTTGAGGCCGCGTAAGAAGGCGGCCTTAAGTTCATCTTCAGTCAGCACCCTATCTGGGCCTCCATCGGCACAATACAGCATGCCTTAGAGCTTCCAGGGTGGAGATTCAGGCAGATATCTCTGGAACTCTTCTATGATGGAGTTCTCGTATGATCCTGCGTAGCTAGCGGAGAAGAAACGGCCCAGTGCTTCCTCATGGAGGCGGCGCCAGGAAGCCTCTTCGTGCCCAGGGTTGATGGCATAGAAGAGGGCGCCATTCTTTCTGGCGGCCTCCAGGTCTCCAGGAGCATCGCCTACCATGAGGATTCTGTCCTCAGGATATTGCCCCTTGGCGGCAATACCAAGCTGTTCCGTCTTGGAACCCATCTCCTGACCGCCTATTATCCTTGCAAACGAGTCAATATCATGTTCTTCCCATTCGCGGCGAAGCGCCTCTACGGGAGTCTGCGAAAGCACTATCATGTCCGCCTTGCCACTCATGTCGACGAGCGACTCCCTTACGAGCGGGAAAGGCGGCACGCCTCGGACCATCCTGGCCACCGATTCGTTAACAGCAAGGGACCACTCGTACGTCAATGCAAGGTCTGCATCTCCTGACGCATCGAGTGCACGCTTGAGTGCCGGATTAGCCAGCTTCGTCTCGTGCCGCAGCCATTCACGCAGGCCGTTCATGGCCGGGATGACGGCGCCGCGAGCCTTAACCTCCACCCGCTCCCGTAGCAGGTCAAGGGTCAGGATGGCCGCAGGAAAACGATTACAGCCACGGCTTGTTGAGTAGAGGTTGACGAATTCCCATGTCTCCCTGGCATACTTGGAGACTGACTGTAAACCAAAGACATTGATAAAATTTGGAATAAAGCACTCCTTGTGCTTTATTTCCATAGTATCGAATACACAACCGTCTGAATCTATACCAATGAAGAAGTCACGCGTAGGCTTTAGATCCTTAAGCATCTGTGCCGGATCGTAGTCAGGTGTACTCATATAGTTTGCTAGTCCTTTCGAGAACATATCCCATACGAACCATGATACCACAGATACGCAAGGCGGATTCCTGGCTCAAGACACGCTAGTTCCCTACCCTGATCCTTCTCCACGCGTCATTGTACAGGGAAAGGGTTTCTCTACCAAGATCCTCCTTGAACTCGCTGTTGGCCAGATCCTCGAAGCGATAATTAGGTGTCACCTTCATCAATGCGCGAGCAGGAATATTGGGAGACGGAATCATCAGGTAATCTGCAACGCGGGCGGCGACATCTGGCCTGAGCATATAGTCTATGAATGCATAGGCCTCGGCACTGTTCTTGGAGCCCTTGAGGATGCAGAAGCTATCCATGTACATAGGCGTTCCTTCCTTGGGGAAGAAGAAATCCACCTCGTCCCGTCGTGCCTCCGGATACTCAAGGAACACGTTCTCTGCATAGCCCTGGACTACCCAGAATTCACCCGAGGCGAAGCTCTTGGCAAAGGCCTCGGCGTCAAACTTGACAAGGTTTGGCTTCCATCGTTCTACGACGAGCCTGGCCTCTTCTATGTGGGCAGGGTCAGGATCGTTGACAGAGTACCCGAGTGACTTGAGGGCGGCACCCAGAACCTCCCGCATATCGTCGAGCATTGTCATCCTGCCCTTGAGGTCTGTCTTGTCGAATATGCTCCAGCTATGTTCGTAGCCTGAGACCCTGGTGGAGTTGACCGCCACACCGGCAGCTCCCATCATGAACGGCACGCTAAACTTGTTGCCCTTGTCGAA
Source organism: Spirochaetia bacterium (assembly GCA_034003955.1). Lineage (GTDB taxonomy): Bacteria > Spirochaetota > Spirochaetia > Treponematales > UBA12059 > SZUA-370. The sequence goes on along the minus strand of JAVEXO010000016.1, from coordinate 50,257 downwards.
GCCTATGCGCGCAATGGCTACTGGATCGATGTTGGCGAAGTTGGGAAGCCGTGCAGTATCTATAGGGTCAAGGAAGTCACCCTGTATCATTATGGAGACGTAGTCACCAGAGGGAATTACGATGTCGTAGCCGGCTCCGCCCGCCACTATCTTGTTGTACATTTCCTCGTTTGATGCATACGAGTCGACTATAACCTTTATGTTCGTTTCCTTGGTGAAGTCCTCTATGACGTCATCGGGAATGTAGTATATCCAGTTGAAGAGGTATAGTTTTTGTCCGCTGCCTCCACAGGACATCAGGGACAAGACAGCAAGAGCGCTAGCCAGCACAAGTAGTGTGCGTTTCAATGTGCACCTCCCATTAGTGGCTCCATGGAGGAACCTGAATAGAGCGACCATCACTTGGCCGCGATGTACTTTAGAAAGTTACGTGTAGACCAGGTAAGGACTATGGTTCCCAGTATCATCACAACAGACAGGGCATTTATGACAGGCGAGACGCCAAAGCGTATGGCCGAGTAGACGTACAGAGGCAGGGTCGTCGCTCCAGGGCCTGTTACGAAGAAGGTGATGACGAAGTCCTCTAGAGACAGGGTCACGGCCGTGAGGAAACCCGATATTATGCCGGGCATCGATATAGGCAGGATGACCTTAAGCAGGGTCTGGATCTCACTGGCGCCAAGGTCGCGCGCGGCCTCTATTATAGAAAAATCGAACTCCTCCAGCCTGGCCAGCACCAGCAGAAATACAAACGGCAGGTTGAACGATACGTGTGCCACAAAAACCGTGAACAGGCTTAAGCGAAGGCCAATGCCAGAAAAGAAGATAAGAAGAGACACGCCAATGATTATCTCTGGCAGTATCATGGGCAGGAAGGTTATTGTCCTTAGGTACTTACGGAGTTTAAAGGAATACCAGTTGACGGCTACAGCCCCCAGCGTGCCTATGACCGTGGCGACCAAGGCGGAAGACAGGGCCACGATGGCACTGTTGCCAAACGCCCGCCACAGCTGGGGAGAGTCTGAAAACAGCTTTATATACCACTTGAGCGAGAAGCCCGTCCAGCTACCAGACTTTGATTCATTGAATGAATACAACACGAGCACGAACAGCGGCATGCAGAGGAATACTATCGTCGCCATGAACACGCTCTTTGAGAAACTGGATCGCTTCCTCATCGTGCTGCTCCAGCCGAGGCGTTTACCGAGGCGGCTAAGGGTGTATCCTCTGGGACAACCTTCTTGGCTCCACCCGCTCCACCGAGCATGCTATTGCCGTTGGCACGCAGCAGAAGCAAGACCCCTATAGTCGTTACAAGCGTAATGACCAGGGAAATAGCCGATGCAAGAGGCCAGTCGCGGCTCTTGGTCAGTTCATCCGCTATGAGGTTTCCAAGCATGTACGACTCGGTACCGCCGACCAAGAGCGGCACGGCATAGGCTCCGAATATAGGTATGAATGTAAAGAGGAAAGCCGTTAAAATGCCTCCCTTGATGTTGGGTAGGAGGACCTTGGTGATGGCCGACAACTTGGTGGCTCCAAGGTCGCGAGCCGCTTCCAGAAGCGAAAAATCAAATTTATCTATTGTAGAATACAGGGGCAGTATGGCGTATGGCAGATAGGTGTACACCAGCACGAGCATGACGGCTCCTCTGTTATAGAGGAAGCGCACGCTCTCATCGACGAGCCCCGTAGCCAGCAGAAAGTCGTTGAGGAAGCCCTCGTTGCCAAGTATGGCTATCCAGGCGTATATGCGAATGAGGAAATTGGTCCAGAACGGTATCATTATGAGCATCAGGAGGAGATTCTGCCTCGTACTCCTGGCCATGTAGTAACCGCAGGGTATGGCTATGAGCATGGTTATGGCAGTCGCTCCTATGGCGACGAGTATGGTATTGAGCGTTACCCTGGCGAATGTAGGATTGGCTATGGCCTTATAGGCATCCAGGGTTGGCTCCAGAACCACGCCACCTCGAGGACCAGGCGTCAAGAAGCTGTACGCCACTATGATGACAAGAGGCGCCAGGAAGAAGATCGTTAGCCAAGAGATGGAAGGACTGGCATAGAGCCCACCCGGGCTACGCTTCATCGCTTCACCTCGACGATATAGGCGTCCTCCGCGCTGAATGACAGCCACACGGCGTCCTTCCATGCTATCTCCGGGCCCTCGTCTGACCAATCTGCATGCTGCTTTATGACCTTGAGCATCTGGCCATTGGTGGTGCGCACATAGAACTTGCTCTGAAACCCTGAATAGATGGGCTCGTCAACCATACCTGAAATGACGTTTATGCCGCCCCTCGATGCCCTGGGCTCGTCTGGACCGATGCGAATCTTCTCAGGGCGAATGGTCCAGCTGATCCGGGAGCCAACAGGAGGAGGATCGGTATCTGTGACGCGTATTGTTCCAAGCCCTTCTACAGCCAATTCTACCATCTCGCCAGAGACAGAGACTATATCGGCCTCGTAGAGATTGGTTTCACCTATGAACTTAGCCACAAAATCGGTGGCAGGAGACTCGTATATTTCCTGTGGAGTACCTATCTGCAGTACTTTACCCTGGTTCATGATGGCTATGCGGTCAGAAACAGACAGAGCCTCCTGCTGATCATGGGTAATGTATATGAAGGTAATACCTATCTTGTCGTGTATTGAATCGAGTTCTATGAGCATGTGCTGACGCAGCTTGGCGTCCAAGGCCGACAAGGGCTCGTCCAGGAGAAGCACCGATGGCTCGTTTATGAGGGCACGCGCTATGGCTACACGCTGTTTCTGGCCACCAGACAATTGGTTTGGCTTCTTTGCAGCGTGGGCATCCAGCTCTACAAGATGCAGGTAGTCGCTTACCTTGCTTCGTATCTCAGATTCGGCCGCCTTACGCAGGCGCATCGAGAACGCAACATTCTCGAACACCGAGAGGTGAGGGAACAAGGCGTAATTCTGAAAAACGGTATTCACATGCCGCACGTCCGGCGGAAGGGCTAGAACGTCACTGCCATCGATCAGCACGGCACCACTCTCGGGACTCTCGAATCCCGCGATGATTCGCAGCAGGGTCGTCTTTCCACAACCCGATGGGCCCAAGAGTGAGAAGAACTCACCCTTCCTGATTCCAAAGCTTACGTCGTCCAGCGCCGTAAAGTCACCGAATGACTTGCGCACGTTTTCAATTGTTACGTCACTACCTTTCACCGTCTTTTACTTTGCCCCTCCACGTTCTATGATGTCGCCATTGCTGGAGACTGTATCCGAATACCAGTACTGGCCCGGTGGCAGCATTAGTTCCGCCAAGAATAACAATAAACCTGCGCACAATGGGGTATTTTTAGCCCCCGTGTCAATGAGCTACAAGAAGCAATATACTACGTTTATTCTCCTTGGCCGAGGCCTATGCTACATTTATGCATCACAATCCAAAGGCACATACTGGGCATCATCCTCATGTTCGCCGACACTAGCGTCTTGCGCAAGAGTCTCATGGTCGGCACAATAATCCCATGGATCAATCAAGCATTTCCAAAGAAGCATTCGGTCGTCTCTACGATATCTTCGTGCGCCTACGCTCAGCAGATGGCTGCCCATGGGACAGGGAACAGACACCCGCAAGCATACGTGGCAATCTGATAGAGGAAGCCTACGAATGCGTCGAAGCCATCAATGAAGGCGAAACCGACCATATCAAAGAAGAGATAGGGGATGTCATGCTGGTGGCTACGATGATGGCCGTCATCTATGAAGAAACTGGTTCCTTTACCCTGGCAGAGGCTCTCGACACCACCTCAGACAAGCTCATACGACGCCATCCCCACGTCTTTGCCGACGCCGAGGCGGATACACCCAATGCCGTGCTCAAGCAATGGAACGACATAAAGGAGAAGGTGGAGGGCAGGCGCAAGAAGGATTCTGTCCTCGATTCAGTCTCCAAGGCTCTGCCTCCACTCGAACGAGCCTACAAGCTTCAGAAGGCCGCGGCCAAGGTCGGTTTCGACTGGCCAGACCCAAAAGGATCCTGGGACAAGCTGGAGGAAGAACTAGCCGAGTCTCGTGAAGCCTTCTGTGCCATAGAGGCTAAGGCTGCATCGGGCGACGATGATTCGGTCGAACGAGCAATGCTGGAAGATGAGATAGGCGATCTCCTCTTCTCTGTAGTCAACGTGGCTCGCATGCACCGCGTCGATCCGGCAATAGCGATGCACCGAGCGCTTGAGAAATTCAGTTCTCGCTTCCGCTATGTAGAGAAACAGATGGCAGCAGCGGGAGAGAAGATGGAGCATGGCAAGCTTGAGATGATGGACCTGTATTGGGACGAAGCGAAGGAGTCCGCTAAACGCAATTGACTCTAGGGCGCGCATGGCCTATCATAATATGACATTTTGACTATTCTTGTCATTTAGGATGGCTTATGGAACACCCCAGCATCATTCAGGGCGGCATGGGCGTCGGCGTCTCCGACTGGAGACTGGCGCGATCTGTCTCTATTCAAGGCGCATTGGGGGTGGTTTCAGGAACCGCCCTGGACACGGTCATGGCGCGGCGCCTGCAACAGGGAGACCAGGGTGGCCACATGCGCCGTGGTCTCTTGGCCTTTCCCGACCCGGCATTGGCCGACAGGGTGCTCGCCGACTGGTTCCGCCCTGACGGTACTGCGGACACGCACGACTTTGCGTCCCTACCCTTACGCAAGGCCATACGCGACGACCACACATGCCCCCCGTCAGCCGCCGAGACCGAAAGCCGGCGGCGCATCGACGAGCTGACGGTCGCGGCCAACTTCGTCGAGGTGTATCTCGCCAAGGAAGCGCAGCCTGGCCTTGTCGGCATCAATTACCTGGAAAAGGTTCAGCTACCCAACCCCGCTTCTATCTACGGCGCGATGCTCGCAGGCGTCGATTACATCCTCATGGGAGCCGGCATACCGCTCGAGATACCAAGGCTGCTGGACCGCTATGCAGCGGGGGAAGCCGGAGATATACAGGTTCACGTAGAAGGAGCCCCGAAGGATGCTCGTTACGTAGCACGCTTCGACCCCGCCGGGACCCTCGCCTCACCCCCTGCGTCTCTCAAGCGGCCAGCCTTCCTGGCCATCGTATCGTCGTACATCCTCGCCGCTACCATGCTGACGAGAGCCTCAGGCAGGGTCGATGGCATAATCGTCGAGAATCAGAGTGCCGGAGGACACAATGCGCCTCCTCGTGGCGTATTGCAGCTCGACGAGTTTGGAGAGCCAATATACGGCCCAAAGGACGATGTCGATTATGCGAAGATGGTAGGCTTCAATATACCGTTCTGGCTCGGGGGCTCATACGGTATGCCCGATTCACTACGGGCTTCCAAGTCCGATGGGGCGACGGGCATCCAGGTAGGAACCCTGTTCGCGTTCTGCCGAGAATCAGGATTACTACCCGAGCTGAAACTGCGATTCCTCAAGGCGGTCCAGGCGGGCAAGGCTCTTGTCTTTACCCATCCCGACGCGTCGCCAACAGGATACCCGTTCAAGATAGCCATGATGGACGAAACCCTCTCGGAGAAGAGCAGCTTCGTTGGGCGTGTCCGGGTCTGCAACGTCGGCCTGCTACGGCAGCCATACGATGCAGGCAACGGCCACTTAGGGTATCGCTGCCCGGCAGAGGCCCCATCGTCATTCGTCAAGAAAGGTGGCGCAGCCGCCCTGAGCACAAACGCACGCTGCCTCTGCAACGCCCTGCTCACCAACATCGGGCTTGGCATGAGCTACGCGGGCGCACGCCTCGAGAAACCGCTTGTAACCGTCGGCAAGCATCTTGAATCGCTGCGGCTCATCATAGGGCGCTTCGGCATGGACTACTCGGCCGTAGACGTGCTCAATTTTCTACACCCGGGAACGCCCGCTTACAAGACTCTGCGGCGGTGATACCGTCTAAGAGTCACACTCCACTCGTCTATGAGCTTGACATCAGATGCCAAACACGAGGAGTCGACGCCGCCCATGGAGCGTATCACGACATTACGCGCCATGTCGGGACTGCCTCCCTGCTCATCATAGGCGTCCAGGTAATGCAGCCATTCCTCTGATTTGTCGTCATTCTGGCCACCTATCGTGCCGGCCTTAATATAGAGGAGGCCTATTTGCCCAGAAACACAAGAAAAGGATTCCATGGCTTCATCGAAACTCGCTCCTACGGGTGGCTCCCAGGCGATTTTGACGAAGGGATGATCTATGGCTGCAAACAGACTTGCGGCGCTCTGGTAGCTATCGAGCAAGGAGCCCGGATGTATACCAAAGCATAGCGTTATGCCCAGCCTGGCTGCCTCGTCACCCATGTAACGAGCCTCCACCATGAAGGTCTTGGCTTCAAGTTCCCGCTGGTGTACTGCGGGGCTCGCTGTAAGGCTTAATACTGGTGTATTGAGCCCACAGGCCGTAGCGAGCACCATTTTAAAGGCTGCTCTATCGTCGATGCCTGCACGAAATGGCGTCGCGTATGACACAGTGCTAAGGCTGGTGCGAAGCGTTGCCATCATAGTTTCGGATGCCACAGCCATGTCGCCTACAGGCACATAGCCTAGATCGGTCCACTCGACACCCTTCAAACCCGCACGAGCGGCTGTTTCGAGTACTCGTTGCGTTGTCCCGCCACTTAAGGCCGAAGATGAGAGGGCCGCGTGTATCATACTTGACTAGGATTCTAGCGGAAGGCTCTACCTATTACAACATACAGCCCCATGCCAAACCATCATTGACAAGCCATCTGTACCGTGCTTTACTTTCACTCGGTAAGTAATATGGAGGATAGATGATATGAAGCATAGTATACGACTGGGAGTAGCCTGCCTTGGCAGGACCACCTTCGACGTGGCAGCGGCCCGCATTCAATGGGCGGAGACAAGAAAGGCTCTTGCAGCCCTTGATAAGGTGACGCTCGTCGCGCCAGAGGATCTGGTCATAGAACCCGATGAGGCTCGGGTTACGGCCGACCTCTTTGCAAGGGAGAGGATAGACGGACTCGTCATCCTTTCTGGAACCTTCCATCTTGGTCATCTGGCCCTGGAATTGGCCAAGGCCCTGCCTGGCGTACCCATCATGCTGTGGGGCATGCCAGAATTACCCTACGATGGAGGCAAGATACGGCTCAATTCCGTATGCGGCGTCAACCTCAATGCCTCAAACCTGTACAAGTCTGGCATCAGGAACTATCACTACTCCATTGGGCCGACTATTGACGAAGACTGGGTGGATGCCGTCCGTGTACTAGCCTGCCTTAAAAACGCAAGGGTCGGCATAGCCGGCTACCGCGCCCACGGTTTCTTCAATCTATCGGTTGCGGATCCTGCCATCTACCACGCCACCGGTGCCATAGTAGATCACTACGAACTGGACGAAATATGGAATGCTCCTGCACCAGAGACAGAGGTCGCGAGGAGAACGGACCAGTATCGCTCCATATTCGATGTCTCAGGCATAAGCGCCGACCAGCTTGCCAAGGTGGCGGCTCTTGCCGTCAAGCTCGATCATGTCATGGAAACAAAGGGGCTCTCTGCCATGGCAATACGATGCTGGCCAGAGTTCGCCGCTCGTTATGGCGTCTCGCCATGCGCCGCCATGAGTCTCCTGCAGTCTGAAGGCCGCATACTGGCCTGTGAAGGAGACGTTGAAGGTGCCTTGTCGATGCTGGCTCATCAGGCGATGGGGGCGGAGACTCCCTTCCTCTTTGACTTCTCTCAAGTCGATCTAAAAGAAGACTTCGCCCTGTTCTGGCATTGTGGCGTCGCCCCATGCAATCTCTGGGATGGACGCTGCGTACGCTCTTTAGACACCTATTTTGCAGGCGGCAAGGGTGTAACAGCAGACTTCGTACTCAAGGACGGAGATCTGTCGATAGTACGACTAGACTCGGTCGACGGTCATTACAGGCTCTTCATACAGAACGCCCGCGTCATACCAATGCAGAAGCTACTCAAGGGCACCTACATGAAGGCCAGGTTCGACAAACCCGTGGCCGACGTCCTGGACCTCGTCGTAAGAAACGGTATTGCCCACCACGCATCCGTGGTATATGGTGATTATCTCCGGCCCCTGAGGCTCGCAGCGCGCGTGGCCGGATGGGAGGTCATTGAGTGATACGCCTTGAAGCCGCCGAAGACGGATTCGCCATAGAGATCGACGGGCGACGCGCCCTCTGTCATTCGACACGCGCTCCCCTATTCGAGATGGGTTCGGCAGAACCGGCGGTCCGCCAGCATAAGGGCGGCTTCACGATGCGTCAGAAGAAACGCTCAAGGATAAAGGCCAAGGCCTGGAAACAGGTCGCGGCCCGTGACGACTTCATAGACATAGAATTTGAAGGGCTCGTTCGCATGAGCGTACGGGAGGCGGATGGAGCCCTGCATATTTCCTTTTCCAGGTACGATCAGGCCTTCAATCGCTGTACCTTCAGGCTACCGGCGACGCCGGGCGAAAGCATCTTTGGCTGCGGAGAGCAGTATTCAAGGCTCGACTTAAAAGGTAGCCGCGTGCCCTTATGGTCACAGGAGCAGGGCGTGGGACGCGGCCACGATCTTATCACCTTCCTGGCTAACCTATGGGGAAGGGCAGGTGGGAGTTGGCATACAAGCTACTTTGGCCAGCCATCATTCATCAGTACTGAACGCTCCTATGTCCATGTAAGCACAAGTGCATACTGTGTGTTCGATTTTAGGCGACCAAAGGTTACAAGCCTGTCCAGCTGGGCCATTCCCCACGAGATTGTAATAGGATTTTGTGATGACGCGCCTACAACGCTTGGAGCCCTCTCTGCCATAGTGGGTCGTCAGCCTCGCCTGCCATCATGGACGTGGGAAGGACTCTGGCTGGGTGCCCAGGGCGGTAGCGACGAAGTACGCAGCAAGGTAGACGCAGCCAAGGCCGCAGGAGTCAGGACCGGTGCCGTCTGGGTACAGGATTGGTGTGGCAGCCGAATTACAAGCTTTGGCAAGCAGCTGCAGTGGGACTGGAAGTACGACAACAAGCTCTATCCACGGCTTCCTGACGACATAGCACGATACAGGAGCGAGGGCATACGCTTCCTGGGATACATAAACCCATTCCTGTCTATAGAAGGTGCCCTGTATGCCAAGGCCAGCAAGGCAGGCTACTGCGTCAAGCATGCAGACGGCAGCGATTACCTGGTGACAGTTACGTCTTTCCCTGCCGCCATGGTCGATCTATTCAACCCAGATGCCTTTGCCTGGATAAAGTCTGTCATCAAGACAGAGATGCTGGGCATAGGCATGGCAGGCTGGATGGCCGATTTTGGAGAATACCTGCCGACAGACGCCATCCTGTTTGACGGGAAAGACCCCTTGTTGGCTCATAACGAGTATATCGTGCTCTGGGCCAAGGCCAATGCAGAGGCTATCAAGGAGGCGGGCAAGTCAGGAGAGGCTCTATGCTTCCTGCGATCGGGATGGGCCGGCTCGTCGAGCCATGCGCCAGCCTTCTGGGCAGGCGATCAGTTGGTCAACTGGAGCGTCACTGACGGCCTGGCCAGCGTCATTCCCGCCGCCTTGTCTCTCGGCTTCTCGGGTTCAGGGGTCTGGCACTCCGATATTGGCGGCTACACGACGGTGGCATGGATACGGCGTTCAAGAGAGCTCTTCATGCGTTGGGCGGAGATGGCAGCCTTTACACCAATCATGCGTACACATGAAGGTAACCGTCCTGAATCAAACGCCCAATTCTGGTCTGACCCTGCCATACTCGCACACTTTGCCAGGATGAGCGCCATCTGGTCAGGCCTCGCTCCCTACCATGCCGAGACAATGGATTGTTATGTATCACAGGGACTCCCTCCCATACGCCATACCTGGCTTCATTACGAGGATGAACCTGAACTGAGGAAATTATCGTATCAGTATCTCTATGGACGGGACATCCTGGTAGCTCCGGTAACGAAGCCCGGCAAGGAGTTGGCCATAGCCTGCCTTCCATCTGATAACTGGGTACACCTCTGGACATCGAGAGAATTCCAGGGGGGGGAAGTAACAATAGAGGCTCCCCTTGGTTATCCGCCGGTCTTCTACAGGGCGTCTTCTCCCTGGGCCAGCCTGTTCGAGGGTTTGAGACGATCCGTCAGGAAGCTATGAGCCAGGAAGATCCAGGGGCTCTAAAACCACCAGAGCCTGAGCCTCGATGGCTTCCTGGCGGCCTACGGGGCCAAGCCCCTCATGGGTCTTTGCCTTGACGGAGACGTCTCCGATGGGCAGGCCCAGGGCCTCGGCTATCGATGATCGTATATCATCTACAAGAGGGGCCAGCCTTGGTCGCTCCAGTATTACGGTAGAATCAAGCCCCGAAACGCGCCAGCCGGCATCTGAAAGTATGACGACGGTCTTGTCCAGGAGATCCCTGGACGATACATCCTTCCAGCGGCTGTCCGATGGAGGGAAATGCCGCCCAATGTCTCCCGCTGCTATGGCGCCGAGCATGGCGTCTATGATGGCGTGGTAGAGGACGTCGCCGTCCGAGTGGCCCAATTCACCCAGCTCGGAAGGAATCTCTACGCCGCCCAGAATCAGGGGCCGGCCAGAAACCAGTCTGTGTATGTCCCAACCCTGGCCCATGCGTATGTTCAAGGCAGATCCTCTGGAAAAGTAATCTTGGTGTTTTCCCTGTCACCGTCTATGACGACAACCGTTCCTCCCGCCTTGGCCCATATCTGGGCATCATCGGTAGACGAGGCGGCTTGTGAACCAGCAGACAGATAGGCCGATAAAAGACCCCTGTATTGAAAGCCTTGAGGAGTCTGTACCGAGCGCAATGAGGCTCGGTCGAGGTGTTCGCGTATTGTTCCGTCTGCATCAACACGTTTGACCGTGTCCGAAAGCGGGAGGCCGGGCACACAGGCACCGGAGCGGAACGATTCTGCCAAGACACGTTGTATCAACGCGAGGCTTACCCTGGGGCGAGCGGCGTCGTGCACGAGTACGTATTCAGGATCGACACCGCGAAGCGCAAGCAAACCCGCCTTAACGCTGTCTGCTCGTTCTACCCCACCCTCTACAAACATGAGCCTCGGGCCTGCACGTGTCAGCAAGGCGTCACCCAGGACTTCGCGTGCCTCGCGTTCACCATCGGCTGGTACGACGACCATGACCGCGGCGCAATCTGGTATACCGAGAAATGTTCGTATCGAATATGACAATACCGGGGAGCCGTCCAGAAGCCTGTATTCCTTCTTGACGCCGCCGAAGCGGACGCTCTTCCCGGCGGCCGCTATGACCACCGCGAAGCGCATGAGCCTAGGTTTCTAGCCGGGCGCGAATAAGGTCTGCAATCTCGTCCTTTGACTTGTCCAGCGAGAATGAAACCTCGTCCTGCAACAGGTTGAGGGCAGAATCGTATAACTTGCGCTCCAGTATCGGCAACTCCTTTATCTTGGAACGATGATAGAGCGAGCGTACCACGCTTGCTATATCCATCACCGAGCCCTTTTTAAGGAGATCAAGATTCATCTGGTATCGTAACTTCCAGTCTGTAGGAATAGGAGCATACTCCTCCGAGATGAACTCCAAGGCTCGCTCCGCCTCGGCCGTAGGCACTATGGGCCGTATACCAAGTTCGCGAGCCTTGTCCACCGGTACCATGACGGTCATATCGGAGAACTCTAAATAGATGATGTAGTAGAGAACGCTGTCTTCCTTGAAACGCTTTTCCTGGATCTCTACGATCCGGCCTACGCCTTGACTAGGATAGACAATACGCTGATCTACGCCGAATTCTGTGGCTTGGGGCATACTCATACAGCCTCTGAGTCTACTCTGTCAGGCTTTAAAAGTCAAACCTGGCAGCAGCGCCAAACAGTTCCCACATAAGAATGGCTCCAGCGGCGCCGACATTGAGTGAATCCACCCTGTCTGACATGGGCACGATGACGCGTTCATCGCATGACGATACAAGATCATCGGGTAGGCCCCATCCTTCGTTTCCAAGGATCAGGGTTATAGATCTGCCGGCTGCCGCCGCGACTAGACTACGGGGATCTAAGGCGCCAGGCACCAAGGCGGCGGCCACGACTAGATTATCCTTGCCCCTGCCATCCAGACCGACATAGGAGGTTCTAAGCTCATCGATGCTGGAAACAGGCACTAAGGGAAGGCCAAGGGCACAGGCCATGGAGGCTCGTAGCGCCTTGCGACCGTAGGGGTCGGCGCAGCCCGGGCCCATATAGACTCGGCTCGCACCGAGGGCTACGGCGCTCCGTATCAGAGCACCGAGGTTATCGGGGTCGGTGACATTCCACAAGGCCAAGGCCGGTCCAGGGGCTATGGCATCAGGCTCTGGCGTCACCGGTCTGTCGGCTAAGGCCAGGGTACCGCGATGAAAGGAGAAGCCAAGGAGCTCGGCCATCTGGGCTCTGCTCATGGTGAACACGGAGAAGGTACCGGCCGAAATGGCCTGCCATTCTTCCTCGTCTGCCTGCACGCAGAGCATGGAGCGTAGCCTCACGCCACAGGCCAGGGCCTTCTCTATGACGATGCGGCCCTCGCAGACCATCAGATCTGAGCGGGCGTAGTCGCGATCACGAAGGCCGGCGAATGCCGATAGGGGGTCACGTGGATCGATCATTGCACAGGAGTATACCCTATTCGGGCCTATTCCTGCACGGCAAGCATATCTGGACTTGCCCAGTGACACGCATCACTGTATGTTTGATACTCTATGCCGTCTAAGGCAGTGCTGCATGGCGCTCATAGGCAGCTGGGGAGGACTCATGAAATACAACACTATAGCTAAGCATGCTTCTGGATTCAAGGAATATACAGAGCTAAGAATACAGGAGAACAGGACCCTGCGCATCAGCCTCCTCAACGGTGATGTTGTTGGCAATGCCAGAGGGGCACAGTCTGGCGCCTCGGCCAGGGCCTTCAAAAATGGCGTGTGGGGCTTCGCCTCGTCTCCCGAACTTGCCGATGCCTCGATTAGCTCAATGGTCGACAAGGCCGTAGCCAATGCCCGCTTCCTCGGGGACAGAGAAACGGCGGGAGCCCTGACACACGGACCTCTGCCGTCACGACCAGGCCGGGCGCACATGGATCTTGGCACCACAAAGCCGCGCAAGAGCCAGAAAGAGCTCATAGATTTTATAAGGGCCATAGATTCATACTGCCTCAAGCACTACCCCGGCCTCTCGTCGAGGTCTGTAAGCCTCTCCTGTCTAGACATGGAGAAGACGCTGCTGACGGCCGACGGAGCCGAGGCCTATTCACTCATTCCACGGTCAATACTGATGGTGTCCCTAACCGTGGATGCAGAAGGCGTACCGGTAGACCTCTATGAGGTATACGGTGGGCGCGGCCAGTTCGAGGACGTCTTCGATGACCCAAGAGACCTCTTTGCAAACATAGACTTATTGGCCGATAACCTCGCTAGAAAATCAAAGGGTGTCTATGCCAGGACGGGTACCCATGACGTCGTACTAGATTCTGATCTGGCAGGCATACTTGCCCACGAAGCCATAGGCCACACCGTCGAGGCGGATGGCGTACTCGGTGGCTCGGTGGCCGCCGACGCCATGGACAAACAGGTGGCAAGCCCCCTGGTAACACTGGTAGACTTTGCCAATACTGCCCTTGGGCAGACGTGTCCTGTGCCTCTATGGACCGACGACGAGGGTGTCGACGCCCGCGATGCCGTGCTCATAGACAAGGGTGTCCTACGCTCATACATGCACAACAAGGAATCGGCGGCCCACTTTGGCGTAGAGCCTACGGGCAATGCGCGGGCCTACGGCTTCTACGACGAACCATTGATACGCATGAGAAACACGGCCATTCTACCGGGAAGCTCCAAGCTCCAGGACATGATATCCTCCGTAGACAACGGGTACTATTTCCTTAGATCCTCTAACGGCCAGGCTGATTCATCCAGCGAGTTTATGTTTGGCGTCGTCATGGGTTTCGAGATAAAGGGCGGCAAGATAGGCGAGGCTCTGCGTGATACCACGATATCTGGCGTGGCATTCGACATGCTCAAGACAATAACGGCCGTGTCAGACGACATGAGCTGGTCATGCGCTGGCATGTGTGGCAAGAAGCAATCCATACCTGTTGGCATGGGCGGCCCGGCCGTCCGCTGCCGCATCAACGTCGGAGGACGAGCGTGATGAAGGAATTCAACGGAATCGATATAACCCGCAAGGCCGTGGAGGCCATGAAGGTCGCTGGAGCCGATAAGTCTCAGGCTTCCTTTTCACGCGGAGAGAAGAGCGAACTCAACGTAGACGCCGGACGGATGAGCCTGTACCGCACTACCGTCAACGTATCAATAGGCCTTACTGCCCAGGTTGGCGGCCGCAAGGGCTCTGTATCAATAAACAGATACGATGATACGACGATAGCCGAGGCAGCCGCCAACGCCATAGCGATGGCCCGTTCGAGTGAACCCGACGCGGCCAATGACATATCCCCACAGAGGACGCTTGAGCGTTTTAGCAACGGCCCAGAAATGCCTGACAGTGCCAAGATGTACGATAGACTGCGGGAGTTTATAGACTACACTCGTTCCACCTACCCATCTACCAACCTTGAACAGAGCATACTCGACTTTGGCAGGGGGGAATCCTTCTATACCAATTCAAATGGTGCCGAATTCGAGAACCATTCAGGCATCTACAGCTTCTTCGCCATGTTTTCAAGCAAGAATGGGCTCGATACATCCAGCTTCAACTACTCAGGAGCGGCTCATCGCTCACTCGATAAGGAACTGCGAGCATGGGGCACGATTGACCAACTGATGAGGCAATCGGCAGAACAGACGCGTGTAGGCACGGTACCTGGTTCGTTTACCGGAGACGTCATACTAACCCCCGATTGCCTTGGTGACTTCATATCATACATAGACGACATTTACCTGGGCGACTATCCCCTCATAACAGGCAACTCACCGTGGAAGGACAGACTCGGTACTTCGGTCGTCTCTCCTCTGCTTACCGTGCGCTCAGAACCCCAGGGTCCGGCCATCGAGGCGGCGGGGCCCTATACCGGGGACGGTTTTAAGGCAGAGAACTGCCATATCATACAAGAAGGCATTCTAAGAAACTTTACACTTGGTCTCTATGGCTCCAACAAGTCGGGAAAGCCGCGCTGTCCATCGGGCGGTGGAGCGATCATTGTCGAGAGCGGGAAGACAGCCCTGGACGACATGGTGCGTGACGTCAAGAAAGGGGTCCTGCTAGCCCGCTTCTCGGGTGGCAATCCATCAGACAACGGCGATTTCTCGGGTGTTGCCAAAAATTCATATCTGATAGAGAACGGCAAGATAATACGGCCCATTGGAGAGACGATGATAGCCGGTAACATCGGCTCTCTCTTCGAGGCGACGCGCGCTATATCGGTAGAGAGTGTCGACTATGGATCGGCCATCCTGCCTTACCTGCTTTCGGGAGGCGTGAGCGTATCGGGCAAGTAGGCTATGCCATCTTGGGCTGGGAAAGTTCCAGATCTATACGCTTTAATTTCTTGCGGAAGTTTGTAGAGGCGTCGTCGAGGATACCCCGCAGGTAGTCAATCTGTCGCGCCATAGACTCGGCGTACAGGTCTCTGTCTAGATTCCATCGCTCGGCAAAATGCCTGCGTGCGGCTACCCTGATACCACCAAGGTCACCATCGAGGCGATCGATCGTCATCTCGTAGAAGCCCATGGTATTTCGTAGCATGTCAAACTCGGTTTCATAACCCGAGAAACCCGCTTCCTTGAACTCGTAATAGAGGAACAATAACTTTTCAAGGTATGCACGGTCGGCCATCTGACCGACCAAGTCGGCGCTGGCAAGGATGGCTCCCCCTTGGCGCTCATCTGCGTCGGCCCAGGCCTGCTCGCCATACTCGCCCTTGAGCCCCGTAGCCAGTATTATTCTGGCTACGCACTTGGCGTCTGCTTCACTGATGTCCCATCGCTCGCGATGGGCCTTGGCAAACATGGCAGAACGGCTGACGTGTACCGCTGTAAACCGTGCGCCGGTACCGCCCTCTTCCTCGATGGTTCTAATATAACCAGTGTCATGACAGAGAGCGGCGATGTAAAGATTACGTACCAAGGCCACAGAGCATGGGCCTTTCTCTATAAAAAGACCATCTGATATCCTGGCGGTAGCCAGGAGTACAGCCATGGTATGACGCAAGTCATGATAATCGGTGTCACAGGCTCGGTAGTCGGTGAATCGCCCGGCAAAGAGTTCCAGTATATCGGCGGCGGCCTTTCCTACAGGATTCCAATCGTCATCACCGAACCAGAATTTAAAAATTCTCTCCGCCTCGGCTATTACCGCGACGGGATTCTCACCATCTACGAGCCGCGCGAGTTGAACCGAATCGAGGTCACCCATCGCCAGACACCTCTCTCATTCTATGCTGAGGTTTAAAGATATCACGTTTTTCTATTATGACAGGATATTTTAACAAAATAAAAGCTTGCCCGGGCTCAAAGCCATAGATATATTTGCACAAGGCAAAAGATTAAGGAGAATTATTATGAAGAAATTACTAGGTTCGATACTGTTACTTGGCTTTGCAAGTGTGGCTATGGCCCAGGAATCACCAGTTTCGGTGAAGCTTGAAGGCGAATTAGGTGCGGTACAGGTTCTATACCACACGTACAGGGTAGGGGAACTCGGCACAGAATTCGACTTTGTAAATAACGGTGGTCAGGAAATTCTGTATCCCTTCCAGAGATTCACAGCCATTGCTGGTTTCCTAGAGAGACACGAGCTACGCTTCCTGTACCAGCCACTGGAACTGGCTACGCAGATAGTCGCCAGGAAAGACTTTACCATTGATGCAGTTACATTTGCCGAGGGTGAGGCCGTTGATGTGACGTATGGCTTCCCCTTCTACCGCTTCACATACCTCTACGATTTCATTGAAGGCGACGCAAACCTGTCGGCAGGAGCAGCATTGCAATTCAGAAACGCTTCAATACGCTTCACCAATGTGGACGGATCAAAGCGAGTCGTTTCACAGAATCTGGGTCTCGTACCCGCCTTGGCAGTAGCAGGCAAACTTCCCTTTGACAATGGCCTCTTCCTGGCCTTCGATGCCACCGGCATCTACGCCTCAAGTGCCTTCTTCAACGGAGCTGATTTTGAGTTTGAGGGATCAATCCTCGATGCTTCAATCCGTGCAGGAGCCAGGATGACAGACAAGCTAGAAGCCTATGCCAACTACAGATTCGTGGGTGGCTCTGCCGCAGGCGTAAGCCAGTACGAGTCAAAGTACTGGACGCAGTCAAGAGAGAAGTCTACGGCCAACTACCTTGCTACCACGGCCCTGACGATAGGTGCTACCCTGGAACTATAGAACCAAGGTACAGATAAGCACTGTCGCTTACCGAGCCGTGCAATACGCCCTGATGAGCGCCAAGGTGCTTGTCAGGGCGTTTCTATGCGTCCTCTCGTAACCATGGGACGCCTGGACACCAGGACCTATGAGGGCGTGCCGTACGTCGTAGCCTGCCCGTAGAGCAGCGCCGGCATCGGAACCGTAGAATGGGTATATATCTACGGCAAAATGCAGCTCTAAAGACTTGGCAAGCTCTATCAGAGTGTCTGTCATATCCCTGTCGTATGGCCCGTTGGAATCCTTGGCGCATATTGAAACGCTACGGTCGTCGGTGCCTAGGTCGTCGCCCACTGCCCCCATGTCTACGGCAAGGAACTCCCGAACATCTGCTGGTAAGCCTGCGCTTCCCCCATGCCCAACCTCTTCGTAATTGGTAAAAACCAGCCACGTCTCCTTGGCCAGGGTGAGAGTCTCGTCCTTGACCATCCTGGCGAAGGCAAGCAGAAGCCCGGAACTCGCCTTGTCGTCGAGGTGCCGGCTCTTTATGAAGCCATGCTCGGTTAGCATGGTACGGGGATCGAAGGAGACGAAGTCACCGGCTCCTATACCAAGCGCCTTTGTCTCCTCGGCCTTGGAGACTAATTCGTCAAGCACAATCTCCAGGTTGGTATCGTCGCGTTTGGTCGTGCCAACATCGTTGTTTACATGCACCGCCGGCTTATCAAGGAGGAAGCGCCCGGTAAAGCTCTTGCCAGAGCGGGTATGGACCATGCAGTTTTCGCCTTCTATATAGTTTTCAGGAAAGCCGCCCAGCTTGGTAATTCGCAATGCGCCGTTTGGCTTGACCGCCCTGACCATGGCACCGAGAGTGTCCAGGTGTGCCGCAACTACGAGGGGCTCGCCTTCCCCGCCAAGCCTGACGCGTACCGAGCGCTTGTTTGTGTATTCCGGCTTGTAGCCCAAGGCCTTAAGCTCGGCGAAAACATACTCTTCGGCATCGCGGGTGTAGCCTGTCGGGCTGGGAATGGCACACAGATCCACTATCTTCTGTACGGCATAATCGATTATAGCCTCTTCCATTATTGTGTCTCCTCGGGTTATAGGTCTTGCTCATTCTAGCATCGCTACATGCTCAAGAGCGAGTCTATATCACAAGGTTATAACGTCCGACACCGTTGGACATAGCATCACGAATCCCCTATTCTTTGGAAATATCACGCTTAAGGAGTTCGTATGAACATTAATAGATACTTACGGCTCGTCTCCGCCTTGGCGCTATCTGCGCTGGTATTCCTGGCCGGATGCGCGAGTAGCGAAGTTGCCGTACCGGCAGCTGCCATAGGTGATACGCGCGTCGTCACCCTCCTTGGCTCGTCGGACATTCATGGGTACTTCATCCCCTGGGACTACGCCACCGACTCGGCCTACCCAAACGGCGGCTTGACAAAGATAGCCACGGTCGTCGCCAAGGTGCGCTCGGAGAATCCCAACGTCATCGTACTCGATGCTGGAGACCTGATACAGGGCAACTTTACCGAGACATTCAAGGCAGACGCCAAGAATCCCATGGTCTTAGGCCTCAATGCCATTGGCTACGACCTTTGGGTTCCCGGTAACCATGAGTTCAACTTTGGGATGCCCGTGCTCAACAACGCCATAAAAACATTCTCAGGGAAGACGCTCGGCGGCAATATCCTTAATACTAAAAACGGCAAGGCCTTCCTTCCAGCCTATACCATCCTTGAGCGTGGCGGCGTCAGAATAGGCATCATTGGCATGACCACCCCCATGACCATGGAGTTTGAGAAGGGAACCGACCACATAGACGGCATCGAGATACGCGACCCCGTAGCGGCGACACAGGCCGCCATCGAGGCGCTCAAAGGCAAGGTTGATGCCATAGTCGGAATCATGCACATGGGCGAACAGAATGAGAATGCCATACCCAATACCGGCGTCAGCGATATTATAGCCGCTGCTCCCGGCATTGATGTCATATTCGCAGGGCACATGCACCAAAGAATAGCAGGCAAGGATATTGGCGGCACCCTGGTCGTAGAGCCTTACGTATACGCTCAGAATCTATCACGTGTAGACCTGAGCTTTGAGATGGGCCAGGACGGATGGAAGCTACAGAAAAAAAGTTCTGAACTCATAACGCTCAAGGACACGGCCTCCGATCCAAACCTTGAGGCTGTCTACGCTAGCTACCACGAGAAACTGAGAACCGCAGCTAATTCAGTAGTGGGGAAGGTCGTTGGCGGAGACCTCGTAGCCAAGGACGCCGTCGTTGGCATACCCACGGTACAGGTCAAGGACACGCCCCTCGTCACCCTATTCCAGGACGCATGCCTCTACTACAGCAAGGCAGAGGTCGTATCACTGCAAATTGACAACAACGCGGCTCGCCTGGATCAAGGCGACATAAAGCGCAAGGACATAGCCTTTAATTACCAATACGCGCTTGGTGAGATAAGCAACTACCGCTTTACAGGGAGCGAGCTCCTCGCCTACATGGAATGGTCAGCCGACTATTTCAACACACTCAAACCAGGAGATGTAACCGTCAGCTTTAATCCCGTCCGCCGTGCTTCAAAATATAGCACCAACGATTTCTTTGCCGGTATCACCTACCAGATAGACCTGCGTAAGCCCTATGGCCAGCGGGTACAGAACGTCAAGTTACTTGATGGCAGGGTCATCGGCCCCGATTCAAGCGTCGTGCTTGGCATGAATTCCTACCGTCTTGCACAGCTCACAGGCAAGGGCGGCTGCCTCGAAGGCAAGAGTTTCAAGCCTATATCCGACACCAAGACGATGTTTGGCGAGGATGACGGCATCATCAGGGCCCTCATCCTGCGTTATATAAGCGAAGTAAAGAAGGGTATCGTTGAGGCCAAGAGTGACAATAACTGGAGCCTGGTCGGACTCGATCCCGCCCTGGACCGTGAGCGAGTAATAGTGGAAAAACTTCTAAACGACGGAGCCATAAGCGTACCGTCAAGCAAGGGATTCACCAATACCGCGTCCATCAACATCGCCGGCAAGGTTGCCGCAAATGAAGCCGAGTACACGGCCCTAATGGCTCAATACGAGACGGCCCTGGCAACGGCCACCACTGATGAAGCCAAGGCAGACGCCAAGACTAATTTGATACTCGTTAAGGCTCTAAAGAAGTAATATATTTATTTAATCGAGGCGGGAGCTCAGGCTCCCGCCTTTTTATAGCTCAAGGAAGCTTAGCTTAAAGAAGCGATGAAGGCTTCCATCGTCTTGCGTTTTGATGCCTCGTCATGCTTCTCTAGCACACCGCCAACGGCACTCAAGGGGAAGAACTCGGTCTCAAAAACAGGCTTCAGTGCGCTTACATCACTGCCCTTACATACAGTAAAGAGCCCGCACTTCTTGCCTTTTAATTCTTCAGCGTGGGCCCGGATCCAGGTGCGTAATGGTGGGGTTACCCCTGAGGCCCAGATTGGCTGCACCATCACTACCGTATCGGCTCCGGCAAGGTCTGCCCCTGGATCGAGTATGGGCGTAGCCTTCTTTGTAACGGTCTGGAATCCGGCATTCAAATAGCCCAGAAACCCTTTCCTTGATACCGTATCTCCTATGGGCAAGGCCTTTGTTCCAAGCATGGTGGCCATTGCATCAGCCAGAGTCTTCGAGTGACCTGTTCTAGTCGTATACACGATTATAGGCTTTGTCATCTATGTTCCTTTCTAAACAACGACTTCCGCACATGATCCAAGAGCACTGCCGACGGCGAGGCATTCTTCCACAACGAGACGACGCCTACCAACCACGCTCGGCAGGCCCAACACCAAGAGACTCGGCGGCGAAGAGCGCGAACATGCTCTGAAAGAGGGTAAAGCCAAACGGGTACAGCATTGACATCTGTAGAACCGTACCAGTACCCCGCCGCCTTAGCGTCTCAAGGAGTAACCTTCCGGTAAATGCCCTGCGAGGATTCCTGGCTATCTCGTCGCGCCTCTCGCCAGAAAGACTCTCAGGAAGTATGAAGGTTATGAGCAAGAGGTTGAGCGCCGCTATGCCGGCGGCTACAAAGGCAGGAGTCCCTCCGAACCGTTTTATATAATCGGGAATCAATGGAATTTTAAAACCAAACCCAACCATGTCCATGAATACCACTGAAAACAACAGCGGCAAGGACGCCTTAGTACGAATCATCAGTCGCTCCTTATTGCAATGGAGCGAATATAACTAAACCCCTATAAAAAAAATGTACGCCAGCGTCCCGCCAGGGTTCAGCGTCATCCATGACGTGTCGAAGCGGGTACGATTCGACCTTGTAACAAGCGCGCTTCCTTGCGCGCACATGAATCCCGGCAGCAGGCTATTGTTTCTTCATCAACCGTCTCTTGCTATCCGGTAAGTCTAACGCCAATGTGCCACCGGGATTCATGATGCCTTTGGGGTCGAAGTGGTGTTTTAGGGAGCGGTACAGGGCCATGATATCGGAGCCAACGTCGCCTTCAAGCCAGGGTGCGAATGACTTGCCTATGCCGTGATGATGGCTCATCGTGGCGCCATACTTCTGTATGCTGTCAAGGATGCCAGCCTGATAGGCCAGGTACTCGTCTATCTTGTCTATCTTGGCGGTAAAGATGAAATACAGATTGCAACCCTGGGGATAGAAGTGAGACATGTGGGTCATGCAGATGGTATTGGGACGCGAGTGGCAGAACTCCCGGACGCCGGTATGCACTTCTTCCAGGTTTGACCAATTGACCGAGCACTCGAGGGTATCCATCATGATGCCGTAATCCTGCAGGTCTTCACGCATGTAGGGGTCGAGGAAGCGTCCATGCTCCCATTTCCTCTGGACGTATCCCGTTGTAGACATGGCTCCGTGGCGTTTGCAGATAGCATGGATTCTGCGTGCGACATGGCGGGTGAAGCCGGCCTGCCCATCGGCCGTGCCGAGCATGAGGCAGCGCTCACCCTGCTTGAATCCACGGGCACGCATGATGGTATCAATTATGGTTCCCTCTACGCCGTAGAGCTTCAAGGCTACATCGGATTCCTCAGGGTCGGAGAGTCTGAATACCGAAGGAAAACCGAACTCACCCTGCATCACCTCACGCGCGGCTTCCTTGGCATCTTCCCAGTTCTTGAAGATGAATGAGTATCGCCGTGTGTTCTCAGGCATGTACATACGGAATCGGAGGGTAGCAGAGTACAGCACCCCAAAGGTGCCTTCCGAGCCCATCATGACCTGGTCGACATCGGGCCCATTGGCGGCCGCCGGGAATTCGCCTGTTCTAATGTCGGCGCTGGGGCAGACATAATCCTGGGCTATGACCATGTCGGCGGCATTGCCGTAATACGTGGAATTCTGTCCAGAGCCCCGGGTAGTCACCCAGCCTCCAACGACAGAGTACTCGAAACTCTGTGGCAGATGGCCGCAGGTATAGGCCCGGCTGGCTTTTAAAAGTTCGGGGGCATTGCGCAGCTGACGCTCAAGCTCGGGTCCCGACATGCCAGCTTCAACGGTAATAGTATGGTTCTTCTCGTCGAAGGCGATCACCTTGTTGAGATGAACCCTCATGTCGAGTGTCACACCGCCCTTGATGGCCTCCACGCCACGGGTGACAGACGAGCCGCCGCCATAGATATAGACGGGGATGTCATGGGTATTACAGTAGTCGACTATCGCCCGTATATCGTCCCTGTTCCGAGGATGGAGCACGACGTCGGGGATATTCTCTATGATGCCCTTGCGCATTCTCATGGCATCCAACATTGTCTTGCCATAGGCAACGCCGAGACGGTGGTACACGTCGATGAATAGATTGTCTTCACCGACTATTTTCTTGAGGGCGTCGACATGAACCGATGCTAATGCACAGGGGATGTCCTCAGGTACCTGTTCCATACCCATCTCGAAGGGATGCTTGAAGTACTCGTCGTCGAGACCGAAGGTGTCACGCATAAGCCTGTAGAGGCGCTTGTTGGGGTGCTTGAAACCTCTGGGATGTCCCCACTTAAGAAGAGACCTAAAACTGCCCTCGGGGCAATCACCCTCAAACCAGTCTGGGGTAAAATCATGCTTAGACATACCTGCTCCTCTTCTACTTAAATTCGCTCAGGATAATTGGTTATGGTGCGGATTTCCTCATACAGGGGAGCGAGTGCCTTGTACATCTTCTTGTAGACCCGTGAGTATAGCCTTTCATAGAGTTCGGCTCTCTCTGGATCGGGCTCGAAGACGGTATCGGCTCTTGCCATGGCAGCCATAGCCGCCTCCACCGTAGGGTACATGCCCAGCCCCTTTGCAACGACCATGGCCGCTCCTAGCCCCGATGTCTCGAATGTCTGGCCCCGGACGATTGGTAGATTGAAGACATCGGCATTGATCCTGCATATTTCGTCACTCTGACTGGCACCACCGGAGACCGCTAGCTCTGTGACCTTGACGCCACTGGCCTGCTCTATGGCATGGAGCCCATCCTTGAGGCCGAAGGCCAGGCCCTCTATGATGGCTCGGTAGATGTGGGCGCGTTCATGCACATCGCCAAAGCCTATGATGGCTCCCTTGGCCGATGGCATCTTGAACATGGGCGTCCAATAGGGCTGCATGACTAGCCCGTGACAACCTGCCGGCGTCCGCTTTAAAAGCTCGTCAAGCATGGCCTCAGGCACTATGCCTCTGGCCTGGGCTTCCCGTACCTCTTCGTACGCAAACTGGTTTTTAAACCAGGTAATCATCCAGTAACCCCTGAATATCTCTACCTCAGGGTTGAAGCTGCCAGGAATTGGTGCCGGGTAGGCCGGCATGAATCGCAGGGGTTCCATGTAGCGTGGACTGGTCGTCTGTATTGTAGCCGTGGTTCCGAATGACAAGGACGCCTTCTCAGGGCTCGCTACTCCCATGCCTATTGTCTCGCAGCCCTTGTCGCTCCCAGCGGCAATAAGCGGTATTCCCTGGGGTATGCCGGTTTGAGTCGATGCGGCAGGGCTGATACGCCCTATTTCTTCTCCGGGGGTTACTATATCGGGCAGCTTCTCTCGTGGGACGGGAAACATCAAGGCATTGCGCTGACCGCTCTTGCACCAGCGCTGTTTCTTGTAATCGAACGGCAGGTGGCCTATCAGTGAGGCGGTGGAATCTGCGAAGCTACCGGTGAGTCTATGTGTCAGGTAGCCTGAAACCTCTACGTACTTATATGTCTTGGCCCAGACTGCCGGCTCGTTCTGTATGAGCCAGTTACACTTGGCTTCTTCCTGGGTGAGCATCATGGCCTCATTCATGCCAACGACAGCCAGGGCGGCCTTCATGCCCAGACCGGGCTTATAGGGAGGCCTGGCCTTCCTCACATCGAGCCATAGTATTGCGGGGCGAAGAGGCGCACCTGCCTCATCGAGGCATACCATGGTGGCCCGTTGGGAGGTTACGCCAACTCCCGCAACTGCTGCCATCAGTTCTGGCCTTCGTGCCTTAAGATCACGGCATGTCTTGACCAGGGCACTCCAGTACACAAGCGGATCCTGTTCGGCTCTTCCTGGTTCTCCCTTGAAGTATGCTTGGTACTCAAGCTTCTCCTTATCCAGGAGACGCCCCTCGCGGTCGAATATGATGGCCCGGAGGCTTTGTGTGCCACAGTCTATGGCAAGTATCAGGTCGTCTCTATCACTCACGCTCGGCTCCTTTCTGAGTCAAGGTCATCACTCGCTATGAGATTGACACCGAGCCCGAGGAGGTTCGCAGCAACTATGTCACCATGCTTCAATGGAGGCCTTACGACTATTGGATCTATGGCCGCCATGGCTTCCAGAAGCCTGGACAGTGGAAGTTCTCCGTCGCTACGGACAGGCAGGCGGCGGCGAGGCGAACCCTCGACCACTACCGTCGTCGTCAGGGTCCGCATTGGTGCGACCGCCTCCTGTGCGCCGTAGACCTGACCCTTGGGGCAGGAATTGCCGGTGACGCTCGCCTCGCCATCCACTACCGTGACTATCAGTCTGCAGCCGCGTGGGCACTCTATGCATGTCAATTCCTTGATGGCGTTCATCGCGTATCCCCCGCATCCATCATGATGGCTATGCCCTGCTCCAGTCCAGAGAGAACGTCATGAGACAGACAAAGGCGCTCCATCTCCGGTGGTCGCAAGACAGGATATCGTCGTTTTAAAAGCTCTCTTCCGTCCGCGGTTACCATCCGTATTGTCGCACCATCTGCCATGGTCGCGCGTGAACGGAAGTAAAATACCGCCTCAGCATCATCTTCATAGCCCGCCTGGACACGCCTGAGTGTATCTATGAACTGAGGCACGCTGTACAGCAATCCAGCCCCCGTCTTTACAGCCACGAGCCGGCGCCGCTCAGGCTTGGCGGCGTACCTGGCGGCGGACAAGCCGGCTATCTCGCCGGACTCCGATACGTAATCGGCCAGATCATTGACATGAACGGCATTGCCACACGCAAACACGCCGTCTACCAGGCTGTGCATGTTCTGGTCTACCCTTGGGCCCTTGGTTGCCGGATCGAGAGGCACGCCAAGGCTCTGTGCCAGTTCATTCTCGGGTATCAGTCCTACCGACAGCACGAGCGTGTCGCAGGCTATTTCACGTTCGGTGCCGGCAATGGGTCTCATCATCGAATCAACCCTGGCGGTCGTAACGCCCGTTACACGGCGCGACCCGTGTACCTTCGTCACCGTTGATGACAGTTCTAAAGGGATGGAATAATCCTCCAGGCACTGCCTCACATTGCGTGACAGGCCGGATGGTTCACTCTTTATCTCATGAGCACCAAGAACCTCCATGCCTTCCAGGCTCATACGCCTGGCCATGATAAGCCCTATGTCTCCTGAACCAAGGATGAGAGCCCTGGCACCGGGCAGTAGCCCCTGGATGTTAATCATGTACTGAGCCAAGCCTGCTTCGTAGATGCCTGCCGGCCGGTCGCCGTGCACGAAGACCTGCCTGTCGCTTCGTTCCCTGCAGCCGGTAGCCAATACGATTGTCTTAGCCGTAAGAACAGCCACTCCATGTCTATCGATGCATGTCAAGCGGAAGCCTCTGTCTACCCGTTCTGCCATTGAGACGAATGTCTCAAGCATAACCCGCCCGCCAAGGTTAAGGAATCTTTGTCCATCGTGCAGGGCGTATTCAGGGCCTGACAGCTTCTGGCCATAGCGGACGAGGCCGAATCCGTCGTGTATACACTGCTTGAGTATTCCTCCAAGCCTCTCCTCGCGTTCTACAAGCACGACGTCAGCACCGTATTCCAGGGCGGCACAGGCGGCAGCCAAACCGGCAGGCCCGGCTCCCAGGACGACGACGTCGGCGCTAAGCGGGCGTATCATGATAGGCCTTCCTTCGTCGGCCCGACACAGAGCTCTGAGCCAGGGCCTTTCTTGGTCACCTCCCAGAGCGACATATCATTCTCTCGAGCAAGTATCTCAATGACGCGGCTAGTACAGAAACCCCCATGGCATCTGCCCATGCCTGCCCTGGTCCTTCTCTTTATGGCGTCCATGGTGCTAGAGGGAAGGCTCGAATGGATTGCATCGACTATTTCACCCTCGGAGATTTCCTCGCAGCGGCAGACTATGCGCCCATAGGCAGGCCTCTTCTGTATGCAGGTATCCCTTATATCGACGGGCATGTACTTGGGTACTACAGCGGCTTGCCTATCGGAGCGCCAGTCTGATCGTCGCCTTACATCCTTGAAGCTGCAAGCCAGTTCCACGACTATGAGGGCTATGTCCTCTGCAATGGCCGGAGCCGAGGCCAGGCCGGGAGACTGTATGCCGGCGGCATGGACGAGGTTGGATACACAGCGGCTCTTCTCTATAATAAAGTCCTCGTCATAGGTGCAGGGTCTAACTCCTGCAAAATACGTTATGGCCTGGCTCATAGAAAGTTTTGTATTTAGCCGCATGTGTTTCTCAAGCTCCCGCAGCTCCTCAGGGCTTGTCTCGTAGTTCTCCCGTCCCGGCACCTCGCGCGCTGTAGGCCCTATGAGGATATTACCTTCCACGGTCAGAACGAGCCCTCCGCCCTTTGTCTTTGAACCAAGCTGGCTTAAGCGTGGCATGCCCAGAAGGTGTCGCTGGCAGGCACCGGTGGCGGCGTCAAGTATCAGTTCGGTTCCTCGCCTCTGGTGCAGGCTAAAGAATCTGTCGCCTGCCATCCCGGCCACAACATCAGACCAGTTGCCGGCGGCATTGACGACAACGCCGGCGCGGCATGTGCCACGGTTAGTCACGATGCGGCCTATGACTCCCGCTTCCAGTTCCATACCCAGGACACAGGTGTCAAGGATGACACGCACTCCATTGGCTATGGCGCTTTCTGCAAGGGCGACCGTAGCCTTGTACGGCGACAACACACCGGCGCTTGGCAGGTAGAAGGCTCCGTGTTGATCGCCCGTCACATGGGGCTCCCCGGCGGCAACCCTGGCTCGGTTCCAGAAATCCCATCCGTCTACCCCGTTGCGTCTGGCGCGGTCGGCCATGATGGGATATGCGGCCACCGACAGGGCAGAGGCGAAGAGCACCAGCGAACCCGGCCGCTTGAAATCTATGGCAAGCTCCTTGCACAAGGGCTCCCATAGCCTGTTGCCACGAACGTTATACTCCGCCTTCTTGCTGCCAGGCCTGGCCGCAAAGCCGTCGTGCACCATGCCGTCGTTGCGGCTTGAAGTATGTACGGCGACATCGCTCTCCTTCTCAAGAAGGGCTACAGAAAGATTCCATTTAGAAAGTTCCCGGGCTATGGCCGTGCCTATGACACCGCCGCCTATGATTATAACGTCAAAGACCGCTCCCTCAAGGAGGCTATCGGATACGGGTGGTGGCTTTAGAGACTCTTCAGCGATGCCTGGCACACAAATATCGTTTATGACGCCATGATACCCACACGCGGCGGCGGCCCAGCCGGCCTCTACCTTTGCCTCATAGCTCGGTAGCTCCCCTTCCAGCAGAATTGACTCACTATGAAGGGATGCCTCGACTATGACCCTTGCGGACCCGGCTGTTCGAGCCACTATCCTACGAATTTTACCTTCGGCGGCGTGTAATCGTGCATCTCCATGCTTTCTTGGTAATACCAGCATACCAGATTTATAGGCCAGTTTTTAAACCCAGTCAAGCTTTTTTAATGAAATCCTTGCCCTAACTGGACTATAGGCGAAGCGAAGCGATAGATTCATAGCATGCGAATACCATTACATAGATACTTTATTCTCATAACGATAATTGGCCTCTCTTCATGCGCCAATATCCCTGAGCCTCGCCAGGACCTACGCGACGGGCTAGCCTCCGCCCCGACGACAGGAGCGCTTACCGCCGGCATGTTGCTTCGTGCATCAGAATCAAAAAAGATACCATCAAGGAAACCACGAGCCCTGTTGACTCTGGCCAGCCCAAGGATTCTGGGTAGTGCCATAGACATGCGTGTCCTCGATAGCCTTGGCTACCCACAGTGGCGGGAAGAAAAGAAGAGCGAACTACTCGATGTCCAGCCGGTAGCCATATCCTTCCTGGCGAGTCAGCCAGAGGGAGGCATGGACAGACAATCGGGCATGCTCTATCTACCGCTCGATTCCAGTGCCAATGGAGACCGAACCGGACCTCGTGTCATTACCTGGATAGTATTTCTTAAAGGCACGGAGCATCTGAAAAACAATGTGCCTTCTCGTGGCGGCGGTTCCGAGCGGGCCCTTATGGAAACGGCGGCGGCACTAGGGTATGCCGTGTGGGCCCCAGATTACGCTGGCATGGGGGATTCGCCGGGGCCTCAGGCATACTGCGTCCCAGAATCAATGGCGGCCTCGGCCCTCAATGGCCTGGAGGCGGCCCGGGATTACGTACGAGGCCTTCCTCTGGCATATACCGAGTCAGGCAGGCTCAGCATCATGGGTTACTCGCAAGGCGGCCTGGCGGCAATGGCTACCCTCACCTCCATTGCCGATGGACTCATCCCCGTACCCGGCCTCGGCGTATCGGCCGCCTATGTGCTAGGCGCTCCTCTCGACCTCATGATAGGCGTACCATTCCTTGAGAATAAAAATTCAGTGATACGCAGGCCTGACTACAACCTGCTCCTTGTTATGGGATGGGCCCGTTCCTATCCAGACATCATCAAACTAGAAGACATACTCCTACCCAAGGTTATACGTTCCGTCTTGCCCTTATATGACGGAAAGCGGGATGGCAAGGAACTGTGCAGGCTCATAGCCAGGGCTGTCGATGCTAAACAGGACCAGGTTTTGGACTCAGACCTGTACCTGCCTCAATACCTTTGGGATATACGGCATGACCCGGATTCTATACCATACTACCATGCCCAGAGCAAGGCACGACTCGATCGCTGGACCCCGCCATCCAATCTGCCCATCCGCCTAGCTGCCTCACCGGTCGATGAGACGGTACCCTTCCTCAACAGCGAACGAGCATTCATGTACATGAAAGAAAACAATCCTGCCTCAGACGTCGTGCTTGTACGCCTGGCAAGCGCAAGCCACGGTCTGGCAGCCGTAGAAGGTTTACTATACGCGTTACTAGATCTGGACAGGCAAGAGCCCAGGAAGGCAGCACGAACATGAGCAAGAATAAAAAGAATAAGCCCTTGGTGATTGGCATGACACTTGGACTCTTAGTCGGCATTGCCGTAGTCCTAGCCATCAGCTGGTACCTACGATCCTCTGAGCACCCGGCTGCTGATGATAGAGCGTCGACAGAGCCTATTACCACCGAGGTCCCAACCGAGCAGAATGGCGGGTTCTTCATAAAGGAAGGGCCAGCCTTAGGACCAGAAACACCGTACCTGGGCAATCTCGTAGCCTATAGCCTCTGGACAGACGCCGACGGTGAGCATGTTGTGATCCTGGCCACAGGAGACTCCAACGCATCCGACAAGGTGCCCATGGTAGAAGTCTTGCATTACCGGCAAGATTCTTCCGCTTACACGCTTGTGTCGCAACGCATTGAAACAATGCCACCACTCGCTTCTGGTACTGTCATCGGGTTCTATCGTGACATGCTCGTGGTAGATGACATAGACGGTGACGGCAAGGGAGAAGCCTTTGCCCTATACGTCATAGATGAATCGCCGGAGCCAGGCAGCAAGCGCCTCGAACTCATAGGACTCTATGGTGATAAAGAGCTTACAATCTCGGGAACTACCCGATACGACCCGGCAGACAATCAGAGGATAGCAGCCTCGATGCAGATGAATGATGCTATGGCAGAGGCTCCCCCTCTTATTCGAGAGGAGGCTCTTACCCTCTGGGAGGACGCACAGTTCGACCTGGCCGAACCACAGGCCTTCCCTGGTTTCTATGATTTCAGGCACTTCGACGGCGCGGTCTTCAAGGGCGATGAACCATTCTGGAACCTGACCTTACTGCCTCAGTACGCCCTCTTCAAGTATGCAGGTGACACCAACACATCTACCATCAGGTATGAATCGATACGCGCTGAGGGCAGTGGCCTGGTAATAGAGGGCACGGGGCAGGTTGAGGCATGGGATCATGGCTTCCGTATACGCATAGACAAGACGCCCATCATCGCTCCCCATGGAGAAGCCTTCGACTACACGGTGAGCATAGACTGGTCTGACGGCACACGGCTACAAGGCTGGGGCACGTTGGCCAAACAGGATTCTCCGTAGGTTTGTTTCACTATAACGCAACAGGGCGCGCATGGCGCTCCGGGCTCCAAGTTCGTCATGCTCGCTTATGGAGGCCACTATTACCCTGTGGTATGAAAAGACAGGCTCTATAACCGAGACATCGGCATAGAAGTCTTCTAGTATGTCTTTGTAAATTTTTTTAAAGCTGTTCATCAACAGTGGATATATCTGGTTTCCGCTCGCTATGGCTATGGCAACATGGAACTCGAAATCAAGATCGGAGACTTCTCGAGCCTGATAAGTCCCGAGCGATCCCTCTTTTTGCAGCAATCCAAGCAAATCTGACAAATTTTCATCGCTCCGTCTCTTGGCTGCTAATCCCGCGGTCTCTACTTCAAAGAGTATGCGCATCTCAAGGATGCCATCAAAAAGCGACTGCGACAGCTTGCCTCCAGAATAATTAAGGAGTGACAAGAGCATCTCTATGGACCCTTCCTTGCGATAGTCATTGACGCGTACGCCCTTGCGGCTTTCTATGGTTACGAGGCCCCTCGATTCCAGGGCTCGCAGGCCTTCATGAACCACGGGACGTGATATACCAAACAGGACACCCAGGTCACGCTCCGAAGGCACCCTGTCTCCCGGCGAGAATTTGCCAGAGAGGATCAGAGCCTCGAAGCGCTCTATAAACACGTCTTTAAGAGAATGAGACTTGATGGGAAGAAAGTCCTCTTCTTCCAGAACTATCATAATGGCTCCTGAACACTGGTATAACCAGCTACCAGTCTATGCTTTCTGCCTAATTGGGGTCAAGCGAAAGCAGCCAAGCATGCCTTGCCGTATAGGCATCACCGGCAAGCATGAGCACAAGCCGGTCGCCTCGCCAGTTGGCGGCGTATCATATGAAGACGACCGTCTCGAGATAGACGGCCGGTGGAGGGTATCGTGTTGAACAACCTCAATTCCATCATCATCGAAGGGAACCTCGTCAGGGATCCGCAACTCAAGACCATCCCGAATGGCAATTTTGTCTGTACGTTTGCCGTAGCATCCAACCGTTTCTATCGTCAGAACGAACAGACGGAGAAGGAGGTTTCTTTCTTCGAGGTAGAGACATGGGCAAAACTGGCGCAGACATGTGGTGAGATACTAAAGAAAGGCCGTGGAGTCCGTGTCGTGGGGCGTCTCAAACAGGACAGGTGGGAGGACGCCACAGGCAAGAGCCAGACACGTATAAAAATAGTAGCCGAACATGTGGAATTCAAACCAGTATTCAAACGCGACGAGGACTCGACAGCCACAAGCGCAGCGGAGACGGTTGTGCACGATGAGGAGTTGCTAGCCGAGGCTGTATTCTGAGCAGGCGTTATCGGCTTAGCCGACTGTCAAGAATGCTCTATCATCGTTATGGCATCGGTCCGGCACACGGGTCGGCACGATCCACAACCCAGGCATAGCCTTGGTTCGATGACGCATGAATCTCCGTCAATTGTTATGGCGCCTGCCGCGCAGACCTGGATACATCTTAGACAGGTCACGCAGCGGGCCCGTTTGATGAAGGCCTTTAGCACTAAAGAGCCCGTATCATTCGTATGATTCTGATCCTGGTCTATGCCAATCGGTACTCTTGAACCCACCACGCCCCGGAGCGAAAATTGAGGGCTCTTCCTCGGAGACAGCGCCTCCCAGGGTCTTCTGTAGCTCAGTGGTTGCCCAACGTAGGGATGACAGTATGTCATCCTTGGCCTGTATCATCCTGCCGGATGGGCCCGACACACTCAGGGCTCCGGAGAAACCGTAGCGGGGCAGGTCTAAGGGCATGCCGTAGCAAATAAGCCCCGGCTCCAATTCCTCATCATCTATGGCCCAGCCGCGCCGCATGGTCAGCTCGAGTTCATCTGCCAGCTTCTGTGGATCTATGATTGTCTTTGGCGCTACCGCCAGGAAGTGTGTCTCAGCCAGGTATTGTGCCCTCATGGCGGCCGACTCGCGTGACAAGATACACTTGCCACCTGCGGTGCAGTACAGAGGGAGTCGGTCACCAGGATTTGTCCTCAGGCGTAAGGCATGCCCACCGTCTGCCTTGGCCAGATACATGAGGTCGGAACCGACTAAGGCAGAGAGGTTGGCCGTCTCGCCGGTAGCATGTGCAAGCTCAGACAGCACAGGCTTGACCCTGCTCGCGATGTTTTCGGTAACGGGAACCCTGCTGGCCAATTCCAAAAGGGCAAGACCGAGCGTCCATTCTCCATCACGATGCTCCACGACGCCCCGTTTCTCCATGGCATTGAGATAGCGCAGGGCCGTAGCCTTGTCCCAACCAGTTTCACGTGACAGACGGGCCAGAGAAGAGCTCCCGGCTCGGGATAGATGAAATAGTAAATCAAATGCTTTTAACGCCGATTCGCTCATACACTCATTTCTATAGTAAAAACAGTATAGGCATAAAATGAAACGCAACATACACCGTACCCGTATGACCGGCGAGTTGTCAACATATTTATTAAAAACTCCGGGTTTTGTTCCACAAGGCCAGGAATTAAAAATAATCGCATTGACGGATAGAAACAAATTGACAACCCGAAGAAACTTTCATACGATGATGTAGAATTTCGTTTATGCGCCATGTCGATAAGCCGAGATCCAGGAGGAACCGAGTATGAAGAAAGCAGCACTCATCGTAGCGATTATCATCATGATGGTCGCTATAGGCGGATGCGCCAAACAGGAAGCCAAGGCCGACGCCAATGTCGTAAAATTTGGTGTCTTTGAGCCGCTGACAGGCGCCAATGCCGCAGGCGGAGCAGAAGAACTGGACGGCGTACGGCTCGCACAGGAACTCAATCCGACCGTGACAGTCGATGGCAAGGTATACACGATAGAGCTCGCCATCGCCGACAACAAGTCAGACAAGGTAGAAGCAGCCAACGCCGGCCAGCGCCTCGTTGACAGCGACAAGGTAACCCTAGTCCTGGGCTCATGGGGTTCCGGACTATCCATGGCAGCCGGCCCGATCTTCAAGGAAGCCAAGATCCCGGCCATTGGTCTTTCATGCACCAATCCTTTGGTCACCAAGGACAATGACTTCTACTTCCGTGTATGCTTCCTCGATCCCTTCCAGGGGACGGTGATGGCCAACTACGCATTCAAGGAAGTCAAGGCTCGCAAGGCAGTCATCATACGGGAAATATCAAACGACTACTCAGTAGGCCTGGCTAAATTCTTCGTAGACAGCTTCAAGGCGCTGACAGGCGATCCTGACTCCATACTCGCCGAACTCAACTACAACACCAACGACCAGGACTTCTCTGCCCAGCTAACCCAGGTCAAGAGTCTCAAGCCAGACGTAATATTTGCCCCCGGCAACTACACCGAGAGTGCCCTCATAATAAAACAGGCACGTGAGCTTGGCATTACCGCTCCTTTCCTCGGTGGCGACACCTGGGAAATTGCAGAGTTTATAAACGTAGGCAAGCAGGCCGTAGAAGGCGCCGTCATGTCGGCCTTCTTCGACAACGATGCTCCCTTGACCCCTCAGTCAAAGGTATTCGTGGATGCTTACCAGAAAAAGTATGGCAAGTTGCCCTCAGGCACCGCGGTGCTGGGCTTCGATGGTTACCTACTCGCCATAGACGCCATACAGCGTGCCAACAGCCTGGACCCGCTCAAGATTCGTGATGCCATAGCGGCAACGAAGAATTTTGCAGGAGCGGCTGGTTATGTAACGCTCGATGCAAACGGCGACCCCATAAAGAGCGCCGTCATAAAGGAAGTTAAGGGCGGAAAGTTCGTCTTTAAGACAACAGTAGCACCCTAAGAGACCTTCCCGAAAATGTCACGCGGTACAGACAATGTGCCGCGTCGAGCCACTGTACCAAGTACAGAACCCGCGGCAGGTCGGCCGTTTATTCCGACTGTCGCGGGCTTTTAAATTCTACCGTATCGCGGCCGCCGCCGCGTAAGGATTCACGACGATGGACATAGCGACATTCCTGCAGCAAATGACCAACGCCCTGAGCCTCGGAAGCCTCTACGCATTGATAGCGGTTGGCTACACGATGGTGTACGGGATATTAAGGCTTATAAACTTCGCCCATGGCGACGTGTTTATGCTCGGTGCATACTTCGCCTTCTACGCCGTAACTTCCTTGGCGCTCCCATGGGGAGTAGCCTTCATAGTCGCCATAGGCCTTACAGGCCTTTTTGGCATGGGGCTCGAGAGAATAGCATACAGACCGCTTCGCGACTCGCCCAAAATTTCAATAATGATAAGCGCCATAGGAGCCTCCTTTCTCATAGAGAACCTTGGCATCGTCATATTCGGTGGCCGCCCCAAGAGCTTTCCCAGCATTCCCCTGTTCGACACGGTCATAAAGTTTGGCTCGGTGTCTATGCTGTCGGTAAGCCTGTTCATCCCGGTCGTAACCGTTCTTATCCTGGTAATCCTCTTATGGATAGTCAACAAGACAAAGACTGGCCTTGCCATGCGCGCCGTATCCACAGACCTGGACGCCGCTCGTCTCATGGCTATAGACGTCAACAAGACGATTTCATTTACATTCGCCATAGGATCGGTTCTCGCCGGGATCGGTGGTATCATGTGGACGATGAAGTATCCCCAGCTCAATCCCCTCATGGGTTTCATGCCGGGCCTCAAGTGCTTCATAGCCGCGGTCATAGGTGGCATAGGCAACATATCAGGGGCAGTACTCGGCGGATTCATCCTGGGTTTCATAGAGATAATGATAGTCGCATTCCTGCCTGAACTAACGGGCTATCGCGATGCGTTTGCCTTTGTCTTCCTCATCATAATACTCCTCGTCAAACCGGCCGGCCTCCTGGGCAAGAAGCAGACGGTAAAGGTGTAGGCGATGAAACGAAACACAATATTAACCATAGTGGCGCTTGCCTTGTTCATGGTAGCCATATCCCTTGCCGATGTTACACTCGGCCGGTTTTCAATCAGGATACTGAACCTGTCGGCCATATACGTCGTGCTTGCCCTGTCATTGAACCTGCTCAACGGCTTCACGGGGCTTTTCTCGCTCGGGCATGCCGGATTCATGGCCGTAGGAGCCTACGTGAGTGCCCTGCTTACCATGAGCCCCTCACAAAAGGATATGAATTTCTTCCTTGAGCCAATAACCCCCTTACTTGCAAACATCCAGCTACCCTTTCCCATAGCGCTGATAGTTGCGGGGCTCTGTGCCGCCCTCGTGGCTGTGATCATAGGCGTTCCTGCGCTCAGGCTCCACGACGATTATCTTGCAATTGCGACGCTCGGTTTTGCCGAGATTATCCGCGTCATCCTGACAAACGTACAGAACATAACCAACGGTGCTCAGGGCCTTAAAGGCATCACCAAGTATTCCACCACCTGGGTGGTGTGGACGGTCGCAATACTCGCCGTCGTGTTTATGCTGGCTCTCATCCGTTCTAGCTACGGCAGGACGATGAAGGCGGTTCGCGACGACGAGATAGCCGCCGAGGCCATGGGGATCAACGTCTTCAAGGTCAAGTCTACGAGTTTCGTCATTTCAAGCTTCATGGCGGGTGTCGGCGGTGCCCTCCTTGGACACATGATAACGACCATAGACCCCAAGATGTTTACGCTCGTGTTGACCTTCAACATCCTGCTCATAGTCGTGCTCGGCGGCAATGGATCCATCACCGGTTCTGTACTTGGGGCCATCATAGTTACCGTCCTCATGGAAGCCCTGCGTTTCCTGGACATGCCTATGAATTTCCTCTTCATAAAGACCAACGGGCTACCTGGCCTCAGGATGGTCATCTTCTCCATACTGCTGATGATAGTGGTCCTGTATAGACAGAAGGGCCTGATGGGCAACAAGGAATTCTCCTGGGACGGTTTCTTTGGCCTCTTCAAGGTTTTGAAATGGAAAAACGGGACCGGGAAGGGAGGACGCCGATGATACGCACAGAAGGCGTCTCCATGCGATTCGGCGGCTTGACCGCCGTTTCAAACCTTAATATCACCATAGACAAGAATGAGATAGTCGGCCTCATCGGTCCCAACGGTGCAGGAAAGACGACGGCGTTCAACACCATAACGGGAGTCTACAAGCCAAGTGATGGGCGCATCATCTTCAAGGATACCGACATCACGGGCTTCAAGCCACACAGGATAACCGAACTTGGCATAGCGAGGACTTTCCAGAATATAAGACTGTGGAAGGATATGGATGTCCTGGAGAATGTGCTCGTTGCCTGTCACCTCAGGATGGACGTCGGCGTATTCTCCTCCACCCTTCACCTGCCCTCCTACCGTGCCAAGGACAAGAAGGCACACGAATTTGCCATGAGCCTGCTCGATTCCGTAGGTCTGGCAGACGAGGCTCACGAAGCGTCCACATCCCTGCCGTATGGCAAGCAACGCCGCCTCGAGATAGTCAGGGCCCTGGCTACAGAGCCGTCACTCCTGCTCCTGGACGAACCCGCCGCCGGCATGAACCCTCAGGAATCATTCGAGCTGATGGACTTCATACAGAAAATCAGGGACCAGTACGACTTGACAATACTGCTCATAGAGCACCACATGCAGGTCGTCATGGGTGTGTGTTCGAGGATGTACGTCCTTGACTATGGCGAAACGATAGCCCATGGATCACCTGAAGAGATACGAAACGATCCCAAGGTCATAGAAGCTTATCTGGGGGTGGACTGATGCTCCATATAGACAATCTTTCCGTCCATTATGGCGGCATCCATGCCCTTCAGGGCATCAACTTCGACGTGCCTGAGGGTAAAATAGTAACACTTATCGGCGCTAATGGCGCAGGCAAGAGTACTACGCTCAAGGCAATAGTAGGACTGGTTAAACCGAGCTCTGGCGATATTACGCTTAACGGGCAATCTATCGTGTCCCTCATCACGAAGGATATTGTGCGCAAAGGCATAGTCCTCGCTCCAGAAGGGCGAAGAATTTTCCCAAACCTTACTACA
The DNA here is from genome assembly GCA_034003955.1 of Spirochaetia bacterium. Classification (GTDB taxonomy): domain Bacteria; phylum Spirochaetota; class Spirochaetia; order Treponematales; family UBA12059; genus SZUA-370. The sequence continues at coordinate 12,398 of JAVEXO010000016.1, read as the reverse complement.
GAAGAAAATCTTGATCTAGGCGCCTATTCACGCACCGACAAAAAGAGTGTACAGGACGACAAACTCAAGATGTTCTCCATCTTCCCCAGACTTGAAGAGCGCAGGAAGCAGAAGGCAGGCACACTATCCGGAGGAGAGCAGCAGATGCTGGCGGTTGCACGAGCCCTTATGACCAGGCCAAAACTCCTGATGATGGACGAGCCGTCTCTGGGTCTCGCTCCCCTTATAGTCAAGATGATCTTTGAGATAGTCAAGACTATAAACAAGGAGGGCACGACAATACTGCTCGTCGAGCAGAATGCCAAGGCCGCACTGGAGATAGCCGACTTTGGCTACGTCTTGGAGACCGGCAGGATAACCCTCTCGGGCCCTGGAAAACAGCTCCTTGCAGACGAGCGCGTCAAGAAGGCGTATCTGGGAGAAGGAATATAAGCCCCCTGGCTTAGATCGTAGATTGATACAGCCTTTTAGGCTCCGAAACGATATCGTTTCGGAGCTTTTTTTATGTACATTATTATTAGTTGCTTCATTTTATTCGCATTAATGTTTCCTTTTTCACTGAAAGATAGTATCATTTTTGATTATAGTATTTTTAATATACAGCGCGACTTGAAATTTTCAGACAAGACCTTACAGCACCAATATTTTGGAGGTATTAACATGGACATGAACAAGGAAGAAACTATTTTTGGAGACGACTGGCAGTATTCGAAGGCCAAGACAGCCCTTTTGAGATCAGCAGCGGCTGTAATGCGCGAACAAGGTCCCAGGGCAGCTACTCTCAAGAACATTGCAGGCAAGGCTGGTGTGACGGAACCTGCCATATTCAGGCATTTCGATGGCGTTGACGGTGTGTTCCTGTCTCTCTACTCGGTAAGCGAACTCTTCTATACTTACTTCATCGGATGCTTCAAGAATGATGAATTATCAGGCCTGGATCGATTGGAAGCGGGCCTGGACAAGATCCTTGGCACCCTTAAGAATTACGCCGACTTTGCATACATCATAGCCAAGCCCGACCCTGTCTATAGACAGTACCCTAAGCTAAAGGAGAAGGTAGCCGCCCTCGACGCATCCTTTAGAAAGGCTGTAGTAGACTGTCTCAAGGAGGCTAAATCTACTGGTCAACTCGTTTCAACGGCCGAGATAGAGTCTCTGGCTACCGTGGTGATTGGGACGCTGTTCGGGCTCATGTACTCCTGGATGGAGAATGTCAACGGCATAGATCCCCGCAAGGATGGCAAAAAAGTCTTTAGCATGCTGTATTCTCTGTGCAGAATACCGGGTGCAGAATCAAAAGCGCTTGCTGCCAAGACAAAGGCCAAGCCTAAGTCGACAAAAAAATAGCACCATAGGCAGGATATCTATATCTCATGCCTACTCTGGCTTCTGTAACTCCTATCGTTTCCCGTGCTTGTCTTGACGAGCCCCTGCCCATGGGTTACTGTCAAACCATGAGGATACTCGTAAGTGGTGGAGTAAAGTCAGGCAAGTCAAGCCGAGCGCTTGAATTAGCCAGTTCCTTCAGGCCTGATAAATGGTTCTTAGCTACGGCCACACCATTTGACGACGAAATGCGCGACAGGATAAAACGCCACAAGGCAGAACGAGCTTCTGCATTTAATACCATAGAAGAACCCATAGCAATAGATACCGTCGTTAGAAACAGGATGATAGTCGATTGCATTCCTATGTGGCTCAACAATCTGTTCTTCCTGGAACGAGAGTCGGAATGGGAAGACATCTTAAACCGATTCATAGAGCGCTGGCCAGAAGACATTATCATTGTAACAAACGAGACAGGCATGGGAGTCATACCAGCCGATCCCTTGAGTAGACGGTACGGCATTGTTCTGGGCCTTGCCAATGCCCTCTTGGCACGAAAGGCCGACTCTGTTGAGCTTATGGTATCGGGCATACCCCTGAGAATAAAATGAGCCTACGTTTCTCGGTGCCTTCCTACGTACTGCCTGGAACATATGTAGAGAATCTACGCTTCCTCGATGAGCACAGTTCCCAGAGACAGGTTGAGCTTCTCTTCTTCATCTATGACGATGAGGCGAAGGCCCTGTTGCTACAGGAACACGATGACATCGTCTCCTTTAGCCCTCGTTTTAGCTTTACCGTACATATGCCTGATAGCGTCGATGATAGCCATGATGAAATCATCGACGCCACCAATGATATAGCAAGCCACTACATCATCCATCCTCCACGAGAAGCCGAAGGGCTAAGATCATTCGTACGCCTGATGGACGACTGGCGTATGCGTTACGGAGCCGATAGATTCCTCCTTGAAAACACAAAGCTGGATCCTTTCTACGCGGCCGAGGAGGCCTTGCTTGGCTCTCGCTTCGGTCCTCCCCGCCTCTGCGCGGACATAGGCCACCTGAGGCTTGAAGGCGTAGATCCTGCGCCTTGGATAGCCGAACGTGAAAAACGCATATCGGAAATCCATGTGCATGGATTCGATGGCAGGCATGACCATGTGCCTTTTTATGCATCAGAAACCTGGCTACGCGATCTACGCGCCTTCGCCGGCACCTTCAAGGGAATAGTCGAGATAGAACTCTTTTCCTGGGCGGAACTCGAGGACGCTCAGGCTATATTGCGTAAGGAGTGGGAGCATGAGTAGTCATGCGCATGGCTTCCTGAGCACCTGGTCCCTCATATCCAGGATCCCAGTGCCACTTAAAAAGGAGCCCGACTTTGCTGCGGCGGGTTTCTGGATGCCCATAGTAGGCCTCGGAGCCTCCGCTGCAGCGTGCCTTGGTGCCTGGCTTGGGTTACTAGCCTTTGGCCCCGGACTCCTGGCCGCCTTGGTATCAATTGCCGCCCAATACAGTACCTTTAACCTGTTTCACCTCGACGGCCTGCTAGACACTGCAGACGCCGCCGGAGTATCAGGAGACCTTGCAAAACGCCGGGAGGTGCTCAAAGACCCCAGACTTGGTTCATACGCCTTGCTGTACGGTTTTCTTTTCCTTGCAAGCCGTCTCGCCGCAACCAGTGCGCTTCTTACACACGGTGCTACGGCGGCTTGGGCCGCTCTAGCCCTTGCCCCGGTCAGCGGCAGATTTTCCTCTGTGCTGCTTACGGCGTTTACAGAGCCATACGGTCATGGTGGCCTCGCCGCCTTGCTTGGACGCCCCGCGCCTATTAAGGCTACAATCGGCTACGCCATAGCCTCTGCTCCTGCGGTACTGTTGTTTGGTATTGCCTTTGGCCCCATTGGAGCAATAGCCTCCGTACTCGTAGGGGGTACATCGGCAATCATCACAGCCGCTGTTGTCGGTCATTGGTACGGCAAGCATCTGGGTGGCTATTCAGGTGATGCTCTAGGCGCTACCGTAGAATTGGGCGAACTGCTCATCCTCGTCATAAGCGTCGCCATCGTTTCCCGATAAACCATCAAGCGCTCACTCGGCGTTCCTGATGGGATATCGCCAATGAGCAACCCTACCAGGCGCACACAAAAAAATAGGGCCGGGTAGCAAGGCTATCCGGCCCTCAATCTCAGTATGAACCCGTTATTACGGGGCTATTATGGTAATGCGACCCTTGATCTCGGGAACGAGGGGCTTACCAAGCTTCTGCACATACTCGATGAGCGCATCTCTCTGGAACATGCTCGTCTCGTAGTTAGACAGGCTGTTCTTGAACATCGTATAGCCGTCACCACCTGTGGCCAGGTAGGAGTTGGTGGCTATGGTATATACCTTGGCCGGGTCTATTGGCTTTCCACCAATCAACACGTTCTCAATCTTGTTGGTGACGAGGTTGATGGTATAGGAGACGCCGTCTGAAACCTGGGCGAAGGCGCCCTTGCCGGGTGTTGTGAGTATGAAGTCAAACATGGCCTGAACATCGGTACCCTTGAGTTTTATAACCGTTACCGAGTTATCGAAGGGCAGGACGGTGTATACTGACTTCATGGTAACGTCGCCGGCGGGGAGGTCGGCACGGATGCCACCGCCATTGTTCATGGCAAAGTCTACACCCTGAGCCGCGGTGATAAACTTCATGGCGTCGGTAACCAGGTCGCCAATGGCCGTCTCGGCCTTGCGCGTCATGGCATTGGGGAAGACATCGGCGGCTGTGCCAATCTTCGTCTTGAGTATGCCATCAACCTTGTCGCGGTAGTCGGCCAACACAGGCTGGATAAGCGGATGCTGGGCAAACTGCGGGCCTATGGCTGCACCCTTGTCGTTGTCGTTGATCGTTACAGGTTCCCAGGCAAAACCAGATACCTTGCCATCCTTGACGCTTATGACACCCTTGCCCACGATAAGGCCCCACTGGTGAGCCTGGACGATGGGAGTGCCGTTGACTATAAATGGTTCCGCCATCTTGGTATGGCTGTGGCCGTCTACTATGAGGTCTATGCCAGGAACTGACTTGGCGAGAACCTTTGAGCTGACCGCATACAGATCATCGAAGCCAAGATGGACGAGGGCTATGACCACCTGGACCTTCTCCTTCTCACGAAGGATCTTGACCATTTCTTTTCCGGTTTCAATCTCGTCGAGGAATACAAGGTCCTTGACTATGACAGGATTTCCTACAGTCTCGGTTTCCTTGGTGATGAGGCCAAAGATACCAACCTTTACTCCCTGGAATGTCTTAACAATGTAGGGAGCATCGGCTATGTAGGCACCGTCCTTTGTCTTGACGTTTGCCGCTATCATCGGGAACTCAGCAAGAGCCTTCTGCGTCTCGAGTATTGAGAGCTCATTATCGAACTCGTGGTTACCGAGAGCGACGGCATCGAAGCCAATCAAGTTGCGGCCTATGATGTCCGGCTCTGCCTTGAAGAAGTTAGACTCGGCGAGACCGGTATTGAAGTCACCGGCATCAAGCACGAGAACGTTATCGTACTCGGCACGGGTCTCTCCAACGAGCATAGCCATGGCAGCAAGACCGCCGGTCGCGGTAGCGTTGCCGTTATCGAAGGCCAGGGGGTGGCCATGGGTATCATTGACATGCAGAACGGCTATCTTTACCTCTCCACCTGCTGGTGCTGCGGTGGTAGCGGCGGGCTGAGTGGCGCATCCGACCGCGAAGATTGCGGCGACGATGGCCAAGACTAGGGCTAATCTTTTCATAAAACCTCCTTGGGAACAAAAAAAAGACATTGGCTCTCGAAAAAAAACGGCTATTGGCACAACCGCTTTAAATGATAATGTTACCACTCATCCCCGAGCTAGGCAAGTGTAATGACAATAAGCAGGAGAAATGGATGAAACTACAGAGGTCTAGCGCAATATTACTTCACCCAACATCGCTTCCGGGGCCATTTGGCATAGGCGACATAGGGCCAGAGGCCATTGGATTCGTAGACTGGTTGGTGGAAGCGGGGCAGAGAGTCTGGCAGGTCTTGCCGCTCGGTCCGACTGGCTATGGAAACTCTCCCTATGCACCATTCTCAAGCTTTGCGGGCAATGAGCTACTCTTGTCACCGGAATGGCTATGTCGAGATGGACTACTCACAAAGGCGGAGCTCGATGCGGCCCTCCTGCCTGCCGGTGACGGCGTGGACTACGCACTGGTCATTCCCCTTAAACGCCAACTAGCACGCAAGGCGGCCCAGCGTGTACTAGAGTCCCCCGAGTTACGAAAAGATCTTGAATCCTTCAAGAAGGAACAGCGAGCCTGGTTGCCAGATTACGCCCTATTCATAGATATCAAACGGGAGTATGACCAGAAAGCCAGGCTAGAAGGCGTTCTTGACTCGTCATGGAACAGCTACTGGCCTGCATCCCTGGCCAGGAGAGGACGGGAAGCACTCGATACACGCAGGGAGTCTAGACGGCAATCCATCGCCTTGGTAGAGGCCGAACAGTTCCTCTTCAGGAGACAGTGGACAGAGCTCCGTAACCATGCGGCTACTCGAGGCGTGTCTATATTGGGGGACCTACCCATCTATGTAGCCATGGATTCTGCCGACGCCTGGGCAAGACCAGAGCTCTTCAGGCTTGATGATAACGGTCGTCCGACCGAGGTGGCGGGAGTACCGCCTGACTATTTTTCTGCAGACGGACAACTATGGGGAAACCCTTTATACGCCTGGGATAACCATGAAACGAATGGTTTTGCCTGGTGGATATCCAGAATAGAGGCGGCTCTTTCTTTATACGACATGGTAAGGATAGATCACTTCCGGGGTCTGGCGGCTTCATGGTCAGTAGCTGCCGCCGAAAAGACTGCACGCAATGGGGCATGGAAACCTTCCCCTGGTGCGGCCCTACTCACAGCCCTTGTGGACCGCCTGGGTGAAGAACTACCCATAATAGCCGAGGACCTGGGCTTCATAAGTGAAGACGTCATAGCCTTGCGAAAACGCTTCGACCTTCCTGGAATGCGTATTCTGCAATTCGCCTTCGACGCGCAGGAATCTGGCAAGGGGCTTGATCCTCATAATGCCTTCCTGCCCCATAACTACGTGCAACAATGTGTCGTATACACAGGGACACATGATAACGATACCCTGGCAGGATGGCTCTCCAGGGCAAGTGATGAGGAGAAAGAATTCCTGAATTCCTACCTTGGCTACAAGGCGCCTGATACCGTCGCAGCCCTCGTGCGGGAGGCGCTCAAGAGCTCGGCAGCCCTCGCTGTACTAGCCATGCAGGACGCACTTGGCCTGGGAAGTGAGGCCCGCATGAATACGCCGAGCACCATAGGCGGCAATTGGTCATGGCGGCTTACCCAGGCTCCAGAGCACAATCTCGCCAAGAGGCTATCAGCCATGGCGACCATATACGGAAGAGCCCCCGGCTCATGATTATATAGAACGGGATGCACGCCTCACCTGCAAGACCTTGTCCTCGGACACCCGAGAGGCGTTCTCAAACCGGCGCTTGCTGTCATCATAGAAGTAATCCTGGGCAGAAAAGCGTGCCTCGCCATCCGACGGCTTTACTCTGCGCCATCGTCCGGATGGGCTCAGGGATCGCGCCTTAACATTGTCTATAAAATATGACATCAAGGTATCATAGACACGTTCCTTGGCCTCGTCACCGAAGACGGGAAAAAGAAGCTCTATTCTTTTATCAAGGTTGCGCGGCATCCAGTCGGCACTCGACAGATAGAGCTCCTCGGCACCGCCATTCCTGAAACAGAATATTCTGGCATGCTCCAGGTACCTGCCTATGACAGAAATAACCGTGATGTTCTCTGAAAGCCCTTTGAGCCCCGGTATGAGCTGACAAATACCCCGCACATTGAGCAGTATCCTGACCCCTGCCCCTGACGCCTTATAGAGGGCATCTATGATGCTCTTGTCACAGAGCGAATTCATCTTGGCCACTATCTGCCCGGGTGATTCTGGGCTCGAGCGCTCTGTTTCCCGCTCTATCATCGTTATTATGCGATGCTTAAGGTCGAATGGGGCTATGGAAAGATGCCGGTGCTCTGTCATGGCAGACAGCCCCGTTATCATGTTGAAGAATGATCCAAGCTCCGCACAGATTGAAGGATTCGCGGTGAACATTGAAAGGTCCGCATAGAGACGAGCGGTCCTATCATTATAGTTACCCGTTGACAGATGGGCATATCGGCTTACGAGGCCATCGGCATCACGCTTGACTATAAGGATGGCCTTGGCATGGACCTTGAGCCGGGCCGCCCCAAAAATCACGATGGCGCCGGCCTGTTCCAGTCTCGATGCCCAGGCGATGTTGCGCTCCTCGTCGAAGCGTGCCTTGAGTTCAACCACCGCCGTTACCTGTTTACCGGATCGGGCCGCCCTCGTCAGAGCCTTGACTATCGGCGAGTCGCCCGAGGTGCGATACAGGGTCATCTTTATGGCCAGCACCGAAGGGTCGGAGGCTGCGGATTCTACTAGATCGACTATTGGCTGGAAGGACTCGTAGGGCACATGAAGGACAAAGTCGTGTTTGCGCATCTCATCCCAGATGGTGTTGTCATCCGACAGCACAAGAGGAGACTGAGGGGATCGTGTCTTGAATCGCAGCTTGTCAAAACCCTTGCGATCCGCCAGCTCCATGAAGCCCTTGAGGTCAATGGGGCCATCAAGGCGATAGACATCGTCTTCTTCCAGGCCTAAGGCCGCGGCGATCCTAGACTCCAGCATCTCTGAATCTGCCGATATGGTCAGCCTGACCGGCCATGAATTCTGTCTGTTAACGAGAACCTCTTCCATTGCCGCGATGAAGTCATCGTCCCTATCCTCATCGACTCCTATGTCGGCGTTTCTCGTAACCTTAAAGAGGCTACGCTCCGTCACCTGGTATCCCGGAAAGAGTCTATGGCCATAGTCCATAACAAGGTCATCAAGCAAGGCAAAACGTATGCCTATCCCGATGGGTAATTGGACAAACCGGCCTAGATTGCCGGGCACCTGGATGATAGCCAGCCGCTCCTCTCTGGTTTCTAGTGATCGCAACAGGAATGCGGCATGTATGCGCAGATTACCCGTGGTAGGAAACTCCACCGCTACTCCGTCGTCTTCCTTGACAGGTACCGCCAATGGCGTGAGTATGGGTGCAACCTGCCCTGAGAAGTATTCCTCCAGCCAACGCCTGGCCTCGGGTTCGTAGTCAGATGGACGCATCACCACAAGCCCCTCCGCCGCCAAGGCAGGCAGGAGCTCGTGCGTCAGGCAGGCATACTGCTTGCCACATATCTCACGGGTTCGCCTCGATATTGAGGCCAGCAGATCCTCAGGGCCAAGCCCCGATAAATCGCTCATGGTGTCGCCATCCATGAGCCTGGCCTTGAGAGCGGCCACCCTCACCATGAAGAACTCGTCAAAATTACTGGAGACTATGGCCAGGAAGCGCAAGCGCTCCAGCAGAGGATTGCTGGTATCGAGGGCTTCATCCAGGACTCGGCTATTGAACTCCAACCAGGAGAGCTCTCGACTGAAATAGTATGTCTTTTCAGACTTGATACTCATATGATCACGACCTTCAATCCAAAAACATCTTCAAACATATCACTCTTCTCCGCCAATGAAAGACGTTCCAGAGTCAGATCCCCCAGGCATTCTGTATGCAGAACCAGAAGATCCTCTTTTAATTCAAGGCTTAGTAGCTTTATACGTTGCGTGTGGCCACGATCGAGGGCATCAGCAACCCTGAGTATGGCTGACAACTTTAAAACGGCAGCCCTGTCCTCTCTGGATAGGCTCATGTAGCTGCTATGGGACGACGTGGGGCCTGTCTTGCGATGGTAGCGAACCAGATTTGCAACTATTGTCAGCTCGTCACGCTGCAGGCCAAATATCTCGCTATTGAGTACTATATACTCCGAATGCTTGTGATGGCCGCTCGTCCGTATGAAATTCCCTACATCGTGCAAATAGGCTGCTGTCTCAAGGAGCAGGCGTTCCCGCCTACCCATGCCATGCGTTTCCTGTAGATTGTCGAAGAGGAACATGGCATGCCCGGCAACATGCATGGCATGCTGCTCGTCATAGTGGTAGCGTTTTCCAAGCCCCAGGACCGACGCTACAATCTGTCTGTGCAGCTCTGCCTCTATGTCACTACCCGAGCCACCCGACATGGCCATGAGGAGCCCATCCCGCAGGCTTGCCAGGGGAACGAGCAGCTCTTCGGCTCCGGTTCTCTCCAGGAAGAGTGAAGTAATGACCAACCCGGGGATGAGTGGCTCCGCTTCTGAATACGACAGCCTAAATTCTGAAACGATGTCGTCTACGGTCAAGCCCTTGAGCCTGTCTACGAGGGGCAGGAAGGCATCACGGGGAATCATGGTATAGTCGAGGTGAGACTTGGAACCAACGACCCTGGCGGCAAGACGGGCATCGTTGCCTATGACTACAAACGAACGTACACTTGACAGTGGCAGATCACCTTCAAGGCTGTCACAGGCGGTTCGTACGCTGTCGGCAAGGAAACGCATCAGGTAGCCTGAGGATCCCATGGCCGCCTTTGACTGCTCGTCTATACGGATTGTTCCCAGCCTGAGCGAGTGAGCGGCTACTATCTTGCCTCGGCGCAGGAGCATGAGTTCTGTTGAACCACCGCCTACTTCTAGTATGATAGCATTGGTCCTGGAGAAGAAGCGTGCATCAGAACCCAATGCGCGCTGAACGGCCAGATACATGTAGTGGCTTTCCTCGATGGCCTCGATGACGTCTACATGAAATCCTGTGCGCATGGCAATGCGGTCTACGAAGGCATCCCGATTCTCCGCCTCACGCAGGGCGCTGGTACCAACCACTCGGGCATCCCGAGCCTCTATGCCATAGGCCTGCAGGAGCTCCTTGAAGCCCCTGAGTACGGCTATACACTCTCTCGTAGACTCTCGACTGACGAGCCCCGTCGTAAACACATCACGACCCAGCGCTATCGGCTTGCCTGCCTTCTCGAGGATTTCATAGGGAGAGCCTTCAGGCATATTGGCTATTAGAACCCGTATGCCCGTAGAACCAATCTCGATAACAGCCACTGTCCGCGTGTCCACGGGACCTCCGATTACCTTGCCAATCAAGCCGCCCGCCAGGTTAGATGTTACCGATCCGCGGCTACCATGCTCTTAGTATGCCCCACGCGCTAGCGGGGCACAAGACTGGAAATAATATGTATTCATGGTCGTGACACGGGCACCCCGCTTTGTTATATACTAGAGACATGTCGTTACGTTCAAGAATATCATCCAGCAATCGATTCTGGCTTCCAGGCTCTGTCATAATCATCGCTACATACCTGTCTCTGTCACTCTTTTCCTGCTCGAGTCGTGAGGGTTGGGCGGTCGTGCTATGGCCACCAGAAGGCTCTGAGCTGGCTTATGGAGCGGTGGTACCGGTGCATTTCAAGTCAAACATAACAAAGACATTCGCCGTGGGGGTTCCTGGCTCAAAGGCCAAGGAGGAGCTTGAGTTATGGCGAGCAGAGCCGTACAGGACAAAGTCAAAGGCTACAGAAGCGGCACATGAATTTGCGGAACTATCAGACGCCCTCGGCCTTGCCCTGAGAGACGGCATGCTCCTGAGGTCAGAGCCGGACAATCTGTCGGATGCCGTCTACCGTCTTAAATTAGGACAAGCGGTAAAGCTTCTGCGCAAGACGAGCGGCAAGATGGTTGAAACAGGTGGCACCGCCCTCGAAGGATCCTGGTACCTGGCTTTAGCCAACGACGGGACCTCAGGCTACATCTTCTCCAACCAGCTTGAGATATGGAACGCCAACGAAGGCCCCATGCCAGACATCCAGGTTCGTTCATCCACCTCCGGTGAATCCCTGTCTGCCTTCTTCGACACCGTATGGAGGCCAGACTACTTTGAGAGCATGAGCGTCTCAGGCCGTCTCGACCTGGCGGCCTTCCAGGCCCGATTCGGAATATTTGCAGATCCCCTAAGGAAAAACATACGTGTGGAGCGTCCTGAATTCTCCAAGGTGTACCGGTATGATTCAATAATGGAGAAGGAAGACGGCTCATTCGAGATTGTTCCAGGCGGCGCGTCCTTTAGCCTCTCTGGCACCGGCTCCCTGCTGTTTATCCCTGCAGAGGCCGACGTATCCGCCGAGGCACTGGCGCGCGCCAAGGAAGACAGAGGACCAGACGCCTTCGTTTCCTATACCTTCATGCGTTTCGAGCGGGATGTTACATCCCTGGTAGCCGCCGAGGAACGCATACGCCTCTCCCGGTTGTCTGCATTCGTGGCCGGCGGCGAGCGTTTTGAAAGCGAAGCCTATGGCGTCCTCATCATCACCCGCTCCGCCCGCTTTACCTGGGTGGCCTATGGTGCCCTGTCTCCATTCATCATACCCGACGATTCAGGCGAGACGGGATCCATATCAATGGACCTCTACCTGTCACCGGAGCTGGAGACAGACTGGGATGGTGCGTTTACCCTGAGATTCGATGGAGGCACGAAACCAGCCGTGTCTTTCGCATACCAGATGCAAGGCGATGAACTGATCCTGGCCCATGTGCCTCCAGACGCCAGGCGTAATGCCGTGATCATGGCCACGGCCGAGCTGGAACCGGTCGCGGCGCTCAAGAAATACCGTTAGCACCATGGCATTTGTACAATTCACCGGGGTCTCCCTGGCTTTTGGAGCCAGGGACATACTCTATGATGCGGCCCTGTTCATGGCTTCTGGAACGAAGGCTGCGCTCGCCGGCCCCAATGGTGCCGGCAAGACGACCCTTCTCCGCATAATCGCAGGGCTCCTGCCACCCGATTCAGGCGAGCGTGCCGTACAGAAGGGCACCCGTGTCTCCTATCTGGCACAATCAGGAGAGGCGTATTCCGGTTGCACCGTCTATGAGGAGGCAGAGAAGGCCTATGGCGCCCTCGAGGCCCTCGTGATGGAACGCGACACCATAGCCACGGCACTCGAGTCGTCAAAGGAAGGGGATGTCGATCTAGAAAACTTACTGGAGACATACCATCATCTTGATGAGAC
>JAVEXO010000064.1:0-12091 GCA_034003955.1 Spirochaetia bacterium | reverse complement strand
CGACGAAACGCTCGGCGTCTACCCAAAGGATGCGCCTATCGTATTTGGCCTGAGGCGTCTTGGCTTTCAACTCTACTACAAAGGCACGGCGCCCATCGACCTGCGCCTCTCCGCTCACCGAAGCCTGATACATCGTGGATAGTTCGTCTGACTCCAGGGCGTCCTCGTAGGAGAGGTCTGAGCCCATGAGGCCCTCTTTAAGGAGGTGGCCGGAGATGCGTACGGTGTCCTGCTCCTTTGGAAAGTACATCCACAGCTCTTTTTCTAACTTTAGCATCCTCGTGCCATAATCCTCTGGGTTGGTAAACTCTAAGAATGCTTTTTTGTCGTTCAGGGCCCATGCCTTCATAGACTTGACGCGTAGCTGCTTGCCTATGCGTATCTCCATGCGAGCTGAATACTCTATGCTGCTAAAGGCTTGGTTGCCGTCTATTTTTGCCAGGAGCTCGGATGCGCTCGGTGCATCTGCTGGCGCCTGGGCTCCTGCGTTCATCGTCATGCCCAAGGCCATCCCAAAGGCGCATATGCTTAATTGGAATCGTCTCATGTTTATTTCTCCTTACACTGACCTGATGGCGTCTATGGGGTTCATCCTTGCGGCACTCCGTGAAGGAAGGAGTGCGACGGTAGCCGACACGGCGCAGCCTATGGCGAACATGCCTATGGTGGCAGGAATGCTCACGGTAAAGTACACGACATTATCCATGGGCCAGTTAAAGCCAGCCATGGCGGCACTCACGTCCCATCCTACGTAATGCATAACTATATTGGCGATAAGGCCCAGGAGCGCTCCTACGGCGGATCCCAAAAGGCCCATGATGGTGCCTTCTGCCAGGAAAAGCGAGAGTACTTCCTTATTGGGCATGCCCATGCTCTTCAAGAGCCCTATCTCCTTGCGCCGCTCAAGGACAACCATCATCATGATGTTTGTTATAATGAATGCGCCCAGGAAGGCGACTATGAGGTATATAAAAAAGTACATGGATTCTGCCAGCCGTATGAAGCGTGGGAAGTCACCCATGGCTGTCCATGATTTTACCGACAGCTCATCTAAGCCTTGAGCGGACAGAGCTTGTTCTATGATGAGTGCGGCCCTGTCTGAATCGCGGTAATCCTTGAGCATCACCAGTATCTGCTGTGCCCCTGGTCCAAGGGCCAGGAGTTCCCGGGCGTCTGCCATGCCTATCTGGAATACGGCGGCGTCAAGCGTGTTAACCCGAGTCCTGAAGATGCCGACTATCTTGAATTTCTTGAAGCCCAGGCCATAGTCGGCCCGCTGTGTTATTACCTTTATGTCGTCGCCTAATCCCAGTCCCAGGTCGGTGGCAAGGCCTTCACCCAGGATAGTCTCGCCTGGACCTTCTATGTAGCGGCCTCCTGGCATGACGCTGCGGTCAAGCATGAGGAGATCCTTCTCTGTTTCAGGGTCTCCGGCTATGCCGAGGGCAGCCTTTGTGTTGGGGCCGGACGAGAGGAGTACCCCGAATCGGGAGCGCTCGGCGAAGCGTGCGCCTTCTAGCCCGGGGCTGCCCTTAAGAGCGGCTATGACGGCTCCAGAATCGGGAATCGCAGCATTGACAGGAGAGAATCTCTCCCTTGATCTGTACTCGGTCGTTACAATATTTACATGCCCGGTATCGTTCTTTGTGTAGTTCTTGACTATGGAGCCCAGGAATCCGCCTATCATGCCGTGCATTATGACGATGAGCATGATTGAAATGGCTACCGAAATACCGGCGAGCATCGTTCGACGCTTGTTGCGGGCAAGGTTTAGAAACGCCATTGATAAGAGTCTCATACAGTTCTCCTTATGCGAATCGAAGGGCGTCGGTGACTTCCATAGTAGCCGCACGCTTGGCCGGTATCCTGGCCGCTATGAAGGAGACGAGAACACCAAAGATAAACCCTATCACCATGGTAACCGGGTTCCATTCTCCATAGAGTGTATCGTTCAGTGGAAGGCCCCCCATGTCGAGGTCTCCTATCATTGAGGCTACAGAAATTCCCTTGGTGGCCATGAGCCATACGAGCACCACGCCAAAGAGGGTGCCTGCGGCGCTGCCCAATAGGCCAACGATGGTGCCTTCAAGGGTAAACAGGCCTTTAATCTCCTTTGGCGACATCCCATAGGCCTTAAGCACGCCTATCTCACGAATCCTGGCATAGACGCTCATCAGTATTGTGTTGACTATACCTACGCCTGCAATGAGGAGTACGACCAGTATCATGAAGTATCCTGCCTTGCCTTTCATGGCCCTCATGGCAAGATAATCCCGGGCAAGCTCGCCTAAGGGATCCACCTTGAGGCCGGGTAGGGCTGCACGCATCGTGAGCGCCATCTGTTCCGATGACCCAAGCATAGTCTTTATGTTAGGCATGCGTTCGCTGGCGACCAGTATCTCGCTTACGAAGCCCTCCGTTCCCAGCAGCCTGTCTGCGTCGGCAAACGACATGTAGAGTCCACCGTTGTTTATATCAGGCATGGCGCAGGAGATAAGGCCTCCAATTCGGTACTCCTCGGCGTTGATGTTGTCATAGACGGTAGATGCGGAAACGATAATATAATCTCCCACACCCAGGCCCATCTGTGCGGCTAGTCCTACTCCCATGACTATTGTCCCAGCCTCCTTTGGCTGAAGCCATGAGCCCTCTACTATTGCCTCTGGTAGATGGAGCACCTTTCCGTCACGCTTTGGGTCGACGATAGTTGCAAGGACAGGCAGGGAGTCTTCATAATTGGACACATTTGCCACAAAATGAGCCCTGGGAGCCACGGCGCTTACCCTACTGTCGGATGCCAACACGGCTTGCATAGCGGCTTCTGGGTTGGGGATACCAAACTCAAGCGGTGTTCCCTGCAAGTTTTCAATGTACTGCGGAGTGCGTATCTTTATGAGTGATTCTGTGTAATCGACCATGTTGTCAAGGGTCAGACGATCCATGCCTACGAGCATCGAGTCCATCATGATGAAGAGCCCTATGCCAACCGTCATGACTATGGCGGTAATCGCGGTCCGGCGCTTGTTCCGCAGCACATTACGCCACGCTATCTTCCAAAGAGTACCCATCACTTGACCTCGTCACTGAGTATGGCGCCGTCTCTGATGGTTATGACGCGCCGAGCCTTATCCATGACCATGCGGTCATGGGTGGAGAAGATGAATGTTGTTCCCCGTTCGGCATTTATCCTGTGCATGAGGTTTATAGTCTCTTCGGCCGTATGGCTATCCAGGTTTGCGGTAGGCTCGTCTGCCAGCACGACCGTGGGTTCCTTTATCAAGGCACGGGCTATGGCTACCCGCTGCTCCTGGCCCCCCGACAGCTCCCGGGGGAACCTGTTCTCCTTGCCTTCCAGGCCTACGGCCGCCAGCATCTCAAGAGCCTTGGCCCGCATCGCGGTCTTGTCGTGTTTCTTCTCTATGACGAGTGGTAGCTCTACATTCTCCGCCACCGTAAGTACGGGAATGAGGTTGTAAGACTGGAATATGAAGCTGATCCTGTCTTTGCGATAGGCTGAGAGCTCCTTCTCTGTAGCCGATCCCAGATCCTTGCCCTCGTATATAACCTTCCCTGAGTCTGGTTTGTCCAGGCAGCCTATAATATTGAGCAATGTCGTCTTTCCAGAGCCAGAAGGTCCGACTATGGCCAGCAATTCTCCCTGTTCGACGTTCATCGTGACCCCATTGAGCGCTACAACGCTGCTGTCGCCCTTGTGATAGACCTTGGTCAAATCCTTCAGTTCCATAACACTCATGGTGCCTCCTTGCGCGATCCGCGCGCCGTTGCCAAAATAGTTTCTATTTCTGCCAGGTAGTGGTCCAGTGCCTTTCTGCCTTCTAGGCTCAGGCACACCGAGGTATTAGGTTTGTTGGCCTTGAAGCTTTTCTCTATGCTCACGTAACCGGCCTCCTCAAGCGTCTTTAGTTGAATGGATAGATTGCCGGCACTCATGGCCAAGGCGTCACGCAGTTCTGTAAAACTGGCCGAAGGCGATGAGCTTGAGCTGAGATAGGTAAGTACCATGAGCCGAGACTTCTCGTGTACGAGTCTATCAAGATCAAGTGAGCCCAGGCGCTTGCGTACGCTCACGGTAGAGCTGCCGGTCCGTCGTCTGTTTGCTTGCCGTCTGAGGGCTTGCTTGTCGCCTGGTCATTCTTTGTCGACAGCCGGGTAAAGAGGTGCGTATCGCCCGCCTGCGCCACGGCAAAGGCAAACATCATCCCGCCATAGATGACGAATAAGCATAGGAATGGTACGAGCTCGACAAACGGTAACGAGCCTAAACCCATGAAGATGCCCCAGTATCCTACGATGTAGTATGAACGTACTCGACTACGGGTAGCCAGACTGTTACAGAGTAGGCCAAATAAGAAGGCGCTTATGGGGAGGGTCATCCAGGGGTGGCCAACATAGACCGCGTATGCCGTGGCGGCTATGAGACCGAGCAAGAGAGGAATGGTCTGATGTATGGAATCCCCACCATAGAAATTACCTAAAAACGTAGATATGCCCGCTTTTCCTTGGAGTTTGGTTGCCCGCCTGGTGAGTATCAACGTCTTCATTACAGCGCCTATGACCAAGAGCATCCCTAGTATTACAAAAAGGAGGATTCGGGCAAAGGGAGGTATGGCACCGAAGGATCCATACCTGGCAACGAGTACATGAGATGCCAGGGCGAATATGCTCACGGTCAAGGCCGTTAAGAGTGCTATGGCAAACCATCCCGGAGGTGCCACCATCTCGCGCAAAAGAGGATCGTTGTGCTTGATCGCTCGTTTTAGATCCTCTATATCGTTGCTCAATCGTTGTAATTCTTTGTCATTCATGGTAGCTCCTGTAAACAAGTTTATGGTATAAACCAAATGTCGTCAAGCTGTCTATGGATATTTGAACTGTGCGCAACCAGGTTCTAATCAGTATATTACGAGTATGAGATACTTAACTATATTACTAGCATTAATGGTAGTCGGATGCGGGCAACAACCTAACGCACAAGCCGACGAACCGGGAAAGGTGGTACTGATGCACCCAGCAGGAGCACGATCTATAGTTCTTGGCGGTGGTTGTTTCTGGTGTCTGGAGGCGGCCTATGAGCTGGTTCCAGGCATTTATGATGTGGAGTCTGGCTATGCAGGAGGGGACAGACAGAGCCCTAGCTATGAGCAGGTGTCTACAGGCCTTACAGGGCATGCAGAGGTCGTCAAGGTTTATTACGATCCGACCAAGATTACGCTTGAGTCCATATTCGATCTTTTCTTCAAGATACACGATCCTACGACCAAAGACAGGCAAGGTGGCGACAGAGGCACCCAGTATCGTTCCATAGTCCTCTATGCGGACGACGAGCAGAAGTCTGCGAGCATGGCCGCGATAGCCAAGGCTCAGCCGAAGTTTACCAGTCCCATAGTGACCCAGGTGGAACCCCTGGGTGCGTATTGGGTGGCAGAAGACTATCATCAGGATTTCTACCGCAAGAACCCAAACTACGGGTACTGTCAGGCCGTGGTGGCAGGCAAGGTAGAGAAGGCCAAGTCGTTCGTTGATACATTCGTCCCGCTAGATAATCCTGGAAAGTAGACAATAGGCTACCGAATCGATAGAGGCGACGCCACTCGACGCCTCTGGCCCATGCTAATTCTTGAACATCCTGGCAATCTTGTGTTTGTAGACTTCTGCTACCACGTGGCGTTTTACCTCTTGCTTTGCCGATAGTTCTTTGCCTACCTCGAATGGTGTAGCCAGCAGCTCGAATCGGAAGATCCTCTCGAAGCTCTTGAATCCTGTCTTCTGATTAACCGCCTGGTTTATTTCGTAGTTTATTAGTTCGCGGATTTCTGGCTGGGTAAGGAGAATCTCGTAGTCTACTATGGGCACTGTGTTGTCCTTGGCCCATGATAAGACCATCTCCTGGTCTGGAATGATGAGTGCTGCGAGGAATCTCTGGTCTTGGCCCAGCACTACCGCCTGCTTGATGTACGGGCTATCGCATATGCGTTGCTCTATGGGCAGGGGTTCGATATTCTCGCCTCCTAGCAGCACTATGGTATCCTTGGCACGCCCCGTAAGACGCAGGAAGCGCTGCTTTGTAAGCATGCCGAGGTCGCCGGTATTGAGCCATCCGTCTGCAGACAGCACCTTGGCTGTAAGCTCGGGCTTCTTGTAGTAGCCAAGCATTATCTGCGGTCCCTTAACGTATACAATGCCCTTCTCGCAGGTGCCCACGTCGTTACCCGCCTCGTCGAGGAGCTTGAACTCGGTCCCCCTGATGGCTGGCCCAACGGTTCCCATGACAGGTTTCTTCTGAGGTCGTAAGCCAATGACAGGAGCCGTCTCGGTGAGGCCGTAGCCTTCGAGTATTTGTACGCCTATGGTGTCGAAGAATATATCCACAGATGCAGGCATGGCCCCGCCGCCAGAGACGCCTGCCTTGAATCTTCCACCAAGCTTTGTCTTTATCTTCTTGAAGACAAGCAATTCCCCTAAGCCCCTCAGAGGGGATAGTAGGATGAGGGGGATGATGGGAACCAGTATATCGAGGATTCTACTGCGCTGGCCAAAATCAGGCAGCCTTCCTAGCAACATGTTTTTAAAGTAGGCAAAGCTCTCTCCCGTTGCTACGAAGAAGCCGAAGAGAGCCTTCTTTATGCCACCTGTTTGCCTGATATTCTTGTATATACCGTCTTTGACAGATTCCCATATTCGGGGGACGCTGGCCATCCAGTGCGGTTTAATTGCCTGGAAATCTGGCAGCATAATGGCGCCTATCGGTTTGGAATAGGCTATGCTGTCGTACACCGCTATTATGGCGTATTGGACTATACGCTCAAAGGAGTGCCATACAGGAAGCACCGATAACCATATCTGACCCGGTGCGAGGTCTATTATCTCGGGCAGAACTTCGGTTTGGTGCAGGAAGTTGGCATGTGACAGCATCACACCCTTGGGCTCACCGGTGGTGCCGCTCGTATAGATAATAGTTGCCACGTCTGTACCAAGGCCCTTGGCGGCCTCCGTCTCGTATTCCTGTGGTTTTGTGGCGCGCCTGATCGAGCCGGCTGCAAAGACATCAGAGAATGGTATCACCTGAAGCCCAGCGGCCAAGGCCTTTGCGGCGGCGTCTGTAGAGGGCGGGTCGAAGAGTATTGCCTTCTTGAGGCTTGGCATCTCTGTCTTATGGGCTATGATCTTGGCCAGCTGTTTTTCGTTTTCAAGGATGGTAATGGCGCATTCACTCCAGGAGAGTATGTATGACAGCTCCTGTTCTGTAGCGTCACAGCCGCGGGGAACGTCTGCCGCACCCAGTCCTATGATGGCAAGGTCGCTTATAAGCCATTCCTTGCGGTTGTCGGCTATGAGGCCAATCCTGTCACCACGGGCCAGGCCAAGCTCCAGGAGGCCGGATGCGAAGGTGGCTACCTCTGTTAGAAGCTGACTGTATGTCGTTGGCTGAAAGACGTTGTTTTCGTCCTTGCTGTATTGCATCACAAGATCGGGCCTTGAGCGAACCCTGTCTATAAACATGAGCGCCAGTGTCTGAGCCATGGTTTTCTCTCCTTAGTTTACACATCGTTTCATGCCAGCTGTCTTTGCGTAGAACATGGACGGAACATGGCATCACGCAATAATAATATATTGGATTTATCATTATGACGCAATACGGAAATATGTCATATCGACAAAATGCCTGTAAGGATTATAATTAAGACGGCTTAAGGCGAAATGCGCGGGGCGTTATCTAACGTTCTGTCTTAAATCGCTCGGCTGGCACCTCGTCGAAATAGTCTCTAAAGAGGCGTTCTATCGTTACAAGGTCTGGAGCATTCTGAATGGCAAAGCGAAGATGGTGGCCAAAAGACAGGTTGTCGCAGTAGTAAAAGAAGAATCTTCGTGCCCGGCTGAGGTGGAAAGGCACTGGCAGGTGTTGTCGAATGAGGGCAAGCATGCGTATGCCCGTCTCTTCAATTCCAACCTTGAGTTCAAAGGATGAATCTGCCTCCTTGCCACGTATAAGGGCAAAGAACCATGGTCGCCTGACGGCTTCTCTGCCTATCATGACTCCGGCCGCGCCGAAATCATCCATGGCGGCGCGGTAGCGTTCAGGACTCCTGACGTCACCATTGCCCACCACAGGAATATTCAAGGCTTTTGACACAGCCTTGACATAGGCCCAGCGCCCTGAACGCCTGAATTTTTCGTTTTTGAGTCTTGGATGTATGACGAGGTAGTCGGCTCCTGCTTCTGCTAGGGCCTGGCAGAATTCTACCAAGGCCGTCTCCGATTCCTCGTATCCAAGCCTCAGTTTGGCCGATATTGGCACGGCTGGAGCCGCGGCCTTTAAGGCGCGTATCAGGGTGGCTGACTTGCTGGTATCCTTCATCCAGCTGACGCCGCCCCCCGACTTCTCTATGTGGGGAGCAGAGCATCCGAAGTTGGCGTCGAGTCCGCCAAGCGGGATGCCTGCCTCGCGCCTCTCGGATGCCAGCCATGAGGCGGCATTAGCCAGGGGTTTTACCTCTGAATCGAATAGCTGGATGGCTGTTGTTGCCGGTGATGGTTCGCTATCCATGAAATAATGGTCGAACGGTGCATGGGCGAGGTATCCTGAGGCGCTGCTCATCTCAGTATAATAGCGGTCACAGGAGCCGAACGACGCGATAAGTTCGCGAAGCGCTCTGTGGCTCAGCTCGACCATGGGTGCCAGGATGAGGGCTCGTGGGGCTAGTATCGACATCGGCTCGACTATATGCTGTTCTGGCACATGCAGGCAAGCGCCGCACTGCACGCCAGGTGACATCGAACGAGCATCCTCACTCCGACGCGGTTCTCGGTGATGATTGACTATAGATGCTTTTTACGGTATAAACCCAAGGCGCGGATATCGGCGCTTCCGCGGAATCTGCCGCGACCCAACAACCGAAATCGATGTTCCGGCAATACTACTGAGGAGGAATTCGTGAGCGTAAAGATCAGGCTCAAGAAATTTGGCGCCAAGAAGCGCCCGTACTATCGTATCGTGGTGCTCGACAGCCGACAGGCTCGTGACGGCAAGACAATAGATGAGCTCGGGATATATCACCCGATCGAGAAGGAAGGCTCTCAGTATCGCGTAGACGAGGAGAAGGCCAGAGCATGGCTCGCCAAGGGCGCTCTTCCAAGCGACACTGTTCGTAGCATCTTTAACAAGCAGAATATTCGCCTCGGCTAAGCCAAGGGCTCCTCTTTTTTTGGAGCTCCGCTTTCGGCGGATGCCAGAGGCCCCAGCTCCAGCCGAAAGGTAGTATCGTCGCCGATGGCGTAGTCATGTGCGTCGTCGATGGCGGCGATCCGGCTTAACGAAAGGGCCATGATCATGGAACGAGATTTCATAGAATATGTAGCCAAGTCACTTGTTGACGATCCAGCCGCCGTGTCGGTAAATATCGTCGAGAGCGACGATGGAACGATCATAGAGCTTCGCGTGGCTCAGGATGATATAGGCAAGGTCATAGGCAAACGAGGTCGTATAGCAAAAGCAATACGTACCTTGCTGTCAGCCGCCGCGACCAGGGGTGGCAAAGACGTCAAGCTCCAGATACTCGACTGACGTGGACGAACTGGCGCTAGGCCGCCTTGGTGCACCTCACGGCGTCGAGGGACGCATCCGGCTCGTATCATTTTCCGGTGAGAATGAACATCTCCTAGAGCTTTCCCAGGCCACACTCAAGGGCGGCGGTCGAACCATGTCCGTGCGTATTGAATCAGTCAAGGAGTTCGGTGATGGAGCCCTTCTTAAGATAGCCGGTTATGACGCCCCTGAAACGGCTCGCTCCCTGGCGGGCATGGAGCTATGGGCTCCCCGCGAGATGGCCGCTCCACTTTACGAAGACGAATACTATTATGCCGACCTGGTAGGCTGCGAGCTCGTCTTTGATGAGCATGTGGTGGCCAGGGTCATAGCAGTATGCGACGGAGGAGGTTCCGATCTCCTCGAGGTAGAGAAATCCGATGGCGTGTCGGCATATGTTCCCTTTCGCAAGGAATTCATAGGGCTTGTCGACATCAAAGCCAGGCGGCTCGAGCTCATCGCTCCATGGATACTGGAGTAGGTTAGTACGCCATGAGGATAGATGTGCTCAGCCTGTTTCCCGGTATACTTGAAGGATTCTTTACCAGTTCTATCATGGCCAAGGCCGTGGAGCGTGGCCTTGTGTCCTATAGCCTCAACGATATCCGTGATTACGCCGTAGACAAGCACAATAAATGTGATGATGAGATATTCGGCGGAGGAGCCGGAATGCTCATGCTGCCGGCTCCGGTTTCAGCCGCACTGGAGGCTGTGGATGCCAAGACGGCACGTGTCGTCTATGTTACTCCAGGCGGTAGGCTTTTTAATCAGGCCTATGCCAGGGAGCTAGCCCGTGAGGAACGGCTTGTCATACTCTGTGGCCGCTATGAGGGTCTGGATCAGAGAATAATTGACGAGTATGTAAGCGATGAGATAAGCCTTGGTGACTATGTGCTGTCATCCGGCGAGACGGCGGCTCTCGTCATAGTCGATGCCATCTACAGGCTCATACCTGGGGTGATACGCGGAGAATCTTTGGAAGAAGAGAGCTTCGAAGGCGGCTTGCTGGAGTACCCCCAGTATACACGCCCAGCCGTTTATGATAACATGAAAGTCCCTGACGTTCTTCTCTCTGGTCATCATGCGAACATTGTCAAATGGCGCCTGAAGAAAAGGCTTGAGAAGACGCTCATGTACCGTCCCGACCTGCTCCAGGGCAAGGGGCTTGAGGGTGAACTCAGGGCATTGATACTGGAATTAATTGGACAAGGGGGAGAGGCATGAACCTCATAAAGATGGTAGAGGCCGGACAGACAAAGGCCTATCAGGACGTCAAGGCCGGAGATTCGGTTCGCGTCTACTTCAAGATTGTAGAAGGCAAGACTGAGCGTATACAGGTCTACGAAGGCCTCGTCATTGCGATGAAGAACGCCGGCGTCGGCAGGACCCTGACCGTACGCAAGAATTCCTATGGTATAGGAGTGGAGCGTGTGTTCCCTCTGCACTCACCGCGTATAGAAAAGATAGAAATCGTTCGCTATGGCAGGGTTCGCCGATCCAAGCTGTACTATATCCGTGAGAAGATCGGCAAGAAGGCCAAGATCAAGGAACTCCTGGGCGGTCGCAAGCCTCCCGTTCGTTCCCAGGCGGCTCAGGTCTAAAAGCGTGCGCCCTGTCGGACCACACGACAGAGCCTCCATATCGCATCAATCAAACGTCGGCAACGGCCAAGCGCCGTCGGCCGACGTTAGTCTTTTAAAAGCAGGCGTGCAAAAAGCAAGTCCCTCGCCGCTTGCAAAACAGGCTGATCCTGGCCTATCGCTCCAGGCTGGTGCTCCGGCCTCAAGCATAGCCGCCCCATCGAATGCCGCGCCCGAAGCCGTTCCCAGGGGCAGCCTCGGCTTGCCCATGAGCCCCCAGGTCTCGCCCTCGGAACTATGCACAATGCTACGCCTACCAACAGACGCCATAAGCTACGCTACCTTAGCGGCCATGATGGGGGAACGGCTTCCTCTCGATCAGGCTTCTGCACAGATCATTCGCAGATTCGCTAGGCGTCATCATGACGATCCAGCCGCGGCTCGCCTGGCGGCCAGGGCCCTGGCCGCAGGGCTCGGCTCTGAAGTAGTCTCCGGTTCCTTCCTCTCGGCTGTCATGGACGTCGTTCTCTCTGGCAATGGGCATGGTTCTGGCGATTCGGGCGGGGATGGCAGGAATCAAACCAACGATGGAACGGGCGGTGAAGATTCTGACACCCCTGCCCATGAATCTACAGATGGATCTGGCGGAGATGCCGGTGCTGGATCCGGTGGCGCAGGTGGATCGGCTGGATCGCGTGCCGGCCACAGAGGCGGAACGGACAAGCCCGAGGGCAACGAAGATGTAGAGATACTAAGACTCTCAAAGGCTCTTCAAGATGGCCTGAAAGGAGTCTTGCTTGATCCTGAGATGCTAAGCCTCTCGGTTCCTGGCAAGGATGGTTCGGGCTGGGTCTGTGTTCCATTCGATATTTCAATAATGGGCGTAAGCCTGCATGGATTCTTTTGA
>JAVEXO010000063.1:0-12194 GCA_034003955.1 Spirochaetia bacterium | reverse complement strand
CCAGGCTCAGGAGTCTAGTTTACCTATATTTCCACGCTTGACCATATAGAAGATGACGTAGGTAAGGGCTATGAACAACGAGAAGGCCATCGAGAAAAGCAAGGCTGCCGGTTCCGCTAAGGAACGCGCCAAGATGCTGAGTGCAGCTACTGGGTGCAGTAGCAAATCCCAGCTATTGAAGCGTGAGAAGCGCCCTATGTGTATGCCAAAGCCAGACAGTATGATGGCCGGAGCCATCAGAGCCCAGCCAGCCACACGACCGAAGAGTCCACGCATGACCCCGTGCATCAGATACATCGATACCAGGCCCAGGTAGTGCCCGACAAAGGCAAACGAGGCGTTCATCACTATGTCGTACCAGAGAAGGTCATACTCAGAAAGCCAGGGCGCCGCAACGTATCCTAGCCCTGCCCGCCTGACAACGTGTATGAAGTCTGTAAATATGTATGGTGCGTTGGGATAGAAGACAAGCCAGGCTGCGAAGAAGCCCAGGCAGATGGCCTTTGCGGATCGATCCGAGCTACGCAAGACACCAAACTCAACGGCGCACCAGGCTAAGGCCACCGGTACGGCTGCGAGGAGGAGATTCCATATAAGGTAGCCTTGGGCGAATCGTCCCGTCAGCCCGAATCGTACAACGACGAAGAGCGTGCATGACAGGAAGCTGAGTGCAGCGACTAGAGCAAGCCTCTTAGCCAGCTGCGTGGAACGAAGCCCCATGGCGCTTACACGATTCCTACAGATCCAGGGACCTGGCCGATACCAGGGAACCTACCATTTCGACGAAGTCCTCTACCTTCATGGCGGGTAGCTGCCGGCCATCGCGCACACGTACGGCAACGGTCCCCTCGTCGCGCTCCTTAGCTCCTACTACCAACATATACGGCACCTTCTGACCCTGGGCATCTCGTATCTTGGCATTCATGCGCTCGTCGGAAAGCATCGCCTTGGCCCTGAGTCCTGCCTTCTTGAGTTCGGCGCACACGGAGACGGCGTAGTCGGCAAAGTCCTGGCCCACCGGTATGACCACGGCCTGCTCTGGGGCAAGCCAAATAGGAAAGGCACCGGCCGTATGCTCCAGGTACACGCCAAAGAAGCGCTCAATAGAACCTAAAAGGGCTCGGTGCACCATGTATGGGCGCTTCTTCTGGCCATCTGTATCTATATAGCTCATGTCGAAGCGCTCAGGCTCGTTAAAGTCAAACTGGATGGTCGTCAGCTGCCACTCGCGGCCCAGGGCATCCTTGACCTTCAAGTCTATCTTGGGGCCGTAGAAGGCTCCACCACCCTCATCCATCTCATAGGCCAGCCCTTCCTTGTCTATCGCCTTGCGTAGCGAGTCCAGGGCTGTGTCCCACATCGCAATGTCCCCTACCGCACCGTCTCCGGCCGGCCTCGTTGCGAGGTACGCCTTTATTTCCTTGAAGCCGAGGGTCTTGTGCATGGAGAGGCTAAAACGCAGGACCTCGGCAATCTCGTCTTCTATCTGTTCTGGAGTACAGATGATATGGGCATCGTCCTGGGTAAAGCCGCGGACACGCATCAGGCCATGGAGGGTGCCCGAGCGCTCGTAGCGGTACACGGTGCCAAGCTCAGCCCAGCGCATGGGAAGTTCACGGTATGAGTGCACGCCATTCTTGTAAATCATAATATGGAAGGGGCAGTTCATAGGCTTTAGGTAGTAATCTTCTTCGTCTATCTTCATAGGCGAATACATGCCTTCCTTGTAAAAGCCAAGGTGGCCAGATGTTTCCCACAGCCAGCTCTTGCCTATGTGCGGTGTAAAGAGTATCTCGTAACCATTCTTGTAGTGTTCATCACGCCACCAGTTCTCCAGCTCAACGCGGAAGCGCCCACCCTTGGGGTGCCAGTAGATGAGGCCGGCGCCTGCTTCTTCATGGGTACTGAAGAGGTCCAGCTCCTTGCCAAGCTTGCGGTTGTCGCGCTTTTCTGCCTCCTCGAGCATCTTGAGGTGGGCCTCCAGCTCGGCCTTGCTTACAAAGGCATAGGCGTAGATACGGGTAAGCATTGGGCGCTTCTCGTCGCCGCGCCAGTAGGCACCGGCTATTGAACGCAGCTTGAAGGCATCCGGCCGCAGGTCACGGGTGGAGTCGACATGAGGTCCTCGGCATAGATCCTTGAAGGTTCCCTGTTCGTAGACGCTTATGGCGCCGTCCTCGAGACCGTCTATGAGTTCAAGCTTGTATGGTTCATCGGCAAACATCACTTTTGCCTCGGCTTTGCTCAGCTCTATTCGGCTAAAAGGAACGTTGGCTGAGATGATTCGACGCATCTCCTTCTCTATTGCGGGTAGGTCATCAGGCTGTATTGGGGAGGGAAACTGGAAATCATAGTAGAAACCATCATCTATCGCCGGCCCTATGGCTACCTTGGTGCCGGGATACAACTTTGTTACGGCCTCTGCCATCACGTGTGAGAGAGAATGGCGAATGGTTTGGACTGGATGACTCATACGGTACTCCTGGGAATGGAATACCTCCGCGGGATGCGTCCGCACGCCTCCCGCCAGGAATTCCCGACGTTGTAAGCGTAAGGACGAACTCCATCACAGCCCCGAAGCCCTGGCGATCGCAATCGTCATGACATGGGGTGCCGCCAAGCGGCGACGACGTCGCCTCTGGCTCGCGGAATCCGCGGTACCACCTTACTTCGGCCGCCCTATAGGATGCGGCCGCGCTCAAGATGCTGTTACGGGCGCACCCGGTCTCCATTACCGGCCGCAAGGGCGGCTTTTACAGAAACGGCTCCGGAGTGGTTTTCGTCGGGACCGCGTCAGGCGCCTTTCAGCCTCGGGCTGCCTTCTCTCTTTGGCGCGGTGAACCGCCTACTCTTCTCCATCAAGGCCTGTACCAATGAATATGCTACCGGTAGTCACGCTTCGTCAAGCCTCAGAGATAGGCCCTTGCTCCTTGTTTTTATGAGCCACGTTGGTTATTTTAGTTAAAGTGGCTACAGAAAAAGATATTCAAGGCGATGTTCTTATAGAAGAGGACATTGAATTCAAGGAACCCGAGGAATATCGGGTGATACTCCTGAATGATGATTACACCACGATGGAGTTCGTGGTGGCAGTCATCATGTCTGTATTTCATAAAGGCCTCTTTGAGGCAACACGCGTCATGCTAGACGTTCACAGGAAGGGCAAGGGGATCGTCGGTATCTATACCTACGATATTGCAGCCACAAAGATCAGTAAGGTGCATGGTATGGCGAGGGAGAATGGCTTCCCGCTCAAGTGCATCATGGAGAAGGCTTAAGAAGATATGAAGGTAAACCAGCAGGTTCAAGCAATATTCAACGCCGCATACAACGAGGCCAAGCTCAGGGGTCACGAGTACCTGACGCCTGAGCACATCCTGTACGCGTCTCTATCATTCGAGCGTGTCCGCTCCATTCTGGAGGCATGCGAGGCCGATATAGAGCACATCAAGGTAGGCATGGAGGCCTACTTCGAGCAGAAGATTCCGGCCGTCAAGGATCAGGAGCCGATTCAAACGGCTGGCTTCCAGAGCGTCATAGAACGAGCCGTCCTGCAATCACAGGGCTCGGGTAAACTTGAGGTAGGTATTCCTGAGATACTCGTCTCCTTATTCGACGAGGAACGCAACTATTCGGCCTACTATCTTCGCAAGGCAGGGGTGAGCAGGCTCCATCTGCTCGAGGTAATTTCTCACGGCATGGACATTGGTCTAGGCGAGATGTCAGGTAACGACAATCAGGAAGCCTCGGGTCAAGCCTCATCCCAGAATGGCCCTTTCTCGTCTCCCGATGATGACGACGATGAGTCTGGCCTGAGGCAGAAGTCTCGCTCCACCGTCAGGCCGGGAGCGCTTGAAAAGTACACGACTGATCTGACGAAGTCCGCTCGTGACGGCCTCCTTGAGCCGGTTATAGGCCGTGAGTCAGAGATAGAGAGAACGGTACAGGTTCTTTGTCGCCGTATGAAGAACAACCCCATTCATGTTGGAGACGCCGGCGTAGGCAAGACAGCCATTACAGAGGGTTTGGCCCAGCGCATAGTAGAAGGCAAGGTTCCCCAGAGCCTCAAGGATTTTACCATCTACTCCCTGGATATGGGTTCAATCATTGCAGGCACCAAATTCAGGGGTGACTTCGAAGAGCGCATAAAGCGTATAGTCGATGAGCTCTTAAAGAAGGAAAAAGCAATACTGTTCATAGACGAGATACATACCATTGTTGGAGCCGGAGCGGTATCTGGCGGCTCCATGGATGCATCCAATCTCCTAAAACCGGCACTGACAAGCGGCAAGATTCGCTGCATAGGTTCTACAACGTACGAGGAGTACAACAAATTCTTCGACAAGGACAGGGCCCTGTCCAGGCGCTTCCAGAAGATAGATATAGTCGAGCCTAGCGTTGAGGAAGCCATAGAGATACTCAAGGGCCTCAAGGCGAAGTACGAGGAATACCACGACGTGGTCTACTCCGACGAGGCCATAGAGCTGTCGGCCAGGCTATCGGCTCAGTTTATTACAGAGCGCCACCTTCCAGACAAGGCCATAGACGTCATAGACGAGGCAGGAGCCTGGGCTCGTATCAGGGCCTTCAAGGCCGCCGAGGCCGCACCTGAAGCGCTGGCTGCAGCATCCAGGGAGGGCGACGAGCTCACGGCTGAAAACCAGTCGGGAGACACCGTTACGACGACCGATGAGCTTGTCGTTTCTAGTGGATCCAGCGAGACCAAGACCCTGGCCATAGGCCGCTCAGAGATAGAGATAGTAGTCGCCAAGATTGCGCGTATTCCAGAGAAGAGCGTCACCCAGGGAGAGAGAGAAAAGCTGGCCACTATAGAGGCCGACTTAAAGGCCAAGGTGTTCGGCCAGGACTCGGCCGTGGCCATGGTTGCCAAGGCTGTCAAGCGCGGGCGTGCGGGTTTCAGGGACGCCGACAAGCCTGTAGCAAATTTCCTGTTCGTGGGTCCTACCGGTGTAGGCAAGACAGAGCTGGCACGAACGCTGGCCTCCACCATGGGTGTAGCGCTGCATCGCTTCGACATGAGCGAGTACCAGGAGAAGCACACCGTCAGCAGACTCATTGGCTCGCCCCCCGGCTATGTTGGCTACGAGGAAGGCGGCCTTCTTACAGACGCCATACGCAAGACGCCCCACGCCGTGGTCCTCCTCGATGAAATAGAGAAGGCCCATCCCGATGTATACAATATCCTCCTTTCAATAATGGATTATGCAACCCTTACAGACAACCAGGGAAGAAAAGCCGACTTCCGCAACGTTGTCCTTATAATGACAAGCAATGCAGGGGCTCGTGACATAGGAAAACCCATGATAGGATTCGGTGAGCGTGCCTTTACCGAGGCAGCCATAGACGACGCGGTGCAGAAGGCCTTTACTCCCGAATTCCGCAACCGCCTGGATGCGGTTGTACGGTTTGGACGCCTGCCCCAGGACGTCATAGAACGAATCGTCGAGAAGTCTCTAAACGACTTCCGTGACCAGCTAGCCGACAAGAAGGTTACGCTTGAAACAAGCGAAGCCTGTATAAAACACCTGGCCGAACTAGGATATTCAGACGAATTTGGAGCCAGAAACGTCAACCGTGTCGTCGAAGACAAGATTAAGACATGGTTCGTAGACGAGGTGCTCTTTGGAAGGCTCAAGGATGGCGGCGTGGCCAAGGCAGGGCTCAAGGACGGCGAGATAGTCATAGAAATGGCCTAGAATGGAGCGCGGATGAAGCGGCCTCAACGAATGACTCGAGTCGATCCACGGTTTCCCTGGCTTGAGGAGCATGAATGGTTTCAGTTTCCAGAGGTAGATGCCGCATCTCCCGATGGCGTTCTGGCTCTGGGTGGCAATCTGTCGCCTGGCATGATTCTGTCTGCCTACCACCAGGGGGTGTTCCCCTGGTTCAATGACGATGACCCCATAGTCTGGTGGTGTCCCGATCCGCGATACATTCTCGTGCCTTCAGAGCTACACGTCTCGACAACAATAAAAAAGATAATAAAGAAACGTCGTTTCGAGCTCAGCCTTGATACTGCGTTTGGAGAGGTGATACGCGCCTGCTCAAGCACTCCGCGTCCGGGCCAGAGCGGCACCTGGATAACCGACGACATGATAGCGGGCTATGAACGCCTGCATGCCCTTGGGTATGCTCATTCGGTGGAGGCAAGACTCGATGGCCACCTTGTAGGCGGCCTCTACGGCATCTCCCTTGGCTCGGCGTTTTTTGGAGAATCCATGTTTAGCCTCGAGCCTGATGCATCGAAGGCCGCCTTCATACCCTTCACATGGTTTCTAGCCGAGTCAGGCTTTACGATGATAGACAGTCAGGTGCGCACACCCCATATAGAATCTATGGGCGGCAAGTATGTCTCCCGGGATTCCTACCTCCGCCTGCTATCAGATGCCTTGCAGTCACCTACCCTCAAGGGCAACTGGTCTACCCTGTTGCCGGGGTTTCCCGATTCAAGCACCCTCCTCGGTCTATGCGCGAAGAGCAATTCCGGAGTATCCTGATCCACACCGCGATTGCGGCCTGGAGCACATACCCACGACATGAGAGTTCTTAGCATACAGTTACCTAGACAGGACCCATCCGGCGACGGAGCGCGTGACAACGTCCCCTACATGGCTGCCAGGATGATGGCCTATGCCGAATCCCGCGGTGCCATCAAGCGCGAGCAGTGGGCCTTCCTTGACGACGACACGGCTGATTACGGCGGAGATGCGGCTATCCTGGCCGCATGCATACAGGCTTCTCCCGACCTCCTCATATTACAACTGTCTGACTGGAACATGGAACGAAGCATATGGTTGGCAAAGCGCTTGCGCCTTCTCCTGCCTGCTACACATTTTGCCGCCTTTGGGCCCGAGATTGCTCCTGGAATGCCGGCGTTAAAGGCGCAAGCCTTCGACACCGTAATAGAAGGCGAGCCCGAAATACCTTTCGTCGAACTGCTTTCCGACCTGGACTCCCGCTCCTTAAGGCCACACTATGTGGCCAGCTCTCCCCTTAACATGCAAGAGGCTCCCGATCCTTACCTCTGTGGTGCCCTGGTCATCAAGCCCGACAAACCGGTGCTCATAGAAAACGCGCGAGGCTCAAGCTCCATCCCGGCCTTCCTCCGCGGAGACCCAGGCCCGCTCAGGTACGCCGGCAAGGATGTGGCTGCCCGGCTGCTCAGGCTCGCCTCTGAACAGGGTGCCGACGAGGCCCGGTTTATCGATATGAAACTCGACGATCAAGCGGATTTCAAGGCCTTCATAAAATCACTGGCAGCGGCAAATGAAACAGGGGTGGCCGTACTGGCTAATCTAGATCCAGTAGCCATAGACGACGAAGCGGCCAAGCTGCTCAATGACGCATCATTCCTGGCCGTCTGGGCATGCTTGGGTAGTATTAAGCCTGAGGCCCTCGACGCTGTTGGCCTGAAGCTTGACAAGGATGGTTTTGAACGAGGCTCCAAGTTGCTCTGGTCTCGAGGCATCATGGTCAAGCCAGAGCTATATCTTGGCCTACCCCATGACGACTATGCATCAACCATAGAGAGCTTTGACTTCCTTGGCATGGTGGGTATGGGCCAGGATACCGATCTTTTGCCCTTGACCGTATCTCCTGGTTCAGCCATGAGGTCTGATTCTGCCAGCTATGGCATAAAGGAGTATCTGGAAAGACCTCCTTACTGGGTGGTAGAGACGGAATGGATGGACGAGGATGACTTCCTTGACGCGGTAGCCGATTTTGAGGAGAACTTTGACGTCTCCTGGAAAGCACCCGTGGCACCCTACTTCTCGTCCCAGAGGGGTGGATTCACTTCGTTTGCCGACCTCCGTAGCAAGGCGAGCCTGGATGCCCTGCTCCTGAGCCCGGAACGTCTCGCCTCATCACTGACGCTACTCCTGGATGCGGATGACCAAGAGAATCTGGCCCGGGTAGCCAGGGCGGCCAAGGACATACGAAAAGAGAACCCATACTGCCTGTGGCAGATAGTCCTGTACTCCGACCTTGGTATACCGGCAGTAAACGAGGCCCAGAGACTGGCAGACGCCTTCTTCATGCCGGAACATTACTTTGAACTATCGCGTCTGTACTCTCTTGATCCACAGCCTGAATTCCAGACGAGGCTGTTCTTTGCCACAAGCTCAGAGGCCCTTGCCTTGGTAGCCTTGAGGGACAGACAGGATCTTGAGACGCTCTTTTCTATTGGAAACGAGATGCCAGGAGACAGGCTTCTGGAGGCCATGCCATTCCTTGCTCTAGACAGGGAAGGCTCATCCTTTGAACTGCTCTATGACGCCATGAGCGCATACCGCGACTACCCCGACCTGCTTGTCGAGGCGCCACGGTCCCTGTTCAGAAAGAGCTAGCCACCCAAAGCACACTTCAGTACGAGGCGGAGAGGTCTACCCTGTGCTCAGCATCCCCCGTCTTAACCCACCGGGCAATATTATTAACAGTCTGGATGGTGTTCATATCCACAGCCTCGTAGGTTGAGCCTGCCACATGTGGCGAAAGTACCACGTTGGGCAGGGTGTGTATGGGGAATCGTGACGGCGCGCCTGTCGTCTTTCCACCCTGGGGATAGGTATACCACACATCTATTCCCGCCCCTTTCAGCGTTCCATCTTTAAGTGCCTCGAACAAGGCACCTTCATCGACGACCTCTCCCCGACCCACGTTGACCAGGTACGCACCCTGCATGGCCTTCAGCTCGGTCTCTCCTATGAGACCCTTGGTAGCATCGGTCAAGGGCAGAGCCACAAAGACAATGTCTGCACCCGTGACGGCCTTCTGCAAATCGCACTCTATGCTGTCAAAGTATCGAGGTTTGGCGGCTCCAGCCCGGCGACGGTATCCTGTAAGCTCACAGTCGAAGGCCTTGAGAAGTCGTGCCAAGGCCTCTCCTATGGCGCCAACACCGAGTATGGTACAACGCTTCCTGAATATTGAATGCCAGAAATCCTCATGACCCTTGCCCACCCAGAAACCATGCCATGTCTCATTACGGAGGTCATTGTGAAACTCCACGATGCGCCCGAAGCCTGCCAGGGCCAAAGCCAGGGCCTTCTCTGCCACACTCTCTGCGTTGCCGTGGCAATTGAAGACCGAGACACCACGCTCGATGAGCAGGTCTGCCGGCAGATGGTTGACTCCTACGAATGGCACAAACAGAGCCTTGAGACAGGAGGCTTTCTCAAAGTAGCTCCTGCCAAGAACATTGGCTACGACGGCATCGAGGGTTTCAAAGGCGGCCAGGCTGGGCTCTATACCACGGATTACTTCTACAGAGCCTCCAAGCCCACGCTCCAGTTCATCCACCGCCTTAGTCCAGGCATCGTTCATCGCTATGCAGAATCCTATTCTCACATCTGTCTCCTCTATGCATGCAGGCGGGCGTTTGAAACGATCAAAGCCGCCATTTGTTAAGATAAGGATAAGCGATTCCGATGAATTAAAGAAGGCCAGGTCACAGAATCGCGGAAGGAATAGAAAATGAGGACCAGCTCAATGATCAGTATATTCTTGGGAGCCATTTTGCTGGCTGCCTGCGTATCGCCACCGGCTCCCATAGAGCCAGAACAGCCCCAGACTGTTGTCCAGGCGGAAGCAACCATAGCCGAACTCATAGAGAGAGGAGATACGGCAGGGCTGCAAGCCTTGTTCAAGGGCCGGGAGCGGGTCAACCAGCTTGGCCCTGATGGGCGTTATCCCTTGCATTCGGCCGTATTAAAGGGCTCTCCCGAGATAGTTGAAATACTGCTCGCCATGGGCGCAAGCCCTGATCTCCTTGATTCCGAGGGCAAGACGGCACTCCGCTATGCCGTAGACCGTAAAGACGATGCATCCGCCAAGGCACTCGTAGCCAAAGGCGCCTCCCTTTTCCTGGCCGACAAGGCGGGAGTAAGCCCCCTGGACGCGGCCATAGCCAAGGGTACGACGGCGGCACTCGTGGACAGGATATCGGTAACAAGCAAGAGCCCCAAAGGTGAGACTCCCCTGCATGTAGCCGTGGACAGACTATCATTAGACGCCGTCAGTACCATACTGAGACTCGAGCCGGATCTTTCGGCGCGCGATGGTGCTGGCAGGACGGCCCTGGACTCTGCCTTCCTCCACCCCAACAGTCAGGATGGAGCAGCCATTGCAGAATTGCTCGTTTCACGCAACGCATCGAGTTTTATAGACGACTTTACGTACTTCATACGAGCGGTTAGGGATACCAACTATGCTCGAGCACGCTTCGCCGACGGGGCCACCGTGCTCCACGAGGCCGTACGCTTCGACCATCGCGGATACCTATCGTTCTTCCTCGATCGCGGTGTTCCGCCCGACGCCAAGAATGCCTCGGGTTCAAGCGCCTTACATGACGCCATCAGGCTCGGCAGGCTAGAAGCCTCGAGGATACTGCTTACCAAGGGTGCAGACCCCAACGCCCGCGACGGCCTTGGCAATACGCCTCTGCACATAGCCCTTCCCGCCAAGGAAGCGCAGCCCTTCCTGGATATGCTCCTTGCATCCAATGCCGACCCATCCATAAAGGACAAGTCGGGCAACACAGCCCTCCACCTTGCCGTGGGGCTGGGCTTTTCACCAACGACCATAGACATTCTCCTCGATAAAGGCGCACCGCTAGATGCCGCTAACGCCTCAGGAGACACGGCACTGGCCATAGCCGTCAGGCAGAGGAGTGCCCCCCTCATAACCAGGCTTGCCAGCAGAGGCGCCAGCATGTTCGTCAGGAACCTCAAAGGCGAGACAGCCCTTTCCATAGCACTAACAGACGGCCCGGATGCCACCAGGATGCTTATAGAGGCATCTCCCAGGAACTCTCGCGATGATTCTGGAGATGGCCCCTACCATCACGCCGTCAGACTACGCGCCGCTCCCGAGGCCCTTGTGGTGCTACACGAGCTTGGCCTCGATCCTTCTGCCCGCAACAACGTTGGAGATACGGCTCTTCACCTTGCAACCCGTGCCAATACTGCTGATCAGGGTACGACTCTCCTCCTGGTGGGTGCAGATCCTTTCGCTACCAATACCGCAGAGGCAAGCCCCCTGTCAATCGCCCTGTCGGCTACGGCGGGTCCCCTGGAATGGTACTTCTCTCCAGAGGTACTTGCCGCAAAGGACTCATCGGGTAACGGCCCCCTCCATTACGCCGCCATGGCTGGGTTGCCCGACGGAGCCATCTTCCTCGTTAAAAAAGGGATGATCGTCGATGCCAGGAACGCAGATGGCTCTACGCCCCTCATGCTGGCCCTCAAGAAGGATTCAACGGTTACTGTTACCGTCCTCCTGTCCCTCGGCGCCGATTCAAGCCTTCGCGACGCCTCAGGTTCTACGGCTCTCCACCTGGCCGTCTACTGGAATGCCTCTGAATGCCTGCGTCTGCTTGCAAAACAAGCCAGGAACCTGGATCCCAGAGACTTTACCGGCAAGACTCCGCTCAGGATGGCCGTAGATGCATCCGACGCAAACGCTACCGCCTTCCTCCTGGAGCAAGGTGCTGATCCACTAGCCCCCGATAGCGCCGGCGAGACGGCCCTGCATGCGGCTGCTCGCCAGGTTGATGAGCGATATGTCAGCGCCATAGCGTCCAAAGCCAAGCGTGTCGACGTAAGAGACGACTCAGGTGCCACGCCCTTACTTGAAGCCGTGTATGCCGAGAACGCCAAGACAGCCCGAACCCTGGCGAGCCTAGGTGCATCGATACACGCCCGTGATGCTTCAGGCGAAAGTCCCCTTTCTTACGCATTGAAGAAAGGTGGTCCGACACTCAATGCTCTTCTCGATGACAGGACGGCTCTGAGTTCAGACACAGACGGTCGCTCGGTCGTTCGCGTCATTCTAGAGGCTAAACCATCTCCTGATTTCATCGAGCTCGCCCTCGCCGCTGGAGCCTCACCCAATGATCGCGATGCCTTTGGACGATCACCCTTGCACGTGGCGGCCGAGAAAGCCTATACAGACATAGCCGCACGCCTCGTAGCCGCCGGATCCGACCGCTTTGCCCGTGACGCCATAGGTTCTACCCCTGCTGGTATTGCCTTGTCAGGGGGACAGGATCTAATCGTTGCCCTGTTTGGCTCTAATCCAGACGCGGCTGATACAATGGGAGAAACGGCACTACACTATGCGGCCGCATCAGGTCTCGAGAAGGCGGCACAGATTCTCCTGACCCTCGGTGCCAA
>JAVEXO010000062.1:0-12291 GCA_034003955.1 Spirochaetia bacterium | reverse complement strand
TATCAAGGCCTCTAAAGGATTGGGTGGGGCCGTATTCATTGCCTTCTCCCGTATGGTTAAAGACGATATCCAGTATGAGCTCTATGCCAGCTCTGTGCAGTTCCTTGACCATTGTCTTGAATTCGGACACCTGCTGGCCTGAGCTGCCAGATGATGCGTAATGGCCTTTAGGAGCGAAGAATGCCATGGTGCTGTAGCCCCAGTATTGTTGTAGGCGTTCTTTTGTTCTGGGGTTGCGTCTTGAATTCTCATTATGATCGAACTCCTGTATGGGCAGAAGTTCCAGGCTGGTGATGCCAAGATTCTTGAGATAGGGGATTGCCTCTACGATGCCTAGGTATGTACCGGGGTGCGATGAGCCGGAGCTTGCGTGGGCGCTTAAGCCCCTGACATGGGACTCATAGATGACGCAATGGCGGTGTGGCAGGTTGAGCGGTTTGTCTCCTTCCCAATCGAAGGCGTCATCGTCTACTACGACACACTTTGGCATGAACCCGGCATCGTCGATTCTTGAAAAGGACAGATCAAGCCTGGGGTCATCTGTGGCATAACCCAGGGCCTTCTCGAATTGCCAGGTGAATTTGCCTGACAGGGCCTTGGCGTAGGGGTCTATGAGGATCTTGTTGGGATTGAATCGGTAGCCACGTTCCGGCATGAAGGGTCCGTCTACCCGCCATGCGTACAGGGCGCCAGGGCCTATGCCTTCTACCTGGATATGCCAGATGTCGCCGGTCTTGTTTTGTATTGGATCCAGTCGATGATCGAGCATGGCATGGCTGTCTTCTGCCTTATCGTACAGGCATAGCCTAACGCTTGTAGCGTTTCTAGAGAAGACGCTGAAATTGACGCCGTCAATGACAGGGGTGGCCCCAAAAGGGCGGGGATGGCCAGGCCGTACACTGAGAATCGATCGGCTCATGCTGACCTCCGGGCTTACTGTAGTAGCCTTGAGAGTATACCCGGCTTCCTGCTAAAAAGCACGCGGCTCTTGGCCTACATCGCCATGCCTCCGTCAATCTTGATCACCTCTCCCGAGACGTATGAAGACATGTCGGAGGCCAGGAAGAGTATTACCGAGGCAACCTCCTCGGCTGAACCTGTCCTGCCAAGGGGAATGATGCCTTGGAGCTTGGCCTTGGCTTCTTCTGGGATGGCCTCTGTCATGGCTGTGTCTATGAAGCCGGGTGCTACGGCATTTACCCTGACGCCTCTGCTTGCCACTTCCTTGGCCAGGCTCTTTGTAAAGCCAATGAGCCCCGCCTTGCTGGCAGCATAGTTTGTCTGGCCGCCATTGCCCGTCATGCCTACGACGCTGGCAACGTTGATGATGCTGCCTGTGCGGCGCTTTATCATGGTCCTGGCGGCCGTCCTCGATACTATGAAGGCACTGGTCAGATTGGTGTCCAGGACGGTTTGCCAGTCTTCCAGCTTCATCCTGAAGACCAGTCCGTCACGCGTGGCACCTGCGTTGTTTACGACGATATCTACGGGGCTACGAGTGACAGACGCCTCTATGGCCGCCTCAAGGGCGCTGGCGTCGGAGACATCGCAGGCGGTCCAGCGTAGTTCGCGTCCATTGCTGGCAGCGATTGCCGCCAAGGCATCGTGTTCTGCCGCCTGTGAGCGGGAATAGTATTCAACAGAGGCGCCAGCGTCCAGGAATGCCTTGACGACGGCCAGGCCAATGCCCTTTGATCCGCCTGTGACGACGCAGCTTTTGGTGTCTAGTAATGGCTTGTGCATTGGAACTCTCCTTATGCTTAAGGCTCTATGGCCGCTATCTGTTCCACCGTTCCAGCGGGCGTTACGATGACATCTGATCCAGCCGATTTCCACAGCCCTGCCAGGACAGTCCCTGGCCCGGCCTCCAGGATGCGCCCGTAGTCATCCTTCTGGATAGTCTTTTCTGCATCTACCCATCGAACCGGGCTGATTATCTGCTCTGCTGCGAGCCTGTGCAGTTCTGCGCCGCTTCTCACCCTGGTGCCGGTGACGTTTGAATAAAAGGCTATGGTGGGATCCTTGAAGGATACGTCCGACAGGATTTCCTTGAAGCCGTCATAGGCGTAGCCCATGATGGGGGAGTGGAAGGCTCCAGATACCTTGAGCCTGACGGCTCGTTTTGCTCCGGCAGCCTTTACCGCTTCCTCCGCCCTGACGATCCCTGTCTCCGTGCCAGAAAGCACCGATTGTAGTGGTGCGTTGTAGTTTGCTATCCAGGCGTCGTCTATGCCGGCTTCCTTTAGAGCCTTATCGATGGCCTCTGGCTCCAAGCCCAGGACGGCGCTCATGGCGGAGCCTCCTGAGCGTACTCCTGCCTCATCCATAAGCCTGCCTCGTTCTGATACCATCCGTATCATAACGGCAAAAGGAAGCACCCCGGCATAGCTCAGGGCCGCCCACTCGCCCAAGGAGAAGCCGGCGCAGCCTTGCGCCACGACGCCGTGTTTGCGCAGTGCAAGGGCGGCCGAGCTGTCTATGAGAGCCAAGGCCAGTTGGGCATTCCTCGTCTGCTTGAGTGTTTCTTCTGTTCCGTTAAATATAATATCGACCAAGTCTGTTTTTGCTACGTCTGATGCTTCCTCAAAGAGGCTCCGTATGTCGGCGTCGGCGTCGAAAAGGTCCTTGCCCATGCCTATGCTCTGCGCTCCCTGTCCAGGAAAAAGTATACAGCTGTTCATGGCGCTCGTCCTCCTACACTATTGACTGCCTGTATGATTCGACAAAAGGCGTCAAAGTGTCAAGTGCGATAGAGAAGTATCCATGCTTATACAATAGTGGCCTTGGCGCTATCCTTTAAAGTGTACAATGATACAATCGGTTTAGCCGTTTGAAACAAAGATTAAAAGGAGGCTGAGCCTGGAATCGAGCGCTGATCGTATAAAGAGCGTCATACTGCAGATTCCATCAGGCAGGGTTACGAGCTACGGCAGGATCGCCGCGATGGCCGGCCTGATAAACGGAGCGCGCACGGTGGCCAGGATACTGCACTCCTCCTCACGAGCCTGTGGTTTGGCTTGGTGGCGTATCGTCAAGGCCGACGGCCGCATAGCCCTGGGCCGCGGATCTGGCTTCGAGGCACAGCAGGCCGCACTGCTGGCCGAGGGCGTGGCTGTCGACGAAGACGGGGTCGTCGACCTCGGCGAGTACGGCTGGAACGGAGAAGAGGCTGGATTGCCCTAGTCGCTTATCCTCATGTACCTGGTGCCAAAGGCCTCGTAGCCAAAGGCCTTCATGGAGCGGCCGAATCCTTCGGGGACGAAGGCCATGTCGACTATGAAGCGGGGGATGCCCTCCTTGGCAAGACGTTCTCGCCCCGCCTCCGCCAGGCGGCGACCCAAGCCAAGCCGACGCTGCTCCGGTGCGACATAGAGATATACAAGCTTGCCAAAGGAGCTGTCAGCCACGAAGACCTTGCGCGCTGCCGCAATGCCGGCTATGGCGCCGCCTAGGGCCTCGGCAATCACCAGCACGAGGCCTTCCTTGCCTCCCTCTTCAATTTCTCTCTGTATGGCGGTGTATTCATACTCTACGAGGGGCTCGGGGTAGGTAGAGAGCGCCTCATCCAGGCCTCGACGAAAGAGTTCCTGGCAATCCTGCCATGCTTCGCTGCCGGCTATACGGAATGAGAAATCGTCCAACAAAAGGTCATCAGAATCATCAGGTTCCGGGCCTAGGCGTTCGAGCCCTCTGGCTACACGGGCTTCGTCGTACCACGCTGCTATGAATTTGGCCATTGAGGCTCTTTTATACTCTAACCATCGACGCTCTATGCCTTCGTGTGCCTCGAGCGTCTTCTTGAATGCCTTGAAGACCCCTCGCCCCCTGCCGAGGGCCAGGAACAGGGCGCTCCTGACGACGGGATCGGCCACTCCGGCAGAGAAGGATTCCATGAGTGCATAGCCATTGGCACTGGTCCATTGCGGAGGTGCAAGGAGGTCATCGCCCTGCTCGAGTGAATCGAAACCATTG
Organism: Spirochaetia bacterium; assembly: GCA_034003955.1. Taxonomy (GTDB): domain Bacteria; phylum Spirochaetota; class Spirochaetia; order Treponematales; family UBA12059; genus SZUA-370. The sequence continues at coordinate 8,319 of JAVEXO010000062.1, read as the reverse complement.
TCCGGCGCATCTTCGTTAAAGACGGCTATGGCTCCCGTCTCGAAGGAGATCATAAAATCAATCTCCTGATTTTCCATGGCAAAGATTATCTCGTCACAGATGGCATCGTCCAAATCGAACATCAATCTTTCCTCCATAGACACCCGCCAAGCAATTTCGGCTTGTTTCCAGCACGTACCACGGGTTAGTATACAATGAAGGTACCATAATGCGAGCCGATCTTCATATTCATTCACGCTACTCAGACGGCGCTCATTGGCCGTCCGAAATAGCCCACCTCGTTTCTGAGGCAGGTCTAGAAGCCGCATGCCTCTGTGACCACGACACACTCGGTGGCTACCATGAGTTCTCTGAGGCCGCTCTAGCCTTGGGCGTGAAGACCTGGCCGGCCGTGGAGATAGACTGCATAGATACAGCAACATCATACAAGAGTGAAATTCTAGCGTATTTTCCTGATTATTCCTATTCTGCTACTGAATCATTCCTGACCAGGAGCCTAGAGGCACGCAGGCTCAAGATAGCCGGACTCTTCGACAGGGCAGGCTCTCTGTTCGGCACGGCTGAACTGAGCTTTGAGGAGCTTCTCAGGCATCGTACATCGGGGCGCCCGGCTGGCTCGGCGCCTCTGGATACGGCAGGGCTCAGGTTCTCCAAGACAGATCTGTTTTTGGCCTTGCGGAGTGCGGGCTCGTTACCACAGTCTGCTAACTACAGGGAGTTCAAGAAGGCTTACTTCGATACTGGCCTCTTCTCAGACATACGCTTTGAAAAGCCGGAGCTCGAATGGCTAGCCTCCCTGGTTGCCCAGGATGGTGGCCTGCTTGTGCTGCCACATGTTGGCCACGAATTTGGAGACTCCTTGCAGGCCATGAAGGCCGACTATGCGAGGCTGGATACTCTCTTGTCACGCTTCAGGGACATAGGTGTTCAAGGCGTTGAACTGTACGACTACAGGAGCGACGAGACTCCTGGCATAAACGCCTTCGTCGAGAAGGCTTGCTCTTCCTATGGATTCTTCCATACCTACGGGTCTGACTGCCATGGCCCCGGCTCGGCCAAGCCCAGTCTGGGTGGCTTTTACGGAGAGTTTGAAGGGTTTGGCGCCTGGCGCAAACAAAGAAAGGACTAGTAATGGCTCATTGTATAGTACCCGAGGCCGAGGAGATTCTTGATAGGGAGTTTGCGGTTCACCAGAAGGGCTTTGTTCGCCTGGTTGACTACCTTGGAGCAGACGCAAGGATAGTACAGGCCGCGCGTGTCTCATACGGAGACGGGACCAAGACAGTGCGTGAAGACGCCGCGCTCATAGACTACCTCCTGCGTAACGAACACACATCGCCTTTCGAGCAGGTGGTGCTCACCTTCCACATAAAGATGCCCATATTCGTGGCTCGCCAATGGATACGCCACCGTACCGCGCGGATCAACGAGATTTCTGGTCGTTATTCTGTCATGAAGGACGATTTTTGGCTGCCATCGCCCGATGCCCTGGCCAGGCAGAGCCCAGACAACAAGCAGGGCAGGATGACAGAGCCCTTGCCCGCAGCTGAGGCAGAGCGTGTCATTGCCGCCCTGGAGAGCGGGCAGAAGGCTGCCTATGCAGAATACATGGCCCTCGTAGATTCAGGTCTTGCCCGGGAGCTGGCTCGCGTCAATCTGCCCTTGTCTCTGTACACGGAGTGGTACTGGCAGATAGACCTGCACAACCTGTTCCGCTTCCTGGCTCTGCGCCTGGACGCCCACGCCCAGCGTGAAATACGTGACTATGCCTCGGTGATATTCGATGTGGCCAGGAAAGTCTGCCCCCTGGCCTGCACTAGTTTCGAGCGGCACCTTCTGGGTGGCGCCAGGCTGTCTTCAGACGAGGCCGCCGCCTTCCTGCGCATGCTTCAAGGCGGCGAGGCGGGCCTGGGCTCTCGTGAACTGGAGAGGCTGGAAGAGAAACTCAGGCCCTGAGGTACTTCTGTTCGCCCATGCCAAAGAGGCCAGTAGCTTCTACCTTCTCAGAGCCGTCGGGCGAACGGAGCGTTCCTTCAAATGAGCCAAAAGGCCCATGGTAGTCTATAGAGGAGACCAGCATGTTGATCTTCATGTCGTTCTTGCGCTCGGGTTTGAACACCAGGTCAACAAGGCCCTCGGTGTCCTGTATGTGCCAGGGTTTATCGGGGCCATTGGGACGGGTGACCTTGATTGGCGGGAGAGGGAATGAGCGGCTGTTTATCCACAGGACGTTCTCGTTATAGCGATCCTGATCCCTGACTTGATTGTCTGTCAGGTTAAAACCCACTCGTCGGCCCTTGGTATCCTGCCCAAACCCCGTAACCCAATCATAGCGTAGCTTGTAGGGGTAGTAACCCTTGTGGTCGTCGAATATGCCCATGGCATCGGGTGATGTAAGCTCGAAGCGCTCCCCTTCTGTTTCAAACCAACCCTGCATCGGCATAAGCACCTTGGTGGAGTACATGGCGCGGTTAAGGCCTAAGGGTAGGCATACAGAAGACGGGGATGTCTGGCGAGCGTTATACGCGAATGTAAAGGAGCCAGAGAAGGCTCTCCTGGAGCCGCCCCTGGCCCTGCTGGCCTCGACGACAACGGTGCCACCGGGGAGGTCGAAGCGATAGTCTATGGCCTCTCTATGGTCTTTGTAGCCAGACTGTGCGTTGGCGGGGTATTCACCCAGGTTGAAGGTACCAAAGGGGATGAGGCGCTTCATCTCGAAGAAGCGCTTGCGTTCTCTATCCCAGGCGCTAAACTGCACGAGCCCAAGGCTCTTTGACTCGTACAGTGTGGAGAAGAAGAACCAGCGTTTGTCGCCAAACTGAAAGGCCTTCCATTCCTTGCACCGGTAGGCCTTGACCCAGGTCGGGACCTTGTAGTGGTAGGGCCTGCGGATATCGAGCATGTTTACGCGAGTGGGTGGCCCGTTGAAGCAGCCCAGGACGAACTCGCCATCGCGCACCAGCTCTTCTGGAGGGTCGGTGAATGTGCGCGAGTACTGTTGGCGTTCTTCCGTCGGGCTATCACCCGCCATTATATGAGACCGTTTTTATACAGTCTGTACAGAGCCTGTGTGCCAAGATCACCAAAGCCCTGCTCCTGCATCCTTGCATAGAGACTCTCTGCAAGGGCAAGCAGAGGGAGATTTAAGCCCAGGGACTTGGCGGAATTGAGTGCTATGCGAAGATCCTTGAGGAAGTGCTTTGAATAGAAACCGGGTGCGTAGTCCTCTGCCAGCATCTTGGGAGACATTCCTGTGAGCTGCCAGCTCTGGGCTGCGCCGCCTCCAATGCTGTCGAGAACACGCCTGGGGTCGAGGCCGGCCTTGCCCGCATACATCATGGACTCGACGGCGCCTATGAGAGAGGCGGCTACCGATATCTGGTTTGACATCTTTGTGTGTTGACCAGAGCCCGGCCCCCCCTGCAGGACGGCTGTCTTGCCGAGCACATCGAAGAATGGCTTCATCGCTACGAAGGCCTTCTCGTCGCCACCTACCATTATTGATAGTGTGGCGTTCTTAGCTCCTGCTTGACCGCCAGAGACAGGGGCGTCTATGGCGAGCCTGCCCTTGCTCAGGGCCTCTGCCGATATGCGTATGGCCAAGGCTGGGTCGCTGGTTGTGCAGTCTACTAGAATGGTGCCGGGTTTGGAGGCGGCAATAAGGCCTTCGGGGCCGAAGTATATTGCCTCGACGTCGGAGGGGTAGCCAACCATGGTAAAGATGACGTCGGCACTCTTGGCCGCGGCCGCAGGGCTGTCGGCCCAGGTTGCGCCGGAGCCGATGAGGCCTTCTGCCTTGGATCGAGTCCTGTTGTATACGGTTACCATGGCACCTGCCTTGAGGAGGTGACCAGCCATGCTGACGCCCATGACGCCTGTACCAATAAATGTTACCTTGGTTCCTGCTATATCCATATTTTCCTCCGATATGTCTAGTTATTAATGAAGTCTGTGCCTATGCAAATTTGTAGCCAAAACGCCTGAGCATGCCCACCCTGTCGGACTTTGCCTCATCGTCTTCAACACCCAGAGGTGAGGAGCCGTCTATGACGCCTAGTATGCCGGCGCCTTGTTCGCTCCTGGCTATAAGAAGCTGTACCGGGTTGGCCGTAGCACAGAATATGTGACAGACCTCCTGGCAGTTCTTTATCCTGTCTAGAACATTGATAGGAAACGCCCCCGTACCTATGACCAGGTAGAAGCTGTGCCCTGCGGCACTCGCCAAGGCGCAACGAGTTGCGTCCGCAATCAGGGCATCATCGTTGCCCGCCGTTCTGACGAGGCAGGGCCCGGAGGCCTCGTTAAAAGCCAGCCCGTATGATGCGCCGGGTACGGAGCTGGCCATGATTTCAGCCAGGTCCTCCACCGTCTTGATGAAGTGCGATTGGCCAACGACGATGTTAGCGTCCTTCGCCCAGCTTAGCTGGACGAGTTCAATCTTCGTTTCCATGATCATCCTCCGGGTCGCAAGTTTATCCGCGAAACGTCTATGCCGCAAGCTCAGGACAAAAAGCAACGATTATTGATAAAAAAAAGCATTTGGGTATTGAAATCTATCAAAAAAAGGTACACATTACACAGTAAGTGAGTAATATGTGTAGAGAGGCACCATGATAGATACTACCAAAGAGAGAATACTGGAAGCCACGACGGCACTCATAAAGGAAAGCGGGCCAGAAGGCTTGACGGTAGAGGCCGCAGCCGACAGGGCCGGGGTCAGCAGAAAAACGATATACAACCATTTTAATGGTAAGTTTGACCTGATAGAGGGTGCGGCATCGGCATGGACAGACAGGATACTGGCAGTTCTAGGCACGATAGCCGCCGACAAGGATCTGCCCTTTGTCCACAAGCTCAACGCCATAGTGAAGCGCTCCTATTCTGAACTCAAGGATAGCGGCCGCATGTTGAGTGGTCCTACGATAGCCGCAGGGCCTGAGCGGCATGGCCTCAGGTCGGCTCTTCAACAGCGTCTCTATGCCTTCATAGAAGAAATAGTACAAGACGCCATAGACGAGGGCCTGGTTCGTCCCGAATTCTCGGCAAGACGGCTGACCTTTGCCATCCTGAGCGTGGTGGCTGGCTTGACTGTCATAGACGGAGTCGAGGACGAATCGTTCTCCAGATTAGATATCCTCAAAGATTCACTCAAGGCTTTTGTCGGAGGGATATTGACCCCTACCGGTGCCGAGGCGATGCGTGGCTCGCCTCTCTTTGAATGAGAGAAAAACACATGGAATCAGGCAAGAAAACCAGGTTGCGTAGGCTTATCAGGTTGGCGCGGTGGCTCATACCGCTTCTCATAGTGGCTGTGGCCGTACTTGTACGGTTTATTGTCATGGGGGCTGTGGCTCCACAACTGGCTGCTCCACCGATACCGGTGAGGACCGTCAGGCCTGCCTATGGAGACCTGGTCAAGACACTCAAACTCAATGCCCACGTGGAGTCTGAGACCATGGTGACAATACTGCCGCTGGTCTCAGGCATATTGCAGGAGCTCTCTGTTGAGGTGGGTCAGGAGGTCAAGAAGGATCAGATCGTGGCGCGTATAGACGCCCAGAGATTTGAGCTGCAGCTCCAGCAGGCCCAGGCGGCCTACCTGTCGGCAAAGTCGTCGTACGAGAGGCTGGGTCAGCTCTACAAAGCCAATGCAGCCACCCAGCAGAGCTACGAACAGGCCAAAGGCCAATACGAAGCATACGCCTCACAGTATGAGCTGGCTAGAATACAGCGCGATTACGCGAGCGTTAAAAGCCCTATAGACGGCGTGGTACTCGTTCGACACCTGAGCGCCGGCTCGATAGCCGCGCCTGAGCGTCCCCTTGTGACCATTGGTGACCTGGAGGACCTGGTCGTCCGCGCCCGTGTTCCTGAGCGCTACTACGAGGCCTTTGGTACCTTGCGTGATACGATGCGTATCATATTGCGTCGAGAGGGCGGTGGAGACTATAGAGGAATAATCCGTAGCATCAGCCCCTTTGTATCGGCCGAAACGAAAAACTTCGAGGTTGTGGTCTCTATTGGAGACGCCCCGGAGCTCCTCCGGCCAGGAATGTTCGTGTCTATAGAATTTGAACTGGCCAGATGGCCGGGCTCCTACCGGCTACCCTACGAGGCTCTTTCTGGTGGTGGCAAGCTATGGTGGGTGGACCATGGCGTGGCCAGGAGCGCGCCCTTCTCTCCCGATGCCACGAGTGACGACGAGTTTGCCGTGCCAAGGCTATGGGCCGACCGCGACATCATTGTAGAGGGACAGTACTTTGCCAGGGAAGGCTCTCCTGTCACGGTCATAGCTCCGAGGGAAGCCGACCTATGATTCTTTCAGATTTTTCCGTCAAGCATCCTGCCATCATAACGATACTGCTTGTTGCCTTGACACTCTTTGGCCTCATAGCAGGCTCGTCATTGAACTCAGAGATGATTCCTCCTGTAGGCTTGCCTCTGGCGACCATCCTGACCATCTATCCGGGGGCCGGCGCCAAGGACGTAGAGCGGGACATAACGAGAATAATAGAGAATCAGATGTCTACACTCGCCGGGGTCACCAAGATGTCGTCGTCGAGCTCTGATTCATACTCCATGGTCTCAATGGAATTCAGGGAGGATGTCGATGTCCATTCCAAGCTGCCGCAGATACGCGAACTATTAAACGGCGTAGCCAACGATCTTCCCGCTGGCATAGAAGGTACCCCCGTAGTCTTCATAGCCGATGCAAGCGGTCTGTTACCCATATTCTCCGTTCGTGTACGCGGTGACATGGACTCGGAACGCCTCACAGAGTATCTGGAGAAACGCCTGAGCCCGGCCATAGCCAGAGTGCCCGGTGTCTCAAAGATAAGCCTGGTGGGAGGATCAAGGCGTGAGGCAAGAATAAGCCTCAACGTGGCAGAACTAGAGGCCAGAGGCATATCTGCCCTGCAGGTTTACGAGGCACTGCGATACAACAACCTCAATGTGCCCGCCGGTAACGCCCTGTATCGCTCAAGAGAATTGGCCTTTACCACAGACGGATCCTACTCAGACATCAATGACCTCAAGAACATGACCGTTGGCTACGGAGACGGTTCCTTCATATTCCTCAAGGACATAGCGGCCATCACCCTTGAGCCCGAGCCTCGTGACATACGCATACGCTCAGGCGGACAAGACTACGTGATGGTCGATGTCATGAAGCGCGACGAGGGCGATACGGTGGAGATCGCCACCCAGACCATAGCCATCCTGGAAGAACTAACGCAGGAGTCGGGTGGCACCATAGAGTACGCCATCATAAGCAACCAGAGTGAGATAACGACACGTTCATTGCAGACCGTCCTTCAGACTGCTCTAACGGGGCTGGCCCTGACAATCCTTGTCATTGTCTTCGTTCTCCATGACATGAGGGCCACGCTTATAATAAGCCTGTCCATACCCTTGTCAATTTTGTTTGCCATACTGGGTCTCTATGCAACGGGTCGTTCCCTCAACCTGCTGTCACTTTCAGGCATGACCGTGGCCATAGGCATGGTCGTCGACAATTCAATCGTCGTGCTGGAGAACACCTATCAGAAATTCAAGAAGACGGGTGACAGACGCCTGTCGTCTATGGCAGGAGCCGGAGAGGTTGGCGGCGCCGTCCTTGCCTCGACGACTACCAGTATCTGCGTGTTCGCACCTCTTTTGTTCCTGACAGGCATCATAGGCATCATCATGAATGACCTGTCGCTGGCCATTGTCTTTGCCCTCGGCTCCTCTGCGCTGGTTTCTGTCATTGTCGTTCCATGGCTGTCATCCATAATGCTCAAGCGGGAAGACGATCTACGGAGGCCAAAGATACTAGTCGCCATAGAGTCATGGATAGATCGCCTCTTCGAGCGCCTTGAACGAGGCTATTTAAGACTTTTAAGGTCAGCTCTGAGCAACAAGATATACACCCTGTTCCTGTCGGTTTCCTTGTTGGTCGGCAGTGTCCTGCTTCTATCAATACTCAAGATAAGCTTCCTGCCTCCTACCGATACCGGTGAATTCGAAATTCATATAGAGACCCCCACCGGCTACACCCTGGAAAGAACGATGGCCAAGGTAGACGAGCTGGATGCCCTCGTAACAACGATGGTACCCGAGATTGAGGCATCCGTGTACTATGTTGGAGCAACGAGCGCCCTGGCCATGGTAGGTTCATCTAACCGAGCCTATGGCCGTATCCGCCTCGTACCTAGCGAGGATAGGTCGCGAACCATCCAGCAGATGATGCCTGCCATCCAGGAAGAATTGGCACGTAGATTGCCTGATTGCGACGTCACTGTGCTCAACGGAGGCTTTGATTCGCTTCTTGCCATG
>JAVEXO010000061.1:0-12295 GCA_034003955.1 Spirochaetia bacterium | reverse complement strand
GCCCAAGTACAGGAGTGACGACTAATGCCCTGGTCCCGGCCGATTTATCACTCGGTTTAGCGTATTCCCCACGTTTCCTGCTCTTAAGCACCATGGGAGCGAGGGTTCTTGTGCTCCTCGATTATACTAATATCCTCGACCTCTTTGTGGTGCTGCCTCGCAACCCAATTTTGAATGTTGGCTTGGGTCTTGAGCTTACCCTTCTTGATATACTGTCCCTGAGGGCTGGCATTAAAGACGCCTTACCTACGGCTGGTCTCGGTATAGACCTGTCGTTCTGCACCTTCTCGCTGGCAATGTACGGTAAGGAACTGGGCATGGAACCCGGCTCAAGGCCTGTATATAATCTGCTTGTTTCATTCGAATTCAGATATTAAAAGAACTTGAGCCCTCGGCGTTGACACAATCCCATGCCGGAGGGTATTGTCAGTTTCACTTTACGAGCCGCTAGCTCACTCGGTAGAGCAACGCCCTTTTAAGGCGTGGGTACGGAGTTCGAATCTCCGGCGGCTCATATAATTGCCTATAGGGCAAAGAATTAAAGACTACCCGAAAACGGGTGTCTACATATCCTTACCAACTCGCGGAAGAACTCGCGGGAAGGGGATTGTATGCGTCCGTTTTATCTTTATGAACGTCCTTCGGGTGTATTTTATGCCGAATTCTTCGAAAATGGCGTCCGCATAGCGTCAAAGTCAACAAAAAAACGAAACAGAGATGAAGCCGTCGTCGTCGCTTATACATGGGCGACGGAAGGTTTCCCGGGTTCGAATGGTGAAGAGCGTCCGCTTTCCGATGTTTCCTCGGTATCGACCTTGCTAGGTCTCGCCCGCGATCTTGATCTAGAGCCAATAGACGCGGCTCGCGTCGTCGCGATTCTCCGCCATCGCGGCCTTATTTCCATATCCATCAAGCAAAACCACGGCATAGCGGCGGAAAAGGTCGCGGACTTCCTGTCCAGGAACTGGGAGGAAGGATCGGAATATATCCTCGACAAGGCGGCCGACGGGCATAGGGTCGGCAATCGTCACGCGTATGAAATGCGCCGCCGAGTCGCCATGTACTGGGTCGAGCATTTCAAAGATGTATCAGTCGGAGAAGTTACAAGGCCCGATCTAAAAGCCTTTGCGGTATCCTTGTCTGCGCGTGGATTGTCGGCCGGATCAAGAGCCAAAATCATGCAAGCGGGGACTACGCTGTTTAGGTGGGCCTATGATAACGAGATGCTCGCTATCGATCCATCGGCCGGATTAAAGAAGTCATCGGGGCCGGTAAAGAAACGCGGGGTTCTTACCGATGACGAGGTGCAGGCAGTCTTTGCGGTCGAATGGAAAGACAGGCGCGCGAAAATAGGCTGCGAAGTCGCCTTGACGTGCGGATTGCGAGCTGGAGAAATCCTAGGCCTACGAGTATGCGATATTGCCGATGCATGGTTGTACATACGCCACGCATGGAGCGAGTTGGACAAGTTGAAGGCTCCGAAAACAGAGGAAGAGCGCCGCGTCGCGTTGGTAAAATCCGTACGCGATGAGCTTGTCGCTCTCGCGAAGAGCAATCCTCACGGCTATAAACCCGAATCATATATTTTCTATGATCCATCGAGTGACGCCCGGCCAATGATGCATCACATCCTTAGAATGGGTCTCGATGATGCTCTCGTAAGAACATCGCTCGGGGATAGATACGACGCGGCGACAGTAGACGAGCGGCGGGAAGCCATAAAGCCATGGCGTGAACGCGCGGTGTCAATGCATAGCTTCCGGCATCTCTACGCGACGAGGCTATCGGAGCGGGTAGCTCAGAGCGTAGCCATGCGGTCAACCGGGCATACCTCGCGGGCAGTATTCGAAGCCTACGCGAATCACGATGACGAGCGTTCCCTCAACGAGGTTCGAGGCGCCATCGAAGACACACTCGGGAAGCTCCTGCCATTTAAGCCCGCGAAGCACGCCTAACGGGGCCCTAAGCCCGCCCGGAAGGTTCCAGCGGCGTTCAACTCGCCGCCGGGCCATTCGGCCCCGTATGGGTGCCGCTACGTTGGATAGAGGCCGCCCGCGCCCTTGATAGAAGAGCAACGCGGACGGCCAAGAAAGCGGTTTGTATGATAGCGGAAAAGACGACGGAAGTCATGGCGGCGAGGATCGCGACGAACACGGCCTTGAGGGTAGAGCATGGCGACGACGGTCTCGAGATGGCGCTATCTGTCGCGGTTGCGGCCCTTGCGGATCAGGTTTATGGCGATATGACGGTACGAGTCAGGGGCGCGGCATGAGCGACATTCGCATCGATTTTCACGGCCTCTACCATAATACGGCGGCAGTGTCGGGCTTAACGGTTCCGGGCGCGAGCCTCGTCCGTTCGAACGGTGGCGGCACGGGGGCCTCTGTTGAAATGCCTCGCGGGCGGGCGGAGGACTTCGCGGCATTCGCGGAGCGGCGGGGGCTTCGGGTGGAACTGGTCAACAGGCACGCCACGGGAGGCGAATCGTGAAGGATGCGCAGCGGGTATCCGTGCGCGCTCGGTTCCATGGCCGTGAGGTGATAGCGGCGGCTACGGTCGGGATCGTGAACCACGCGGGCCGGGTTGGCGCCGTTCTCGACGAGGCGGGCGTATTGCTCGAGGATTGCGAGGACGACGGGGAAACGGTCGGGATCGGCGAGGAAACGCTCGAGGAAATTGGCGACGCGCTTGTCGGTGTGTACCTTGACGCGGCATTCCGGGAGCGAGTGAAGGCATCGGCCGGATAAAAAGAAGCCGTCGACGCCATCCACAACGTCGGCGGCAGGACAACTAGAATTGACAAGGGCGGACGGCTGTCGAGTCGCCCGCCCATTTTTATACTGGTACGGCTTCGGGTACTCGGAAGCCAAGGCACGGCGGAATGAACGCCGGGCGCCGCCATAGGGTCAGGCCGGAAGCATCGCGAAGCTCGAGCATGACGACGCCGGGAACGTCCTGAACCATGCGGCGGGCTATTGTCGCGGCGGATTCGAAAGACTCGACGACATAGACGCCGAGGCGCTCGCCGCTTGCGTCGTAGCCGTGGAGCGTGTCGCGGGTTTCGGGTATCACGATGCGGCCTCTTTCTTCGCCTTCGTTGCCTCGGGCTTTTCCGGGACGGCGGCGAGAAGGTCGACGATACGCTCGAGTCCTTCGGTCGTGGAATCATTCGCGGTGATACAAAGCTCGGCTAGCGCTCTGCGGACGGCAGGGGTCAAGTCGAGGGTGCCGTCAGGGAGTAGCTTCCCGGCGTCTATGAGGCGGCCTTCCTTGCGATATGCGGTGAAATCCTCGACGAGGTCGGCGCGAACGATTTTCGGGAATTCGTGCATTGCCTTGCCGTCGTAAACGCTAGGGGCGGAAAAATCTCCCGGCTGTATGCGGCGTACCATACCAAGGGCTACCGGCGCCTCGGGGGGCTCGGCGGGGCCGACAACGTACGACTTCATGAAGTTGGCGAAGCCGTAGACTACGGCGGCGCCTTTGGGAGTCAGGTCAACGGTATGCCGCAAGCCCGGAATCTGGCGGATTTTTCCGATCTCTATGATCGCTTTTTCGGCCAGCAGGTGCGCAAGCAATGGCCCGCGCTCAATCTCGGGGACGGTCGAGAAAAGCATAGACGCCGTTACGACTTCATAGGGCCGCGCCACGGCCTGCGCGTTGAATTCGGAACCGTCGTAGCGTTCGCGGTATGCGAAATATATTGAGTTTTGGCGCCATGTATCGCGCCGTTGCCCGCGTTCGATGCGCTCGGGCGTGACGAGGTAGGCGCTCTCGCCGTCAACCGGAAAACCGGACTCCGGGAATTGACGCTCCGGCCATGAAAAAGCGTGGAATCGTTCTGTAATCATACGCCGCCGCCATTCGCGCGGGCGATCGCGGCAATGCGCTCTCTGTTTTCAAAAGCGAGTTGGTTAGCTTGCGCGGCGATTCTGCCCCGCGCGGCGGCTCGGGTGGTCTCGCGGCGAGCTTGGCGTATCGTGATCGTGGAATTCGCGACGAGAAGGGAGAAGGCGGAAAGCGTGGAGGACGACTCCCCTGCCACGCTTGCGACCGTGGCTACATGGGTGTGAAGCGCGGCAACGGCGGCGGTGAATCCCTCTAGCGCGGCGGTGCTGGGGTCGGCGTCGGCGTTTGCGGCGGAGCGGGCCAGGTCGTAACGCAAGCCCGTGATTTCATGGTCGAGGATCGGCTCGAGTTCGGGAATTGAGCCGCTTGCGAGCTTGTCGAGGGCGGCCTCGAGGTCGTTGGAAATTTCGGTGAAGGTGGTCATTTGTTGCTCCTTGCCGCGTATCGCGGCGTGCGTGGATGGGTGGATGATGTGTATGATATGTCTACTATATCATACACCATGATATAGCGCGGATACGGGTAGCTGGCTAGGTCTTCGTGTCATTTAGGTTCGACGCTCTCGAGCCACGCAAGCGCCGCGACCGCTAAGGCCTCGGGGAAGACCGGCGCATCATCGCCAAGGGCGGCATAGACGGCGGCGCCGACAGCCTCGCGAGTTTCGGGCGAATCGGCTGCGGCGCGTACTATGTCGGTGGCGGCGACCCATGCGCGGCGCTCTGGGGTGTACTGGTGCGGTATGAGCCCGTTGCCGGTCTCCATCAAAAAATCGAGGGCGGCGAGCTGTACTTTTCTTGAGCGGTGGCTCTGCGTTTTTGGGGTGTCGTTCACGTTCTCGTCGTTCATTTTTGCTTACTCCTTTTCTGCGGGCTCTGTACCCGCGCTGTCCAGCATTTTTTTCATGCCGGTTAAAATCTGATTTTTGAACGCACGCGCGGATCGTTCAAATTCTGCGATAATCGCATTTTCGAGTATGGCACGTTGCTCGCCGAGAAGGCCCGTCTGGTCGGCGGCGTATAGCGCGGTTTGTGGGGCTGCGCTTAATAATTCAGCGGCGGCTTTTCCCGCGATCTGGACAAGGCCCTCGACAAGTTCGCGCTCAAGCAGCTGGCCGTTTGATCGGTCGATTTCGATAGCGCGTTTTTCGGCTTCTAACCGTTTGCAATCCGATAAAAACAACTGATACCTGCTCGCGCGGCGCATTTCGTCGACCGATAACCCGAAGCCCTTCGCGTCGTTGGCGGCGGCGCCCGGCTGGATTGGCAGCCGTGCCGGATCGGGCTCATCGCCGAGGTCGGCGGGGTCGATGATGGGCACGGGTTGCGGGCGCCGTGCGGATTTTGCGGGGGCGGCTCGATGCGCGGCGAGAAAAACGAGGGCGGCGGGGTCGCGGTCGTTGACGCCGCCTGCGCCATCGGCCGGGAGCTTGCCCGCCTTCGTGAGGTTCCGGATATATGCCCGAGACACGCCCGCAACCCGCCCGAATTCAGAATAGTTCAAATTTTATAACCTCCTTTCGAAAGGATTTGTATACATTTGTATACACTTTTTGTATACTAAAATCACTGACCTGTGAGTCTAAAAATACGGCGGCACGAAAGGCCCCGCCGGGTAGAAAGTCGCTAGACAGTACCTTACGAATTCTGTAAGGCAAAGAGCCTCAAGGGTGAAGGCATGGGCCTGTCTTCCTCTCGCGGCTCCGGTCTTCATAATCTTTCATCGACTTTAGTTTTCAATGCCGTCAACTTTCCAATAAGCCACGCAAGATGTAGGCTCGTCGTCATCAATGAATCTTCGCTCGCCTCGGCAAGCCATCCGGGATCGTCAGCGATGGCGTCGTCAAGGTTGAATGTTTGTTCGAACGCGTTGCATATAAAGAGCTGGACTCGTTCGGCTAGGGGCTTTCTGCCCTGTTCGGTTATCATAAAAAATCAACTCCATATCTTACCTCCAGTCATAGAAATTCAGCGCCGTGAATCGGGCGTTGGCGAGTTATCGGGAAGCCGCTCGAGCTTCCCGTCGCTCGGCTTCGTGGGCCGTCATTTCAAAAACGGTTGCCATGCGAAAGTCATTTCGTTGTAGCATTCTGTCGCGGGCTTCATAACATTTCGCGATAGAATCCAGCGCCGGATAGTTATATTCGTGTCTCTTGTTCCTCATTTTCCTACCTCCTGAAAAAGTGATTTCGGTGACAGTTCGACAGTTGAGAGGGTTGGCGACGTAAGTTCCAAATGTTCTATACGCGTATAGAAACTTACGTCGGGAACTGTCGAACTGTCGAAACTGTCGCACAAGTAACTAATAAATAACAGAAAGGCCGCGTCGACGGACGGTGTGCCCGCCCTCAACTTTTGGGAATCCGTGCGATTCGAGGGCTCGTCCGAGCCGGGTTTGTGTCCATGCGTGAACCATGCCGTCCTCGATTTGCCATGCGGAAAACGATCTGTATAGCGTCGCCGCGTCGGTGATTGAATCGGGGTCAACGCGGCACTTTGCCTCGATCCATCGGGCGATCGGGTCGACATCAGTCAAGTATTCGGCGCTCGCGGCGTTGACCTCGGGGCAGTCGGGCAGGGCTTGCGTCGCGGCATAGACTTGCGCGGAGCGGACGAGTTGGCCAAGAATCGCGGCGCCCTCGGTCTTGAGCTTGTCGAGAATTTCCGGGTCACAAGCCGAGCCGCGAAATGTCGCATCGAAGGGCACAAGCAAGACGCGGCGGCGCATCCCGTCATCGACGGCGTCGAGCCCCGGCGCGGAATTCGTCGATAGAACGATTTTAGCGGTTGGCATAAATTTAACGATCGTATTGGAAAACAATGCGCGGGCGGCTTGCTCGTCCTGGCCCGTCAACGTTTTCACGCGGCCCGTGTCGAGGCGGTCGCCTTCGGCTGTTTCGGTCGCAAAAATAACGCGGCGGCCTCGAGTGTCGAGCAATTCGGGCGATGGCCCACGGCCGCGCTTTTCAACCGCCAAAAGAATTGACGGGTCGATAACACACGAATATTCGCCGAATATTGACAGCATCAAATTTTGCAGTACGCCTTTGCCGTTCGCGCCTCCGCCATGTCGAATTTCGAAGTCTTGACGATTCGTTACACCTGTCAACGAATATCCTAATCGAGCGACGAGCCACGCCGCGAGGTCAGGCCGCGAGCATGTAATGCTATCAATGAAGGCCCCGAAGCGTGGAGCGTCCGCATTGAAGTCGGGAGCGACGCCGGTGCGGAGCATGAGGTTTTGACTCGGGTCATGCGGCGCTATATCGCCGGTGCGGAGGTCGACGAGCCCGCCGGGTGTGTTGAGCGTCCACGGGTCAACGTCGAACAGGGCAAGCGGACGGACGAGTCTCGGCTCGGTGGCGGCAAGTGACAGGATGGCCCGGATCGCTCCGGCACGTTCCTTCGCGATCAGCTCGGCGCGGCGGGCCAGATTTCCAGCATCGGCGGCGGCGGCCTCAAGGTGCCGGAGCATAAGCTTGACGCCCTGCGTCGCGGCGCCCTCAATGTCTCGAGACCATCGGGAGCCATCGTACACGAACCAAAAATTAAGGTCAGGAACGAACGCGAGGCAATCGGAATAAAAGTCCGCGACGGCTTCGGCGAGCCCGGCCTCGGTCGTGGATCGGTCGGGGGCATCGGCGGCAAGCGCGGCGATCTCGCGCTGGGCTCGAGCGGAGCGGGCCAGGATTTGCGGCAGGGGTGCGGCGGGCTTCATACTCTGCCTCGCGATTCTGACTCGATATCCATTCGCGGAGGCAGTTCGACGGCGCCGGATCGGTCGCGCCATTCGGTAAGTCCGCCGTGGATGAAGGCGAGTATTTCAGGCCGTGGGTGCTCGCGAAAGTCGCGGGTGGCGGCAAAATAGCCTTGGAAAAAACCGCGTCGGAAGGCAGCGTCGCGGGCTTCTCGGGCGGTGATATGGATTTCGCGGACGGGTGTCATCGTGGCGTCGCTCATACTCTGCCGCCTTTCGGCTTCCGGAGTACCTCGGCCGATACGCCGATTTTTGACACGGTGCCTTCGTGAAAGGTCAACGTCACGCCGATGGTGCCAAAGGCCGGTTTGTTTGCGAGCATCCGCAAAAGTTCGGGGCGGAGTTCTTCGAGAAGAGCGGCGGCCTCGTCATCGTTTCGGCCGCCCATTAAAGCGCCTCGGCCTGTACGGCTACGGCCCCGGACGTGTCGAGCGGATCGGCAGTCGAGCGTCTGGAGATGAAGGCGTCAAGCGCGGTTGGGTCGATTCTTACGACGCGGCTTGAAATTTTGACGGACGGAAGCAAGCCAGTCAGCGTGTACCGCTTGCAAGTGATTTCGGCAACGCCGAGGATAGAGGCCGCTTGGCGGCGGGTGAGTAAAGTCTGGGGCATAGTTGGCCCTCCAGTGTTCCGTGCGAACGGAACAGTTGAGCGGGGCCTACACAAACGGCTCGCCGGTGCTACCGGCAACGGGGACGATGTGGCGTGGCCATCATCGAATTCCCTTATAAATATGTCTCGGCGAACTCCGCCGAAAAAATCACAAGATCAGGCCAGGGCGATCATTGCCTGCATGCGTCCTCGCGAGCCCTCGGGTCGCAGTATATGGGCTTTCCGTCGCGGCGAGTCGGTCGAGGGCCAGCGTCGCGGAAGTCGGCTTTTTGGCCAGGCTCGAATCGAAGTTCCCTAAATCGGTAAAGCATAACAAGTGCCCGGCGCGTCAGGTCGTCCGAGGCTATAACGGGGAAATCTTCGCGCTTGGCGGTCGGGTCGAGGGCGCGGGTCACTGTGCGCGGGTTAAGGTCAAGTTGCCTTGCAATTTCGCGGCTCGGGAGGCCGGTTATATACTTAAGGCGGCGAAGGAGCAATGTAAGATCATGGCCGAGAGGGTTCCGGCTTGGCGAGTAATAGGCCAAAGCCGGTGACTCGGGCCTGGAGGTGGCGGAAGGGGTCACGGGCTTTGATTTTATAACGTATCGTGTTGCCATCGTTCCGCCTCCTTTTTCTCGATGTATTGATATAGGTGCTAGACCATAGCATCGTCTAGGGTCGATGCAATTATTTTTTACTCCCCGTCGTATCATCACGGGCAGTATAGAGAATCGGCGCGGAAAGCTAAAGATGAGGACTGAAAGCGACGTATAAAACTGGAGTCGACGCCGGGCCAAGTCGCGGAGTAACTCGCGGTATTTTCAAGATACGCTATGATTCTATAATCGGAACGTATGCGAAAAACGCTTGACTTCTTCTATATAAATGATACTATAAAACACGGTAGGATATGGAGTTAAGCGCCCTTTTAAGGCGTGGGTACGGAGTTCGAATCTCCGGCGGCTCAGCGCCATCCATGGCGAGCCTGTCCTAACGGACAGGCTTTTTTTAATGCCGCGCATCCTTGCGCGGCGGGGCGTCGTCCATGACGTTCCGGCTCACTTCGTTGCGCCGGCATCGTACTGGCGCGCCATCCGTGGCGCGCAGAGCGTCATCCGTGACGGGCCTGCCCTTTGGGCAGGACGTTCTGTGGCCGCGCGTCCTTGCGCGTCGTCATCATCCATGATGTACCGGCTTCATACTGGCGAGCCATCCATGGCGCGCTGGGCATCGTCCATGACGTTCCTGTCCTTGCGGACAGGCTTTTTTATTCGATGCCTTCTTCGAGTACTGCTTCTGGAGTTTCTGGTTCGAAGGTTTCTGGCTCTGCAGGAGGGGTTGAGTCCATGGTTGGCTTGTCGAGGTGGAGCCTTATGCCGACGCTGGCATTGAATATGAATGTATTGCTAGCGGGGCCGCGGCCTGCGAGTTGTTCTATACCATAAACGTAGACGCCGGATTCTAGTCCTGCGAATATGTCCAGCTGCTGGCCGGCATAGGCGTTGATCTTAGCACCGAATACCAAGGCGCTAAGTCCGTCTATGAGGCTATCAGGATACCTTCTTGTAAGGCTTCTGTAGCCAAGCTCTGTTAGCACCTGGTATGGTGCACCCTTCTTGTGCACATCGACAGAAAAGCGGTAATCACTCGAGTTGTCTACCAAAGGATCGCCAGATGCAAGTATCCTATAGTAGCGCTTGTTTGTCATGGAGACGGAACAGATGGCGTTGTAGACGTACCACCCTGCGGATAGTTCTGACAGTTCTTGTGAATAGTCGCCCAAGGCTACCATGCCGGCACCCATCGACGATGCGGCCCTGGCTGATAGGAATACCAGGCCGGGTGCCTCGACTTTAAAGCCTATGTCTATGCCTGCCTTGAGGGGAGTCGCGCTTGTATTGAATGCGCCAACCATGGGCCCGGCGCTGATGCTGGCAAAACCTGTATTATAGGTAATGACACCCCGCACGATGTTGCGGAGTATGACATCGGTCTCATACTCGGCTAGCAGTGAGAAGCCAGAGCCTAGATTATCCGACACCGAGACACGTCCGCCGTATATCCAAAGATTGGCAGGATAGATGCTTGCCGTCATAGCCGTCTCGCCGGCCCATGGTAGGCCAAGGTTACCGAAGAATGCCTCCGATTCAAGGTCGAGTGCGGAGACGGGAAGCGCTAGTATAGATGCCAATGCAAGGACTCTGAGCCCTTTAAAGATGGTGCATGCACGTGTCTGTAGACCGCTCATTGCTGGACTCCTTTTATGCTAGAAAGCCGTAGATACGCCAAGTGTTGGCATTATCATACCGTACCATGGTTTGGGGAATGGGAACCCGCGGAGCGTTAGCCTGAGATCCCATTGTATGCCGTTTCGTACCATCTGCATGTACGGTGATGCTTCTATGGTAAGGGTATCGAGGCTTGAATTAGGGTTGTAGGATAGTTCCATCTCGGTTCCTGCCCGTATTGAGCCCTCGTCGGCCTTTCCAAAGCCAAGATCGAAGCGGAACTCCAAGGCTCCTGATTCAAGTGTTGCTTTCTGTAGGTACCAGGCAGGATGGAAGAACAGGCTTAGCACCAGTTCTCCACCACTGAATCTGACACGAGGCTCAAACATGAAGTAGAGCAGGTCCATGCCAAAGCTGCTGGTTGGATCCCAACGAGGAACGCCTATCTGTGCATAAAAATCACCTATGGCGCCAGTGTCGTAGTAGAAGAGTAGTCCGGCCCTGTAGATGCCCAGGCTAGATTCAGGGAATGAAGCGCCTGTGAATGCCTCGAGTTTGAGGCGCTCCAGGTTTAAAAGCGTTCGTGCATCTACAGAATATCGTCCGACTCCTAGCCAGGAATCCTGGTAGGCATAGAGGAAAGAGGCAGTATTTAGAAGTGGGAGGCTGAGTCTAAGGCCCGTGCCATAGACTTCATGCAAGCCTTCATAGCGTCGGCTGGGGTCACCACCAATGCCCTCTGGGTAGTACATGTATCCTCGAAATTTGGTGCCAAAGTCGCTTTCAGCGAAGTATGTGGTAAAGTCAGGGCCGGAGCAGAAGGTGTCCAGGTGACCGACGAAGGTGGTCAGGTGTAGCGGCGTACCCGCCAGTTCCTTAACCTGTATGGCAATGGTACGTAGCGACAGGCCAGTAGCCGCTTCTAGCCTGGAAGCAGATGCCGCAAGGTCATTCAGGTCGGCGCTGACTGGGAGCGATGACAGGCTTCCTTCGGCTCGCAAGTAGTCTTCTACGACTGCGCTCCTGAACCCTAGATTGAACCAGGCGTCAAACTTTGAACCACCCTCTATAAGCATGTCGATGCTGGCACGGGTTGATAGCTCAAAGGCACCGACTCCGTTGAGCCGGCCGTTGGTAAGCAGGCTCAGCTGTGGAACCGAGAGGTCGGCACCATAGCTTGAGGCTGTGACGCATGCCATCAGCAATAGGACTACAGTTTTTTTTAGCATGGTATCGCTCCCGCTCATAGTGTATACGTCACCCTTGAATTTATCATGAATGTTCCATGAGTGTTTAATGAATCTATGCATACAATATCGGTTTATTAATCCTTTTGCATGAATGATAGGCAGTGCGATGCCTGGCCTTACTTCCCTTGACTAATCCTTCATTCCGTATAAGACTACAAGACAACATGAGTGACTATCTCGACCCTAATAATCAGGAACTACTCAAGGATTTTTTTGCCGAGGCACGTGCCCAAGTCGATCAACTAGAGCAGAATATCCTCGTTCTTGAGAATGATCCGACCAATCATGATGCAGTAGATGAAATTTTCCGCGCTGCACATACCCTCAAGGGCGGGGCTGGCACCGTTGAAATGTCTGAGCTTGCCGGCTTTACCCACATCCTTGAGGATCTTCTAGACGCGATCCGCTCCAATACCGTCAAGGTAGACGAGGCGGTTATTGACTCTCTGCTTGCGGGTATAGACGTCATAAAGGCCATGCTCGATACCAGGGCGGATGGTTCGGTCTATACCGAGAATACAAGCGAATTAGCAGAGCGCCTCGAGGGATTCATACCTGCCAAGATAGCCAAGGGGGCAAAGATGCCGCCCAAGAAAGCCGCGGTAGCCCCTCCAGTACAAGCTA
>JAVEXO010000015.1:0-59786 GCA_034003955.1 Spirochaetia bacterium | reverse complement strand
TTACCTTGTACCAACCATTGCTCTGGGCGACTGCTGCGGGGCTTGCACCCGTGTTCAGCGCCCCGACTGGTGCCTGGTTGTCATAATTGAAACGCAGCTCGTAGATGCTTTCCCTCGGGATGGCACTGTTGTCGTAGGCGATGATGGTGAACTGCTTGGACCCTGATGAACCGGCAGGCAGACTGATGGGAATAGCCAAGTCGAAACCCTTGCCTGCGTAGCCAGCGGTGAACCACGCGGGGTTTCCAAGCAGAGATCCGCTTATGGCTCCGCTGATCTGGATGTCGGTGATACTACCGTCGTCAGTAACCGAGCCACGCACATACACCGTAGTGCCATTGACATACATACCAACCGAATAGGGTTGTTCGTTTCCATTGCCTATAGTGGTGTCAGGATCAATGGCGATGTGGCTGGAAGAGCCGAATTGTGGCACATTCTTGTCTATCGTGATGGGCTGGGCAGCCGTCCATGCGCCATAGGTTCCATATATGTCTTTGCCGCGCATTCGTATCTTGATGATCCGTGTGTCCACGGCGGGATTGAACTCGCCGGACTCATTGATCGTTCGGTACCAGTTGGCAGAGCCTATGACCTGTTGGCCTAGACCGCCATTGTACCAGTCGACAAAAAGGGAGTCTACATCAGAGGCGTCGAAGAGACCGTCATTATTGACGTCGATCTGCATGTACACAGAATCAACAGCATCATCGTCGATTGCCATGCCATATACTCGTATGGTTCCGCCAAGGGTCTTGGTCGGATCGGCTGGGTCAGGATAATACACCGTGACCCTCGGGCGGTCTCCGCCCGGATCGAGCTTGATCATGTAGTCACCAAGAGATGTCACGACGATATTGCCGGCGTTGTCCTCGGCTCTGATGAGCACGGGAAATTCCCATATCTGGTCGTTGTCAATGTCCTTCGATTCTGCGCTGACAAAGACGCCGCTGCCAATCGACGTGATGTCGACGGGTGCCCCAAGTGCTATTGTGGAAACCTTGAAGTCGTTGGCCGTCTCATCAATGACAAAATATGTTACTGTGCTGGCAATTCCGCCTGGTAAGGGGGCGCCGCTGAAGTAGACCTTGGTTCCGACAGCAAAGCCGTGTCCAGGACTGGTAAGAGTGTTGTTTGGTATATCGATCGTCGTAATGCTCTTGCCTGCATAAAGGTCAGAGCGATTGGCACCGCTTAGATCTATCTCCCAGCTGTACATGCTGCCATCGACCGCTGTCCATGCCTCGGTATCATAGTTGTATCCGAGCTTGTATGAGACGGATTTAAGACCGGCCGTCTGATCCAGTGCCGTGCCCTTGATGGTGATATCGCCATTGACGACTTCATTGAGGGCCGGTGTCGTAATCGAATACAAAGGAGCGGTGTTGTCTACCAGTATCGTTCGCATCACCGTGGTCTTGAGGCCGGAATTATCCTCCACCTCGACGGTTAGCGTGATCGCTCCATCACTGATGCCGCTCGTTACATCGATCAGCCCAGAGTCGTACCTGGTATAGGTGGTGCTGCCCTGAACCTCGGTGCCGTTCGCACTGGCAAGGAATGGTGAGCCTGTGGCTCCGGGCAACAGTATGCGTACCGTCTTGATGCCGCTGGAATCTGTGGCCAGGGTCCGTACCTTAAACACGCCAGAGGCTCCACCGAATGACATGTTGGATGTCAAGGGCAGTGCATCAATAAAGTCATAGCTAGCAGTACGATCGACCAACACGGTTGCGAACACATCCGGGAAATTGGTATCTACTCGATACGATACCGTGCTGTCTATGTACACGCCTGGTGCGCCATTCTCTATGCGAGGCTTGTCGGCACTGGTGGCCGCATTGGTGGCAAATACATGGGGGCTCTTGTCGGTAACACGGAAGAAGAGGGTCTTGGTTCCATCTCCGGCCGACGAGTCATAGCTGAAGGTACCGCCACTCATCGCTATTTCCGCCCAAGAGAAACCATCTTCGCTTATCTCAAGTTTGGTAGCGGTGCCATCATCATCGATGACGCTACCAAAGACAGTGTTTGACATCTTAAGCGTAGTCAGGCTGGGAAGACCATCCGGATCAATATTTGAAAGTTTGATAATTGGCCTGTCCGAATCTTGGTCAACATTGATATTCAGCACCTTCGGCGTTGCTGGTGCGCTGGCCATATCGTTGCCGGCACCATCGACTGCCACGAGATATATCTTGTATGCAGTCTTGTCATTCAACAGCGTCGTATTGATGCTGAAGTTGAAGGCATATTTCTGATTGACAAGCAGGGTGTAGCCGGCAGGAAATATTGGGGCTGCATCACTTGTCTTGGCAACGGCGTAATAGAGCGAGGCAACCTGGTTGTCGTCACTCGCCGTACCGCTCACACTGAGAGTGCCGTTGACGGTCGTAGCCTCATCCGGGGTGAGGAAGTTTACAGCAGGAGCCGTGTTGTCGTAGATGATCTGCACCGTACCCGAGCCGGTTTTGGCCGGGCTTGAGTTGTCGGTTGCGTCGATACGTATCGAATTGGAACCACCGGCTCCATTGAGCCATGCCTTGTTGACAGCAAAGCTAAAGGTGAAGTTAGGCACCGTTCCGCCTATCGCGGCCACGCCACGGTCGGTTCCATTGATGAATACCCTCACCGATGCCAGGCTCTTGTCCTCGGTAATGGTGCCAGTCAGCGCAATACTATCTTTTACAAACGAGCCGGAGCCAGGGTTGAAGCCAGTCTGGTTAACCACCGGAACGTCGTTATCTACCTGAAACGCTATCGCAGCGGTGGAGTTCCAGTAATTTACCTGGGGCAAGGCCACAGAGCCAAAATCACCGACGACTGAGTTGCTGTCACGCGTCCGCACGTTGAGCCTGAAGCTGCCGCTGGGTAGAGCCGGCAATGCATAGGTCCAGGAGTAACTAGCAGGGGTCCCGGTCTTGGCAGTGACGTCGGTCCAGGATTGCTGGACAGCCCAGACCCCAGGGCTTGTCTCGACCTCGATGAGTATCTGGATGGCCGAATCGGCATTGGCGATGCCGTCATCGTCGCTAGCGGTACCGGATACGATGAAGCTGCCACCAAGCACTGCGCCGGGATTCAGGTTGTTGATTGTTACGCTGGGTCTGTCGGTGCTTTGCAGCACGGAGAATACAAAACTGGTTACTGATGAGTTGCCTGCGGTGTCAATCGCGCGTATCCACAGGGTGTGTGCACCGTCGGACAGACTCTGGGTATTATAGAGCCAAGACCAGGAATAGGTACCAGTAGCCGGGGCATATGCAGCGCCATCAATCTTGGCCTCGACATTTTCAAGCACGGTGATGAAGGCATCACTCGGACCGTCAGCTACAGATCCTCTGAAGGTCACGGTGCCGTTCAGGTTGGTTCCAGGATCATTGATGGTTATGAGTGGCGGGTCAACATCCATGATGATCAGAACTTCGCTCTGACCCCAGACTCCGAGGTTATCTTTAGCTCGGACTCGAACTTGGGTAGAACCGCCCGAGATCCCATTTAAGTTCAGGTCAAAATTGGTCCAACTCACCGATGATGCTGGAGTGATGGGAATGGTGTGTACCGCCAGATTATCGGCCTGGATTGTCACTTCTACTATACTGTTGCCTGCACCAACGCGGCTTGCGCTGCCGTCAACATATATGTGCTGGTTGAGTCCATAGTACAGCCTCCAGGCAACACCATCGTTGTCAGCCTCCGTGGAGTTTGCCGTATTGATGCTGACGAGAGGACGACCGTCATCGATAACCACATAGCGAATGCCCGAGATACCCGTGGCACCACCATTGTCGGTACCTTGCAACTGGATAGCATATACGCCATTGGCACCTGGCAACGGGAAGCTCCAGCGCTGCTCGTAGCCGACATTTCCTTCTACGGTTGCGGAGGTCCACGATGCAGCATTTATGTTGCCGGGTAGAAGGGCGTATCGGTAATTGACTATGAGGTTGTCGACATTGTTGTCATCGTCTTTTATTGTTCCGTTTGCCTTGGTGCCGCCTGCGTACCGTTCTGCCGTGGCTTCACTGGTACACGCTTCTCCAGGAGTTACGAATGTAAAGGTTGGCTTGTCGCTATCAATGTTGACTTTTAGAATAGTGGGGGTAGCCGGTGACGCGTCCTTATCCCTGCGGTTGGCAACAAGTGTCGCCTTGTTGAATGCAACATCGGGGATGGTATCACTGTCATTCGGCAAAGCATCGAGAGTATCGATCTGGGATGCTGTCAACTGTTTGTTGCCGTTGGCTGTGTATATCGACTTGTATTCATATTGGTAATGATTGGTGTTGCTACCTTCGTCGCTTGCGGTCACGACAACGGTCAAGGGTTCGGCAGTCAACGAGTATGCCGGATCGCTAGCGTTGAATATGACATCCCACTTGGGTACGGTCGTTGAATCGGAGGTGAATAGAGGTAAGCTCTGGCCGGACTTGAAAACATTGATCGTTACCTTGGTTATTGCTGACAGGCTGTCGAATGCATCACCTGAAATGTGTATTTCCCCGTTGTATTCTGCGTTCAGATCGAGTGGCGTGTCGATGAGAACAGTAGGAGCTCGGTTGTCGAAGGTAATGAGAACACGATCCTCGGTGGCGTTGCCACGAGCATCCTTAAGAGTCACCGCAATCGTGTAGGGGCCATCCGTAAACTGGGTCGTATCGATATTCCCGGTGCTCCAGCTGTTAGAAGATATGGTGGTATCGAATTTGGCTAGCTCGGCACCGGTAGTCTTGTTCAAGATTCTTACCTCTGCACTCGCGAGCCCGTACGAGTCCTGTGCCTCACCGGAGATGGTGATGAGCCCAGACCTGACAGAGCCTTGGCCAGGACTCATGCTGATAGATCGTGGGGCTTCGAGATCCACCTGCCCACCAAGCCCAAACAGAGGACTCTTGCATGAGAAGGCAGTCATTGCCATCAGGCCGGATAGTACGATTGTCGCAATTGTAGTCATCTTACGCTTGCTTGTGGCTGTCGTCTCCATAATTGTACTCCCACCTGGCACTGTCTTGGCACGGATGCGCCCGTTTCTAGTATCGGATACAGGACGTATACTGATTATATTATAAAATACCAATTAATGAATATATCACAAAGAGACCAAAATTGTCGATTTCGACAATTATTGCAGAAAAAAATTATCTATGGATAGAGAAGTGAGCAGGTATTTATATTTAATAATAATATTCGACAATAATGTCGAATCGACATAATTGTCGA
Source organism: Spirochaetia bacterium (assembly GCA_034003955.1). Lineage (GTDB taxonomy): Bacteria > Spirochaetota > Spirochaetia > Treponematales > UBA12059 > SZUA-370. Next base: position 54,566 of record JAVEXO010000015.1, on the reverse strand, counting down.
ATTGAGTTAATTTGCTTTATGGATTAGATTTATGCAGTGTATGAACAATTCCATGCATACTCGGGCGTCGTCACCGCCTCTGTGCGCTGCGTTTTGTTGTATCCTGAAAGCCGTGGCAAGCGATTTTAAGGAATAACTAGGAAGCCCGGATACGGCTGTCTTTGCTATCGCTATAGTATCATAGGCCGGATTGCTAGGAGCTTCAAGACCTGCCCTGATTGTTTCTGCCTTCAGGAAGCCCATATCAAAGGGGGCGTTATGGGCTATCAGTATAGAGCCAGCTATAAATGGCAAGAAAAGCTCTAGTGCGCTCTTGAATGTTGGCGCTGCCGATACCCCGAGGTCGTCAATGCCATGTATGGCCGATGTCTCGGGAGGAATGGGGCAGCCTGGGTTGATAAGGCTCTCATAGGTACCATCAGGGATGGTTTTCCATTGACCATTCACTTCTTCTAGCCTGAAGGCTACGGCACCTATTTCTACGACACGATCACGTTCGGCCGACAGACCCGTTGTCTCGAAGTCAAAGGCGACGAAGCGTACGCGTCCCAGGGTTGCGAGCATGGCGTCAACATCGTCGGGAGAAAGTTTTGGAGCGCTGTGATGTCCAGATCGACGAGGGCCTCCAAAGGACCTTCGTTCACCGGGGCCGTTGCCGGCCCCGAATGGCCCGTTCAAGCTATGACTTTCTTTATGTCCGCCAGTATTGCGTCTACCTTGGCGGCACTCTCCGTCTTGGCCTGTGCCAGCCCGCCTGTTCCTACTGTGGTTCTGGCCAGGACATAGAACTTTATCTTTGGCTCGGTGCCGCTGGGGCGAACGGTGACCATGGTGCCGTCTTTTAGGTACCACTGTATGACGTCGCTTGTTGGCATAGCAACAGGATCTGCCTTGGCAGGCGTCGCCACGTTCCATGCCTTTCCTGTCTGTATGTCGCGGATGCGTTCTACCTCTATGCCACCAAGTTTGACGGGTTGATCCTTGCGATAGGACGCCATGATGCCACGCATCACGTCCATGCCGCTCTGGCCCTCAAAGTACTTGTTGATGCCCCGTTCCTCATGGTATCCATGTTGTATGAACAGCTCATCCAGGCGCTGCAATATACTCTTGCCCTTGCTGCGCCAGTAGAGGGTCATCTCGGCTGTCATCGCAGCCGCCGATATGCCGTCCTTGTCACGCACCTCGTCTTCTACGAGGTAGCCGTAGCTTTCTTCTGTCCCAAACACGAAGTCACGGCCTTCTTCCTCGAAGCGCCGCATCATATCCGCTATCCACTTAAAGCCTGTAAGGCAGTCATGGCACGTGGCTCCATAGGATGTGGCTATCCTGGACTGCAGTTCTGTGGTGACTATGCTCTTTATGGTAGATGGCTTGGCGGGCATGCGGCCAAGTTCCTTGAGAGACAGGAGCATGTAGTCGGCAAGAAGGGATCCTAACTGGTTGCCACTTATAAGAGCATAGCCGCCAAGGCCATCTGGCACGGCTATTCCCAGGCGATCGGCGTCCGGATCGGTGGCCATCACGACGTCTGCCTTGAGCTTGGCACCTAATTCCAGCGCCATCTTGAGGGCAGCCGCCTCCTCGGGGTTTGGAAAGGACACGGTAGGAAAGTCGCCGTCGGGCTCTCGCTGTTCAGGCACGGTTACCACAGAGAGGCCAAGCTCGCCCATGACGCGCTCGAATGGAACGGCACCGGTACCGTGTAGCGGTGTGTAAACAACCTTGACCTCTGGCGCCATAGCCTGGATAAGCTCCGGCCTGTAGAGCCTCGACTTGACCATGTCGATGTACGGGTCGTCTATCTCCTTGTCTATGATCACAAGGAGACCCTTGGCGAGTGCCTCTTCCTTTGACATCGTCTTTATTGTCTTAACGGTGCCGACTCGATCGATGATGCCGGTATCGTGAGGCTCGATGATCTGGGCTCCATCGTTCCAGTATGCCTTGTAGCCATTATACTCCGGAGGATTATGGCTGGCGGTGACGACGACGCCGGTATCGGCTCCTAGTTTCCTGATGGCGTATGACAGCACCGGTGTGGGGCGCAATGACGAAAACAGATAGGCCTTTATGCCGTTGGCGGCAAAGATGAGTGCCGTATCGAGGGCAAAGACGTCTGAACGATGTCTTGAATCGTAGGCTATGCAGCCTGAAAGCTTCTTGTCCTTAAAGGTCTCATTGAGGTAATCGCACATGCCTTGGGTGGCACGGCGGACGACGTATGAATTCATGCGGTTGTACCCGCCACCTATCTTGCCACGGAGGCCTCCGGTGCCAAACTCCAGATCCCTGTAAAAGCGGTCCTCAAGCTCTTTCATATCATCGGCCTGTATGAGGGCCTCTACCTCTGCCTTGAACTCCGGGTCACTTTCCTTTGCTATATAATCGCGAGCTTGCTTTAGTATGGTATCTCTGTCCATCGGGAGCCTCCTACTGTATTGGAATAGAGTATATAGGCGCGGGACCAGGAAGTGAAGGGCAGGGGACAGAGATGGTTAACTCAGTATAGATGGCAGCTCTGTCATAGACGAGATTATAAGCATAGCTCCTGCTGTGCGTAGCTCTGCCTCCCCGCGAAAGCCCCAGGCCGCACCCACCGCCATCATGCCCGCCGCAAGGGCTGTCTTCATGTCGACGTCGGAATCACCCACGAAGGCGCAGTCACAGGGAGCGACGGCGCAGGCCTGGGCCGCCGCTAATGCAGAGACGGGGTTAGGTTTAGAAGGAACACCAACAAGCCCCCCACGAACGAGGGCAAAGTCAATTGAAGGGAAGAGAGCCGCTACCATGGAGCGTGTAATGGCGTCGGGTTTATTTGATATGACGGCTAAAGGCAGTCCTGCGTCACGTAATTGCTGTAGCGTCTCCGTAACCCCTGGGTAGGGTCTAGACTCACCTATGCCCATGGCCTCGTACGCGCCGAAAACCTCGTCGTACCATGTCTCAGCATGTGCAGACTCACTCGCAGGAACGGCCGCCTGTATAAGACGGGCAAGTCCGCGCCCCACCATCTGGCGGTAGGCCTCTAGCGGGTGTTCTGGCCATGACTTTGAGCGGAGCCAGCCGTTCATCACCGTGGCTATGTCGCCAAGGGTGTCCACCAGGGTTCCGTCGAGATCGAAGATTATTGCTCGTATCATGGCTTTGATTTCTCCTGGTGGGGTTCGTGGCATTGGCGGGCTCTTGGCGCGTCGCCAATGCATCTCTGGCTACCGTGTATTACGGTGTTGTAAGGTCTTCTTCCTTGCCACCGGCCTTCTTGAAGGCCGCTTCCTTGCTTTCCACCTGGCTCTGCAGTTCTTCAATGCGTTCTATTGTCTCACGTACGGCGGGAGAGTCCTTGCCTACCGTTTTCTGACCCTTCTCGACGAGGACCTCATAGACCTCGGCCCCGAGACGGGCGGTCAACTTCTCAACCTGATTCCTGAGCTGAACGACCTCCAGCTTAAGGACTCCCATCTCTCCCCACTGTTGGGCCTTGTCACCGGCTTGCTTGACCAGATCCTTTGATGACTTGATGCCCTGATCTACCAGTTGCTTCATTTTTTCAGAAAATGTCATATGCGCTACCTCCAAGAATAAAGAATACCTGTGTTACCTTAGAAATTCGCTGTTATCGGGCAAAAAAGCAATGACGTTTTATGAAACTCGTGATATCTTGACGAGTCGAGGCTATAACACTATATCTAGCTATAATAATTTTTGACGATACTATAACTAGTATATATGGTAAAGCAAGAAGCGTACCAACTGTAAGCCTGCTGATCGTTCTTTCTGTTTTGTCTGGAGGGTTTTAAAAAATGCGCTGCCCACATTGCGGATCAATGGATGATCGCGTAACAGACTCGCGTACGCTTGCCAACGGAGAGAGCATACGAAGACGTAGAGAATGCCTGTCATGCGGTTTCCGCTTTACGAGTTATGAACGCATAGAAGAAAAGCCCCTCATGGTTGTAAAACGCGATGCCAGGCGCGAACCATTCGACAGGCAGAAGCTTGAACGCGGCCTGCAGAGAGCCTTGGAGAAGCGCCCGGTTTCTCAGATGACTATAGAGAACATACTCAATGACATAGAGGACGACGCGGCCATGCTCGGTAAGGGAGCCAACGAGGTGCAGAGCTCTGCCCTCGGCGAGATGACTCTGCACAAGCTCTATACCCTCGACAAGGTGGCCTATATACGCTTCGCCAGTGTATACAGAAAATTTGAATCAATGGCCGAGTTTATGCAAGAGATAGAACGGCTGGAAAACGCCCGAGAGGGAGAGTGAAGATGGCACAGTCTCAGCAAGTCTTTCCAGAATGGCGAAATTTCCTGGGAACGGCGGGTGAAACAGGCAGATTCGTAGCCAAACGCTCAGGTACCGTGGAGCGCTATGACAGGGGGCGCATAGAGTCGGCCATAGAGAAGGCATTCAAGGCGGTCAAGGGCGTGGCCGACAAGGAAGCGGTACAAAGGATAGCCTCGGAGGTTGAAGCCTCACTTGCTCTTATGCTGTCGGCACGGCATCCCAACTCTATACCGGCCATAGAGGAGATTCAGGACCTGGTGGAGATGGCTCTCATAGAGGCCAAGGAAGGCCGGGTAGCCAGGGCATACATCCTCTATCGAGCCAAGCGGGATGCGGTGCGAGATGCCCAGCGCCTCATGCTCGACATCAATACCACCATGGATGGCTATCTGGCTCAGGTAGACTGGCGTGTCAAGGAGAATGCCAACGTCAACTATTCCCTGGGAGGACTGGTACTCCACAATTCGGGCACGGTAACGGCCAATTACTGGCTCAAGAACATCTATCCAGAGGACATAGCCCAGGCACACCGAAACGCTGACATCCATATACATGATTTATCGATGTTCTCAGGCTACTGCGCAGGCTGGTCGCTCAGGCAGCTTATAGCCGAAGGCCTGGGTGGAGTGCCCGACAAGATAACAAGCGCTCCTGCCAGGCATCTTTCAACACTGGTACAGCAGATGGTCAACTTCATGGGCATACTTCAGAATGAGTGGGCAGGGGCCCAGGCCTTCTCCAGCTTTGACACCTACCTGGCTCCCTTCGTAAGGATTGACGCTATGAGCCAGGAAGACGTCAAGCAATGTATCCAGAGCTTCATGTTTGGCGTCAACACACCCAGCCGCTGGGGCAGTCAGGCGCCTTTTACAAACATTACGCTTGACTGGACATGTCCTGGAGACTTGCGCGATAAACCGGCGGTGGTCGGAGGGCAGGAGCAGTCCTTTAGCTACGGCGACTGCCAGAGCGAGATGGATGTTATTAACCGTGTGTTCATAGAGTTGATGCTCGGTGGAGACGCCGACGGAAGGGGCTTTCATTACCCTATACCGACGTACAACATAACCCGTGACTTTGACTGGGAATCGGATAACGCACGGCTCCTCTTTGAGATGACGGCAAAATACGGCACACCGTATTTTCAGAACTTCATCAATTCGGATCTCGATCCCAACGATGTTCGGTCGATGTGCTGCAGGCTACAACTCGACAAGCGTGAGCTACGCAAGCGTGGTGGCGGCTTGTTTGGATCCGATGAGCTGACTGGTTCTATCGGGGTCGTAACGCTCAATATGCCCAGGCTTGGATACTTGTCTAATGGCAAGAACGATTTGTTCCGCAGGCTAGACAGGCTCATGGATATGGCCGCCCATAGCCTTTCAATAAAGAGAAAGGTCTGTTCACGGCTACTCGAAGGTGGCCTCTTCCCGTATACAAAACGCTATCTCAAGAATTTTGACAATCATTTTTCAACCATAGGCCTCGTCGGAATGAACGAATGTTGCCTCAATTTCATGGGTAAGAGCATAGCAGAGCCTGAAGGCAAGGCCTTTGCAGAGGAGGTGCTCGACCACATGAGGAAGCGCCTGCAGGACTACCAGCTTGACTCAGGAGAGCTGTACAATCTTGAGGCTACGCCTGCGGAAAGCACGTCATACAGGCTCGCCAGGCATGACCGCAAGCAGTATCCCGATATCATCTGTTCCGGTGTAGATGAACCCTATTACACCAATTCAAGCCAGCTGCCTGTCAATTATACAGAGGATCTTTTTGACGCCCTCGACCACCAGGAGTCTCTCCAGGGCAAGTATACGGGAGGCACCGTATTTCATGTCTTCCTGGGAGAGGCGGTGGATGATTGGCGGGCTCTGCGAGACCTTGTCAGGAGCATCGCGGGTAGGTATCGCATACCCTACTATACGATATCGCCCACCTTCTCTGTCTGCCCGGTTCACGGCTATGTATCAGGCGAGCATTTCTCGTGCCCCAAGTGCAAGGCTGAGAAGGAAGCCAGGATACGCGATGAAATTGCCGCCCTGGAGCAGGAGCTGTCATGAACGTGCTTGGGCGGACAAGCCGCCTCACCTGAAAGAATTTAAGTAAATTTGGAGGGATACATGGAAAACAGGGAACAGAAAGAGGCGAGGCTGGCTACGCTCAAGGCCGAGCTTCTGACGGTAGAAGGAACGCCAACGGAGGTGTATAGCCGTATCGTCGGATATTACCGATCTGTCAGAAACTGGAACGCAGGCAAGCGGGAAGAGTTTGGCGCCCGCAAGGAGTTTTCATTTTCTTCAATTTTAAATAAGGCGCCAGAGTTAGCCTCGTATAGACTCTTTGAGAGGTCGGCATGCCCAAATTGTCCGCCGGTGCATGACTACCTGTGTGCCTCGGGTCTGCCTGGAATCGTAGTCGATGTAGATACTGACGATGGCCTCGAGCTGGCAAGACGCTTCGATGTCCTGTCTACGCCTACTGCCATCATGCTTGGCTCAGATGGAAGGCAGATTGCCCGTGCCCTTACCCGCAAGCAGCTCGAAGACATAGGCGTGCCATCCAAGGCTCGCTCACTCCCGGCAGCGGCTGTTACTGTATAGCCGCATGAGGATTGGTATTCAAAAGACCAGTCTAGTAGATTTCCCAGGCAGGGTCTCCGCGGTTCTATTCATGCGTGGTTGTAATATGCGCTGCCCATACTGCCATAACCCCCGGCTTGTCGTGCCAGAGGACGAGGAGGACGAGGCCCTGGTGACGCCAAAGGAGGCCCTGGAATTCCTTGACAGGCGACGATCCGTCCTGTCCGGGGCCGTGCTTTCTGGCGGTGAACCCACATTGCATAAGGATCTGCCCGCCTTGGCCGCCGATATACGGAGTCTTGGCTACAAGGTCAAGCTCGACACCAATGGTACCATGCCAGATTGCATTGCGGCGGTTGGTGCCGACTACATAGCGATGGACATAAAGACATCTTTCCAGCGTTATCAGGAATTATGGCCTGGTTCTCCACCCGATGCGTCGGAGCGTCTGCGCAGAAGCATGCGGATGATTAGGGATTCTGGCTCTGGTTACGAATTCAGGATTACCTGTGTGCCTGGTATTTTTACGGAGTCAGACGCGGAGATGGTCGCGGGCTTGCTTGAGGAACGTGACACCATCATCCTCCAGCGATACCGGCAAGGCAGAGTCCTGGACCCCGCGTGGGCGGGTGGCGTCTCTCCGTATACCGAGGAGCGTCTCTCGGGGCTTCTGGCTATTGTAAGGCGAGCGGCTCCTATGGCCCGCATACGGGGCCTGTAACAGGCTGAATGCCGGGGGCTGCCAAAGGCCTCCTATTCCTTGAGCCAATCGCCAATGGCGCAGGCTACTCCCTCATAATCATCCGCCTCAAACCAGTGTACCGAAGGAATGCTACGCATAAACGTCAGCTGTCTCTTTGCATAACGTCTTGTATGCATCTTTATGGCTGGGACAACATCGTCAGGCTCCAGCTCAGGAGAAAAGAATTCAGCGTAGCCTATGGCGCGCATGCCAGGATCGCCGGGTCCGTAGCCAGCCTGCTTCAAGGTGGCAATCTCTGAGGCGAGGCCGGCATGCATCATGGCCTCTACCCGTGCGTCTATCCTGGCGTATAGTTCTGTTCGTGGCCTGTCGAGCCCTATGACGAGGCTATTCCATCGCTTGCGTCTCTCTGTAGGCGGAACGTAGCTTGAAAGCGGCCTGCCAGAGCAACGGAAGACCTCGATGGCCCTGGATATCCTGTAGAGATCGGCAGGAGCTATCCTCTCGGCGCTTAGCGGGTCGCATTGTTGCAGCTCGGCATGCAAGGCCTCTGGGCCACAGCGGGCAAGCATTTCTTGTATGTCGTGTCGTATTGCCGGATCTGATGGTGGAGTAGGGGGTTGACCGTAGAGGAAGGCTTTTACGTAATAGGCGGTGCCACCCGATATGACGGGCAAGCCTCCGCTGGATAGTATATCGTCACAGGCCAGATCTGCTCGCTTGACGAAGTCGGCTACACAGAAGGTTTCTGCAGGATCGAGTATATCTATAAGCTCGTGGCGTAGTTTCTGCCTCTCTTCAAGGCTAGGCTTGGCACTACCAATATCAAGGCCTCGATAGACCTGCACCGAGTCGGCAGATACAACGACGACCGGCTTTGGAAGCCGGTCGTCGTTATTGAGGTTCTCTACGGTTGCCGTCTTTCCGACGGCTGTTGGACCGAAGAGTATTACTACTCTATTCGAAACGGTACTCAATCTGCTTGCCGAATACCTGGCGCATCGACAGGGATACCACCTTGCCGTTATTCTTCTCAACCTCGGGGGTTCTTAAGACGGCCAATTGGTACGAGCGCCTATTGACGGCGACGGTAAATTCGTATGCGTTGCCATCGTACTCAAAAAGATCCTCTAGCGGCATGCTCATGTTTTCCCTCCAATTGGGTCTTGCGATGGTAGTCGCAAGGTATCGTCTATCTTGGCTATGAGCCGCTCAGCCACGGCACCTGCGTCTATAGCAGGATCGGTAAGGCCTGTTCTGATGGATGCATCTACCCGTTCCCGGTACAGCTCGTCTACCAAAAAGATGCCGGCCAGGATGCAAGCCTTGAGCGGATCGTCAACCCTTGACGAGACCTTGACGGTCTCAATCTTTGAACCAAGGTAGGCGATAAGCGACTCTACGTATTCACTGCTCTCGTCTGTCTGTATGGCGAAGGAGGCACCGAGCAACTCAACGCGCACGGTCTCTATAGCCATGGTTAGAAAATATCTAGGGAGTCGGAAGAATCGCCAGACTTCTCTGTTTCCTCACTGACGAGGCCTGCCGGGTCTTCCTTTGCTGGCTCCGCGACGGGGCTGACAGGCGCCTTTATTGGAGCCTGAGTCTTTTGAGCCACAGACTCATGCACGCTGTCCTCAAACGAATCAAGCTTGCGGAGTGCCTCTATGATGCCTTCCTCGATCTTTTCCTGTTCGCGCTGGAAGTCCTCGACGAGGCTTTCAAGCTCTACGACACGAGATTCTGCGGCTGACAGGCCAGAGCGCATCGATGCATTCTCCGCACGGAGAGATGCAATGAGCGTTACGGCCTTTTCAACCCTTGATTCAAGCGCACGTATCTGATCGAGGCTAATCATCCTGATCAGGCCTGTGCCGTAGACTTGACGTGCTGGACTATGGCCTTGAATGCTTCTGGGTCGCGGATGGCTATGTCTGACAGCACCTTGCGGTCTACCTGCATGTTAGCCTTGACAGCGCCTTCGATGAAGCGACTATAGCTTATGCCTTCGGCTCTGCACGCGGCGTTGATTCTGGCTATCCAGAGGGCGCGGAAGGTAGGCTTCTTGTCACGACGATCCCGATAGGCATACATCAGCGCCTTGGCGACTGCATCCTTGGCTGTCTTGTGGTTGGTGGACCTTCGTCCGTAATATCCTTTTGCAAGCTTGAGGATCTTCTTGCGATGATCCTTTCGCCTGGTGCCGTCTACTGCTCTGGGCATGGTAAATCTCCTTAGGTAATATAGAAACTCGGGCGTCGGTGCCTGGAATGCCCGCTTGCCCGATCTTGGAATCTGCTATCCTGAAGGCTTGGCTGCTGTGGCCCTAACGGGGCTAAGGGCCTGTGCGGCTTAACCGTAGGGGAGCAGCTTCTTCTTTATCATGTATACGGGGCCCTGTGCTATATATCCAGCCTTGCGGAGCTTGCGCTTGCGCTTTGAGCTTTTCTTGGTAAGGATATGGCGAAGGTTCATCTTCTTGTACTTGACCTTGCCGTCCGCTGTGAGCGTAAAGCGTTTAGCGGCTGAGCGCTTAGTCTTCATCTTGGGCATTACATTCCATCCTTCAAACGGTAGTATCGGGTGCGGGGCCATCCTCTGGCCGCGGCGCGTCGGGTTTCTTGTTCACCGGCGCCTTGGGAATAAGCATCATCGACATGAAACGGCCTTCCATCCTGGGAGGGCTTTCCATGACATACAGTCCTTCTATCTTGGCCAGCACGCTTTTAAGCACGTCTTCGCCGATCTCGGTATGAGCCAACTCGCGGCCTCTGAAGCGAACGGTAACCTTTACCTTGTTTCCTTCTAGAAGGAAATTACGCACATGCTTTGACTTGAAGTCCAGGTCATGGTCGTCGATCTTGGGTTGCATCCGGACTTCCTTGATCTTGACGATCTTCTGGTGTTTCCGGTTGTCCTTAAGCTTCTTTTCTTGCTCGAACTTGAATTTTCCATAGTCGAGTATCTTGCAGACCGGTGGTATCGATTGCGGTGCGATCTCTACTAGGTCGAGGCCAAGATCCTTGGCCATCTGAAGGGCTTCGGATGTGGGCAATACGCCTTTTTGTTCTCCGGCTTCGTCTATTAATCGCACTTCACGGACCCTGATCTGATCGTTGGTCCGCAGGTTCTTGTTGTCCGCCAATGGACCTCCTTCGGCTTACCCTGCAAATTTCTATAGTGCTTGGCATTCTAGCATAGAGATTTGCATCGCGTCAAAGGGTGCAAACAAACAATGTACGATAGTAATTGTTTTAGGCAATTTGACAGCCGTTTAGACAGGCGGTATTGTTGCAGTATGAATGAAATGGCAAGTATAAAAAACCCCTCTTTATCGATGGTTTGTGAGCATGCCGTGGCAGGATACAAGAATGCTGGCAAGTTGGTTCAGGCTCCGGCCATACGCAAGGTCATAGAGTCGGTAATCAGACAGAAAAGTGAGCATGTAGCCATATTGCAGCCTCTCGACAGCCTCTTTCCAGGGACTGCTCAGGTTCTAACGCTTGAATCTGGCTCCGATCCCGAGAATATTTTAAAGAGCCTTGTGGTCCATGAGCTTGCCTTTGCAGAAAGCCTGGATGGCTTCTCGCCAGGGCTGGCAAATGAGGATGAAAGGCTAGCCGTCAAGGCCGTGGCCGATGCAAGCAGGAAGTTTGCATCCTGGGCTCAGGATCATCTCGACCTTTTAGCCATGTTCTGAGGGCTACTGGAGCACCTTCTATAGATGCTCTTGTCTGTCAGGCCATGCCGTGATAGCCTCTGGCACATGTATGCCTTTTCACTGCTTTCTATGCCTCTGGCATTCCTCGCACTCGCGGCCTGGACATTCCGTTCGGGCTCCTCGGTGTATCGTATGTTCGCCCGTGGAGCCCTTATGGGCATCATCGCCGCCGCCTTGGCCCTGTTGGTACGGCCGCTCTTTTCCCCGGTCTGGGGCTCCGGCCTGCTCATCCTGTGTTTCTTTGGTGAATTTTGGCTTGTACCCTTTGGGCTGACAAGCGCGGCCTACGCCCTTGCCGTTGGATTCCCCAGGCTTGCAAGAAGCGGAGGCTATGAAAATGCCGTTGCGTTCATAGCCGGTTCTCTATCGTTGTTTGCTGTCTCTCACGCCATCATGTCTTGGGGAAATCCAAGCAGAATTTACGCCTTCGTTATACCCGTCATGATGCTTGCCAGCGCGATAGCCTTTCCGGTATTACTCGAGGAAGCCGTAAAAGACGGATGGCCATACGCAATGAAGCATATAGTCATTATCTTCCTGGGTTTCATATTCGCATCTATTGCGGCGTCCTTGTTCTTCATGAGGCTGGAATGGTTGGGCATTGTGATGACGGTGTTCTATACAGCCGCTTGCGTCGTGCTTGGAATTAGAAGACTGCTACGTAAGGATAAGTGGGACCAGCGGGGCTCGAACCCACCACCTACGGCTTAGAAGGCCGTTGCTCTATCCAGATGAGCTATGATCCCAAAGGATCGGGACGGGGGGATTCGAACCCCCGATATCCAGCTCCCAAAGCTGGCGCCTTAGCCGCTAGGCTACGTCCCGATGTGCGTATTGTATAAGCCGCGCCGCGAGTCTTTGTCAATGTATAGCCGACCTTAAGCAAGCACTAAAACCCTACAATGCCCTCTTTGAACAGGCTTTTTCTTGACAAGTACCTGAAAGGGTTCCATCATCCAACTTCTAGTATGTAACGGTTCATCTGTTCCGTTGGAGGTCCGGCCCCGTCATTCAGGCGGTGTGAAGGGTCTCAAAAAACTTCCACAAGGAGCGTGTCAATGGCCTACTCGACCAATCTCATCAGGAATGTGGCCCTTTCGGGCCATGGTAGCACAGGCAAAACAAGCCTTCTAGAGCATCTCCTCTTCAGCGCTGGCTCCATACAGAAGCCTGAACTCCTGGAATCAGGAAAGACGGTCAGCGATTTTTCAGAAGAGGAGATAGAACGCAAGATTTCTGTCCGTGCCTCACTGTCTCATGCCAATGTCGGTGATAAGAAGATAAATTTTATAGATACTCCTGGTTCTTCTGATTTTATAGGAGACGTAATCCTGGCGTTACGTTCATGCGAGTCGGCCATCGTGCTGGTGGATGCCAAGGCCGGTGTTCAGATAGAGACAATAAAAATATGGCGGAATCTCAATGGCCGTGGAAAGCCACGGATGGTTTTCGTCAACAGGCTCGATGAGGAGCGCGCATCGTTTTCAGGCGCCCTTAACGACATAAAAGAGAATTTTAAGCAGGCCCCTACGGCCGTTACAATACCGATGGGAGAGGGTTTGGCTTTCAAGGGCGTCATAGACGTTCTTAACCAGAAGGCCTATCTCCTTCCCGCGTCCCATGACCAGAAAGAAGTGGCTTCGGCAATACCAGCCGAGTATGCAGAAGCCGTAAGCGATGCCAGGGCCCTCCTTTCCGAGGCAGCAGCCGATGGCGACGATGAACTGATGGAGAAGTATCTCCTGGAGGGAACGCTTACCCAGGAAGAGATGGTCAGGGGCCTCGCAGAAGCCTTGGCGGGAAACCGCATAGTCCCCGCCTTCGCGGGTTCTGCCACAAAAAACTCAGGAACGCTCGCCTTGCTCGATATCCTAAGCGAGATAGCTCCTGACCCATCCAAACTGAGCACAGAGAAGGTAACAACTGCCGATGGTGTTGAGAGCATCATGTCGGTGGACGAGACGGCTCCGTTAGCCGCCCTGGTCATAAAGACTCAGATTGACCAGTTCTCAGGCCGGCTGTCCTATATCAAGGTCATACGCGGCATCCTCGCCCCTGACATGGAATACTTAAATGTCAAAGAGAACAAGAAGGAGAAGGTTGGCAAGCTCTACACAGCCATGGGCAAGAAGCTAGAGGAAACCCGTGCCTTACATGCCGGTGATATAGGAATTCTGGCCAAGAGCCCTTCCCTCAAGACAAACGAGACTATAACGGCACCGGAGTTGCCACTGAGCTTTGAGCCTCTCAGCCTTCCTCAGCCCGTTCACGTGATTGCCATAAGTGCCGTAGCCAAGAAGGAAGAAGACAAGCTGTCTGAACTTCTGCATAAGGCGGCCGAGGAGGACATGACCTTTACCATCCGCTTCGACGCCGAGACAAAGGAGACTGTAATCGCCGGCATGGGTGAGTTGCATCTTACCATCCTTCTTGACAAGATCAGGCGTACACAGAAGATAGAGGTGGAGACAAGGGTTCCACGCATAGCCTATCGGGAGACTATAACCAAGCACTCCGGTGGCGAGTATTCCCATAAGAAGCAGACAGGCGGTCACGGCCAGTACGCTCGCGTCGTTATGGAGGTAGAACCCCTCCCACGTGGTACAGGCTATCAATTCGAGAACAAGGTATTCGGTGGTGCCGTCTCGAAAGGCTTCATACCCGGTATAGAGAAGGGTATTCACCAGGCCATGGAATTCGGCACCATAGCCGGTTATCCTGTGGTAGACGTCAAGTCAATCCTTACCGATGGCAAGGAACATGCTGTTGATTCATCCGAGATGGCCTTTAAGCTGGCAGCCCGTGGTGCATTCAGGGAAGCATGCAAGAACGCCGGTTCTACTCTCCTTGAACCGGTGATGAAGCTACTGGTATTCGTAGAGGAGAAGTACTTAGGCGACGTCATGTCCGATCTGTCGGGTCGACGGGGTCGTATAACAGGCCAGGAACCCATGGGTGGCGGCATCGTAGAGATACGGGCAGAGGTGCCACAGGCTGAACTGCTGCGCTATTCTATAGATCTAAAGGCAAAGACAAGCGGTACAGGCAGTTTTGAGGTTGAGTTTGACCACTATTCGCCTATATCAGGCAAGATAGCCGAGGATGTGACCAAGGCAGCAGCCGAATTCAGGATACAGGAGGCCGAGGAGGACTGATCCTCCCGATGCTAGAGCGAAACGGGCCACCCTTAGGGGTGGCTCTTTTTTTTACTGGAGCTGCTTGCCCGCATGCCGGGCTTAGCTATATACTCCGGCCCCATGGACGCAGCGACACTCATCATAAGCATAGGCCTATCGTTTCTCCCAATTTCAGAGCTGCGCGGAGCCATACCCTTCGCGGTGGCACGGGGCATGCCCCTCCTGGAGGCTGCCCTCATCGCGGTGGTTTGTAATGCCTTGGTCGGCCCTGTAGCCTTCATTTTCCTCGAGACCTTTCATAAACGGCTTTATAGATGGAGTTTCTATGCCGACGTCTTTGACCGCTTCGTAGAGAAGGCGCGATCCAAGGTACATGCCAAGATAGAGAAATATGGATACCTGGGTATCATGCTGTTCGTAGCCATTCCCCTCCCTGTCACCGGAGCATGGACGGGCACACTGGGAGCCTGGATACTGGGTATGGGCAAGAGGAAGACGATGGTGGCTGTAGCGGCTGGCGTACTCATAGCGGGAATTATAGTGACGCTTATCGTAGGATTCGGTGTCGAAGCCCTTTCCTTCCTCGTAAAGCGGATATAGCCTCGGCCATGAGCCTCGACTACGAATCGGAACTCAACCCGGAACAATACGCCGCCGTAACTGCCATAGAAGGCCCTGTGCTCATCATAGCGGGTGCCGGCTCGGGCAAGACGCGTGTCATCACCTACCGGGCCGCCTACATGCTTGATAAGGGCATACCGCAATCCGCCATCCTTGCGCTTACCTTTACCAACAAGGCTGCCAAGGAGATGTCTGAGCGTGTGCGGGCTGTGACAGGCAAGAAGTTGCAGAACCTGACCGTCAGCACCTTTCACTCCTTTGGGGTAAAGATTCTCCGAAAGGAGATTCACAGGCTTGGCTGGCGCGACAACTTCTCCATCTATGACGAAGTAGACCGCACACAGCTCATAAAGGACTGTGCCAGGGAGATGGGTTTTAAGCCGGAGATATTCGATGCCCAGAAGGCCGGAATGGTATTCTCAGACGTAAAAACAGGGCGCAAGAACTGGGACGGTGCGGCTGACGGGTATGAGAAGGTGTTTCAGGAGTACCAGGCATCACTAAAGGCCTACAATGCCGTAGACTTCGATGATCTGATAGGGCTCCCCATTCGTGTCTTCGAGCAGCATCCGCTTGCGTGTGAAGAGTACCGTGATAGATACCGCTACATCATGATAGACGAATTCCAGGACACCTCCACCCAGCAGTACAGGCTCATGCGCCTCTTGTCCAGGGAGAATATATGCGTGGTTGGAGATGACGATCAGTCAATCTATTCATGGCGTGGCGCAAACTTCGAGAACATAAGCAATTTTGAGAAAGACTGGCCATCGTTCAATGAAATTACGCTCTATCGCAACTATCGTTCTACGACGACTATCCTTGACGCGGCCAACAGCGTCATCCAGAATAATACCAACCGTAAGGAAAAGGACCTGCAGAGCCCCAACGAGGGCGGCTCCCAGATAGAGATATTTGCGCCAGAGAGTGAGATAGAGGAGGGGGAGTTCATAGCCAGGGCCATAAAGGAGATAAAGCTAAAGGAACACCTGCGCTATGACCAGTTTGGCGTCCTCATACGGACCAATAACCTGACGAGGCACCTCGAAGAGTCATTCCTGGCCGCCGATCTTCCCTACAAGGTATCGGGCGGCACGAGTTTCTTCCAGCGCAAGGAAATAAAAGACGTCATATCCTATCTCCGCGTCATCGCCAATCCAGAGGATGACATAAACCTCATTCGTATTGCCAATGTCCCCAGGCGTGGTATAGGACGGCGTTCCATGGAGATGCTTGGCGCCATAGCCAAGCGTAATGGCTGCTCGACACGAGGTGCCATGCAGCTCGTGCGCAGCGATCCATCAATCGATTTCCCTGAACGCCTGAGACAGGATGTTGATTCTTTCCTGAGCCTGCTTGAATACGAGCGTGAGGAGCTCTTAGGGAGGAGAAACCTGGGAGCCAAGGTTAGAAAGCTGATAGAAACCATAGACTACTGGGGGTACCTGGTCTCGGAGAACCAGCATAGCGACAAGGCGGCAAAGTGGAAATTCCTCAATGTGGAGAGCCTCATAAAGGGCATAGAGACATGGGAGAAGGACCCAGACAACCTCGATCCTAGCCTTTTTGCCTGGCTCAACAGGGTATCCCTCATAACGCGTGACGATCAGGATGAAGAGGATTCAGGCAAGGTCAACCTGATGACAATACACGCCGCCAAGGGCTTGGAGTTTGAAGTGGTATTCGTAGCCGGTTGCGAGGATGGGCTCATACCCCACGCGCGCTCTCTTGAAGAGGGGGATGGTAATGTTGAGGAAGAGCGCAGGCTGTTCTACGTCGCCATAACCCGAGCCCGCAAGCGGCTCATAATTACAACATGCAAGCGGCGCAGACGAAACGCCATGCCGGTAGACTGCGTACCTTCACCGTTTTTAGCCGAGATTCCAGAGGAACTCCTCTGTTGGCGCGAAGACGAGGCTTCCTTAAGTGATGAAGAGCAGGCCGATGTCTGGGCCAGCGTGCACTCTATGTTCACAAAGCCGGTTAATGACGCAAAGCCGGATAAAAACGCATCGTAGTGCTAGTGTTACGAACATTAGTGATGCATGCCTGTCGTAGCAGAGACTTTAGCAAACCGAGCTCGCCACGCAATTCTTGCCTGAGTCCTTGGCTTCGTAGAGTGCCTCATCTGCGCGTGAAACGAGGCTGTCAATGGAATCAGCGGTTACAAGGCTGGCAACCCCGATACTGACGGTAATCTGACGCTTGCTGCAGAGTATTGCAGAAGCGACAGCAGTGCGGATCTTCTCCGCCACAAGCAATGCCTCCTCATGTGCCGTTTCCAGGAGTACGATGATGAATTCTTCGCCTCCCCAACGGCCTACAGAGTCTTCTTGCCTCACCGTCTCAAGGAGCAACGTAGAGAACTTTTTTAGAACCATATCCCCTTCGGCATGGCCAAAACTGTCGTTTACATGCTTGAAGTCATCCAGGTCGAGCATCAGAACAGACAAAGGATGCCCATAGCGTTCGTTCCGTGATAATTCACGCTTAAGCATAGCCCTTGTTGAGTTGCGATTGCAGAGGCCGGTCAATGGATCTGTCGTAGCGCGAAGTTTAAGCATGTCACGCTCACGCAACACAGCTAGGATAATGACTATGAGCAACAATCCTATCGATACGCTCAAAGCTTCGATGATGCGCTTCTCCGATCTGATGTGGATTAGGGACAGGTCGTTGGTGATAGCCACTATACACGCGACTGCCTTGCCTTCCAGGTTGCGGATGTGGTTAATCAATACAAGCTTTGCCTTGCCGTCGTACTGGGTCTCGAAACCGAAATTTTGACCAGTATCGAGCAGGGCCTCTATCTGTGGGCCTGTGACGTCAAAGATAGCCACCTTTTCATCTGATGCAATAATTTCATTATCGGACATGAGGCGAGGCGATATGGGGCTATCGTCGTATCTAACCTTGTCTTCATCGAAGACTGTCGATTCAACAATATCTCTGCGTACTCCAAAGAAGTAGTCGCCGTCGTCGTGACTAGAGAGTACATCCAGGTAGGCGCTCATTGAGAACGATAATTCTACAGATCCACAGTGTATCCCATCGTCAAAGAGCGGATAGACGAAGCGATAGCCGTTGTAGATGCGACCTTCCTCAAAGGCGGTGATGGGCTTCATTAAACGATTTACTACTTCAACGGTCACCCTGACCCCGCTTAGTGAATCTCCATACTTGGCGGGGCTGTGCATGCGCAGGAAGCTCGTGTTGTTTGGCAGATGGAAATGGAGCTGACGATAGTTATACTTGCTCATCAGCTCGTAATTCTGCTCAAGCAAGGCGTATAGCTCGGCACGGCATGCGTCACGCATGGCCTCATCGCCTCGCCATGCCTCAGCCATCAGGCGCTGTATAATAACTATGTCTATGTCGCGGGAGAATATATATTCGGAAAAACGTGCCAGCGACTCGGTGGTCGCATCTATACGGGTGTCGAGTCTTTCAGAGCGTTCTCCTATATAGTTGCGCTCCATCATCACATAGTAAGCATCAATTCTGGTTAGTATAATCGCAATGATTGAGATTCCCAGTATTAGGGCAACAATTTTTACCTTCATGGTTGTACATCAAGCATCGCGTAGTCGTTCTGCTTCCGTCAATATCCACGTCAATTCATGTTTATTGTGCCATAGGTGGAGCACCCGGGATCCAGGGATTGCTGCAAAGCGTTCAACCGTCGGCCTGTCCCATTCCTTACCCTGCATCTTTATGGTGCAAATGAAGTTGCGGGCAAGGCCTGATTCAAGCCAGCTTAGGACCCAGTCATAGAGCACGGGCGGGTAGCAGATGACGTCTGAGCAGAACCAGTCAACAGGGCCAATGTCCTCGGGCTTGAGGGTAAAGGCATTGTGTTTTAAAAAGCTTACTCCTGGCATGGCCGCGATTCTATCGTCTATGGCTGCGCGGTCTATGGCGAGCACCTGGGCTCCAAGACCGGCAAGAGCCCATGTCCAACCGCCAGGGCAGGCTCCTGCATCGACGCATCGTTGTCCAGGGCCCGGCATGGAGCCTGCCATTACGAGGGCTTCCCAGAGCTTGCGGTAGGCGCGGCTTGGAGGTCCTTCCTTGTCTTCTGCAAAGTCAAGTTCTCCATTGGGCCAGGGGCTGGAACATTGTGCAGAGGCCATGAGCGTATGCTCGTCGAGCAGGGCAAAGGCACCCATGGGAGATGGTGGTGGATAGAAGGGGAAGCTTTTTGGTTTGGACGGCAGGCGAGGCAGGGCATCCGCTATGAGCATGGTCCGGCGTGCCAGCCTCGTGGGGTAGGGCGCCCAGTTGCGCTGAAATCCACGCAGTATCCTGGACGCATCAGAAATTGAGTCGAACTCGGCGGTAAAAGGCTTTTGCCATATATTCCTCACCCAATACGCCTTGCGTTCTGGTCCCATTATTGTTAGGAGCTCGTTGTCACGCCTATACGCCTCGGGCAGTTCCGCCTCCAGATGATGGATAAAACCGGGGGCCGCGTGATAGCAGCAGGCTTCCAGGAAACGTATAGTGTCGCTCATATGAACTTATGCGTCCTGGCGGCTTCCATGAGGCGTCTGTTCCATGTATTTTTTTCCATGTATAAGGCCCTTTGAGCCCTGTTCTCAATGCGCCCGGCTCTCTGTTGAAGGATCTTGAATGCACGCGATAGTACTGTCTGCTTGTCTATAGGAGGATCTACGAGGCGTTCCTCAAGAAGATAGCAGAAGAAGCTATACAGACCCATGCCAGGATCATACGTTTCACCATAGCCTGACCTGGTTAGATTGTGTAACTCAAGAGCACAGGCTGGGTCTCGTTCGTCCAAGCCCCGAGCGAAGAGGGAAAGTGCCGTTCGTAGCATAGACAGCGGGGCGTTAGCAGCGTCGAAGCCAATGCATCGACCTTCGAATTCGGATAGAAGGCTTGACCAATCGATAGAATCGGGCGGATCAAAGGCTCTGATGGGAGGCTCGTCCGGGGCTTCTAGCCAGGGTCTGGCATCACGAGGCCTGCCACGTAGTATCTCGAGTTCACCCCTGAATACTCTCGCCTCGAGATCATCGTCGTGTTCCTCCAGAAGGGAGATGGCATCATCGTATTGTCCCGAGTATGACAGGCATCGGGCTCGCCATATAGATGCCCGAACGCGGGCATCCTGCATGGTAAAGGTTTCTGCCAGCTCCTCGAGAGCCAGGAATCGCCGCTGCGCCTCGTCATAGGCTCCTAGTTCCAGGTCTATCCTGCCACGCAAGGCAAGTATGGCCGCCAGGTAATCGATTCTGAATAGTCTCGATGCCGCTTCTTCGGTATGGCTTGCAGCTCTGGAGGATCGCACCAAGCCTCCTGACAGGAATTCAACGACGGCTTTGGCAAAGGCTGCCACCATACGTTCATACTCATCCCCGGCTGATTCTGCTAATTCCTGAGCATTTGTTATATAGTCAGCGGCCTCTGTTGGTTTACCCAGGGCCAAGGCAGAGAGGCCCATCATTCGTTGTGACCGAGCCTCTAGCCTTGGAGGCGCTCCTTTACCCAAGGCCAGCATTGCCTCTCGTGCACCCTTTGAGGCACGCTCGGGGTCTCCATGGGCGTAGGCTAGTTCCGCGCGTATCAATGCCTTTATGGCCTTTCCGCGAACGCCTGTGATGCGTTCTTCGGCCGACGCGGCTACCGCCTCGCTTACAAGGCGATCCCGTACGCTCAAGGCCGACCAGAAGCGGTATATGCATGCAGAGGACTGGCTTAGGAAGGCGGGATCTACCGATGATGCTGCATCTGGTCGCATTATCTCTTCGAAGAGGCAATCATACAGGAGTCTCTCTTCCTTCTGATTCTCTCCTACCCGCTTAAGGAATCCCAGGCTCGGTCTTATCCTGTTTTTGTGATAGAGATCTATGAGGTAAGCAGAAAACCGCTCGCGAATATTCTCGGCAGTCGGTATGCCCAGGATATCCTGTAGAACATCTGAATCCAGGGGTTGGATGATATATCTGAAGACGAGTGGATCTATGAGCCCTGCTCTGGATAGAAGTCCACTCAACAGGGTTTGACCCTCCGGCTTGAGACCCAGGGCTGCTACAAACACGGCGAGTTCGTCCGCAGACAGTTCGTTATCGATGATGCTTAGGATGAATAGGTATAGCGATGCTTCGCGCGGGAGCATCTTGAGTAGGCGCGGGAGGCCAGCCTTGGTCTTGCTGACGGATGGTGCTCCTGCTATCGTCTTGAAGCGTAGGAGGAGGGCGTCGCCTGCCAATTTTCCTGTTGAGCCGAGGGCTTCTGATAGGGCGGAGGCCCTGTCGTCGGTATCCGCCACCTCTGAAGGCACCCTGGCGGCCCAGCTTCCGGCCCAGGCGTCCAGGAGTGCGCCCTCCGATAGTGTCAGATATTGTTCAGATCCTCGATTGTTGGAAAGTCTCTTGGCTATGAGCTCGATGGCCTCGGCTGAGTACATGGCCGGCGACTCGCAGAAGACCATGCCGCCCATGCTCCCGAATCTATCAAGCCACGTGTCTATGTATGCGGCGCAGCCCTTGGCAAGGGCTTCCGAGGCACGCCCTGAGAATGACGATGAAGCGACAACGAGGAAGGCTGATTTGTCGATTGAATCGTCAAGGTCGGCGTGTACAACACTGTTTTTAATAGCCTCTAAGAGGGGCGAAAAGGAAATAGGCCTTGTTTTTCTACCATCGATGATCAACATGCTGTCATTTTTTTCTTCGATGTCTGGTACGAGGGTATCGAGAGACCTGTATCCTGCTCCTGTCTCGAGGTGGACGAGTCTGGGGCCAAGCTTGCCGGATTTTGATAAGGCTCTGTCCAGGGTAGCCGCCAGTCTAGGGCGCTTCCAGAGGCGTTTGGCATCGGCGTCGCCTAGGCATAGACTATGTATGGGTGGAGCCCAAGCCTCCTCGCCAGGCGGGAAATATGCTGAGAGATGAGCCTTGGCCTCGGGGCTGAGGGTGTAGAGGTAGGCTGATTCTGCACGAGATCGTTCCAGTTTTGCGTATGAAAGGGCCAGCTCCGGGGTTTCCGAATCATGAGCGACCAGGCTGGCTCCCCGCAGAAAATGTTCGTATGCCTTGCACGATTCTACCAATCTACAGAGGGCCTCGGCTGTCTGAACACCGTCAAACAGACCACCTCCTGGAAAGGCCAGGACGAGCGGCGTCTTCCTGGTGCCTACGGTGGCGCCAAAGGCACAGCCTATGGAACGGAGGTCGTCGAGGAAGGTTCCGACTTCGCCTACTCCCGTGCGTTCAAGCTGAGATAGGTAGTCGACAGAAATGCAACAGTACATCATTCCGGCGTCCATCCTCTTTCATGTATGGCTGGAAATCGAGTATAGTACATGGCGTGTAGATCTGGAAGCAGGCTCGCATGCTCAAGTGAGTAGGGTTTTAACTTGACGTTATTTTTTTCTACGTGCTACACTTGCCCGACGTCGGGTTAGAGCGGGCCCGGGACCTTTTGGTCTGAGCAAAACCTCGAGGAATCCTAATGATTTTCAATTCTTTCAGCCAAATTCTAGTATCTCCGCTCGTTTCAAGGCTGGTATTGCTAGCCTGTGCAGGTGTTCTATTCTTTGTGCTTAGAAGCAAGGATGCGGAAGGACAGGCTGGATCATATATCATTGCAGTAGCCTTCCTGATGCTACGGGACATGGCTCTCGCCTTGTTGGTCGTGCCTGGGCTGCCATTCATCGCAGATATTGTCTACTTTAGCATCGTGCTTTTCCTGATAATGGCCCCGTTTAAGGATCAAAGGTCGCTCTTGGTGGTGGTCTTGCTTGCCAATGTTGTAGTAGCAGGGCTTTTTATAGTACGGGACATAACGGGCTTTGGCGCCATCATTCCTCTGTACGTTTTTGGTCTATGGCTTGTTTTAGACGCCCTCCTCGTCGTTCTGGGAGGAGCACTTGGTAATCGGGACAAGAACAACAGCGCCGTACGACTCGTATCGGAGACATGGGTAGCCGTTTCTGTCATTTTGCTTGTTTACGCCGTGGCTTTGCTGGTGATGGGTTATGATGATCTTATTCTAAGCAGGATCATAGCTCCGCTTTCCTACGCATGGCTCTTCATCGTAGGACTGACAGGGCTTCGTCTGCAGGATAACGAGACCCTGGCGGCCGTGTCATATTATGAAGCATCCATAGACTCACTGTATAACCTGTCGTTCCGTATAGGCACGGCGCTTAAAGGCAGCTTTTCAACCGAGGACGTGCTTAATAGCATGAATGCGGTGATGATGACAGAGACAGGGGCCGATGGAGGCTCCATCTATCTTGTGGACGAGTTCGATGATGTGATCGTAGCCAAGTCATATGCTGGCCTCTTCCCGCCGCCATTCGCCCTGCCGGAGAGCCTTCCCAGAAAGGCTAATCGTGTAGAGTCGTACATGAAACATGCAGAGTTCAGGTTGGGAGAGACCATTCTGGGTGATGTAGCCAAGACAGGCAAGAACATCTTTGCTCCCGATGTTGCCAGCGACAGCCGCTTTGTAAAGAACGGTGATGATGATTTCCTCAGGCTTAGTTCATTCATGGCCGTGCCCCTCATGGTAGAGGACAAGATAATTGGCGTGCAGGCCGTAGCCAAGACAACGCCTGGCGAGCAGTTCGGCGAGGCTGACTTTGACAGATGCAAGCTCCTTGCCAACTTTGGGACACTATCTGTCAGCAGTTTTTTCTCGTTCCTGGAGGCTAATGAGCGGAGCGGCATAGAACGTTCCGCCGGTATAGCAGCCGAGATTCAGAAAACAATCATCCCTAAGAAGCTCCCACAGTTTCCAAGCCTGGCTATTGGCGCCTTTACCGCCCCTGCCCGCGGTGTCTCAGGCGACTATTACGATGTTATACGTACGAGAGAGGACCGGGTGGTGGGGGTGATAGGGGACGTGGCCGGCAAGGGTGTGTCAGCCGCCCTCATCATGGTCATGATCCGCTCCATCCTGCACCTTATTACAAACACCAACAAGGACATAGCAACCGTGCTTGACTGGGTCAACAGAGGCATAACCGGCAAGATCGATATGGATCATTATGCCACGCTCGGCATGGTGGCGATAAACCTTGTCTCAGGTGAGATGGAATATGTTAACGCCTCGCACCAACCATTGCTCGTATACAGGAGGGCTAGTGACACGATAGAGACTATCGATATCAAGAGCGTTCCCATAGGAGTGGAGAAAGCAACAGAGTACAGGCGGAAGGCCTTGCGCCTCTATGATGGCGACATCGCCATGCTGTATACTGACGGTATCGTTGAAGCGATGAACGAACAAGGCAAGCAATTCGGTCGAAAGAGCCTGGGGCAAACCATTGCCGCTAACAGGGATCTTTCGCCCAAGGACATAACGGTCAAGATAAAGACGGAAATATCGGCATTCATAGGCGAGGCTCGCCAGCATGACGATCAGACCGTTCTTATCTTTAAAATGAAGCTGTAGGGGAAAGGGGCCGATGCATGGAGCTTAAAATCCGGAAAAACGGTAATAATTATATAATAGATGTTAACGGGGAGATGGATCTTTACAATTCATACAAACTCAAGGAACTCGTCATGAAGATGCTTGAGAAGAAGGTTGAGCACTTCATCATCAATCTGGAGAACGTCGATTATATAGATTCAAGCGGCATAGGGGCGTTGATTTATATATGCTCGACGATTAAAAAAATGAATCTAAGACTGATCATCACCAATATCCACGGCTCCGTAAAGAAGGTGATTGAGTTGACAAAACTCATGGGTTACTTCCCGATAACGAACAGTATCGAGGAAGCAATCATGCAGATGGAAGAGTAGGAGATGCGACACATGGCAGAAAAGACATACCTGAGCAACATAAAAGAAATTCGAGTAGATGAGAATAGCCCGCTTTTTGACAAGACGGGAATGCTCTATAAGGAATTCCCCTCGGATTATCGCCAGATTCGGTATTTTACCCTCTTGATAGTCCAGTCTGCCCCACTTGAGATTAAAGAGATAAACCTGCTGGAGCAACAGATAAGCGAAGTCATAAAGAATGCCGTCAAGCATGGGAATGCCTGTGATGTGGCCAAGAAGGTCAGAGTCTGGTACTCCTTCGATTCGACTCATGCCCATATCATAGTGCAGGATGAGGGTGAGGGCTTCAAGGATATGGAGAAGTGGAACGACTTCAACCGTAAACGTCTTGAAATCCTGTCTGAGCAGGACTTTGAAAAGCTATCAGACTTCGTGTCATTCAGGACAATAAAGAGCGATGACAACGATGGCGGCAATGCCTTGTTTGCGGCCCTGGAATACTGGAACGGTGGATTCGTCTTTAACGATTCCAGGAATGCCGTGGCCATGCTCAAGAGTTTTCCTCAAAAGAAACATGCCATAGGCTAAGCGCCAGATCCTACAGACGCAAGGCTCGGGAACCCTCTATGGAGGCTGAGTCTTCGTCGGTGAAGGGCCTCCCGTATAGATATTCGAATAGAAACCTAAAGTCCTCTGGAGCCATGCTCTGGAACTCTATGCCAAAGTAGCCTTCCTCCGTGTCGTTGTACAGACGGCGTATGGTACCGCCCGCGTCTATGGTGCGCTTCTTGGCCACGAGTCTGATGCCGACGGGGCTATCTTCCTTGAGCGCCTGAATCATGCGTCTGTCTTCAGACATGAAGAGGAGCCCTCCGGCCGAGACATCAACGACGAGGGGTTTGAAGTCTGATTCAAGTTTTGGTGCATCCTTAAAGTAGCCATGGAGCTTTAATGACCATGAAAACACCCTTGCAAAGGCTACGAATGTCTCTATGAGTGCCAGGTCAAAGGCTGGTTTGCCTACTCGTCTATTTACTATTGATGCGTAACCAATGGTGTAGTTTTGAAACAGTATTGGCACTATCAGTTCAGAGAGGACACCGCTAGAACGCTTGGCGCGTTCCAGACGGGCTAACTCGTTTTCTGCAGAGCTTGGCTCCATGCCAGAATCTATGAAGTGTTTCAAGAAATCATCCCGCGTGAGTATGGTGCGTTCGGCGAAAGGATCACTCTTGGGTAGATCAGAACGATTGCTAGGCATATAGAAGCAGCGTCCGCTTGAGGCAACCAGCTTTTCCTCAACGCCTATAGGTTTTCTATCCTTAAACATGACTATGCCGCGATCGCTTGCTACGGCGAGCGCCTTGCGTTCAAAATCAGCCATCAGCCCTCGCAGGTTTGCCGGATTGAAGTCGGGCGACGGCTCCGGCTCCTGTAAGGGATTGAATGCTGCGCTCGGTGGAAAATTAAGGTCATAGCGTTCGCCGGCAAAGGAGAATGATGCACTCAAGTCCCCTGGCGGGGGGAGCCGGATGAAGCGTCGGCTCAGGTTCTTGTATACCTTGTCGGGCATGGACACGCCGCAACGATGCTCCCCCGGCTCGATGATCTGGGCCTTGAAGGCTATGCTTTGGTCACGAATCGAGTACCTAAAGTCATACGTCGAACCCTTCTTCTGTAACCACAGTGGTACGTCGTGTATGAGGCTTATCATGTTCTTGTCTACGGCAATTATTCTGACGGTCCATTCACCGCCACCGGCGCTCATAAGAATGGCTGAGCGTTCGCGCATAGCCGTCGTTAACAGGAATTCACGTTCTATGTTTTTTACCTGCACTGCCATCGAGAAAAGCCTCCGCAGACATTGTGCCGTAGCTATGATAAATATTCAACAATTTTGTCATACAATTTGGGCGAATACCAATTATTTTTAAGGTAGGATGCCTGAGTCGAACGGATCCCAGGGTTTGTTTCTGGCATTGGATGTTTTTAGAGCCGCCAAGTCTAGTTCAAAATGTTCTATGAGCCATAAGCCATCTTCTGCACGCACAATAATTGCCAATCCCATGGCGGATCCTTCTAAACGATCATCTCCTGGAAGACGAGCGAAGGCACGGAGGGCAAGGCTTGCCACGTTGGGTGACTGCATTACGGGTTGTGCGCAACGAACCTTGTATATACCTTCAAGCGAGTCTTTGTCATACATGATCAAGGATATGGTGCTTGCGCTGGCTGCGAAGACATCGATGGGTAGCGTTCCTGTGGAGAGTGATGTTTCTAGCGTTTTAACAATTTGCCTGAGCCCAGGCTCGAGGCTATCATCGACGAGGGCGCCGAGCTCAAAATCCGATGAGCCTATTACTGCAAAAGGCTTGAGGATGAGCCTTCTATCCTGACCTCCGAGGCTGGAGGCTGGACTGGCCCTGGGTTCTGTGTCTTGTTTTACTACAGTTTTGGGTTTCATCGCTACGCTTGGAAGCGCTGATTCCGGAGCAATGGAACGCGGCGAGGTCTCAGGCGCTGTCGTAGCTGGGTCTGCCGGTACTTCCCTGTTTTTGTCAGGCGCCTTTTGACATGACATGGCCAGAGCTGCTATGACGAGAAACGTTAACGATGGGAGATGATTCAATCTGAGTCTCATTGTGCTATAGTATTCCGTAGATGGCGCCAGTCTAGCAACTGGCGCGTTGGAGGCTTCATGAACGATCTTTGGGTTCGCCTTGGTATATCATTCGATGAACCGATACGAGATCCACTGTGGCGCAATGTGATGGTGCCGTCTGATTTTGGCTCCATTCTTGCAAGCCCTGAATTCATAAAGCTTACACGTATTCTCCAGCTGGGGCCTACTCATCTCGTGTATCCAGGGGCGACCCATACACGGCGTGCTCATTCAATAGGCGTCTTTGAGCTAGGCAAGCGGGTTATTGCCGCCCTGGCATCTAAAGGAGGCCTGGATATAGTCGATGCGACTGGAGCACGCAGTTTTCTTGTGGCCTCACTGTGCCATGATCTTGGCCATTTTCCCTACGCTCATTCCCTCAAGGAGCTACCCCTTCAGGAGCACGAGAGCCTGACTGCCCGAATAGTACTGGGGCCGCTCAGGAAGGCCGTGCTTGAAGCAGGCGCCGACCCCGAGCTTGTAGCTGCCATAGTCGATCAGGATATGGGTGCTCCCGATTCAAGCTGTAGACAGGCCTTGTTGCTCTACCGTTCCATGCTGTCGGGGGTGCTCGATCCAGACAAGCTAGACTACCTCAACAGAGACGCCTGGGCCTGCGGTGTGCCCTATGGACAGCAGGATGTAGATTTTATACTGCAACACCTGGGCCTCGATGCCTCAGGTAGACCCGGGGTGTCGGAACGGGGTGTCATGGCTGTAGAGTCGGTGCTGTTCTCCAAGTACCAGATGTACCGAGCAGTCTACTGGCACAAATCTGTCAGGGCGGCTACTGCCATGATAAAGAAGGCCGTCATACAGGCGCTGGGTTCCGGTACTATAGGTCCTGATGACCTCTATGGCCTGGATGATCATGGTTTTTATTCCCTCTTGTATCATAGAAGTGGGGACCCCAAGGGGCTGATCCAGGCCGTATTCTATGGCTCCCTGTATAGGCTTCGGCTTGAGACAGCCTTCGATGTGGCAAATCCGGCTCATAGGCGAGCGGCTGATCTTGCATCACGGCCTGGGATTGAGGATGAAATAGCCGAACGGGCGGGCGTTCCTGATATAATCGTCGATGTGCCAGAACCCATATCATTCGAGTCAGACCTGCCCATCATAGGCACGGGCTCAGGCTTCTCTTCCTATGCAACGGTGTTCAGGCCAGAGGTCGTGGCGTCGTTCACCAGGGCGTTGCGAGTCATGCGTATTTTTTCTTCCAGCAAAACGGATGCAGCTGCCGCTCGTATAGAAGACGCAGCCACCCAGGTCCTTTCTCGCAATTGATGCTTTGTAGCTCATGGTAGTCCTTGCGGAACTCCATAAAATAGATACACTGGAAAGAGATATTTTTAAGGCACCTTGCTATCGGAGGAAGATCCATGGAAATCCATAACCTGATGGAAGACCTCGTCACCAAGACCGTTGACGAATTATTTGACGCCGGCGCCCAGGGAGCCACAGGAAGCTGGTGTGTCTGCAAGCAGTGCCGTATGGATGTTGCCTGTTACGTTCTCAATAGGCTCAAGCCGGAATACGTGCTTTCTGGCAGGGGTGTCGCCTATGTCGAGACAGATTATGGGGAGAAGCTACAGAGGGGAGCCGATGTGGCCTCACTGGTCAAGGAGGGCTGGGCCAGGATCAACGCCACTCCCAGGCCACATCATGATCTCCACCAGTCGGACCTATGCAAGGATATGGCTCCGGGTCCGGTTTTCAACATACGCCCAATCATGGGGCGCCTCTTTAACGGCGCCACGTTTGAACCAATAGTCGATGCCAACATAAGCCTGAGTTCTGAATCAGGCCTTGTTAAGATGATGGACTCCAATTGGACCAACCCCTATCCTCTGGCCAAGAATACCAATGGCACGTTTACATTCTGGCCCTATCCGGTGCCAAGCAAGAAGGTAGGGGAGCGGCGTGTCTTTTCATTTACCATTACGACCGCTTCCGAGGGATTTGACGAGTTGCGGCATTTCCTTGAACTGGAGATTGTCTCCGAGGCAGTAGCCGTATGCCAATTCTCCATGCAGTCGGTACACAGGCTCCCAGACCTCTACGTCTTCATGGGCTGAACCTGGCTTACAGAGCCTTCTCCTCTATAGCATGTCAGCCAATTCAGAGCTGGGTACCAGTTCCAGGTACTGGAGCACGTCCAGCTCTCCTCGTTCCTCTACCCGCCTTATCTTGAAGACCCTATAGGCTACCATTCTTGCACTCCGTAGAGGCATGGGGACGGAGAAACCGTTCATGTCGACGAGCTCATCGACTCTCAGTATCCTCTGCGTTTCCTGGCGCTCGCCGTCCGGGTAGACGAGCCAACGTGTTTCTATGGTCATGATCGGATTCTATATGGCCTCTGGCATCAAGACAAGCCATAGGGACGCCAGTGCAGAAACAAGCGTATCGGAACATTGCCATGATGACTTTATGCCCTACATGGCCCCTGTATAGACGTTTTTAGCCCACAGCTTAACAAGTGTATAGTGCTTTTTGCTAAAAATAATTCTGTCTAGTTATCCTTTTAGCTTGATTGCGTTGACAATAAGCCCCTGTACGGTAGTATATAGGGAGATTGTGGGAAAAAGTGGGAGAAAAAGGGAATCAGTGGAATGGAACTTGTAACTGGTGAGTTCAGAAACACCCTCGACGATAAAGGGAGACTATCGCTGCCGGCCAAATTACGCGCCGGTCTGGCGGGTAGTGTCCTCGTCGTCACGCAGGGTGTCGATGCTTGCCTGTGGCTGTTCACCCCTGAGCGCTGGAACGCCTTGTCTGAGCAGCTCTTTGCCACCACGAGCCTCTTTCACCAGCAGGCGCGCATCATACAGAGACGCATCATCGCTCCGGCACAAGAGGTAGAGATAGACAAGGCTGGCCGTATAGCCATTCCACAATCGCTGCGAGAGTACGCCGGCCTATCGAAGGACTGTATCGTCCTTGGTATAACGAAACGGCTGGAGATATGGGATGCAGAAGCCTACAAGGCCTGGATCGAGTCTACGGAGGCAGCATTCGAGGCGGCTTCCGAGGCCTTGGACATACAAAACCTATGAGCCAGAACACAGCTTCCTTTGGCCATGTTCCCGTCATGCTCGCCGATACCCTTGCGTATCTCGTGCCTCCACATCCTGATTGTCTTATGGTAGACGGTACGCTTGGCCTGGCAGGGCATTCCAGTGCCTTCTTGTCCAGGTACCCTGGTCTGCGCCTCATAGCTGTCGATGCCGATGCTGAGGTTCAGGCCATAGCGCGTGCAAGGCTCGAGCCTTTCGCTGACAGGGTTCAGTATATCAACTCGTACTTCGACGATTTCTTCATTGAATACGCCTCCAGGGTAGCCAGTGGTGCAGCAGAGAGGCCGAGCCTGGTTCTCTTTGATTTTGGTGTCTCCATGTACCATTTCAGGGAATCTGGCCGCGGTTTCTCATTGCAAGGCGACGAGGCGCTCGACATGAGGTTGAGTCCAGGCGCAGCGCGTACTGCGGGAGAGCTTGTTAACGAGCTCGACGAGCGAGAGCTGTTCAGGATCATCTCAAGCTACGGTGAGGAGCCGTTTGCATTCCGTATAGCCCAGGCCATAGTCCGCGAACGCCATGCCAAGAGCATAGACTCTACGGCCAGATTGGCGGACATCATAAAAGGTGCGGTGCCTTCAAAGGTGCGTTACGGACGCATACACCCGGCCACCCGTAGTTTTCAGGCACTCCGCATAGCGGTTAACGATGAACTAGGGCGGATAGAGCGCGTCCTTTCTGCCGCCATAGAGTCCCTTTCAGAGGGGGGCCTCATAGCCTGCATCAGTTTCCATTCGCTTGAGGACAGGATAGTCAAGCTTGCCTTCCGCGCCAGGGAGGTAAAACGCGATAGAGCCTACTTCAAAGACGCTTCCGTTTCGCCGATACCAGAAGGAGAGGCAGGGCGCGGTCTCGTCATCCTGACTAAGAAGCCGGTGGAACCGGCTGATGACGAGGTTGCGGCTAATCCCGCGTCACGGAGTGCCAAGCTCCGGGTGGCGAGGGCCGTAGGCGGTGGGCGATCATGATCGTTCTAAGCCCGTTCTGCCGTGGAAGGTTAAACGTTGAAAAATCTCAGGCTGGCGCTTCTCGTGTTGTCGATTCCATGCTTGCTCCTTCTCAGTGCCGCGCAGGGTGCGCGGTACTACGCGGTCACGGTAGAGCTGCGCCAGCTAGAACGCTCGCAGGCAGACTGGGTAGAAGAGAACAGAAGGCTCTTAGCTAATATTGCCGTGGCCAAGTCGCGTTCCAGGGTGAGCGCGTCTATGGCCGATGCCGAGGGCTACCGTATGGTAAGCCCCAAGACGACCTTGAGAGTTCGGGTAGTACCCGGATTGGAGAAACGGGATGGGTGATAGGCACGGAGCCTGCGACGCGACATGGTTTGCGAACGCGGCGGGAGGCGAACTGGTGAACGGATCCAACGCGCTCATAGAGCGTGTAGAGACCGATTCACGGAACGCCGGCGCTGGTTCGTTATTTGTCGCGTTAGCGGGTGAACGGAGTAATGGCCACGATTATGCTCGTAAGGCCGCTGACTCCGGTGCCTCTGCCCTGCTTGTCTCCAGCACCTGGTGGTCTGGAGCCGGACGCGCGGCCCTTTCTGGCCTTCCCTGCCCTGTCATAGTAGTTCCCGATACCCTTGCCGCTCTTCAGAAGGCCGCTACTGCCTGGCGCTCACGCTTCCCGTCGCTTGTACGCTTCGGCGTTACTGGATCGGCGGGCAAGACGAGCGTCAAGGAGCTGCTAGCCACAATAGTCGGTGTATCCCGGCGGACGGTAAAGAATCCTGGAAACCTTAATTCTGACATTGGCCTTCCAGCCTCAATATTCCTGATACGTCCAGAACACGAGGCTGCCGTATTTGAGATGGGCATCAACCGTCCCGGCGAGATGGACGTACTCGCATCCATCTATGAGCCTGACTGCGCACTCATAAGCAATATAGGTTCGGCTCATGTTGGTGTGCTCGGCGGCACCAGAGAGGCCATTGCGGCGCAGAAGAAACGCATAGCCTCCCGATTCAATGGAACTCAGAGCCTCGTTGTATGGGAAGATGACGACTATAAGGATGCCCTCTTTACAGACCTGCGTGGAAAGGCCGTCACCTATGGCCCACGTTCTGATGATGGCTTCGAAGGAGCCAGGGATCTTGGTTTCGACGGCTGGTCAATACGGTATAGAGGCGTCGATACCCGGTTGAGGCTACCTGGGGCGCATAACCTGCTTAACGCCCTCTGCGCAATACGGGCGGCGACCCTGTACGGTGCCAGTGCCCATGATGTGGCTAGCGGTCTTGAATCTGTCGTGCCGCTTTCAGGCAGGACAAGCATCACACGTGGTGAATATACAATAGTAGATGACTGCTATAACGCCAATGCCGAGAGCGCCTTGGCCGCACTAGGATTCTGTGACTCCGTAGATGGATCCTTCAGGCGCATATACGTATTGGGTTCTATGAAGGAACTAGGAGACGAGAGCCGTGCCTCACACCGAAAGGTGGGATCAGCCGCAGCAGGTTCCAGTGCCGACATACTGGTCTTCTATGGTGAAGAAGCCCGCGATGCCTATGAAGCGGCTGTTGAATCAGGCTCAGGCAAGGAAATACGCCATTTTGACTCATACGACGAGCTCGAGGAGAGTGTCGTAGCTACGGTGCAGGCAGGAGACATGGTTCTTGTAAAGGCTAGCCGCTCTTTAGAACTAGAGCGGCTGGTGCATAGACTCGGTGGTACAGGAGTAGCTCATGCTTCTTGAATGGTTGTTTCCCTTAGTAAAGTACTTTACGCCTCTCAATGTCTTTAGATACCTCACCTTTCGTTCGGCATACGCCGCCGTTACTGCCTTGCTCCTGGCCTTCTTGTTTGGCCCCGTGATAATAGAGGCTCTTCGTAAATTCAAATTTGGCCAGTCGGTTAGGATTGACGGACCTCAGTCTCATCTCGCAAAGACAGGCACTCCCACCATGGGAGGAATTCTTATATTGGCAGCCGTTACCAGTGCCACACTCCTGTGGGTAGATCTTTCCAATCGCTACGTCTGGATTTGCATAGGTTCAATGCTTGGCTTTGGCCTCGTAGGCTTCATGGACGACTGGCTCAAGATACGGCGAAAGAATTCTGATGGCTTGTCTGCCAGGGCCAAGCTGCTGGGGCAGGCGGGCGTGGCCTTGATAGCGGTTTTATTCCTGTACTTCGACCCATCAGGAGAGATGACAAAGCTGTACGTGCCATTCTTTAAAAACCCCGTCGTAGACCTCGGCATCTTCTGGATACCACTAGCCGTCATCTACGTTATGGGCTGGTCTAACGCGGTCAACCTGTCCGATGGCCTCGATGGCCTGGCTACCGGCCTCATAATCATGGCACTCATAGCCTTCTCACTGCTTACCTACCTGACTGGCAGACCGGACTGGTCAGAATACCTGGGTATACCGTTCATCAGGGGTTCTGGTGAGCTGACAGTCTTTAGCCTCGCCCTGCTTGGGGCATGCGTAGGATTTTTATGGTTCAATGCACATCCCGCTGAGATATTCATGGGAGATGTTGGCTCCCTGAGCATGGGCGGCGTCCTGGCCATCCTGGCGCTTATAGTAAAAAAAGAGTTGTTACTATTCATAATTGGAGGCGTGTTCATCATTGAGGAGGCTTCTGTCGCCATTCAGGTACTCTATTTCAAGGCGACCAAGGGCAAGCGTGTCTTCCGCATGGCTCCGCTTCATCACCATTTTGAACTTTCCGGCTGGGAAGAGACTAAGGTGGTGACGCGGTTCTGGATACTGGGCGGGTTGTTCGCAATCATCGCCCTGTCGACGCTTAAGATTCAGTAGGGAGCGATGATGAACGGTGGATTTGCCATGGAGAGGCGATTCGGACGCATAGGAGGGGACCCACTGTTGCTGGGCAGCCTCATCCTCATCGTCGGCATAGGATTTGCCAACCTCTATTCGGCATCCTATGGATACGCCATCTCCCTGGGCAAACCGGCTGGATACTTCGGTGTCAGGCAGCTGATATGGCTAGCCCCCGCCCTGCTCATATTCGTCATGGGAGCCTTTGTACCCCTGGAACTGGCGCAACGATCAATAAGCATCATCGTGCTGGCTGCCATGATGCTCCTGCTTCTCCCCTTTGTGCCGGGCATAGGCATAAGCAAGAATGGAGCCTCGAGATGGTTCGGGTTCGGAGGTCAGATGTTCCAGCCCTCAGAGCTCTTCAAGCCTGTGCTCGTGCTGTACCTGGCGCACATCCTGTCAAAGAAGGCCGAGAAGCTATCTGATATAGTCAACGGTGTCATACCACCTCTCCTGGTCGTCATAGCGGGTGGGCTGATTGTCTTAGGCCAGAACGATTTCTCTACCGCCATAATGCTGGGCATTCTGGCAATCATCATGTTCTGGATAGCAGAGGTGCCGCTTGTATTCTTTGCGGCCATAGCCTCATTTGGTGTGCCGCTCGTTTCACTGTCTGTATTGACAAGCGACTACAGGCTCAAGCGTGTGTTGTCATACCTGGCACCTGGCTACGATCCGGCAGACCTGTCCTATCAGGTCAATGGATCCCTGCGGGCAATACGGGCGGGAGGAATTTGGGGTAAGGGCCTTGGACAAGGCACGCTCAAGCTCCGTAGCATTCCCGAGGTTCAGTCTGATTTTGTTTTCTCGGCCTGGGCAGAGGAATCGGGCTTTGTCGGCGTGGTAGCCTTTGCCACGCTGTGGGGCTTCTTCCTGTGGAGGGCCTTCAAGGCATCATTCGATGCACCAGACGCTTTCAGGAGCCACCTCGCCTTTGGTATGGCTAGCTACCTGGGAGTACAGACGCTTATAAACGTCATGGTAGCTTCCGGTGTGGCACCTGCAACTGGTATCCCCTTGCCATTTTTCTCATCGGGTGGCTCATCCCTCATGTCGGTAGCCCTGGCCTCCGGCCTCATCTTCAATGTGTCGCGCAGCGTTGAACCATCGAGCACTAGAGAAAGGGCGGACGCGTATGTCTGAATTAGCCTTGCTTGATCGTGATTACGCCCCTGAACGCGACTATTCGCGGGTTCATGAGACCATGGGGACCAGGAAGAGGCCATATGCAGGTGGAAACGCTGGAGCCTTTGTGGCTCGATCGCCTGTCTCAGACTCCAGACGAGTAAGAAATACTATAGCCCTCTTGCTGGCTTTCCTGGCGGCTGCCTGCCTGTTCTTCCTTCTTGCCATACCGCTAACCGAGATTCATGGCCTGACGGTGATGGGCAACAGCACCATAGGCAAGGACGAATTGCTTGCATGGTCGGGTATAGGCTCCAAGGCTCACTGGTATTCTGTCGATTGTGCCGCTATCGAGTCTAAGCTGGCCATGCATCCCCGTGTGGCCAGTGTCTTCGTGCAAAGACGTTTTCCAAATGTGCTTGTCGCCACTGTCGTAGATCGCTCGCCTGTGGCCGTGGTGTATGCCAGGGCTACCGCAGGTCGCATGGAGGCTCATTGCGTAGATGCTCAGGGTGTAATCTTTGCCCCTGCCTCACACTTCGTTGAGGCATCGCGTCTGCCTGTGCTTTCAGGCCTTGAAATAAGGGGGCTCTGGTACGGGCTCAGGCTCGAAGGTCCTTTCCCGGCTCTCCTTGCATCGCTTAAGGAGATACAGGACTCCAATCCTGTGCTCGTATCGGCAATATCGGAACTCAGGATCGTTTCCAGGGAACACGCTCCTGCCGAATTGCTCGTATATCCAACCCGCTACCGGGTGCCCGTAAGAATGCAGGCTGTATTGAACGCCGGCTTGCTCAAGTCAATGATGCTCGTCCTGGACGTGGTCGAGGGAGAGGGTCTCTCCCCATCGATCCGTGAGCTTGATTTGCGGACGGACACGTTTATATACCGAACAAAGGAGGCCGTCTCTGGGTGACAATCTTATAGTTGGGCTCGATATAGGCACGGCTAAGACATGTGCGGTTATCGGCGAATACAATGAAAATGGCGTCCTCGAAATAAACGGAGTGGGCACCGCTCCCAGCACAGGCCTAAGAAAAGGCGTCGTGGTCAATATAGAGGCAACACTCCAGTCGGTGACCAAGGCTGTTGAAGCCGCTGAACTGATGTCGGGCCGTGAGGTAAAGGATTGCTTCGTAGGAGTTGCCGGAGCCAATGTAGAAGGCATCAACTCCCGTGGAGTCGTGGCCGTTACAGGAAAGGGCCGCGAGATTTGCCAGGCCGATGTCGATCGCGTCATAGAGGCTGCACGCGCAATAGTCATACCCATGGACAGAGAGGTCCTGCACGTCATTCCCCAGACATTCATAGTGGATGATCAGAAGGGCATACGTGATCCTCTTGATATGATAGGTGTCAGGCTTGAAGCCGAGGTGCACATCATAACGGGATCGGTGACAACTGCCCAGAATCTAGTCAGGTGTGTCAATCGTGCCGGATTCAAGGCCGAAGGCCTCATCCTCCAGAGTCTTGCTGCTTCCAGAGCCGTGCTCAGTGCTGACGAGAAGGAGCTCGGTTGTCTGCTTGTAGACTTGGGTGGTGGCACCACCGACGTGCTCATGTTCTCGGAAGGCGCACCCTATTTTAGCGCGTCTGTTGGAGCGGGTGGCGCTCAGGTTACAAACGACCTGTCTATTATACTCAACGTTCCAATGGACAGCGCCGAACGCATAAAGCGTGAGTCGGGTTCATGTTATCTGCCCCATGTTGAGTCAGATGAGAGCATCGTGGTACCGGGCGTGGGTGGCCGGCCACCACAGGAGATAGCCAAGGCAAGGGTGGCTAGCATCATACAGCCAAGGATGGAGGAGATATTCAGGCTTGTGCGAGACAAGGTAGAACAGCCTGGATTCTGGCACCACATCAAGGGTGGTGTCGTGCTGACCGGCGGCGGTGCTCTGATGCCTGGAGCCGCCGACCTGGCCTATGAGGTCTTTGGTGTGCCGGTCAGAACCGGCATTCCCTCCTCACTAGGCGGACTGGTAGACGCGTACAGGAATCCGGCCTATTCGACGGCTGTAGGCTTGGTGCTGCTCGGAGCCGACAGGCTCGGCGGCCCTCCAGATCCTGAACCAAAGGCACGTATTCAAGGAGCATCTTTCTCGAGTGACAAGAGCAAGATGGCAAAGACAAAGCCAGGCACGGATACAGCCTGGCGCAAGATGAGGGCATGGCTCAAGGAGTTTTTCTAAAGGAGCATTCGACAGGCTGGGGAACCGTTCGCTGACACGTACCGATCCCATGGCTTTTATACTATTTCATACAAGGTTTAACGGGGAGGGGAATATGACGCTAAGGGTGGTAGACGAGATTGGAGCATTCCGTCGAGCCGAGTCAGAGCCGGAATCGATAGCAACGCTGGGTAGAGAGCCTGATGAATACACCTGTAACACGACTATCATAAAGGTAATTGGGGCGGGTGGCGGTGGCTCAAACGCGGTCAACAGGATGATAGAGGCGGGACTACGCAACGTCGACTTCATCGTCGCCAATACCGACCTGCAGGCGCTCAGGCGCTCCGATGCACGCACCAAGCTAGGCCTTGGAGCCAAGGTGACGCACGGCCTCGGTGCCGGTGGCAAGCCGGAGATTGGTGAAAAGGCCGCGATGGAGGATAGGGCTGCCATCGCCGAGGCCCTGGAAGGCGCCGACATGGTATTCATCACCGCCGGCATGGGCGGTGGTACGGGCACCGGATCCGCTCCTATAATAGCAGAAGTAGCCAAGGAGCTAGGCGCCCTGACCGTAGCCGTCGTTACCAAGCCATTCGACTTCGAAGGCAAGGTCAAGATGCGCCTGGCAGAGGAAGGCATCGAGAAGCTCAGGCTGGCCGTCGACACGCTCATCGTCATACCAAACCAGCATCTGCTCAAGGTCGTAGAGAAGCGCACACCAATACGGGAGGCCTTCAAGCTAGCCGATGACGTCCTGCGCCAGGGTGTGCAGGGAATATCAGATCTTATAACAATAGCCGGCGACATCAACATAGACTTTGCGGATGTGAGCACGGTGATGAGCGGCCAGGGTGACGCCATCATGGGCATAGGATATGCCCATGGTGACAATCGTGCGGTTGAGGCTGCCGAGAAGGCCGTGTCCAACCCGCTCCTGGAAGATGCTCGTATTGATGGGGCCAGGAACATACTGATAAACGTCACCGGTGGTGAAAACTTTACCTTGAATGAATACGAGGAAATAGTCGGCATCATAACGCGCAACGCCGATCCAGATGCCCTGGTTATTTCTGGCATAGTCAATGATGTCGACATGTTGGATTCAGTCAGTGTCACCGTCATTGCAACCGGCTTCGACAGGTCTATTCGGCCAAAGGCCATGAGCGTCGTCTCCCGGAAGGAAAGCATACGTGAGATAGATGATTTCCTGTCTGCAGACGAGTGGAGAAGCATAGCCGATCCCAAGGCCAAGGGATATCTTTCAGGCCGCAATGATGCCGACGAACTCGATATACCAACGGTTCTGCGCGAGAGAAGACCCGCGACGGAACGGAACGGGATATAGCTCCGTGGGATCCAGGGACCCGATAGAACGATACGGCGCGTGGCTGCTTGCCACGAGGCGACGCTCTCCTTTGACGTTGGAAGCCTATGTGCGTGAAGCCAGGAGCCTTACATCCTGGCTACAGGATCATGGGCAGCGCATTGAGA
Organism: Spirochaetia bacterium; assembly: GCA_034003955.1. GTDB lineage: Bacteria > Spirochaetota > Spirochaetia > Treponematales > UBA12059 > SZUA-370. The sequence goes on along the minus strand of JAVEXO010000015.1, from coordinate 15,421 downwards.
CCGCTCTCATAGCCGACATCCTCGAGTTTCTGGCCTATAGGCGAGCCAGCGGCCTATCGGCAAGAACCATGGCTCGTATCATGTCTAGTATACGGAGCTATTTTAAGTTCTTGCGCATAGATGGTTTGCGGGACGACGATCCAACAGAGCTTCTCGAGAGCCCCAGACAGGAGCGCTCCCTTCCCGATGTCATAAAAGCGGAGGATGTAAACCTGATGCTCGGAGCCATAGACCTGTCCACTCCCGGTGGTCTGCGCGACAGGGCCCTCTTTGAGCTTATTTACTCCTGTGGGCTTCGCATATCGGAGGCCTCCTCTCTTGGATTCGATTCTCTGTACTTAAAGGAGCGTTTCATAAGGGTGGTGGGCAAGAGGCGCAAGGAGCGTATCCTGCCCTTCGGCGACGAGGCCCATGCCTGGCTGGAGCGCTATCTTAGCGAGGCACGTCCCACCCTTGAAAAGGGTAAGCGTAGCGATAAGGTTTTCCTCAATCATTCAGGCAAGGGCATATCCCGCAAAGGCGTCTGGAAGCGATTCTCGGAGCTGAGGCTGGCCAGCGGCGTGGAAGGCAAGGTGCATTCTCTGCGGCACTCGTTTGCCACGCATCTCCTTGCGGGTGGAGCAGACCTCAGGACTGTACAGGAACTCCTTGGCCATGCAGACATATCGACGACGCAGATATACACCCATGTAGACGCCGAAGAGCTTGCCCAGGCTCACGAGGCCTTCTTCCCGCGTTCCAGGTCCAACGATATCGATTCAAGCGCTAGGGTTCAAAGAGGCGTTTCAAACGATGGGAGGGTAGAATTATGAGGCGTTTTATCATTGCTGTAACGGTCTTGACTGTGTTGGCCGTATTAGGCTCATGTTCTAATGGTTCTGACAAGAACCTCCTTGAAAATATGTTCGACATCGAGGCACGCTCAAGCAAAAATGCTCCGCCTTCGTCGGTAGAGGAGCTTAAGGCTGGTATAGCCAAATATGGTGATCAGGCAGAGAAGGCGGCCATAGCCATGGAAAAGGTTGGCATGTATTGGCGCCTTCTGTCGGTCAAGTATCTGGAGAAAGGCTTGTATGGAGACGCGTATGATGCGGCCTTGAAGAGCCTTAGACATTATCCCAATGCATCGGGCTCCTACTACGTGGTTGGCTTGTCTTCTGCCATGTTGTCCAAGGTAGCCTCGGTGACGCTTGGAGCAGACCCATCGAGAGCCGACTGGCTGGCCATATCAGAAAATGCCTATAAGCGATCCATAGAATTCGACCCCTTGAACGCCCGCTCGCAGTATGGTCTCGCTGTATTGTATAGCTTCGAGCTTGATGACAACGAGGCCGCACTCAAGCCCATAGAATCCTTCCTGGCAACAGACTCAAAGAATGTCGATGGTCTGTTCGTGTATGCAAGAATTCTGTACGGCCTCGGTCGCCTGCAGGATTCTGCCAACGCCTACGATAGGATAATTGCTACAACAAGGATCGACGAGAAAAAACAACAAGCCGCCGACAACAAGAAACGAATACTGGACGAACTCTATGGGAAATAGTATAGCGTCGCCCGCTGCCATGAGTATTGCCAGAATGCCATTCCTGTCCGCCCGCGAGCGTATACGCCTGCTAGGCTCTCTTGCAGGAACGCCTCTGGCATTGCTCAGCCTGGGTGACGTGGAGAGAATAGTCTGCCGGCGTTTGGCAGATGCTCACTGGGATCCATCATCATGGTCGGCCTCGGGTGAGCGGGATGCGCTGTTTCTGGAGAGAGTCGGTGGTTCGTCCTTGTGCTACTACGATTCCGGCTATCCCGCGATCCTGCGCGAGACAGCAAGACCGCCCTTCATGCTGTACCTGCGAGGCCATCTGCCCGACAGGACGAGACCTGCGCTGGCAATAGTTGGCACGCGCTATCCCACTGGTAGGGGCCTCGATGCCGCCCTGGCCTTGGCAATGGAGGCGGCTGCCTCAGGTATTGCCGTTGTATCGGGTTTGGCTCGTGGCATAGACTCTGCGGCTCATCGTGGTGCCCTGGCCGCTGGTGGGCTCACCTTTGCCGTGCTGGGACGGGGCATTGATGCAATCTATCCTCTTTCCAACAAGGATCTGGCAGCCAGGATGGTCGAGACCGGAGGGGGAATTCTTTCGGAGTATCCCCCGGGAATGCCGCCATCGAGGTGGACATTTCCGGAGCGTAACAGGATACTGGCCGGTCTCTGCCGTTCTACTGTCGTTGTCGAGGCTCCAGGAGGATCGGGCGCCCTCATAAGCGCCGCCTTTGCACTCGAAGAAGGCCGCGACGTCTATGTGGTTTCGTCATGCATGGGTGGTCCACGGTCGGCAGGTTCTGATTCACTGGCTGCCGATGGAGCCATGACGCTTTCATCGTTCAGCGATATTATAGAAGATTGGCGTGGCTGCCACTACCGCCTCGAGCCTCGGGCTCGGTACGGCAGGCGTTGCAGATCGCTACGCCAGACAAGGCTGAGGGCAAGGACACGAAGTTCCGGTTCGAACGCCGAACAAGCATGTAGGAGAAATTGACAATGGCGAACGAAAAACCCGTAAGCGTGACCAAGAAGAAGTCAGCTAAGAAAACAGAGCAGCCTACGTTGGTGATAGTAGAATCACCGGCCAAGGCTAAGACAATAGAAAAGTACCTGGGCGGTTCATATGTCGTTCTTGCCTCCATGGGTCACCTGATAGATCTGCCCAAGTCAAGGCTCGGTGTCGATGTTGATAACGGGTTTGTTCCAGAATACCTGACCATCCGCGGCAAGGCTAAGTTATTAAAGGAACTCAAGAAAGCCGCCAAGAAATCCAAGGCCGTGTTGCTGGCATCTGATAATGACCGAGAGGGAGAAGCCATCTCCTATCATATTCGCGCAGCCTTGTCTCAAGCCAATGAAGGGCTCGATATAAGGCGCATTGTCTTCAATGAGATAACGCCACAGGCCATCAGAGACGCCGTCAAGAAGCCAAGGCTGCTTGATGAGGACAAGGTCAATGCTCAGAAGGCGCGGCGTGTACTGGATCGCCTGGTAGGCTATAACCTGTCTCCTCTCCTGTGGAAGAAGGTAAAGAACGGGCTGTCGGCAGGCCGTGTGCAATCAGTGGCCCTGCGCATCATCTGCGAGCGCGAGCTTGATGTTGAATCATTCATTCCCGAGGAGTACTGGAGCCTGGAGGCCGACTTCAAGAAGGGTAGGTACTCCTTCTCAGGAGAGCTTGTATCCTATCTAGGCCAGAAGGCCGAGCTTAAGAGTGAAGCCCAGGTACAAGAGGTGATGGACGCAATAGCTGGCTCTCCATGCATAGTCGGCGACGCCAAGGAGAGTGAACGAATCGTGAGGCCAAAACCTCCGTTCACCACCTCGAAGCTTCAGCAGACGGCGGCCAATAGGCTGGGTTTTACAAGCAAGAAGACAATGCAGATAGCCCAGCAGCTCTACGAGGGCATCAACATAGGGACAACCCGTATAGGGCTGATCACCTACATGCGTACAGACTCCGTTCGTGTCTCCGATGTGGCCCTCAAGGATCTCAGAACCTGGCTAGGCGAACACTTTCCCGCCGAGTTGCCGGCGGAACCCGTGCTCTATACCACAGACAAGAAGGCCCAGGATGCGCATGAGGCCATCAGGCCAACTACTATCACCTACACGCCTGAATCGATAAAGGAATTCCTCAACAAGGACCAGCAGAAACTCTATGGCATCATATGGGAGTGCTTCGTAGCCAGTCAGATGATCCCTGCCAAGCAACGTTCTACATCGCTCGATGTCAATGCAGGCAAGGCCGTGTTCAGGATAAGTGCCTCTCGGCTGGTGGAGAAGGGTTTCTACAAGGTTATAAAGTTGCTGGCGACCAAGGAAGACAAGGAATCCAACCTTCCTGAGATGCGCCTCGGGGAGGAACTGAGGCTTGAGGGCTACAGGCCAGAACAGCACTTTACCCAGGGACCGGCCCGCTTCACCGATGCGTCAATTATAAAGATACTCGAAGAAAAAGGCATAGGCAGGCCGTCCACCTACGCCCCCATCATATCGGTATTGCTGGAGCGTTACTATATCACCCGGGAGAACAAGCAGCTTGTTCCTACCACCCTGGGGCGCAAGATAAACGAAATACTTGTTGGCTCTTTTTCTGATGTCGTCGATGCAGGATTCACAGCCGACATGGAATCAATGCTCGACGACGTGGAGGATTCAAAGCGTGACTGGGTGGCAGCCATAGACGGGTTCTATGGTCCATTCAAGAAGCGTATGGATGACATCATGGTTACGCTGGAATCATTCAAGGGCAGCCTCGATGAACCAAGCGATGTTGTCTGTGAGAAATGTGGCAAGCCAATGGTAAAGAAGCTAGGCCGCTTTGGTTACTTCCTGGCCTGCACTGGCTTCCCCGACTGCAAGAGTACCAAGTCCATTCCTCTCGCACGATGTCCGCGCCCAGACTGCTCGGGAGAGATAGTCGCCAGACGAAAGGCCAAGGGGCGTGGACGGGAATTCTATGGCTGCTCCAACTATCCTGAATGTGACTTCATAACCTATTACAAGCCAACGAACAGTTACTGCCCCAAGTGTGGCTGGTTCCTTGTGGAACGCTTCGACAAGAAACGTGGAGCGTATAAGGCCTGCATAAACCCGGCCTGCGACTACCTGCACAGCCAGGATGAAGAACATGTCAACGTCGACTGAAGCCTATCTGGCATACTTAGGCGCGATTCGCTCACTGTCTTCAAGGACTGTTGAGGCCTACCGCGACGATCTACGTCTCTATGTTGCCTCCTGCCTTACGGGTGGCTGCGAACCAGAGGATGCGAAGCCCTCGGATGTCAGAGAATTTGTGGCCGGCCTTGTACGCTCTGGCTATGCCGTCAGCTCCATCAATCGGGCCTTGTCGGCCGTAAAGGGTTTTTATCGCTATCTGTTGCGCTTTGGCTCATTACAGACAAACCCCGCCAAGGATGTGGAATCATTGCCCATGGCCAGGAGCCTGCCTGAATTCCTGTTTGAAGCAGAGATGCAGGAATTCATAGAGTACGGTTCCGATGATGGCTTCTCTGGTAGCCGTGACAAGGCCATATTCGAAACGCTGTATTCTAGTGGGTGCCGTGTCTCGGAGATCTCGGGGCTTAGGCTTCCTGATATTGACCTGGCTAGAGGAAGAGCGAGGGTCAAGGGTAAGGGCTCTAAGGAACGCACCGTTTTTCTATCCGCCAAGGCCGTAGAGGCCATAAAGGTTTGGTTGCCATACAGGTCATCCAGACTGAGCGGCGAGCTTGATGAAACCCACCTGTTCCTCAATGCCAAGTCGGGCCCTCTGTCAAGCCGTGGTATAGCCTATATAGTAGACAGGCGAGCCATGGCCTCCGGACAGAGGAAGCGCTTGTCTCCACATGCATTCAGGCACAGCTACGCCACCCATCTCGTGGGGCGCGGAGCAGATATACGGGTGGTCCAGGCCCTGCTAGGACACGAAAACATATCGACTACACAGATATATACGCATGTAGACATGGCGAGGCTTCGCGCCGTCTACGACGATGCGCATCCTCATGCATGCGTAGTGAAGGGTGTCAAGACGACGAACGCGCGTGACGCCCATGAAGGGAAGAAACGATGACAAAGATTCGCAGCACTACAATAATAGCCGTTAGAAGAAACGGTAAGGTAGCGATGGCCGGCGATGGTCAGGTTACCATGGGTGAGACGGTCATGAAGAGCAATGCCCGCAAGGTTAGAACCATCCATAACGGGAAAGTTCTTACAGGATTCGCCGGTGCAACGGCCGATGCCTTTACCCTGCTAGAACACTTCGAGGTAAAGCTAAAGGAGTATCAGGGAGACCTGACAAGGGCAGCCGTAGAACTTGCCAAGGAATGGCGTACCGATAAGATGCTTCGCAAGCTTGAGGCCTTGCTTCTGGTGGCAGACAACGAGAAGACACTCCTTCTATCCGGCACCGGCGATGTCATTGAGCCGGCAGAGGACGCCATAGCCATAGGTTCTGGAGGCAACTACGCCTATGCCGCCGCCATGGCTTATATCGATTGCAGCGATTTATCTGCCCAGGAGATAGCCAAACGAAGCCTCAGGATAGCCGGCGATATATGCATCTATACCAATGACCACATCCTTGTGGAGGAACTATCGTGATCGAGAGCTTTGAGGACTTTACCCCCAAACGGGTGGTTGAGGAACTGGACCGGTTCATAATAGGTCAGAACAAGGCCAAGCGTGCCGTCGCCATAGCCTTACGTAATAGGTTGCGCCGCAAGCAGTTACCCGAGCCTGCTCGTGAAGAGATAGCACCCAAGAATATCCTGATGATAGGACCAACAGGAGTAGGAAAGACTGAAATAGCACGCAGGCTAGCCAAGCTCTGTGGAGCACCTTTCGTCAAGGTAGAGGCTACCAAGTATACAGAAGTAGGCTATGTGGGCCGTGATGTCGAGTCAATGGTGCGCGACCTGATGGCGGCCGGTTACCGCATGGTGATGGAAGAGATGAGCGAGCGGGTAAAGGAAGAGGCTGAGAAGCGGACCGAGGAGCGTCTGCTTGACCTCCTCCTGCCTGGCCTTAAACCCAAGGCTGACACTGTTGCATCGAATCCTTCCAGGGATACCCAAGGCACAGCCAACTGGTTCGTCACCCAGGGAGGAGTCGCCCAGGGTGGAATCGCCTCACGCACTGCGAATCCGGACGCTGAGGAGAGCTCGGCCTTTTCATCAGACAAGGTAAAAGGCAATGATACCCGTGAAAAATTCAGGGCCATGCTCAGGGACGGCATCATCGAGGATAAGGAAGTAGAGGTTCAGGTGACGAGCCAGGCTACTCCAAGCATTGACTTGTTCGCCGGTCAGCAGATGGAGGATCTTGAATCAGCCTTCTCTGGTCTTGCCAATATATTCGGGGGCAAGAAGAAGAAGAAGAACGTCAGCATCAAGGAAGCCAGGCGTATCCTCATTGAAGAGGAGTCCGAGCGCCTGGTAGACAAGGATCGCGCCACTGCCGAGGCCAGAGAGCGTGTGGAGCAGTCTGGCATAGTGTTCATAGACGAAATTGACAAGATAGCCACCCGTGAAGGTCGTACGGGTGGAGGCATGGATGTCTCCCGAGAAGGCGTGCAGCGAGACATTCTGCCCATAGTCGAGGGCTCAAAGGTGACAACGAAGTATGGTGTTGTGGACACCACGCACGTGCTCTTCATAGCCGCCGGCGCATTCAACGTCTCCAAGCCATCAGATCTCATACCCGAGCTACAGGGACGATTCCCCATACGAGTCGAACTGGATGCCCTCTCGGCATCTGATTTTGTTAGAATATTAACAGAGCCTGAAAACGCCCTGGTCACTCAGTACACCCAGCTCCTGGGTACGGAAGGTGTAGAGCTGCAATTCAGCGAGGAAGCCGTTAGAAGGCTGGCTGGCATAGCCGAGAAGGCCAATGCCCGTACTGAGAATATAGGTGCAAGACGGCTTCATACCATCATGGAACGCCTGCTTGAGGATGTATCATTCGACGCTCCTGACATGAAGGGGCAGAAGGTAGACATTAGCCCGGAGTTTGTCGATGACAGATTCAAAGGAGTCTTTGAGAGCGAGGATCTGGCCAAGTTTATCCTGTAATACAGCGCTCGGTGATGTGGCTGGTTGTTGTTAGTAGAAAAATTGGATTACAGGCTCAGGGTATTGGGCCGATACATGAATGTGAAGGGCGCAAGAAAAAATGCGTTATCTGGAGGTGAACAGATGCTTGAAGGAACGACATTCGGAAAGACAATTGAGCTACTACAGCGTAGCATGGATGTCTCGTCGATGCGCTACGGCGTTACCGCTGACAATATTGCCAATGCCGAGGTTCCCAATTTCAAGCGCTCGGAGATAAATTTCGAGTCTTCTTTAAAGCGAGCCCTGGACTCCGAGAAGAGGGAGCCCCGTATGCAGCTGGCTACCAGTGACCCCGGGCATATCTCGTCATTCAAGCAGACTAATTGGCGTGACGTAAGCCCGCGACGAGTGCTCGACTATCTGTCTACAACGAAGAATAACGGTAACAACGTAGATGCGGAACAAGAATTCATGGATGCCATGCAGAATCAGCTGAGATACACCCTGATGACGCAGGCGGCCGCCTTCGAGTTTAACCAGGTCAACCAGGTATTGAAATGAGCCATGTACACGAATCTGAACGAAGAGAATAAGAGAAGAAGAGAGGAGAAAGAGATGAATCCAATAATGGGACATGAAGTAGCTTCTCTTTCAAGCCGCTTTTCCTCTTATCCTCTTTGTACTACTACGGGAGTGAGGTAAGTATGGGAATGTTTACTAGTATTAATATAGCGGCTAGCGGAATGACGGCAGAGAGGCTACGCCAGGACGTCATAGCCGACAATATAGCCAATCAATCGACGACGAGGACTCCTGAGGGTGGCGTATTCAGGCGTAGCCGTGTCGTGCTTCGCCCAAAGACCGATACCCCGTACTTCCGCTTGCCTTTCCTCCCCGAACAGTGGGATAGCGGCGTCGGCAAGGGCGTTCGGGTATCGGAGATACAGAAGGATTATGCTGCCGAGACAAGGCTAGTATACGATCCTACCCATCCAGACGCCATAAAGAACGGCCCCAGGGCTGGTTATGTAGAGTATCCAAACGTCAATACGGTTACCGAGATGGTAGACCTCATATCGGCGTCGAGGGCCTATGAGGCCAATGCGGCTATAGCCAACGGTTCAAAGGCCATGTTCATGAAGGCCTTGGAGATAGGACGGTAAGCGATGTCGAGCCTCTTGGGAATTTCTGGTGTTTCCAGCGCCATAGGCGTACAGTCGGTACCGGGCGGGTCGATGACCGGTGCTACACCCGTGGGTGGTGACCGACTCAGGCTGTCTCGAATGGATCCGAGGCACTTCGCTACCGGTGGGGGCATGCCCCCCTTAGGTTCGGAACAGGCGGCCAGCTTCGAGGATGCGATGCTCAAGGCTATGGATGGAGTCAACGCCTTGCAGGCAGACAGCTCCAACGCCTTGGAGGCCATGCTGACCGACCCCGATTCCATTGACGCACATGATGTTACCATAGCGATGGCCAAGGCCAATATGTCCTTGAACATCACCCGAACGGTGCTCGACCGCGTGGTCAGGGCATGGAAGGATATTCTGAATACGCGATGACGTTACGGCCCTGACGGTGTAGCGTCGTTCGTTCTTCTGGGAGGGGGAACATGAACGAATGGCTCAAGAAGACAATAGAGCGCCTCAAGGCGCTATGGGGCTCCTGGAGTATCGTCCAGAAGCTTATCCTCATCGGTGTATTGGTGGCGGTCGTCGCCGGCATCGTGATGCTCGTGTCTGTTTCTGGCGCACCCACGCAGGTTCGTCTCATCAACACGCCTATACAGAGCGATGAGGAACTCAGGCTCATAACGAGCAGGCTTGACGAGGAGAATATAGCATTCTCGATAGGAGAGGGAAACATCCTCTATGTCAAAGATGATGCAACTCGGTCACAAGCCAATGCCATCCTGCTCCGTGAGGATCTCATACCCAAGGGCACAGACCCCTGGGCCGTATTCTCCATAGATAGATTCACCGTTACAGACTTCGAACGCAACGTTAACCTCCGCAAGGCAATAATTCAGGAGGTTACAAAGCATATCGAGTCTATCTCGGAGGTTGACAAGGCCAATGTCGTCATAGAGATTCCTGCCGACAAGCTGTTTTTAGAGGATCAGAAGCCTGTTACAGCCAGTATCAACCTCTAGCCCAAGCCAGGCTCAGACATAACGAGCAATCGCAAGAAGCTTGAAGGCATCCAGAAGATAATACGCTTTGCCGTATCAGGTTTGGCCGACGAGAATATAGTGATAACTGATCAGAATGGCCTCGTGCTTAACGATTTTGCCGGGCTCGAGGACTTTGACCGCATCGAGAGGACTAAGCGTGAGCAGCAGCTGGTACAGAGGCAGGAAGCATATTATAGAGCAGCCGTGCTCAAGGCCCTCCAGCAGATATATACGCCTGACCGTGTGCGTGACCTCAACATCAAGATAGACATGGACATGAGCAAGAAGAGCGTGTCAACAGAGGAGAATTTCCCGTTTACGCTCAAGCCTGACAATCCTGTGACGCCCTACGACGACTCTGTCATCCAGCCGTCTGTACGCCTGTCAACCGAGAGGACGACATACGAGTACCAGGGTACCGGCTTCAATCCAGAAGGCCCGGCCGGAATGGAAGGACAAACGGCTCCAGCCTACAAGGATCTACAGAATATGGTGGGCAAGGCCAGTCAGACTCACACGATCGAGAATGAGGCCCTCAACAAGCGCCAGAGCATCGAAGAGCGCTCACCGACCATAGATAGGGTGTCGGTATCGGTAAACATCGACGGAGTCTGGAAATGGAAGTATACTGACAAAGGCGAGCCCCTCGTTAAGACCGAGGGTGGCATAGAACGGGAGTATATACCCGTAGAGCAGGCAGAGCTTGACGCCGCGGCCGCTTTGGTCCGCGACGCCGTAGGCTACGACAGGATGCGTGGCGACTCGGTTACCGTTCGCAATATCCAGTTCGACAGAAGCGCCCAGTTCAAGAGCGAGGACGAGGCCTTCCTGCAACGACAGCAGACGAACAGGATAATTCTGTATTCACTGGTTGGCGTGGCCTTCCTGCTCGTCGCGTTCATAGTATTCAGGCTCGCCTCGCGTGAGCTGGAGCGAAGGCGTAGGATTTCGGAGGAGAAGCGGGCTCTGGAGCAGCAGATGCTCAGAGAGAACGCCATACGACAGGCAGAAGAGCAGAACATAGAGGTGTCCATGTCCGTCGAGGAGCGCAAACGGCTGGATCTCCAGGAACATGCCATAAACATGGCCAAGGAGCATCCCGAGGATGTGGCGCAGCTCATACGAACCTGGCTCAGGGAGGAGTGATAGATGCCTCAAGTCGCCCCAGTCAAGGGCAAATCATCAGGAGCGGGTCCTTCTGGCTCGACAGGCAAGAAGCCTAAGAGCGCCAAGGACCTGAGTGGCCGACAGAAGGCTGCTATCTTCCTCATAACCCTGGGTAGTGAAATATCTGCCGAGATATTCAAACACCTCAGAGAAGACGAGATAGAGACGCTGACATTCGAGATAGCGAGGCTTGAGAATGTCGAGCCCGAGCTCAAGGATGCCATCCTCATGGAGTTCCAGGAACTGATGATGGCAAGTGAGTTCATCAGTTCTGGTGGTATAGACTACGCCAGAGAACTGCTCGAGAAGGCCCTCGGGTCCCAAAAGGCTATTGACGTCATCAATCGTCTGACCAGCTCCCTCCAGGTCAGGCCCTTTGACTTCATACGCCGCACCGATCCGGCCAACCTCCTAAACTTCATACAGACCGAGCATCCTCAGACCATAGCATTGATTCTGGCATACCTTGAGCCAAACAAGGCTAGTTACATCCTTACTAAGCTCCCCAAGGAGCACCAGTCGGATGTTGCCAAGCGAATAGCAACCATGGATCGTACCTCCCCTGAGGTACTCCGAGAGGTAGAGCGGGTGCTTGAAAAGAAGCTATCAACCCTCTCAAGCGAGGACTACACCGCCGCGGGTGGTGTGGACGCCATAGTAGAGATACTCAACCTTGCAGATAGAACCACAGAGAAAGGAATCCTCGAGGCTCTGGAAGAGGAAAATCCTGAACTGGCAGAAGAAATCAAGAAGAAGATGTTCGTTTTCGAAGACATCGTCATGCTGGACAACCGTTCCATCCAGAAGGTCATTCGCGAGGTCGATACACAGGATCTCACGAGGGCCCTCAAGGGCGTCGACACGGAGGTTCAGGAGAAGGTATTCCAGAACGTGTCAAAGCGTGCCGCACAGGCTCTGAAGGAAGATATGGAATACATGGGGCCCTTGCGCATAAAGGACGTGGAAGAGGCTCAGCAGAAGATAGTCGCCATTATCCGCCACCTCGAGGACACGGGAGAAATAATAATTGCCCGTGGCGAGGACGACCAGCTCATACAGTAAAGGTGCTATATGGCCAAGACCGTTTTTAGGCCCCAGGAAACAGTACGACTCACGAGCGCCTTCGTGCTCCATGCTCCTGGAGGCGGTGATGCCGTCATCGAAGAGCTTGAGGATGAGGCTCCTGTCCTCGAATACGAGGGCCCAACCGCAGATGATCTGCGGCGTGAAGCGGAGCTGTTCAGACAGAATTGGGACCGTGAAAAAGAGGCCATGATAGCAGCGGCCCGTGCCGAGGCCCAGGATATAGTCGCCAAGGCCGAGGCCGCAGCCTTCGAGGAAGTAAAGCGAAAGAACGACCAGGCGCTCAAGATACGCCGTGAAGCCGAATCTGCCGCGGAGAAGGCCCTGAGCGAGGCAGAAGCCAAGATTCAGGCATTCGAGGTTCAGGCAAAGGCTCGGGTCGACGAGGTCACCAAGGAGGCTCACAAGGAAGGCTTCGACCAGGGGCGTGAGGAAGGCTTCAAGGAAGGCCGCCTGGAGGTGGAACGCCTCGTTGACAGACTCCACGTGATGCTGGATAGGGCCATGGACAAGCGAGCGGAGATCCTTGAACAGACAGAGGCACAGGTTGTAGAACTCGTGCTCTTGATATCCCGCAAGGTTGTAAAGACGATTTCAGAGAATCAGAAAAATGTCGTGTTGTCTAACATCTCCCAGGCTCTCCGTAAGCTAAAGACGAGGAGCGATGTCATAATCCGCGTCAACATTGCGGATCTCCAGTTGACCACAGAACACGCCAAGGACTTCATAGATGCCGCCGAGAACGCCAAGAAACTGTCCATAGTTGAGGATTCCTCCGTAGACAGGGGTGGGTGCATCATAGAGACAGATTTTGGGGAGATAGACGCTCGTATTCAGAGCCAGCTCCATGAGCTTGAAGAGAAGATTCTAGACATCTCGCCCATAAAGGCGAGGGGAAAGACGCAGTAGGGCCGTGGATCTTATCGGGAAATACCTTGACGTGGTGGAACACTCAGACCCCATCAAGTACACGGGTAAAGTCATCAAGGTTCAAGGCCTGCTCGTGGAGAGTCACGGACCACAGGCCGTGGTGGGCGAGCTATGCCAGATACTGTTGCCTCGTTTGGGGAAGGTCGCATGGGCTGAAGTAGCCGGATTGCGCGGAGACACCGTCCAGCTCATGGCCTACTCAGGCCTCGATGGCATAGAGGTTGGCTGTACTGTCATAGCATCAGGAGAGATGCTCAGGGTCCCCGTCTCTGACAAGCTCCTCGGCCGTGTTCTTGATTCAATGGGACGACCGAGCGACGGCAAGGGGGACATTTCATCTCCAGACCATTATCCGGCCATAGCGAGCCCTCCTGATGCCATGACGCGAAAACGAATAAAGACGCGCATCAGTTCAGGCATACGGTCTATAGATGGGCTCCTGCCCCTCGGTCGGGGCCAGCGCATCGGGATATTCGCAGGTTCTGGTGTAGGCAAATCGACCCTCCTTGGCATGATGGCCCGCAATACAAACGCCGACGTCAATGTAATAGCACTGATAGGTGAGCGTGGTAGAGAAGTCAGGGAGTTTATAGAGAATGACCTGGGCGAGGAAGGCTTGGCACGCTCTGTTATAATAGTATCGACTTCCGATACGCCGCCGCTGGCGAGGCATAGAGGCGCCTACGTAGCCACCGCCGTAGCAGAGTACTTCCGTGACAAAGGACTCGATGTCTTACTCTTGTTTGATTCTGTAACACGTTTCGCACGTGCCCAGAGAGAGATAGGCCTTGCCATAGGCGAACCGCCGACTACGAGGGGCTATACTCCGAGCGTGTTTGATTCATTGCCAAAGCTCCTGGAACGTTCCGGTACATCACAGAAGGGTTCAATAACCGGTGTATACACCATCCTGGTTGACGGTGACGACATGGACGAGCCTATAGCCGATACCGTCAGAGGCATCCTCGATGGGCACATAGTCTTGAGCCGCAAGCTGGCAGAGCGTTATCACTATCCGGCGGCAGACATCCTCAAGTCTATATCGCGGCTTTCTCAGGCGGTGACAGGACCCATTACCCAGAAGGCCATGGGTGCCGTACGCAGACTGATTGCGACCTATGAAGAATCCGAAGACATGATAAACATAGGTGCGTATGTGCCGGGATCAAACCCTGGGATAGATGAGGCTATTGGCAAGAGACAGGCCATAGAGGCATTCCTCATACAGGCCGTCGATGAAAAGGCGCCTATTGTTGATACCATCAAGCGCCTCGGCGATATTGCCGGTCTCTCTATACCACAGGCTGAACTGAGTGCCTTTGCAGAACCCGATCATCGCCCTCTACGCGAATCCAGGGTGGCGACCGAAGCCGATGGGTATGCCACGACCGATGTGGCCTCTGACGCCGCGGTATCGGCCGACCAGGCAGTGGAGGCTCGGTCTTGAAGCGATTCGCGTTTAAACTACAGAGTGTGCTTTCTCTTAGAGAATACTCTGAGAATCAGGCCAAGGCCAGACTCGGTGAAAAATCTGCTGTCTGCACCCGTCTTGGTTTGAGCCTGCAGGCCAATGCCAAGGCTAGTTTGGAGGCTGCCAGGGAGCGTTTTCGCCCAGGCGGCAACGCCGCCGACCATCGTGCCGGAGAACTGTACTCCGTACGGCTTGGCCAGGAGCGAGAACGATTGCTTAAGGCCCTGACCATGGCAGAAGCCGAGAGAGAGAAGGCAAGGCTTTTGTATGTGGAAGCCAGCAAGGCTAAAGAGCTCATAGAAACACTTAGAGAACGGGAAGCCGCCGACTACTATAGGCGAGTCTCCCGTGAGGAGACGAAGAGCATGGATGATTTGGCATCAGGAGCTCACCGGCGCCTCGAACTCGAAGCATGTAACGCCGTAGACAGCGAGGGGCACCATGGCATCGTTTGGTAAGCGCCGCATAGTTGGCAGAGTCATAGTAATGCTCATATTGATTGTGGCCTTGGCCATCGCTGGGCTGTTCTGGTTCGATTATCTAGGAGTGGTAGACGCAAAGTCAGTATTCGCTCCGGCTTTGAGGCTTGTTGGACTGAGGACTAGAAGCGGCAAGGCCCTGCCAGCTGATTCTCCAAGCCTTCTTGACGACGAACGCTTTGCCAAGCAGCTGGAAGCGCTTGAAGCCAGGAGGCAAGAGCTCGATGAGCAAGAAAAAACGACCATAGAGCGCCAGTCAGCCATAGAGGCAATGGCTCAAGAAATAGAAGATAGGGCCAAGACTCTCGATGAACGAGAGAATTCGTTCAAACAAATGGCAGAACGGTACGAGAATAGAAGAGCGAACGTCGAGCAAAACGCCATGTACCTGAACGGCATGCCACCAGCGGATGCGGTGAAGATACTCATTGCGTCTGACGATCAGACCGTCATCGATATTCTGCGAGCCGTCGAGGAGATAGCGGCTCGGACGGGAGAAGCCTCCGTCGTATCGTA
>JAVEXO010000014.1:0-61159 GCA_034003955.1 Spirochaetia bacterium | reverse complement strand
CGTTCAGGCAAGGCTATTCTAGACTGGGCATTCGCCAACTGGATGACTATAAAGCCTGAGGCTCCCGTACCTCCACAGATACGTGCCTGGGGTGGGTCAACAGAGACTGTTAGCCTGTCCTATGCAGAGAATCCCGTATTTACGGTACCGGCAGCCCTGGCCGGCTCCATAGCCTCCCGCATGGAACTAGAACAGGAAACTGAGGCACCGGTAGCCGCTGGCCTTAGGCTTGGCAGGGTCGTGTTTACTTCCGGAGCCAACGTCGTGAGGCGCATAGACCTTGTCGCGGCTGAAGATGTTCCCTTGGGTAATATTTTAATCCGTGTACGCGATGCTTTCATACGTTTTTTTAAAAAATTGTTCTCCAGGGATCCCGGTCAGCGGATCAGTCTGTAAACCCGATAGTATCATCGTCCAGGTATACAAGCCCGTCTTTCTCGAGACCCTTTGCCGCAGACAGGATGCGTTGGTAGTCGTTGCCAGTCTCGGCCGCCATGGAGGCGAGACTAACAGGACCCTTATCAGCCAAGGCTCTCAGAAGCCCTCCTCTGAGTTGACGCAAAGAACCCTCAAACTTTGTTTGCCTGGCATAGACTGCCGCCTTCCTCGACGGATTGGGTTCGTGTTTCTTTAGCCAGACGCCATAATCCATGAGAGCGTAATACCAGCGTCTGGTATTACCACGATCCAGCACAGACTCGGCTATTGGCTCAAGATCAAGGTCGCTTACCCTTTCTGATCCCCTAAAGAAGTGGAAGATCAGGGCTGCGCGTATGTTGGTCTCAAGAATTACGACAGGAATGTTGTATGCGAATGCTCGTACGGCTCCAGCCGTGTACCTTCCTACGCCAGGCAAGCCGAGGAGCAGGCCCTCGTCGGCAGGCGGGACGCCACCATAGAGCTCCGAGCAAATTCTGGCGGTATCGCGTAGGCGTAGCGCCCGTGAGTTGTATCCAAGACCCTTCCATGATTCATAGATGTCTGCCAGTTTGGTCCCAGCCACAGAGCTGGCGTCAGGGTATTGTTGCATCCAGGCTCTATACATAGGCTCCACCCTCTGCGTCTGGGTCTGTTGCAGCATGGCTTCAGATACAAGGATCGCCCAGGGGTCGCGTGTTTCACGCCAGGGAAAGGTCCTGCCCTCTCGCGCGTAGAAATCTAGTACAGCCCGCCTGAACCGGGAGGCATCTGCCTCTGAGATTCCCATGTTAAAGTTGCCTATGCCCCCATCGCCTCTACCAAGTCCAAGGCGGCCTTACGTGCTCGGCTAGCCAGGCCCAACAAGGCCTGTGACATAGAGGCTAATTCTGAATTACGCTGTACCAGTATCGATGTAGATTCTACAACATTTTTCTGGCTCGCTCGAAGTTCTACCATGCCGCTTGATACCGCCTCAGACAATTGAGACTGTCTAGCGGCTTCATCCATCATCTTTACGGCAGAGCTAGCCAAGGCCCGCGACTCATCATGTATACCCATACCGGATTCTCTTTGTCGCGATGATTCTCTAGCCGCCTCGGACACGAGAGCCCTTGTCTTTGCCGCCCCTTCGGATATGCCTGCCAAAGATTTCTTGACAACGGCACTAACATCGACAACATCTTCAACAGACTCCTCTATGCCTGAAATTATGCTAGCAATGCTCTTTGAACGCTCGGCGTTTGCCTGAGCCAGCTGTTTTATCTCATTGGCAATGACGGCGAATCCCCTCCCGGCAGAGCCGGCATGTGCCGCCTCTATGGAGGCGTTCATCGCCAGGAGATTGGTGCGGTCGGCGAAGTCGTTGACGGCATCGACTACAACGCGTATCTCGCTGGAAGAGACACGTACGCGCTCCATAGACGACGATAGCCTGGACATGGCGTCACGGCTGGAATTAGTCAATTCGTCCAGGCTTGTGGCGAATAAGGCCGTGCTGTCTATGGTGTCACCCACCGTCTTTAAGCCAGCCAAAAGACTAGCGTTGTTCTTGTTCATCCGTTCTATGCTTGCGGCCTCCGCCTCCAATTCCATCTTAACCGCGGCTATGGATGATAAAAGGCTGTTTATGGCAGCACTAGCCGTATCCAGACTACGGTTCTGAGCCTCGGCAGACTCTCCTATGGTTCTTGTTCCTTCTGCGGAATGCAATGCGGCATCGGCCAGGGCAGCAACCTCATCATCGAGTGTTCCTGCTATGGTTGAAGTCTCATCGGAGGCTCGCTTGGCCTCATTTAGCAAGGAAGACAGCTTATCTCGTTGTTCAGAGACAGCCTTGGAATACCCGTCAAGCTCCACGCGCATCTTTGATGAACGCAGCGACATGGCTATGAATATTGAAAGATTGAGGGCAAAGAATGTAAAGCCCTGTAGCCAGGCGAAGGGTTGTATGCCTAACACTTGATACAGAATGTCGTGTACGGCAAATCCTATGCCTATACCGAGGCCAATCAGGATTGGCAGGGCATCTTTCTGGCCACTACGCAGAGCCTTGATGACTATGATTATGACTAGAACGATGATAGCAAAAACAGGCAGGAGGCTCAGGTTGAAAATGAGATTTATGGCCGCATCATTGCCGGCAAAAAGAGCATAGGCCGTGCTGAAGAATCCTATGTCAATGATGGCGAAAATGGTAGCAGATTTAAAACCCTTGGCATCGAAGAATTTGATGAAGAAAAGCAGGGTAAAGGCCATCGATGCCGCGAGGCAGGCCCTGGCTACGGCGTTCTGTAACAAACCCCCAAACATGATGCGTTCTGAGCCCATGTCAAGGAAGTAACAGGATACAAGAAACAAAGAAATAGCATAATAGAGACTAGCCTTGTCGCTTGTCCTTGCAATAAATCCTGCAAAAAAATAAAAGCCCATGAACATACAGAGGATAGCGATTATAATATTGACGCGTGTAACAAAAAATGGCAACACATTCATAACAATGTCGACTCTAGCAGCATCTGCAAGGCGAAATGCAGGAATAGAGGATTGTGTACCGGCGTAATAGCATCTGAAGGCTAAGGATGCAACACCACCCTCTATGGCGGAGGCAGGAATGAGAATGACTGAGACTACCTGTGGGTGCATATAATACTGGGGGGGAAAGCCACCACGCGAGCCTGCATACTCTCCTCCGGCATACATGTCGAAGGCACAGTCTATCTTGCCGCTTTCTAGCCACACAGGCTCTCCATCGATAGCTGGAATGGTAACAGTCGTCCTTAACCAGAAAAAACCGTCGCCACCAGAATCACGAAGCTCAAGGGTGGTAGGCGTATCGAGTACTGGCCATGAGGAGTCGTCAAGGCTGGGATCAGACCAAGCAGGTTCATCGCCAAATGAGTAACGGATTGGGCCAAAGGCAGATTCAGCACCGGGCATACTGGCAAGCTTATCAATTCCCGAGCAAGAAAAAGCCAGTACACACAGTAAGGGCAGCAGTGGATTCTTTAACATTACGTTTCCGCCTCTCGAATTGCCATGAGTATACCGGGCAATTCAAGGGGGGTTCAAGTAATTCCTGGATGCTTCTTGTTACGCGTCTTACTCTGCAAAAATATGGACATATTCATGGAGCAATTCTTCTGCGCTGTTCTTGCAGCCACCACAAACGGTGCCAATCTTTGTACGTTCCTGCAAACCATTCCAGTCACGGGCACCCTGCTTGACGGCTTCCTCAATGTCCCTGTCACTGATATTGAGGCAGGAGCAGATTATCCTGGCTCCTTCGTTGCGGAATTCGCCCTCCCTGCCATTCTTGGCGAGGTAGTCATCTATGGCGGCCCGCAAGGCCTTGTCGCCAAGGACCGAGCAATGGATCTTGTTGTCTGGCAGGCCGCCGAGCTTCTTGACTATGTCCTCTGGCTTTATGTTGTATGCCTCGCGTATGCCCATACCCTTTATCACTTCTGATAGCATGGAGGTGCTGGCTATGGCGCTTGCGCAGCCATACGTCTTCCAGCGGACGTCGACTATGACGTCGTTCTCTATACGCAGCATGAAGAGCATCTGGTCTCCACACTTGATGTTGCCTGTTAAGCCCTCGGCATTATGTACAAATCCATCGTTAGGATTGAATACGTTCTTGGGATTGATGAAGTGTTCCTTGACTGTATCTGAATAAAGCCAGGCTAAAGCGTCGCTCACGGTGTTCCTCCGGTTATGGGTGTCAGAATGATACGGTAGACATCGAGCGCAGACGCGCGATGATCGGTCCGATCTTGGAAATGACGTAGTCTACATCGTCATCTGTTGAATCTCGTCCGAGACTAAAACGTATGGAGCCATGGGCAAGTTCTGGACCCACACCCGTTGCCATGAGTACGTGGCTCGGTTCAAGGCTACCGGAGGCGCAGGCCGAACCGGTAGAGATCCTGATGCCTTCCAGATCCAGGGAAAGCAATATTGCCTCCCCCTCTGCCCCTGGAAAGGAGACGTCGAGGGTATTAGGCAATACAGATTGAGGGTGCCCATTGATACGGCATTTTGGCACCGCTGCCAGGATACCGTCGCGTAATTTTGTCCTGAGACCGCCTACCCGCCTACCATACTCTGGTAGCTCGGCATGGGCCAGCTCCGCCGCTAGACCAAAGGCCATGATACCCTGGTTGTTATAGGTGCCGGCCCTATAGCCATGCTCCTGGTGTCCGCCGCGAATAAGGGGAGTAACAGGCGAGCCCGATTTGACATAGAGGCCACCAATACCCTTGGGGCCATAGAGCTTATGACATGACATGGTCATGTAATCGAGGTTCCATGCCTCCACGTCTACCGGTATCTTGCCCACGGCCTGGGTTGCGTCGCTATGGAAATATGCGCCTGCGGCCTTGGCTATAGCGGATATGGCCTGCATATCCTGCACGGTACCTATCTCGTTATTGGCTGCCATCACCGACACAAGAAGCGTATCATCACCGACCGCTTCCTTGAGCCGGTCAAGCTTGACCATGCCGTATTCGTCGACATCGACGAATGTTACCGGGAAGCCTTCTTCCTGCAACCAAAGCGCCGCATTGAGCACACAGGGATGCTCTATCGTCGTCGTCACTATGCCGCGACGACCACCCTTGCGTCCTCTATGGAACATGGTGGCAAAGACGCTATTGTTTGACTCGGATCCGCCACTGGTAAAAATGAGCCGCTCTGGGTCTTTGGCTCCAATAAGCAGGGCAACAGAGGCCCTGGCCTTTTCTATGCGCGAACGTGCCTTGCGACCTGCCTCATGCATGCTCGATGCGTTGGCATAGACCTCCAGGTCTTCTATCATCTGAGCCTTGACTTCAGGCCTTAGCGGTGTTGTGGCGTTGTAGTCCATATACACGGTTTTGTTAAACATTCATCCTCCCGAGACATCCTTGAGCGTACGCTCTGCGAGATACGCGTCTATTGTTTCTTTGAGCCCCAACCAGAAGGTGCGCGGGAGACAGGCGTTACCGAAGGCGCAGTCACCAGGAGCGTCTACGCAGGTAACGGGTTTAATCCTGCCATCTATGGCTTCCACTATATCGAGCATGCGTATATCAAGCGGTTCCTTTGCCATCCTGTAGCCACCGTTCTTGCCACGTTCGCTCTCTATGAGACCAGCGCCTTTTAGCTTGGACAATATGCCTTCAAGGTACTTGGCCGGTATGCCTTCGGCCTGAGCGATATCAGCCGATGTAGCGGAACGATCAGGCCTCCTGGCGAGGCATGACATGGCGCGTATGGCATACTGGGTTCTAGCTGATACTGAAAACAAACGCCGTATCCCCTTATTCCTACTTATTGGGTAGGAATATACTCTCGCGTCTTTATTTTGGTCAAGAGATGGGTTTTTATTGTTTTTTTCTAGCGCTATTCGGGTTTACGTAAGAGGCTCTAGCAAGGCCACTATCTTGGTTAGTGGCTCCACATCGTCGTCATCAAACTGCTCCAGCTTCTCTGAATCAATATCGAGTACAGCAATCACGTGTCCACCTGATAGGAGCGGAATGACTATCTCGCTCTTAGATCTGGAATCGCAGGCTATATGCCCAGGGAAAGCCTCTACATCGGGTACGACGACGGCTGCTCTGCGTTTTACAGACTCAAGACACACACCTCGACCTTTTAAAACCTGGCAGGCCACTGATCCCTGATAGGGACCCACATGGAGCTCGTCATCTCCGGCCACGAAGTAGAATCCTGTCCAGAAATGATGACGGAGCTTGGCGTGCAGTACAGCGTTGATTGTAGCCATACCAGCTACCAGATTGGGCGACTTATCCTTTATGAGCGTCGTAAGCTGTGAAAGGATGCGTTCATAGGCTCCTGCTCTTCTTTCTTCTATCATCGTTCCAGACTACCCTTCCACGCATTTATGCCACCGAGATCGAATACGCTTTCGTAACCCATTTCTACGAGCGTCGTGGCGGCAATGCCAGAGCGGCGGCCAGAGCGACAATATACGACTATGGGCCGCTTCTTGTCAGGCTCGGAGAGGTTAGATCCGAGGACGTCATAGGGTATCAGAACGGCGCCAGGCAGATGCCCCCCGTCGAACTCCTCCTTGGTCCTCACGTCTAGAATGAGGACATTGGCGCCAGGCTTTTGGAGGGTAACCCTTAGTGTCTCGTAGTCTATGCGAGCTGGTAAGGCTGCGGTTTGATTACCAGCGGCATCAGGCTTGGCACATGACAAAAGGAACAAGACCCCTATGAGGGGAAGATAACGTAGTTTCATGGTTTTTAAGATAGCCTGATAGTATTCACCAGGCAAGTCTATAAAAATAATCCCCCCGTCTGGCGGGGGGACAAAAACCCTTATAGGGTCCTGCGAGCCTGTCTTACTTCACGCGCTCCACGAATGAACCATCTCGGGTATCGAGCTTTATCTTAGTTCCTATGTCACAGAACAGGGGAACCTGGACCGTGAAGCCGGAATCGAGCGTAGCCGGTTTGGTTGACTTGCCCGATGTGTCGCCCTTTATGCCGGGCTCGCAATAGGTGATGGTACGCTCGATGGCAATAGGTAGCACCACACCTACTGGCTTGCCTTCATAGAAGGTGATCTCTACATCAAAATCATCCTCAGGGGTTATGTAAGCTGCATTGTCGCCAAGATCATCCTTTGAGAGTTCATACTGCTCGAAGGTGCTCTGATCCAGGAAGACGTATGTCTCTCCATCGATATATGACAGCTTCATGTTGTGAAGGTCCAGGTCTACTTCTTCAAATTTCTCGCCAGAATCAAGGCCAAGATCGGAGGTTCCTCCGGTCAGCAGGTTCTTGACGCGCATCTTGGTAACCATACCGTTTCGGCCACCCTTCTGGCCTAGCATGCGTTGAACTACGAGGACATCCTTGTCCACCTTGAAAATTGAACCGACACGAAGCTGGGAAGTAACTAACATACAAATTCCTCACAAAACAAGAATTGCTATCGATCATCACGATACCGTTTTTGCGTAGGCGCTTTCACCGTATCGCTATCGTATAGGCATAGAATACTTTCTATCTTACACGATACTGTCTATGAAAGTCATTAGCCCAGAAGCCAAGTTACCATTTTCTATGAGTCCGTCAGAAAACGCCGCAAAACGGGGGGCAAGACAGGCGGATGCCTCTAAGAGAGGCAGTATACGTTCGTTACTGGATACATCTACCCCGTCTACGAGTCTGTCATTGAAGGCGATGAAGGCCGCTTCTATTGATAAGAATGCGTTCTCATCAATATAGGGCTTGAGTCTGGAGAGGAGAGCCCTGACCTTGACTAGTTGATGAGCTGCTTCCTGGGGATAGGCATGCCACAAGAAGGGTCTCCCGCTCAAGGCAGCCCTGGAAAGGGAATCCTCTCCCCTAACAATGAGGAAGTCGGAGGCCAGGAGTACTTCATCCCACGTTTCCTGTCTTAAAAACGGCAGGCGAATGGCGGGAAATGTTTGTCCGCACCGTTCCCATGCAGACATGAAACACGATTCACTCTTGCCTGCCGCTACCAAGGCCAAGACTGGCCGTTCCTGGCTAAAGGCGGCCATATCAGCCACTATGCGCTCATAGTTGCGCTCGTATGCGAATACCGGTATCCAGTATCTACCGGCGAATTCTTCAAGGTTCATAGACTCAGTTTGCCCTGGATTTACTAGTGTTTTAAGAAGGCTAATCCGCCTAGAGAGCCTTGTATCGACGGCGGATGCCGATGCGTCGTTGTATTCGGCCCTAAGCGACATGAAGGGTTCATCCAGGATAAACCCACCGGTACCGGGCGTAAAACCCGGCATGAACAGGTGCTTCTTGACCGCCCTGGAGCGCGTCAAAGATGGCATCTTGTGGAACTCCTCGGCATAGTCCTCGGCACTCAGATATTCAAGATTGATGATTGTCTTTATTCTTGGGTCTCCGGAGGAGAAAAGCATGTCCTCAAGCCAGTCAGGCCTGCCACAGGCGAAGCACTCGATTATTATGCGGGGAGGATCATTGCAATACAGGGTCTCATAGTCTGCCAGGAAGTCTTTCGGTGGCCACCAGGAGAGCACCGTCCAGCCATGTAGTTTCTGAATGGCAAGGCTGGGATTGATTGCGGGCTCCAGCGCCGCAAAGGCATCGAGCCTGTCCACTATGAGGCGGATGGATGGCGCTTCTGCAAGTGATGACAAGGCGCGGGAAAGGCGGAATGCCACGCCAATATCGCCAAAGTTGTCTACGACCTTACAGAGTATGTCGAGTGTCATTGACGCAGTATACAGTGTTACTGGCGCTTTAGTCCCGACTCATTAGTAACACGATGCCTGTGGCGATACTATCTTGACCGTGGCTCCCCACTAGTTTAGTGTACCTATCGAAATGAATGATATAAAAGAATTCGCACCTAGTATGTCCCCGTATGAAATACTCGTTCACCTAAACGAGAAAATACTGACTGGCGACCTTGTAACATTCGAATCCCTCAAGCGATACACATCTCTCCTGCCTGACGGCACAAAATATGCAACCATTTTAAAAAAGGCTTTCGATCTTCAGCGCAGACTATACTGGGGGTTCTTCAAGGATGTATCGCCTGAGACCTATCCTAAGGTTTGGTCTCAGGTCGTCATTCAAGACAGAGATTATCCGTTTGGCGGTGATCTCAAGCGTTACATGTCAATACAGGGTGTGTACCTCTGTATGATAGACATCCATGGCTACACCAGATACTGCCACGAGCATCGTCAAAACATGTCGATGCTGGACCTCCTTGACAGAATGCTCCAGGTTGACGTGCCCATGCTGGCCGCCCAGTCACGGGTCATTTCGAAGAGGGCCCATGGTGACGAGATACTGCTGCTCGGTACATCGGCGTCTGACATACTCGAGGCGGTTTTGCGTATCGTATCGTATTTTTCAAAAAGAAAGAGGCTCGAGGAAGGACCACCCGGCAAGGCAGGCATAGATATAATGCTTCCTGAATTCTTCATGTCAGCCGGCATAGCCGGTGGCCAGTCGTACGCCAGCTTCATAATAACCAGAGACGGGGACGTCTCCGGTGACATAGTCAATACGGCCGCAAGGCTCCAGGCTCGTGCAAACGCCATTGCACCGAATACCAACAAGATATTGCTTACGAGCCAGGTGTATCAGAAGCTCAAGGGATCTGCCCTGAGGGACATAGATGGCATCAACACGGTGGATTTCTTCAACGCCAATGCCGTAGAGTTCAAAGGCGTCAATCTGTCGGTGTATGAGATCATATTCCTTGAGACAGAAGCATTTAGAATTTCCTATCGCGACGTGATGGAAGAATTATATGCCGCGATAGACAAGAGCATGTGGAAGTCGAGGATATTCGAACTGGCCATGGATCTGGCTACCAGGCTAGCGACAAACATGCCGACTGAAGCTCGGAGCGGAGTGGACTCAAAGAGCCTCGTCAACCTTATAAAATGCGCCTCTGAATTTTTTGCCACCGAACGCTACGAGAAGGCTCTGGCAGCCTATGCCATGCTCACTGTACAGCTTTCAAATGTCCCCGGCATAGACGGTTTAGCCATAGAGTATATGCAACGTATAGGAGAAAACTACTCACGCATACTCGGCTCCTTTGTCTCCTGTCTGGATTGCGAAGTGGAACAGAACCTCAAGACAATGTATGGCCAGAAGGAACTTGAGAATTTCATGGCTATCAGCAAACACCATGCCATGTATGATGAGTTACGCGACTCTGCCCGTCTGCGGATTCGCGGCAGGAAGGCTATCTGGTTCCGGGAGGCAGACAAGATTGCAACAGAGCTCTCTATAAGAATCCAGTCTAGAAAATGATGGTATGTGTTCACCATGATACATAAGAGCATCCTGTCCGATGGCTTGGCGGCATTAAGCCTTGAATCTGACGGCCCCCTAAGCCTCCGTCTAGCACATTATGTAGAGGCCATTGAGTCCTGGAACCCTGTCTACGGCCTCGTTGGCGCATCGGGTGACGAGCTCCTTATTAAACACATACTGGACAGCCTGGCTCCCGTAGACATTATGCGTAGTCGTATAGCCGAGGCACTGCCTCCGGGCACGAGACCAAGTCTGGTAGACATTGGAACAGGAGCCGGGCTACCGGGCATTCCACTTGCATTAGCCTTAGCCGAACTCGATGTGACGCTCCTAGACAGGATGACGCGTAGAATCCGCTTCCTTGAGGCCATGAAGAGTGAATTGGCTCTTACCAACGTGGATATAGTCGAGCAGCAGCTTGAGCACGCAAAGGGTTGTTTTGATATAGTCACATTCAGGGCATTCAGGCCCTTCGAAAAAAAACTATTCAAGCGAGTTTTCTCTGTCTGCGCTCCAGGCGGCTTCGTCATCGCCTATAAAGGCAAGGCAGACAAGGCACGAGCCGAGCTTTCTGAAATAGAAGGTCTGTATAGCAGTTGTGACATACTGCCCGTCAAGGTACCATTCCTTGAGGATGAACGATGCGTCGTCATCCTAAGGCCAGCCATACGCCACTAGTCAGCGTGCATTTCCTGTAACCGTGAACTCGCGTACAAAGAGCTGATTGCCCCAGCTGTCCTTGAGCACCAACTTATGCTTTCCCGCCTTATCGAAGCCAAAGGGAGGGAGGCTTAAGGCCTCGCCGGCACGGAGCCTAAGTTTTTCGTCATGTATCTGTACTAGCTTAAATGATACTGGGTCTATACGAAAGAAAAGCACCGTGAAGCTCCCATCCTTACCCGTCTCATTACGTAGTGTAAAACACACGCTCGTGCCAGCCATCGTGGGAATGGTGTCGCTGAAGGATGCCTTATCATTTGTGATGGCTATGCCTATTTCGGCTATGGCCCTGTCCTGCTCTGTTTTTACCGGTTTAGCGATGGCGCCACTAGTCCTTGCCGGAGCCGCCTTGGTCATAGCCGGGCCAGAGCCAAGAAACGAACGGGCGGCAATGAGGCGCCCAGCCCAATACCGTTCATCGACTGGCGAGACTATGACGCCTGTCCTGGGTCCGTCTGAAACGGCGTGAATGACGGTACCATCGCCAAGGTATAGAGAGACATGGCTTGGAGCGCCGCCTACCGTATCATAGACGAAGACGTCGCCCGCCTTGGCCTCCCGCCAGTCCACCGATGCGCCTGCAGAGATGAAAGAGCGTGCGCTCCTGGGTAATTCTATGCCAATAGCCTCCCTGTAGACGTAGCGTACGAAGCCAGAGCAGTCAAAGGCCTGTGGTGACTCTGCGCCGTAGACATAGGGAACACCCTCGTACTTGAAGG
This sequence comes from Spirochaetia bacterium, assembly GCA_034003955.1. Taxonomy (GTDB): domain Bacteria; phylum Spirochaetota; class Spirochaetia; order Treponematales; family UBA12059; genus SZUA-370. The sequence continues at coordinate 49,491 of JAVEXO010000014.1, read as the reverse complement.
CTGTTTCTATCAAGCTGGCACGGGCTGCTTCATCTTTTCCTTGTGCTGTAGCGGTACCGGCTATCGATATGAGCAAGGCTATGGTGGTTACAAGAAGAGCGTTCTTCATCATTTTACTATGGTCCGGGCGCCCAACATGGTCAAGATGGCTGCCTGACTCACTAAAAGAATATCGATTTCGATACATCATTACTATCAAATCTGATATATACTCACGTAAGGATTATCAGCTTCCTGCCCCAGAATAGCATCGTGTGGCATCATCATTACCTGGCACGCTTCTTGCTTGTATGAATGTTGAGCGTTGCTACCATGTGGCGCCGACAAGGAGTCTTAGATGAAGAAGATGATGACTATTGTACTAATTTTTTTATTCGCAGCCAAGGCTGCCTTTGCCCAGGCTCCGGGTTATACGGTGCTTCCAACGGCCAGGGTGGGCAGTGCCGATCCCCAATTTGCCCTCTCCATCCTTAGCGATTACTTCGAGAAGGCCGAGCGAGGCGACAGAACAGCCGGCATAGTACTGACCAGCCTTGGTGCCGTTTTTACTGCAGCTGGCCTAGCCAGTACTACCTATGCCTTTGCCGCACCGGCAACCAACTTCTCGGACCCAGAAGGCCAGATGCTTATGCGTGGCCTTTCAATTGGAGGCCTTGGTGCCGGCGTGCTCCTGGGAGGCATAGGACTCGGCATATTGAGCAAGCCTGATGATCAGTATAAACGTGAATACTATTATCTGTATGCGGAGACGGATCCTGTAGTTCAGGAAGCGATGGCCTTTGGTGTCATGAAGGAACTGGCCGACGAGGCAAGACGATCACGCATCACGGGTGGTATCATAAATATATCAACGCCTATCGCCGCCGCCGGTGGCTATGCCATTGCGGCTGCCATCAACAATTCATGGGTCGACTTTGGCGACAGAATCGTTGGCTCAGTCGGGTGGACACTACCGAGCCTCGTATCGGGTATCATAATGCTCATCTCTGGCAAGTCTGAGGAGGAGCGAATGCTCGATTCATACAGGAGCATGAGCGCCAGTTATTCATCAATCGGCTCCGGCCGAGACTAGGGGCGGTATTCATGGGATCCTGGTTCAAGGGATTCGTGCTCGGCATAGCCGCTCTCCTTGGCCTTTCTAGTGCCGGGGAGCCTCCAGCCATGTCCATTCGCGCATTCCGCGATGCTACAACACTGTACGCATCTGCCGAAATTCATCAACTTCCAGGCCGGGATCTTGAGAGCCTCGTAGAGGCGTCGTTTACTGTCAGGCTACACGCAACAATCTGGACCGATCAGACACGAGTAGATGCATACAGGGACATACGCTATACAGGCAGGAATTATGAGGTCATGCTATCAGAAACGGGGGGCGTTCATACAACAGGCGACGCCAATGCCGCCTGGATCATGGCGAGCAGATTCAACATGATCCCCTTGGGTGACATACGAGCCATGCACTTTCCATTGGCCATTGGCTGCAAGGTCGGCCTTTCACTCCCAGAAGATGCCAGCTACGACCCCATGGTAGTCTGGGGGTATAAACCATGCACGTCATACCGGGAACTCGACTCGGTTGGCCTCGTGCCATATTATTAGCCCGATGAAACTCAGAACAAAGATATTCGTCGTATCGTTTACCGTCTCCGCCGCATTGCTGGGGGGAGCCATCGTCGCTCTTACGGCCCTGTCTGCTGACGATGACGAGGTTAGTCTCACGGCCCTTTCGGCTCAGGCCGACGAGCTGGCCGCCATGGCCAAAGCCATGGAGCGTGGCGACACCATCGAGCCAGACGAGCTACGCCGGCTCATGACGCCTATACGAAGAGACATAGCCCGCCGCTCCATCCTGGAGCGGGACAGGAAAATAGCCACGGCGGCCTCCTGGAGCCTGTTCCTGGGTGCTGAAGTGTTAGCCGCCTTGCTGGTAGCCGCCATAGCCGCCTCTGCCCTCACGTCACGCTGGGCCAGGCTACGAGACGGCATACTGCGCATCAGGCGTGGCGGCGACATCAAACCATTCTTCTCCGGGGCTAAAGACGAATTTGGAGCCGTAGAGGCAGAACTGGACAGACTCGTAGAGGCCTTGTCTGACAGGGAGCGGATGCGTTCAGAACTACGAGCCTTGCAGGGATGGGGAGAAGCTTCTGCTTTCCTCACCCATCAGGCACGAACACCGCTGGCCTCATTATCTTTATCCACACAGGTGGCACTCCAGAAGCTTGAAGCCGGCATTGAACACGGCCAAAGAGACAATACTGATGCCTTGACTGACGCATACGCTGCCATAGAACGTAGCGGAGCCGAGGCGGCCAGACTGTCATCGCTCTTTTCAAGGGTGCGTTCCCTGTCAGGCTTCAAGGATCCGGAACTACGTACCCTAGACCCTTCAGAAGCCTTCTATGAGGCTGTCTTGACGCTTGCCGCTCGCGGCCACGATATAGACAGAAACAAGGCCAGGCTCGAGCATTCGGGGTCTGGCCCGAAACCGCGATTCGACAGAGGATATCTTGTCGAGGCATTCACCAACCTCTTGAACAATAGCCTTGAGGCCTGTGCAGAGCACAAGCTACCCTTCGCTGCCAGGCTCAGAATAAGTGCCAGTCTCGATGAGTACCGTATGGAATATAGTGATTCTGTTACAGGCCTTGACCCTGAGCTTGTCAAACGCGTTGGCTCTGCCCGCTTTAGCACAAAGGCAGATGGCATGGGCCTCGGTGTATGGCTCATAGACCGTATATGTGGCTTGCACGGCGCTCGGCTGCAAACCGGAATGAGTGAACAGGGCGGTCTTGTTTTTACCATGATTTTTCCTATACAAGAGGCTGTGCATGGCTAGAGTTCTTGCAATAGATGACGATGGCGCCTATCTGGCCTCCATGACGGAGTATCTTAGACTAAAAGGACACATCGCCACAGGCTTGAACAGTCCTCCACCAGCCTCGGACATCACAGGAATTTACGATATTGTCCTCCTTGACATTAATTTAGGACGGCTTGACGGTTTCGAGTGGCTAGAATCATACGGAGCGGCTGGGATACCCACCGCCATTGTTTCCGGTGTGGCAGACGCCAAGAATGCGGTTAGGGCCATAAAGGCCGGAGCCGTAGACGTCTTGGAGAAGCCGGTAGACCTGGACAGGCTTGAGATTGTACTTGCCAAGGCGGAGAGCCAATCGGCCCTGCATAGATCCGACAAGGCAGGCCGTGACGCTTGGCTTTCAGAGCACCTGTACATTGGAAAAAGCGAGGCCATGCAGAACCTCGTCGCTGCCTCGGAGAGAGCCGCGGGCACAGACCTGAGCATACTGCTTCATGGTCCCAGCGGTTCAGGCAAGGAACCCTTGGCATCCTGGGTGCATCTACGTTCCAGGCGTTGCGATGGGCCCTTTGTTGCCATTAACTGTGCCGCAATACCATACGAGCTGGCAGAAAGCGAACTCTTTGGTCACAGGAAGGGAGCATTCACAGGAGCGGATAGGGATAGGGCAGGATGCTTCGCCGAGGCACGTGGCGGCACTCTTTTTCTTGATGAGGTAGGAGAACTCCCCCTGCCCTTGCAGGCAAAACTCCTCCGTACCATAGAGCTGGGAGAGTATCGCCCCGTAGGCGCAGACGCAGCCATGGAGGCGGATGTACGGATAGTCTCTGCTACCAACCGTGATCTTAAGGCTGAAGTTTCAAAGGGTTCATTCAGGGAGGATCTTCTATACCGGCTGGCCCAGGTTCCTCTAGCCGTTCCACCGCTGGCTGCACGCACCCTTGACATCCCCGGCTTGGCAAGTTTCCTGGCACGACGACTCGGAGCCGTAGCAATGAGCGAAGGTGCCCTGAAGTACCTGGCACGACGGGAGTATCCCGGAAACGTACGGGAACTAAAAAGCATCATAGAGAGGGCCTCCGCACTATCAGGAGGCATGGTCATAGACACGGCTCTTCTTGAATCACTGGAGACCATGGGCTGGTCGATCCAAGGCCCTGGCACTAGGGGGAAGGTCTTTAGCCTCGACGAGAGCATGAGTCTTAAAGAAGCCAAGCGTCGTATGGAACGAGCCTATATAGAGAGACAAGTGGAGATTGCCGGAGGCTCCATAGGCGGGGCGGCAGAACGTCTGGGAGTCCTTGCCAACAACCTTTCAAGGCGGCTAGGAGAATTGCGGGCAGATGATTCTGCAGCTGGATAAATACTATTGTTGCTTCAAAAGATCTCTAATCCAGGCAAGCAGTTTCTCTCGATTATGATGCCATTGAAAAGCAAGGCTATGATCCTTGGCGTACTTAAGCGATCTCCATATACGCAGCTATAAAATCGGCTATCGCATCGTAGCATGCATCGGGACCCGATCTGGCAATACGCTCGTACAGGCTCGTCATATAGTCAACAATCCTTGCGCGATCAAGTGAGTGCATGGCTTCTTCATCAACAAACAACTCTGACAAGAATCGTTTTGACTCAGACTCATCGTATGACGGCTCAATGACACCAAGCATTGCCAAGGAAGTGGGGATGCAGTTTACACTATGCTGGCGAACGTACAGAATTGACTCAGTTATGGCCAAAGCCTTTGCACGAACAGCATCCAACTCTAACGAGAAGCGCTCAAGATCTCCCCTGGCGCGGAGCAGTGCTTCGAGTCGTTTGTAGGTATAACAGACAACGAGAACATGGAGACTAGGCACGCAAAACAGATGCGGATCTACGGCATATATAAAGGCAAAACGTGGGCTCGGCGCACGTTCAGGCCGCCTCGTAGTCGTGAGACCACGGCCATAAACACTCGATGCATCTAAATAACAGCGCCTTAAGCCAACAAGGAAATCTATAATATCAGCGTCAAAGGCCGGTCCTAGTCGTCGCCTCAAGTAACTGAGCGATGAGATCCAAAGCTGTATGAACCCGAGGTACACTTCTACAGTCTCGTAACGTATGGGCACCAAAGAATCTAATTGATGCTCTATAGTCTTGAGCGCTGGCACCTCGATGTTGGCGCCCCTGGAACGCAGGCCAAGCTTGAGCCTAAAAACAAACTGGTCCACAAAGAAACGCTTGACGACGGTAGCTATGAATGAAAGCACTATGCGTCGCAGCGCACGATTGCCAAGGCTCACCCAGACAAGGTATGCCGTTCCTCCCTTGAGAACTGCATGTTCCTCATGAGTCTCCAGGACTCTGGTATACCCCAGCATCCTAGGCTTGTTTCTTCTCTATCTTTGCCCAGCTGTCTCTGAGGGAAACAGAACGGTTAAAGACAAGGGCGTCCTTTTTGGAGTCACTATCGCAAGAGAAGTAACCAAGGCGCTCAAACTGGTATGAATCTCCTGGCTGTGCTTCAGCAAGGCTAGGCTCAGCGAATGCTCCGCTAACAATTTCAAGTGAATCAGGATTGACAGTCGTAACCCAGTCAACGCCATCGGGTACATCCCTTGGCCGCTCAGCCAGGAATAATTTGTCAAACAATCTTGCCTCAATGGGCAAGGCGTGCTGGGCAGACACCCAGTGGATGGTACCTTTTACCCTGCGATTATCGGGAGCATTGCCTCCACGAGTCTCCGGGTCATAGCTGCAGCGCACTGCACTTATTTCACCGGATACTGGATCCTTGTCGAAGCCGGTGCAGGTAACGATGTAGCCGTAGCGAAGACGAACCGTGTTGCCAGGGAAGAGCCTGAAATACTTGGGCGGAGGCGTCTCTGCAAAGTCATCCCGCTCTATCCAAAGCTCCCCGGAAAAGGGTACGAGTCTTGAACCGGCGCCTGGATCCTCGGGATTGTTTATGGCTTCCAGCATGTCAACCTTGCCCGCTGGCCAGTTCTCTATTATGAGCCTTAAAGGTCTTAAGACTGCCATCACACGATGAGCCTTCTTGTTAAGATCCTCCCGAAGGCAATGCTCCAGAAGCTGGATATCTACGAGGCTGTCTGTCTTGGCTATGCCTATACGAACGAGGAAGTCATGAATTGCTTCTGGTGTGTAACCGCGTCTGCGTAATCCGGCTATTGTAGGCATGCGCGGATCATCCCAGCCTGATACTATCTTTTCTTCAACAAGCCGTAAGAGCCAACGCTTACTCAGAATTGTATGGCTTATGTTAAGCCTTGCAAACTCTATCTGACGTGATGGGAATACGCCAGTCTCACGAATGAACCACTCATAGAGTGGCCGGTGTATCTCATACTCGAGCGAACACAGGGAATGCGTGATGCCTTCCAATGCATCGGATATTGCTTCCTGGAAGTCGTACATGGGGTAGATGCACCAGGCATCTCCCGTGCGGTAATGAGGCTCCCTCTTGATGCGGTAGATGACGGGGTCACGCATGACCAAATTGGGATGTGCCATGTCTATCTTGGCTCGGAGGGTCCTGGCTCCATCGGCAAATTCACCTGCCCGCATACGCTTGAAGAGATCAAGATTCTCCTCTATTGATCGATCCCTGTATGGGCTATTAACGCCGGGAGGGGTCAGGGTAATGTTGTTCTTGTCTGGAACGGCGGTTCCACGATATTCCCGTGTCTCCTGGTCTGACAGATCGTCGACGTAGGCTACGCCCTTCTTTATAAGAGCTATTGCATACTCGTACATCTGTTCAAAATAATCGGAGGCAAAGTATATGTGATCACGGCAGTCCAGACCAAGCCAGAGAGTGTCTCGCTTTATGGCTTCTACGAATGACATGTCTTCCTTGGCCGGGTTTGTGTCATCGAATCGAAGATTGGCTCTACCGCCAAATTCCTTGGCTATGAAGTAATCTATGCTGAAGGCCTTGGCGTGTCCTATATGCATCCAGCCGTTTGGTTCCGGGGGCAAGCGGGTTCGTACGTAGGTATAGCGGCCGCTCTTGAGGTCCTCTACTATGGCCTCTCGTATGAAGTCGAGCCCTGGCCCGTTTGATCCCGTGCTGTCTTCTGCCAGGCCGTTCTTGTCTGCTTCGTTCACGTTATCTCCTTGCAACCCGCTTCAGAGGCGAGGCCCAGGAAGTATGCCCCGCCCGCGTTCCGACGGTCAAGGACACTCATCGTCATGAATCGCTATGGAAGCACCGTATAACCGTAAGCCTCGAGTCGTTCTATGACGTTACCTTCTCCAACAAAATGTGCCGCTCCGGCAAACAGATACACATCAAAGCCTGAATCAAGGAGGCCGTGTAGGCGTTGTGCCCAGTCTGCATTACGGTTATCAAGCAGGGATTCGTTAAACGATTGTAGCCTGGGCGAAAAAGTCTCGCTTCTGTCAAGGGAGGCGCGTATCTGGCTAGCCAACAGATGTCTATTATCGTCTCTATATGCCTCGTATAAGCCTGGAATGGCGTCTGGATTATCCCGGTACTCCCGTATTGAATCACGCAGCATGAGGACTTGATCACTCAGGGCATGGCCTGTAAGGATATTCATCTGGAATTCAGCCGTCTCAAGGCCCTCGACATGCCTGCCAAGCCTCAAGGCCTCCTCGAAAAGACTGGCGTCGACACCCAAGGCAGAATCAAGGCCGGCTCTAGAGGCGGCGAACATCTCCAGTGCGCTCAAGGCAACCCAAGGTTCGTATCTATTGAAGGCCGCGAAGGTATCGGCTCCCATGAACGATCGTATCCAGTCAAGCTCATCAGGCGGTAGCAGCATCGAGAGTGTCTTGCCTTCTGGCACAATGGAGCCGGCCAGTCTATCAAGCATGAGTGCCTGGGCCGTTTCCAGCTCGGTTTGGCTCAGTTCTGCCACGATGATGTCCGACTGTGCCATCCTGGCCAGGGTTTCAGGGTCGAGCGGATACAGTTCCGGGCGGCCCATATGAAGGGTTCCCTGGGCGTACAGCCTTCCTTTTCCCTCCCCGGTCGCTTCTGCCTCGAGGATCCAGAACATCCTGGGGCCGGCGTGTACCTCATCCCCTTTGGCCGCGCCCTGGCTGGCGCATGATGACATGATGAGGCACAAAACCAGAAGAATCGCCGCGGAGGCGAGAGATGACCTGCCGCGGTGTTTCATGATCCTGGACATCATGAAGCGTTTAGCGCGGCTTCCTCTAGAACCTTGACAGCCTTGGATCCACGCTCTAGCGTCTTTTTCAGGCCTAAGGCGGCTATGCTCTGGAAGAGAGGTGGACTGACCTTGGTACCGGTTACGGCGACCCTGAGAGGCATGAGAAGATCCCCCAGCTTAAGCCCTAGCTCTTCGGCCTTGAGTCTGAAGGCGGCCTCACACTCGTCGTGGCTGGAAGGATCGAGTGTCGACAACAATGCTACGGCGGCGGAGAGTGCCCTGGCCGTTCCGGCTGCATCGAGCTTCTTTGGCAACATATCTGCTGCCGCGGGGGTGTCTATGTCTGCAAACAGGAAGCTCAAGACGTCTGGAGCCTCGGACAGGAACTTGAGCCTCTCCTTTACCAGGGGAGCGGCCTTGGCCAGTGTATCTGCCTGAGCGGAAGTCGGCTTGGCTTCGACGAGGCCTGCCTGTGCCATGAAGGGTGTTATTCTTTCTATGAGTTCGGCGTCTGACAACATGCGAATATACTGGCCATTGAACCATTCAAGCTTTACGTAGTCAAAAACAGCCGGAGCCTTGTTTATGTGATCCATGCTGAACAGGCGTGCCAGATCATCGAGGGAGAAGATGTCACGACCATCCTCATAGGAGCAACCGAGCATGGCGATGTAGTTTATCAATGCTGACTCTAGATAGCCCTTCTTGCGGAACTCGTCTACGGCGGTGGCTCCGTGGCGCTTCGACAGCTTGTGTCCATCGGCGCCAAGGACCATGGGCAGGTGGCACAACTGGGGCGCCTTCCAGCCGAATGCATCGTACATGATCATGTGGAGAGGAGCCGAGGGTATCCACTCCTGGGCCCTCATAACATGGGTAATACCCATGAGATGATCGTCTACAACGTTGGCCAGATGGTAGGTAGGAAAGCCGTCGCTCTTGAGGAGTACTGGGTCTGGATTGACATCGGCATTCTTCCACTCGATGTGTCCCAGGAGTATGTCATCGAAACCCGTGACGCCTTCAAGAGGAATCTTGAGTCGTATGACATGGACTTCTCCCGCCTGCGCCCTTCTCTTGGCTTCTAGTGGGTCTATGTTGCGGCATGTCCGTGGATATCCAAAACCGGAGCTGGCCGTTTCTGAACTCGTCTCATCGTCTATGGCCGCATCGTCCTTCTTGGCCGACCTGTCGTCTGAACAGAAGCAACGATAGGCCTTGCCTAAGTCTATGAGCCGCTCAGCATGTTCGCGATACAGTTCCAGTCTCTCGGACTGTATGTATGGTCCGGCAGACCCGCCTACATCGGGGCCTTCGTCCCAGTAGAAACCCAGCCATTTGAAGGTGTCGTACATGTTCTTTACAAAGGAGTCGTCGCAGCGTGTCCTGTCGGTGTCTTCAAGCCGCAATATAAACGTGCCGCCCACCGAGCGGGCAAAGAGATAGTTCAGTAGCGCCGTCCTGACGCTGCCTATATGCTGGAGGCCCGTCGGCGACGGTGCGTATCGTACTCTGGCCTTCATGCTCGTACTCCTTAAAAAAAGGCTAAAAATCAACGGCCTCAGTATATCTGTGGGTAACAGGCATGTTCAAGCGACTCCCTCAAAAAGACTTTTTTAAAAGGCTCTATCTACTTTCCATATTATACATATTTTAGTATCTATTGTTCTTTTAATATAGATATTGACAAATACTACATTTCTGTAAAATAATCACCCAGCTTACTAGCATGCTAACCAGCGGCTACCGAATCATCATTCGGTATGATGAGTTGGCCTATGCATCACAGCAACAGGGAGATGTTACATGAAGAAGATTTTAGTTTTGACTCTAGGGCTGTCTCTCCTGGCGACTGCCGTGTTCGCCCAGAGTGCGACAAAATTCTACGTCGCTCATCAGGGTGGGTACATTGGAGAGGCCACGGTCACCATCAAAGGAACCAAGGTCCTAGACGCTAGCTATGCCGAATGGCAAGGACCGGGTGGATGGGCCGAGAACAATGCTCCCGACGGCAAGTCTATCGTAGATGGCGCAATCGTCAGGGTGCCAGATCCCCTTGGAAACACAGCCTCCTCTGATCCCGCTATCAAGGGTTATACGTTCTACATCTACAACGTGCAGAACGGTGTAGGCATCTGGTCACAGTATGCTCCAGCCAAGGATGGCTTCGTCCGCCCTACCCGCCAGTTTGAGCGTGACTTCGAGGGCCTTATGGCTAACCCTTTGCGCGCCGCAGCCTATGCCAAAGCCGCCCGTGAAGACAGCCTCGTTAACGTAAGCATCGACGGACTCAAGGTCACCGTAGGCAAGAGCGCCTCCCAGACCGTTCACTACGGCAATATGAACAAAGCCGACCCCCGTGCTAACTACATGGCTCTCAACGCCGGCAGCATAGGCTATCGATACAATTACAAGGCTACTATAGATTTCTTCAAGGCTAACCCAACAGCCGATTACAGCGCTGCGACCATGAAGAAGATGAAGGTACGTCTTAGCCAGGACAGCTCCATCGATGCAGCTGCCAAGGTTTCAGACTACACAGCCACCGACGACATGGTATATGTCGTAGCCGACGTCGTCTCTGGTGCTACGTTTTCAGATTTTCAGCACTATTGCATGGAGCTCCAGGAGGCTTACAAGCTCGCCCTAGCCGAACACTCGGTGAAGTTCAAGAAATAACACGTAATCAAATTATATAAAAAAGTGGCCGTACACCAAATTGGTATCCGGCCACCTTTTTTACCTGGTATTGGCTCAGGCCGCGCTCTCGTTACCTCCCAGAGCCTTGAGCATCATGCTCATAAGACTGCTGCAATCTTTTCCGGTAGTGTGGTAACCACCGCCTTCGGTGACCTGACGGATGACGACGGTGCCGTATTCATCGTTACCTCCAGCCTCAACCTCGAAGCCACGAGCCTTGAGCGTCTTGAATGCGGCGTGGCTCGGCCCATTTCTTCCCTTGGTCAGAACGACGGCATACATGTACGGCACGTTGCCGTTGGCACCCTTGTTGATTGACACCTGGAACTGTATGCCGACCAGATCTTCAGGTTTTCGTCTTGGTTCAAGCATGAGTCTGAGGTCTTCCGGTACATCCCTATTCTGATCATCCTTATCGAAACGCAGATATGGTGTTAGCACGAATCCCTGTGGCCGTGGCACGTCCATGGCGGCAACAAAACTAGAAAGCTTCATGTCGAGCTCGGGGGGTACATGAGCCTTGACGCTGCCAAAGAACAATCCGGGTATCAAGAAGAGGCCTGCATCGAGGATGAGAAGACTCATCCTGGAATCGGCTACAAGGAATATGAAATAAACAAACACCATGGCTAGCACGAAGAATACTGATAGTATCATTTTGCCTACAAGACTTGCTCTCAGCTTCTTGGATCTGGCTATGGAATCTGCTATCCTGGCGACTTCCCCGTCTGTCACCGCTCGCCATTCTTCCAGACCCTGATCCTTGGGCTTGTTTGTGGTTCCCTTGAGGGCAAGAAGGAACCAAGCCACGGCTATCAGGGGCAGGCCGACAATGGTCGATCCTGAGGCAATCTGAACGGCCACCGTTCCGGCATACAAGAAGCCCACGGCGATCAGCCTGGAAGGCAGACCCAGCTTTAAATGGCGAAAGTGGTACTGCATCGTTGCGCCTCCTTACAATTCTTTAATTCACCGTAGCCTACCTTGCGCCAATACAGGGGGCAGGCAGCCTGGCAAGCCGTAAACGATGAACATTCCCGGCAGCTAGCAGGGGCATAGCGCTTCTCCTTGAACCAGGCTGCCGCTTCAGAGAACCAGACTGCCTCAAAACCATCGGTCAACAGGTTGCCAATGGGCTGCGGCCATGATGAACAGGGCAGCACATCTCCAGTCGGGGATACAGACAGAAGCCCGTCACAGGCGGCACAGCTCTTGTTTCCCAAGCCCCGGGCTATGGGGTTATAGAGACACATCGGCGTGGGTGAGTACCAGAAGAAATCGACACCGGCCTCGTGTGCCTTTCTCCTCACCTCGTCTACGAAGGCGCCTGTTTCAGAATATGGAAAGAACAGGTCGGTGGCCTCGCTGCCAGAACCGGTTGGAATGAACAGGTTCATAGACATACGCCTGACTCCAAGGCCTGCGACAAAGGCCGGTATGGCAAGAAGATCCTCGCGGTTTGCCCTTGTCAGGGTTGAATTGGTCTGTACAGAGATGCCGGCGGCTATCATGGCCTTTATACCGGCAACGCTATCGTCAAAGGCTCCAGAGGCGCCACAGAGCTCGTCGTGCATGGCTGCGGCCGGCGCCTCAAGGCTGACCTGGGCAGTCTTTAAGCCTGAGGCAAACAGGGAGGCCGCACGCTCAGGCGTTGCTAGCCGGCCATTGGTGACAAGGTTCACTCTGAGGCCTCGGGAGACAGCATAGGCAGCCAATTCTTCTATATCGGTTCTTATCAGGGGTTCACCACCGGTAAACGAGAAAAAGGGTATCTTGGCCTCATCCTTGAAGATGTCTATGACACGTTTCCACGAGTCCGTATCAAGCTCGCTTGAGCCCGATGACTGGGCAAGAGCCAAGCCTTCTCCACCGCAACCGGCATAGCAGAAACGGCAACGGTTGCCACAACGATAGGTGATGGCTATCTCGCCAAGTACAGGCAAGCGGGTAAAGTCAAAGCCATAGGCCACGCGGTCGAGTGCGACGGGGCGTCCTTCGTAGGCAGCCTTGAGCGACAGGAAGAAAGACAGAACCTCTGAGGCACGTTCGTCGGAGAAACCGGGCAGCTCCTCTAGCCTTCCTCCTGAACCTATATGGTCAAGGAGTCTGGCTCCCGTCTTGTTTGTCTTGTACACCAGGTTGGGTGGCAGGATCACCACCTCGTCCTCTACTCGGGCGTAGGCATAGGGAGCCAGGTTGCTCCAGAAGCCATAGACCCATTCCAGATCCTGTATAGCCTGGCTCAATGGGCGCTCCCTGATACGCAGGCCGAGTGGCATGCCGAATGACAGGCGGAGTGACATGCAGAATGGCAAGCGGAATGGCAGGCATCGTGGCAGGCGTTATGGCAGGCTGAGTGGCATGCATCAACCGTGCCGACATTGCCTGGATTGAAGCAACCTGAATAGCACACTGCCGAACGCATGAAGTCGGCATAGCCTGCAGACATGCCCTCAGGAAGACGCACCGCGGCCATATAGTTTGGCCTCGACGAAACGATGGCATAACTGCGCCAGTACATCCAGCTGCTATTGGAGCGGTAGTAGGCCACTCGTCGCTCTTCATCCCAGAGATCCACCTCCTCGGCCTTGGTCTGTGCCTCCAGTATCTTCTTGCGATAAAAGGCCTTGGTAGCCTCCAGGTCACAGTCCCAAATTGTCTCTTGCAGGTGTTTTATAGATTCCTCGAAGAAATCAGCCAGGAGGCCCTGTAGCACGTTGCCGTCTGCATCGAAGGCTGCCAGGAAACGCTCTTCAATGGCATCCTTGGCGGAGCCCTCTTTTAGAATCCGGATCTTGAGTGGGTCTTCACGTTCGACCTTAATCAAACCTTGCGCGCCTAAGCCATCGAGCATTATAGATGCAATGCGAGGCAGAGATAACTCAAGGAGCAGGGCCGCCTCTACCGGATGAAGATCCTCGGGTACCTTCCCTGGCACCTGATAGCTACCGGCAAACAACTTTGGTGCTGTCCAGGCGTCACCTGCCCAGGCTATTGATTCTACAATATCAACACGCTTGGCATGGCTCGTGACACGTCGTCTGTAGACTAAAAGCGCAATGGCTATTATAGACGAAAAGACGATGAAGGCCAGAACTGGTGTGTCTCGCCACTGTTTAGGTGCCGTATACATATCATCGCTATCGTAATAATCGTCCTGGTCAGAAGCCACTTCGGTATCACGCTCGCTAAGGCTGGTACTCAAGCCAAGGTATCCGGCTGGAAAATACAGAGACAGTCGCTGGGTGGTGTAGGCCTGGGGCTTCTCCTGGTAGAAAAGAATGCTCAGATAAAAGGCGCCGTCATCGCCAGGCGAACCATAGTAGTCGATGCGATTCTGGGAATTCACCCACGATTCTGTAAGCATGGGTATGGACGCCCGTTCCTCTTGGCTCAAACTCTCGCCTGAGACCCGTACCGGCAGGACGAGGCGTATGGCTCTATATTCAAGCGTCTCATCCCACTCCACCGGAGCCCAGTCAAAGTAAACAAGTTCTCCGTTTTCTGGGCTTGTAGTCAGTCCTATGAGCCCCGCGGCGGCAAAATCGCCGGCATAATTAAGCATGTACATGGCTCTACCGGAGAAGCGCCTGCCTTCTGACAGAATGATATCGTACCTGCCGCTCCCTAGATCCTTTATGCTCAGGCTCTGACGAACTGATCCAGGCAGGTCGGCATAGCATCGAGAGAGGTTCCAAACCGGGCTAAATGCCTCACCCTGGTAGTAAAATCCGCTCATGTCTCCGCTTGTCACGTTCCATTCCAGGCTATGGTACAGTTCGGCCTTGCCGTCTTCTCTCAGTACGACAGTGCTCTCCACCGATACTAAGTCGCTACTCAAGGCGTAGCTTAAACCCACAGACAGACAAAGAATGACTATGAACAGGGCCAAACGTACTGTTGTCTGGCAATATCCGCAGGGCTTCTGTCGAGCTCGACATCGTTTCATAGACTCTCCTTCAATTCCATCCTGTCGGCCGATGATAGGCCGCCCGATAGAGCGAGCGTTGCCTTCTCTATGATGGCCGCCTTGTCTAGCAAGGCGGCCGAGGTACGAGACCGCGCCTCAACGAATGGATCCGCATCGGCTAGGCCGTAACGACGCTCTGTGGCCGCACCATCCAGCTCCTTTATATAGAGGTCTGCAAGTGCTACTCCGTCTGCCAATGCCTCTTCGGCCAATGGGTCGCGTGAGCGCGCGGATTCACAGGCGGCCAGATAGGCCGAGCCCCTGGTAGCAAGCAATGCAAGCAAGGCCTTTATCTCTGGGTCAGGAAGACGCATCGTAGCAAGCCTGTGGCGATGAGCCCTGGCTTCTTCAAGGTGGGTAGCGGCCGTGCTCCAGGCACGCCTGTCAGACTCCCGCATGGCGGCTCTTGAACCAATCCCCGTCATGGTAACCAGGGTTCCAAGCGCCACGAAGGAACCGGCAGCCGTTGCTATTCCAAGGCCTGCATTGACACCAAGACCAAGGCCCAATCCCGATACTATCGATACGGCGATGATGCCTATACCGAGAGGAGAAACAAATAGCTTGCGTAAGTACTCATTATGATTCATGGCAATACTGTAGCCTTTAAAAAACCTTCTTAGCAAGGTTTTTTATCAATCGAGTATTGTAATCTCTACACGGCGATTGCGGGCTCGTTGCTCTTCGGTATCATTGGCGGCTATGGGACGGTCGGCTCCAAGGCCGCGGTATACGAAGCGGGCGGCCGGGATTCCCCTGGCGACCATCTCGTCAACGACGCGGCGCGCCCTGCGTTCTGAAAGGTCATACTGGCCAGCCGGGCGACCCAGATCGGCACTGTGTCCCTCTACTAGAAAGGTCTTGGAGTCAAGGCGCAATAATGCCATGGCGATGGCATCGAGGCGTCTTCTATCACTCGATAATAGTTCGTCACTGTCGGCCACGAAGCGGAGGTCGAAAAGAAGCATGACGACGCCTCTTTCCCCGACGGCTATCTCAAAGGCTCCGGCTTCTGCGGCGGCAGCGATATCCGGAACATCGCTCCCCTGCTCCGCGTTGCCTCGTAGCAAGCTTGCTATGTAGATACGGTCCGATTGCAGGCTTCCTTTATGGAAATGGAGGATGAAACCCTTCAGACGTACCGATGAGCCATCCCCATACGTAAAAGTCTCGTCGCAATTCTCGCGGATGAATATCGTCGAACCATCCTCGGCGTCTATGGTGATGTCTGCCGTCCTGCCTCCGGAAGCGCTTCTCAGCTCTGCATCTCCCAGACGGTCTGTTCCGTTATAGCGAATGGCATATCTGGCTCGTATAGACAGGGCGTCCCTGCCACCATACCTGGTGGGGCCAATGTACTGGTACTCGACGAGGACCGCTATTCGTGTTGCATTCTTACCCTGGCGTGGACGAACGACAACAGTGCCTTCTCCTGTCCAACGGCCACCCTGGGGAATCGCCTGCGATGGCGTTGAAGGCAAACCCCTGAGTATTGGGTATCCTTCGTCTATCGTGAAGCGAGGCGCCGCGCCGGGTAGCTGTGAAAAATCGACGCCCAAAGCGGCGTCTATGCGTTTGGCGGCTATTCTCTGGTCACGCAACGTTTCTTCTAATACAAGAGCCTCTCCGTAATAGCGAAGCCCAGGGCCTTGCAGGTTCTCCACGGAAAGATCCAGCCTCGCCTCGCGATATGAATGCCCCACATAACGGCCATCCTCGTACCGTGAAAAATCAGATCGTTCCTGTATGACGACTCTGCCTGATGGTGGGGAGAAAGGCGCAAGAGACTCCTGGGCTCCCAGCGCAATGCTCAACGAGCCGGCGATGAAGAGGCATAGCACGTGTTTCATCGGGCACACTTTTTATAGCCTAGAACGACGGCCATCCTTGTAAAACAACCCGGGCCCTGCCTGCGATAGGAGCCAAAGCGTTTGTCGCAGGACGTACAGCCAGGTTCAACGTGAACCGAGCCTAAGTTCAGTTTATCCGCGATGCCTAGATTGGCGGCCACGAGATCGATATGTGGTCGGCCTGCTACCCTCGTGACGCAATCAGCGCCAAACTCGTCTGCGAAGGCCTGCGCCCTCTCCTCATCTACGGCGTAGCAACATGCACCAATCCTGGGTCCAAAGGCCGCATGCACATCGGCAGGATTGCTGCCATAGAGCCGCCGCATGGTGTTGACAGCCTCTGCCAGTATCCCGGTGCCACGCCAGCCTGAATGGAGGAGGCCGAAGGCGGCTGTTCCGGCATCGTACAGGAAGATGGGCATACAGTCGGCCACCGTAATCACCAGGCATGTCGTCTTGTCATAGGAAGATACGTTGCCTATAGCTGGGGCCAGGAGCCCATCTGCCTGAACACCATCGCTCAATCGAGGACTGGACGCCTCGAAAACAAGACGAGAATGGATGAGATCGGCAGAGGCGGAGCCCATAGGATCGAAGCCTTTGGCCTGTAACCAATGCTCCCGTCTGTCACGGTTATGGTCATCTCCAAAGCCCATATCACCTGCCGCTGCAAGACTAATCATGGCAACAGGGGCTTGGTAGCCGCCTAGAGGAATGAGCAGGCTATCCTGTGTTGTAGTCGAGTAGTTACCGGAATTCATTGATACTGAGACGCACCGACGGCTGCTTGCATGAGTTCACCGAGCAGATACTGAGCCTTCTCCAGCTTGTCCTTGGAGTGTCCAAGCCCCTTGATGAAATCCTTGTTGGCCTTTCCCTCAATACGGCCCAGGTTTGAAAGAGAATCGTATCGTCCCCTGCTCTCTCTGGAAAGAATGGCCTTGAGTATCTCGTGCATCCGGCCAATGGCGTCTCCTGCCTTAGCCAGGATTGATTCGGCTTCTATGTCAGTGGCCTTGATCGCCGACTCAATCTTGCGCTTCTTTATCTGAGTCGACGACAGCTCCGTCTTGGCCTGCACATAGGCCATGCCAAGCTCCCCATCGAGTGAGAGGCGTTTGTCGAATTTCTTGAGCGCATCGCCTATCTGCAGAATTTCATTGTAGGTGTCTGTAAAGTCAAGCCTATTGTCACGCTTGTAGAATTCTCCCTCAAGCAAGACGACCTTGAGCGACTTGTTTATGTCTTTAAGAAAGGCCTGATGATAGAAGGCCTCCAGAAAACGTAGCGATCGAGCGAATCTGACGGGGGGATTGGTTTCATTGCCAGCCTCTGAAAGATACATGAACCAGGAGGGAGACTCATTGCCCACGAGGGCCTGTATGTCGGCATCCAGACGGGCTATCCTGCGCTCCGCAGAAAAATGAAGAAAGCGTGAATCAGCACGGTTTTTCCAGTACGACTTGAAGATGGAGAACCAATCTTCCCCTCCTCCGGTAGAGGCGCATTGCCAGTTGGGGTCATCATTGGCAACCTTGAGTATATCTTCTATAGGCACACGCTCGTTGAATAGCCTGATGGCGGCGAGAGCCTTCTCGGCATTGCCCAATTCCTTCTTGACCGCCTCCTCCAGATTGAAGCCGGGTCTAGCTATGTCTTCATTGAGGGCAAAACCAATGATGGCTTCCATGAGGCGTGTCGATGGCGCTTGGTCCAGTGATGACAGCACTGAAGCCAGCTCGGCAAGCTGATCGGCCGCGGCATACAAGGATATCTCCTTTAAGCCGGCGGGATTAGTCTGGAATGCGTTTAGAAAACGATCGAAAAGGAAGCTCGATAGCTTCTTGAGCACATGGAGATTCTTGACATCCTTATACATGAAGCGCCGTTGATCATCGCCTATTCTTGATAAGGCTGATTCCAGGGCGGCATTGATACCAAGCCTGATGTCGTTGTCAGTGGCTTCGGCATTGCGCTCCGAGAATAGGTAGGGATCAGTCTCAAGTGACAGTTCATCATGAATCGTCTCAAACTCAAGCGATGCCAGAAAGGCAAAAAATGCTGGCCTGTTCTTTTCAAGGGTTCTATCAAGCAGGTCATAGAAATACCTGGCGGCCGAACGAAGTGTAGACAGTTCCCTGAAAAACGCCTCCTGGAGTACTCTGCGGCGCATATCCATCAGCCCGACGCTTTTTTTCTCTATGCCTTTCATTATGTCTTTTAGAAAGTGCGCCTTTACCAGGTCTTCCTTACTGCCAGCCCCAAAGAGAGAACGGATGGAGATGATGAGGCGAGTAAAGAAACCGAGCTCCTTATAGGCAAGAACATAGTCAATGTGGGCTTCGGCCATGCTTGTCTTTGGATACAAGGCCTCTGTCGATACGTTTAATCCATTCTGCAGCCGTTGGAGTAATTCTCTGCGCTCACCGGGGCTCAGTTCAAGCGCAAGGGTCTCGAAGGTCGTGTCATTAACCATGGATATAATCGTACATGGCCGTGGCCGGATTATCAAGCACGGAAATCAAGATTGCCGCAGCGTCCTTAGTCAAGGTCTACGACGATGGGCGTTCCGCCGTGTGCCGCAGGAAAACAGAGGCGTATGGCGCGAAGGCAGAGCCCAGAGCCCTCTGTATCATCGTCGCCATAGACTTCATCTCCCTTCAAGGGTAGACCCATCCAGGCCATGTGGGCACGAACCTGATGCCTGAATCCTCTTACAAGCCTTACCTCGACAAGGACGCCTCCCAACTCGGCTCTCGCCTCGCCAAAGTCGCTACGGTATGTGTCCTTGGCCCAGTTCTTTCCTCTGCCCGAATCGTCACTGGCCAGGTATTGAGTGGAACAGCAGGCTACGCGGCTTCCACCCGGACCGAAGGGTCTGTATCTGCCTTCTCTATACCTCCCAGATAGCATGCCCGCCAGAGCGGCCAGGTCTCCGCGCCTCAAGGCCATACCCCAGGCAGCTTCGTCCACACCCATGGGGCTTGTCGTCTCTGGCTTTGAACCAAGGAGCCCTACTGCCGATGGGCGCCCCAATGCCCTATAGGTCTTTATAAAGGAACCTGAAGCGGCGGCGGCCATCATGGCTTCAAAGCTATCATCGTCGGTGGCGAAGGCCACGAGGCCCGAGGTGGCTACATCAAGCCTGTGTAGCAGGCCACCTTCATCCTTTCCTCTACCGGATACGGCTGCCACGGCAGGATAGCGTGAGAACAGCCAGGAGCAGAGGGTGTCAGGAGCCGAAGCAGGCGCGCAATGCATGCCTGCTGGCTTGGCCACGACCATGACGCAGCCATCGTCATAGACTACACGGGGAGTACTGATGGTGGGAAAGAATTGATACAGAGAGCTATCCATGGGAACAGACTATACATCAGGAGAGACTGGTGCAAGCCTCATATCGAGTGATCTATATGCCGATACCTAGGAATGGAATAGAGCGCTAAACGTGAAGGTGCTCTAGAAAGGCAATGGAATTGACAGGCATACGATACTATGAGCGCTTTGACCCCCCACTATCGATTGTGCGGCTTAGCCTCTTCTCCCTGCTTATAGCCATTGGCATGTGTGCCTATGCCCAGGAAACTGCTACAACTGGTTCTTCGGCGAGCGGCACCATATTGACTAGCAGCGATGACGTAGTGCCAGACAGCAGGATTGTCCCTCGCTCCTTCAGGGGAATAGAACTAGGCATGTCGATGGAAGAGGTCAAGAACATGCTTCTTAAAGACGGCCTGTTCAATTATCGTGGCGACCCTGATGTTAGCCTGCTACCCAGGCCCAATGAGACGCTCATAGAGGTTTCAGGCCTTTCATTCGTAAGGCGCGCATTCTTCCAGTTTTATGAACAAAAACTATTCGTGATGATATTATCTCTAAACGAGAAGGAAATGGATCACTACTCGGTGTTTACGAGTCTGTCTGCAAAATACGGCAAGCCAGACAGCCTGTCTCCAAGCGAGAGTGTATGGGCGGATGCCGCAACCCGGATGTCTGTAGAACGTCCTTTAGCCGTTAAATATATAGACATGGCGGTCTTTGAGGCCCTGAGGGTGGCCGGTACGGCCCAGCAATCCTACGAAGAAGTACTACGCAAGGAATTTTTAGGCGAATTCTAGATCCTGGCTATTCTATAGCCAGCACCTTGAGCCTGTAGCGCAAGCGCCTCTCGTTTATGCCGAGCTCTCGGGCGGCTGCGCTCTTGTTATGGCCATTGCGCTCCAGGACCCTGACAAGGAATTCCCTCTCAAAACGGCCCATGGCCTCGTCGTATCCGCCCAGTATCAATGGAGTGGCTCGAGCGCCGTCTTCTTCCTCTTCTGGCAAGAATATATCTGTCTCGGTTAGATACTCGCCGCGGCATAGAACGACACCGCGCTCAAGCACGTTTTCCAGCTCCCTGACATTGCCATGGAATGGATAGCGCATGATTCTAGCCATGGCCTCTCCCGTTATGCTCTTAATCGGCTTACGATTCTTTGTGGCGTACTTCTTTATGAAGTATTCGACGAGATACGGTATGTCGGCACGGTGATCCCTGAGAGCCGGCAATGATACGGGTACGACGTTTACCCTGTAGTACAGGTCTGCCCTGAATCTGCCTGCACGAACCTCGGCCTCCAAGTCTCTGTTGGTGGCGGCAATGATCCTGACATCTGAATCCCTTGGGGTGTTTTCACCTACTCGCTCATAGGCACCAAACTGCAGTACTCGCAGGAGCTTGACCTGTATGCCAGAAGGCACCTCGCCAATCTCGTCTATAAACAGGGTGCCGCCGTTTGCCAAGGCAAATCGCCCCGTCCTGTCGGCCATTGCCCCGGTAAAGGCTCCCTTGACGTGGCCGAAGAGTTCGCTTTCTATGAGGTTTTCCTGGAGGGCCGCTATGTTGACCGGTACAAAAGCCTTGTGTTTCCTTGGTCCGGCCAGATGGATAGCCCTGGCTACCAACTCCTTGCCTGTGCCGCTTTCACCCGTTATAAGCACGGTAGAGTCGCTCTTGGCGGCCCTGGCGGCCATAGACAAGACCTTCTCCATCTCAGGGCTGTGGGAGATGATGGTCTGCGCCCTACCCTGGCCAAGGGCCTCTACCATGGCGCGGTTCTCCCGCTCCATCTCGTTCTTCTCCATCAGGCCGCGTATAAGAGAGACGAGTCCAGGTATCGATGGTGGATTGGGCAGTGAATCGTAGGCACCGAGCCTCATCAACTCGACATCCATGGTGATGTCATGATCTCCAAGTAGCAGGGCTATCTCACAGGTAGGACAGGCCGCCTTGAGGAACGATATACCCTCGGCGGTAGCCATAGGGACAGCCTCTGGGTCAAGAAGGACAAGATCCACCTTGTCACCCGACTCTACGGCCTCTATGGCCTTTTCTCCACCTTCTATGCGGAGGTCGCAGACACCGACGCCTTCAACAGCCTTTTTTATTAGCGCCGCGGTGTCTTCTCCAACCAAGGCTACTATGCTGAATCGGGGGCTGTCATTCATAGTCGGTTTACCGCCTCTCCCTGATACTGTAATTTATATAGATTGTAGTATATGCCGCCTTTGACTATAAGGCTATCATGATCACCCGACTCAACGAGTCGTCCGTCGGACAGCACGAGTATACGATCTGCGTGCCGTATCGTTGATAGCCTGTGAGCTATGGCCACCGTCGTCCTTCCCCGCATCAGAGCCGCAAGACCTTCCTGCAATAGACGCTCGGTATTGGTGTCTATCGAGCTTGTGGCCTCGTCCAGGACCACTATGGATGGATCGTGCGCAACGACTCGTGCAAATGAAAGGAGCTGACGCTGGCCGGACGACAGGGTTGCGGCTCCCTCTCCCAGCTTGGCATCATAGGCTCCCTCAAGGCTTTCTATGAAGTCATGTGCTCGTACCGCCCGGGCAGCCTTCTCTATGGCCGACCGTTCCAGACCAAGCCCCAAATCTATATTGCTGGCCACGGTTCCTGAGAACAGGAACACTTCTTGCAACACAGGGCGGATCGCCGTACGAAGTTCGGCAAGAGACAGGTCACGTATCGGCACACCGTCAATGCGAATTTCACCACGCTGAGGATCCCACAGCCTGGCAAGAAGAGACGCGATGGTGCTCTTACCAGCCCCGGTATAACCGACGATGGCTACCGTCTCACCGGGTTTGACGATAAACGACAGATCCTTAATGACCCATTCTTCATCTTTGTATGCAAACCATACCCTGTCAAACTCTATGTGACCCCTGACTCCGGTGCTCAGGGTGGCTCTAGCCGTATCGGGTATGCCTTCGTCGGCATCGAGGAGCTTGAAGACTCTCTCGCCGCCTGCCATGGCGCTCTGCAATATGGTGTACTTCTCGGAGATGTCTTGTAAAGGCATATAGAACATGCGTATCAGATTGACGAAGGCTATGAGCGTTCCCAGGGTTATGAGCCCCTTGTCATGGAGGCCCGCCCCAAACCATAGCACTATGGCAGTCGATACGGAAGAAAATAGCTCAATGAGCGGCCTGAAGGTGGCAAAGACGTACATCTCCCCAAGATTAGCCTTCAAGAGTTCTGCATCCTTTTCTTCGAATGCCTGTGTCGATGCCTTCTCCCGGCCAAACAGCTTGACGATGGCGACTCCCGCTATGTGCTCTGCCAAGAAGGCATTGACCTTTGAGAGCCATGTTCTCTGTTTCCTGAAGGCGTCGCGAGCCTTGCGCCGTGATATTCCCGTGGCAACAAGAACAGGTGGCAGGGTTGCCAGCGTCACCAGGCCAAGCCTTGGGCTCATTATACACAAGACGACGAGGGCACCGGCCATGATGCTTGCGTCCTTTATGAAGGAAACAATGACGTCTGTAAAGAATTCATTAATAGTCTCAACGTCTCCAGTAAGGCGAGTGACGAGTCTTCCAACCGGTTGTTTTGACAAGAAGGCCAATGACTGGTGGCTTGTACGCCTGAATAGGTCCATCCGGAGGTCTTTCATGACGTTCTGGCCTATGAGGCTCGTCGCCCAAACCTGGAAGAAGGTCGTAAGCAACACCATAAGCAGCACAGCAAAAAGCACCCAGGCAAAACCGGATACAAGCCCACTGTCTGCGCGCCTTAAGGCCTTGGCATCGGAGGGAGAGAGGGCTTGCACATAGGCCGAAGGAGCCACGAACCATTGATTGGAAAGCGTGGGGCCACTAAAAGCGGCTACATCATCCTGAATCCTGGGGGGTAAATCCGATACCGATTCTACCCTGGTCAGGTAGTATGGCCCAGGATCGAGTAGCCCGTCTTCTTGCAGGCTGTTCTTGTCCTTGACCGCCAAGGAAGTAATCTTGCCTTCACGTATGAAGATCCTCCCTGAACTCAAGGGGGCATCATGTGGAATGGTAATGCCGGCCAGCCTGGGGTCATTGGCTGATGCAGGATCTATAGAAGACCAAGATACTATCAAGGCATCGTCTACCGTCTTTTGAACAAGAACAGGCAGGAGAAGCTCTCCTGCGGTGGAAAGGACAAGAGTCAGGGTAGCAATAGCCAGCAAGGAGGTATAGGGCTTAACATATCTAAAGATACGCCTGACTATGGCTCCGTCATAGCTCTTGACTATCTCGTCGGCATCGAAGAAATCGGGCATCTAGCTACGCTCCTTCTTCGCGGCCGGTTCATCGCTGAGGGCCTGCAAGGCGGCTATCTCCGCATAGAATCCCTCTATTGCCAGCAAGGAAACAGGAGTTCCAAACTGGATGAGTCTGCCTGAGTCGAGCACCGCTATATGATGAGCGCGGCGCAGGGTGGATACCCGGTTTGATATGATTATGGTCGTCTTACCCTCTCGGCTAGTCATAAGAGCCGATATGATGGCTTCCTCTGTCTCGGTATCGACGGCCGATAATGAGTCGTCAAGTATGAGCAATTCTGGATTACGTATGATGGCACGGGCTATGGCAACGCGCTGCTTCTGACCGCCTGAAAGTGTCAAGCCACGCTCTCCAACCACGGTGTCCCATCCATCCGAGAAGAGCCTGTAATCCCTATCCAAACCACTTATGGCTATAGCCTCATCGAAGCGCCAGGCAGGCAGGTCTGGGTCTGAGAAGAGGACGTTTGCTCTAATTGAATCTGAAAACAGGAAACTATCCTGTGGTACGAATCCTATGGCTGATCGCAAGGCTTCTATCGGGTAGGAACCCACGTCTATGCCCCCGAAGAATACAGCATTGCGTGGAGGTTCAACGATGCGTGACAGAGTCTTGCACAGAGTGCTCTTGCCCGAGCCCACCTTGCCCAGAATGCCAAGGCTTTGACCCGATGATAGATCTATGTCTATGTCTACAAGGGCAGGAGCCAAGGCATCAGGAAAGCTCAGTGACAGAGACTTGAAGCTGATGTCACCGCTTGGAACGGCCTCTTTTGGTTCTGCTCCAAAGGCAAAACGTGGCTCTGGCTCGGTATCGAGCACCTCGTTTACCCGTTTGAGACTAGCGGCACCGCGCTGCATCATATTGACGGTGAACCCTGCCCCCAGCATTGGCCAAATAAGCATCTGGAGATAGGCAAGCATGGCGGCAAGGGATCCGGGTGTCATCCTGTTTTCTATGACGGCGGCTCCGCCTGCAACGATGAGAACCAGGGTTGTTAGCCCCGCAAGGAATGATATGAGAGGAAAGAATAAGCCGTGAACCTTGACCAGGGTCATCGACGCCTTTCTATACCCGTCATTGGAGTCTGAAAAGCGTCTGGAAAATTCATCTTCCTTTACGAAAGACTGTACGACCCGTATGCCCTGCATCGTCTCTTGGGCGACGGAACTCATCTGCGAATACAGTTCCTGGACTCTTTTGAAGCGCTTGCCGACGATTGAACCGAACATAACGATGAGCACGGTGACGAGGGGAAGAGGGATGACAGTCAGGAGCGTCGTGCCAGGATTCTGTGCAAACATGACTACAAGAATGGCAATCGACATGAAGGCACCATCAATAAAAGCGACAAATGCCATGCCTGTAGCCATGCGTATGGCATTCATGTCGTTGGTAGCCCTCGCCATGATGTCCCCGGCGGCGTTGCTGTTAAAATAGGATGTAGGCAGGGTCATAAGCCTTCCAAAAAGCCTGTCCCTGAGAGCAGTTTCAATGCGCCTCGAGGCCCCGTGTATGAAGTATCGCCACATGAAGCGCCCGGCGGCTATGGCTGCCGCCGTGGCCATCATCGCCAGGCCTATGGCCACGACGGCCGATTGAGGCTTTCCTGAGGCTATGGAATCTATGGCCTTGCGGAGATACTGTGGCAACAGCAACTGAATGGCATCGACAGTAATCAGGCAGACGAGACCAAGGATATATCGCCATCGATGGTGCCTTAAGTACGGTAGAATAGTCTTGAATTCTTTGAACATGGTTTTAAGGTATACTGCCTTGCCAAGTTTTACAACGGCATCACCATTAGATTGCGGGCGTGACTCTTGACCCGTAAAGAGGCTATAATTGACAAAAGAAGAAGCGCGAAGGATATTTTATACATGAGAAAGATAATTCTGTTCGCGGCCTTGGGCATGACGCTCCTTTCTTCGTGTGCTCTGTTCAAGGCTGGAGACCTGGCTTCGGAAGCCTTCATGAGAGAAGCCGATCCTGCCCTGGCCGAGTCGGCGATGCCAACGATGATCAAGGCGTCTGAAGCCTTGCTCTTGGCTAGCCCAGGCAAGGAAAGCATGGCCTTGACAACGGCTTCCCTCTACGTGATGTACGCCAACGCCTTTCTGGATGGAGAAGCGTTCCTCCTGCCCGACGAGGCTTACGAACAGAGGCTGACACTCAGTAGACGAGCCGCGGCTCTATATCTCAGGGCGACGACCCTGCTCATCCCGTTTATAGAGAGACGTGCTCCTTTGGCCTTTGATACACGCAGCTCTGGCATGGGAGAACACGGTGATGCCCTGTCTCGTTTTAACCGTAAAGACGTTCCATTGCTGTACTGGACAGCCTCGGCCATACTCGCGGCCTTTGCCTCAGACCCCATGAACTTCGACAATGCCGCCAGGGTCTCCGGAGCCCTGGCCCTCTTTGAACATGCGCGATCGCTCGATCCAGACTGGAACGGAGGCAGCCTCCAGGAGCTAGCCATCACCATCTATGGTTCCCTTCCGGCAGACCTTGGCGGGGACGTAGAAAAAGCCGAGGAAGCCTACGTCCTGTCCCTTGCCAGCACTGGCTCATCCTCACCAGGCGCCTTCGTGGCCTACGCTGCATCAGTGTGTGTATCAAGGGCTGACAGAGACGGTTTCTCGGCATCTCTTAACGAGGCCCTTAAACTAGCCGACAGGCCAGAATCGGCCTTGATGGATTCACTCGCCAGAAGGAAGGCAAGACGCCTTCTTAACGATATAGATCTATATTTCTTTTAAAGGGATAGTGATGAAATACATGAGAATGACAATCTTGGCATCTTGTATAGCATTAAGCCTAGGTGCTTCATTGGGAGCCCAAAGCGTCGTGCTGCAGGTTGGCTCAAACGCGCCTGTAAACAGCCCCTGGGATCTTGGCTTAAAGAAGCTGGCGGCAGAATGGTCCAGTATTTCCGGCGGTCGCGTCAAGATGGTCTTCCCCAAGAGCGTAGCCAATACCAGCCAGGAAGATCTCATTCAGAAGCTTAAATTCTCACTCGATGGCGTCATACTCGACACAACAGGGCTTGGTTTCATAGACAATGATATATTCTTCCTCTCAATACCATCGGTCATCAGAGACGATGTTGAATATGAGAAGGCCATGGCCGCAGCCCTACCCCTTATTAAAAAGAAGTTAATCGACCGCTACGAAGTAGTCGCCATAGCCAAGGGAGGATGGATACGATTCTTCTCGAATCAAGCCCTGCGCACGCCAGAAGACCTTAAGCAAGTCAGAATGGGTGTCAACAGGAACATGGAATCTCTTACAAAACTGCTCCAGTCCATGGGTGTCAGAACGGTCAAGGCCGATTCCTCATCGACCCTCCTGCAATTCAACTCCGGAGCTCTCGATGCCATGTACTCAAGCCCCTTGTTCGTAGCCGCTCTATGGTCACAATACAGGAGGGTCATAACGCACATCAGTGCATTCAAGGTATCTCCCTTCTTTGGCGCAATAGTATTGAACAAGCGCTCCTGGGACAGGGTGCCCGACTCCCTCAAACCGGCCTTGGTAGAGTCAGCAGAACGTATATGCCGAGAAATAGGGGCAGAAGCCGACAGGCTAGAAGCCAGCGGCATAGCATCCATGGTCAGAGACGGCCTCATCATACCACCCTACGACGGGAATGATCAGAAGGCCTGGGACGAGCTTTTTTCCGACAAGGTAAAGACTGTGGCCAGTGAATGGTACTCGCCAGACTTCATGGCTGCCATCTATGACGCCATAGGCAGATAGCATGATCGAAGATTCTACCCAGCACTCCCTTGGGCTCATAGCACTATGGGGATCGGCCATTGCGGCTTCAATCCTGGCCCTTGTTCCAACACTAGACCTCTTGATGACTCGAGTCTTCTGGCGCGGTTTTCCAGAAGCCGGCACGCTCACCGAACACTCCCTCGTGGCCCTAACCTTCATGGCGGCAGCCTTGGCCGGTATTAAAGGCAAGCATCTTTCACTAGGAACGACACCTTCGGGAGATGGCCTTCAAGCAAGACTAGGCGCCTCTCTGAGAACAGGCAGCCAGACTGCCATAGACGTCATCCTCCTCTGCGCATCCATCTCCCTCCTCCTGATCGGCTTCGAGCGGGAGGATAAGGCATTTGGCATTCCAATGGCGGTTTTTGCTTCTCCTATGGCCGCAGGCTTCCTCCTGTTGGTTCTCTCAGACATCTTTAAAGCCAAGGCCTATCGTCGTCTAACCGCGATAGTGGGCCTGGTTCTGGGACTATTCCTGTCTTCGAACGCCCTGCTCAACGCGGTTTCAGCCTTTGGCCTCTACCCTGAGCCACTCGCTTCCTTGGCCGATGTAGCCGGAGCCTTCAGCCGTATAGCCACCGTGCCGCTCATCATCATGCTCCTTGTACTGGCCTTTCGTGGACTACCTTTATACACCGTCATATCCGGCACGGCCATATTGCTCTACCTACGATCAGGCTCTGCTGTAGAACTGATACCAAGCGAGGCATACAGCCTCCTGATGAACGACAGCATGCCTGCCATTCCACTCTTTACCCTGGCTGGATTCGTACTCTCTGAATCCGGTGCTGGTTCCAGGCTCGTGGCTGTATTCAGGGAATGGTTCGGTTGGATTCCTGGTGGAGAGGCATTCGCGGCAGTGCTAGTCTGCGCATTCTTTACAACCTTTACAGGAGCAAACGGCGTAGCCATTCTGGCTCTTGGAGGAATACTGGCCACGGTGCTTGTGGATTCAGGCTCCTATGATGAGGGTTTTTCCCATGGCTTGCTGACGGCCTCATCCTCGGTGGGATTGTTATTCCCCCCGAGCATGGCCGTCATTATCTATGCGGTCAACGCCACATTCATAGTCCAGGGAGCCTCGGCTTTTACCATTGGTGATATGTTCCTGGGCGGGCTCATACCCGGTGCCTTGCTCGTTCTGGCCATGGGGGGCATGGGCACCCTCAAGAGCCTCCGCACCAGACCCGACCGTAGACCCTTCAAGTTAAGGGTGGCACTCCGTGCATCATGGAAGGCCTTTCCAGAAATAATAATACCCATCATCATCCTGGCTTTCTACATAACAGGCTTCGCCGGATTAACGGAGATTGCCGCCATAGTGCTCGTCTATGTCGTCATCGTTGAAGGACCGATACGCAAGGATCTAGGTCTACGCGACATGCGCTCCGCCTTGGCCAAGGCCCTTCCTATAGCCGGAGGGGCTCTAATCCTCATTGCGGTTGCGCGGGGTCTGTCATTCTATACCATGCAGGCAGGACTCCCTGAACTATTTTCCGAGTGGATGACATCTGTCGTCTCATCCCGCCTCGTGTTTCTTCTGCTTCTCAACGTGGCCTTGCTCATAGTCGGATGCTTCATGGATATATTCTCGGCAGTGCTTGTCATATCACCGCTGGTCATACCACTTGGAGCCGCCTATGGTGTGCATCCTGTTCACCTTGGCGTCATTTTCATAATGAACCTGTCCATAGGCTTCCTTACTCCGCCAATAGGCATGAATCTCTTCCTTGCCAGCTACGCCTTTGGAAAACCCGTCATGCGTATCTATAAGGATGTTCTACCCTTTTTCCTTGTCCAGCTCGTTGTATTGGCCTTGGTAACATGGATACCCTGGTTCTCGCTGGCATTAGTACGCTGATTTGTGATAGGAGTGCTTTGATACATGATTGCAACATATATCGTATACACAGATGGTGCCTGCTCGGGTAATCCTGGGCCTGGCGGCTGGGCTTGGGTGTCTATGGCCAACGGCGAGATTCGTGAAGGTTATGGCGGTGAATCCGTGACGACTAACAACAGGATGGAACTGCTGGGAGCCATAGAAGGACTAGAGGCACTACAGGCAAGAATAGATTCAGGGGATCTTAAACCTGGGGCCGTTGAGGTTAGAACCGACTCCCAGTATGTCAAAAATGGTGTCACGACCTGGATAGCCTCATGGAAGCGTAACGGCTGGCGCACGGCGGCCAGGGCTCCGGTGAAGAACAAGGATTTGTGGGAACGACTCGATGCCATATCACTCAGGCTCGCTGCGCGTTACGTCTGGGTAGAGGGCCATGCTGGAGAGGTATGGAACGAACGCTGCGACGAATTGGCCAGGCGCGGCGTCGAGGAGAACCGCTAAAGGGGCCCTTATCGCCTTAATCGTTTCATGACCGTCTTGTGCCAGAACAGCCTGGCTTGCTCGGCCATTCTAAAGGCTGCATACACGACGGGCTTCCTTGCGTAGTCCCAGGCCCCTGGGTAATGCCTGATCTGCCCCCCAAAGCCAGTCTTGAATCGATAGAGCCCGGCCATGGCATGGGAAGGATCCTCGACGGGGGGGATTCCATAAAAATCATAGCAGACACACCCCGCCTCTCGCGCGGCCCTAATTGCCGCCCACTGCAAGGCATAGGCAGGCATCAGGTTGCGACCTTCGTCACCAGACGCGCCATACAGGTAGATGGCCTCGTCTCCGTAATAGACGGTGATGATGGCCGCCAGGGCCTTGCCTCCATGACGGGCAATCCACAGACGTATGTCGGCTGAAGGCTCGGCCGAATTCCTTGAGGTTTGCCCGAGCAGACGCTCGTAGTACGAGCGGGGATGGATGGCTATCTTGTCTCGAGCCGCCGTCGCCTCATACAGAGCATAAAACTCATCGAGTGCGGCGGTGCCCTCAGAGGCTACGCTCACTCCTTTTTTACCAGCCAGTTTGATGTTATAACGCCATTTCGGCTTCATGCCTGCAAGGAGTTCATCGTCGGATAGGCTCAGGTCAAGGACGACACTATCGGGCGGTTGCACATCTGAGCCTTTTTTAAGAGGCCGCCTAAAGATCTCCCGTACAGCCTGAGCCACAGGCTCGCCAACAAGAGATGCTTGTGGATCTTCGGCTACATACCATAGCGGATCGAATCGAATGAACATGCATGATGCGGCGACCTTGTCACTCAGGCTCTCGGCCAAGGCTAACAAGAGTGCTCCGCGATCCTGAGGCTCCACCATGAGAGCCGGACCGTGGGGTATGTATGCAAGGCTCTGGCCAAGGCCAAGGCCTCGCTCCATGACTGTCAACGCGAACGGTCCTGAGGACGACTCTGAGTCTTCAGAATCTAAAAGCCATACGTCATATCGGCTGTATGTCCAGCCTGTCTGGGACTTGAAATCTGCCCATAACCTGGTTTGAAGAAATACCGTTGAGACGGTATTTTCATTCTTTACAAGACGTATGCGCATCGCTCTGTATCCTTTTTCATAAATGATGAGCGGTAGGACAGCGCTCACCTCGGTGCATGACTATAATTTCATACAAAGTGAAGCCTGTCAGCCTACCTCACCATCGCGTACCGTGCTTAAGCCAAAGGCCTTGTTAGCCACCATGAGACTCTTTCCCCCAACGAATACCGTAGCATCCTTGGCTAGAATGGGTACGGAGAAAAATGCATCAACATCAATCTCCGACAGTGTCTCAATGCTTTCATCCTGGCCGTCAAGCACAACCCTTGTACCCGGAGCAGCCCAGGGTGCATCGAGTACCTCTACAACTTCCTTGCCCTCAGGCCCGGATTTCGAGGCGGCAAGGAGCATGCCTCTGGATTCTACACCTCTCAGTTTGGCAGCCTTGAGATTGTTTACCAAGACTATGCTCTTACCCAGGAGTTCTTCTTCTGAATAGAAGGGCACGAGGCCAGAGACAATGACGCGCTCCTGCCCTGTTCCATCGTCGAGTGTCTCTATATACAGCTTATCGGCCTTTGGATGCCGTTCTATCTTTATGATCCTGGCAACCCGTAGGTCCACAATCCTTGCAAAACGCTCTTCTAGGGGCAAGCTCTCAAAGAGTATCGGTTTTGGTTCTACAGGCTTTGGTTCGCTGGATTTTGCAGTGCTTGGTTTTGCATCAGGAGGCGTATTCTCCGTGGATTCTGGCACCGAAGCCGTAGCTAACGCATCCCTAGCTGCTCGTTCCTTCTGGGAGCCGGAATACTTGTCACGCAACTCTGCAATCCTGTCGGGATCGAGTTTCTGGAACAGTACCTCGACTCCAGAAATTTTTGACAAACCACCAAGCGTCCCTACATCCTTCCAACAGAGGCCTGGCTTGCCTGTGCCTTCGGCAATCGAAAGCCCAAAAATGGAGGCAAGGCGACTCATGGCTACCGGCATATAGGGATGCATGATGATGGCAAGGTCTCGCAATACATAACAGAGGTCTGACAGCAGGCCTGCAGCCTTGTCTGGATCAGCCGTCCTTGCCTTCCAGGGCTCTTCTGCCTGGAAACGTTTGTTGGCTATGTCGGCTATCTGGAAGGCGGTTCTAAAGGCATCCCGCAGCTCTGCCCGCTCCAGGTTTGCCGCGATCCTGTCTTCCAGGGCCTTGACCTCTTTCCAGAAGCCCTCATCGGGCTTGCCTTCTGGTATTACGCCATCATAGAAGCGTTGCACGAAGGCGAGCGTCCTGTTGGCAAGATTGCCTAGGTTGCCTATCAATTCTCCATTGACCCGTTCAAGGAAGTCGTTCCAGGTAAAGGTTACGTCGCTCTTCTCGGGGCGGTTATAGAATATATAGAAGCGCCAGACGTCTGCTGGAATACCTGTCTCCATTACGTCGGTACCAAAGACTCCTATGCCCTTTGACTTTGAAAATTTACCTGACTCGTAATTGAGGTATTCTGTGCTAGACATGTGATGGAGCATGGTCCAATCACGGCCTGATCCCAGAAGGGTGCTGGGGAAGATGACGGTGTGGAATGGAATATTGTCCTTGCCAATGAACTGGAAAAGCTCCACGTCGCCTGGGCTCATCCACCAGTCCTTCCAGTCAAAACCGCGCTCGTCACCGGCGCAGGCTGTTATAGACAGATAGCCTATGGGTGCATCAAACCACACATAGAACACCTTGTCCTCGAAGCCCGCCTTAGGAACGGGTATGCCCCATTTAAGGTCACGGGTGATGGCTCTGGCCTTGAGCCCGTCTCGTATCCAGGCCTGCGTCATCTGGATTGCATTGTTGGCCCAGAAGCCCTTTACGCTTGCTTCCTTCATCCACTTTTCAAGCCTTGGCTTGATGGCCGGCAGGTCTATGTACAGGTGCTTTGTAGATCGAGCGTGTGGTGTGGCGCCACAGGTGGAGCACTTGGGTTCCTTGAGTTCTGTAGGTTCCAGGAGCTTGCCGCATGATTCGCATTGGTCGCCACGAGCCTCGGCATAGCCACAGTGTGGACAGGTACCTCGTACATAGCGATCGGCAAGGAAGCGGGCACACGAGTCGCAGTATAACTGCTCTATTGTCTGCTCGCTCACCAGTCCAGCCGCTTCTATGTCATTGAACAATGACTGCACTATCTCTGTTTGCCGAGCCGTGGATGTGCGCCCGAACTTGTCGAATGCGATGCCAAACCATTCATAGATCGATCGGTGTATCTCATAGAAGCGCGAGCATAGCTCGGCAGGGCTAATGCCTTCTTCTGCCGCCTTCGTCTCGGTGGCGGTACCGTATTCGTCGGTACCGCATACGTAGAGAGTCTCATAGCCTCTCAGCCGGCAGGCACGGGCGAACACGTCGGCAGAGAGGACCTGTATCAGGTTGCCGAGGTGGGGAACATTATTGACATACGGTAAAGCGCTGGTTACAAGACGTCGTTTCATAGTGGCAACACTATAAGGACGGGAAAATGTACTGTCAACGGAGCACGCGATAGACTGCTGCTAAAACACGACCTTGGCATTGATAGTGAAAGAATAGCCTAGGCCGTATACAAGCCCCGGCTTGCGGAATGAAAAGGAGGGAGACAAGCTCGAGCCGAACCCCAGCATCAGGCTACCCGCTGCCATGACTCTGCTCTCGTAATCGAGGCTCAGTCCCAGCTCGAATGGAGCATCGACCCTGGCCGCCTCGCTGGCGGAAAGTCCAACATTGAAGCTTTCCTTCAATGTTGGTGGCATGGAGAACGTCGTATCCAGCCAATCGGAGACCCAGGTTCTGTCAGTCGGTTCCTGCCTCAAACCAATTGCCAGATTGGCCAGGTCACCAAACCATGTCTTTCCAGGCCTTGTCACAAGGGCAAGCCCCAGATAAGCAGACCACGGTATCGCCGTCCTTGTTTTCTGGAGACTCAGGCTCGAGGTGGCGGCCAGTGTCGATCCAGAATTAAGTTCGAGGCTCATCGCTCCATTGCTGTCGAGCGATGGAAGCATGGCTCCATCGGACTGAAAACGTTCTAGCTTGAGGGCTGTCTTGTAGGAGTACTCGTCGAAGTTGACAGAAGCCAACAGAGGCATGGCTCCAAGCGCGCCAAACACATTGGCAGCACCCCCCGTCAAGACGACAGATACCATGGCAGAATCAACCCTGCTGTCGTCACGCAGGCTGACCAGGCGAGCGTATGATGTGCTTATGGCGCTTGGTACTAACAGGTCTACGATGCCAAGGCCTATGGAGCGCTTGAGTTCTATGCCAAGCTCTGCCTTGTGTTCTGCAGCCACTGCGCCGGCGGCAAGAGTATCGAATCCGGGAAATGCCTCACCTGATACCAATTCTACAAGGGGCGGTAAAGACCACAGGGCTTGCCCTCTTGAGAACGCGTCCGACAGTTCATCTGCGTCTTCCATGAAAGACAGCGAGGAAGAGGCCCTCTCCAGACTTGTAGCCCTGCCATAGAATGGAGCCAGTGAGACGAGGCCAAGCCTGAACGGCAAGGAAGTCTTGGCCGTAGCATAACTCTGAGTCGGTTCACCGTTTTCATAGTAGTGCTTTGCGGAAGCGGACAACCTGGAATCCAGCGCCTGCACCGAGCCCTCCAGGCGGCGAGCAGAGGCATCGTCCTCGGCCTCAGGGAGCATGAGCCGCCATGAGCCAAGCCATGAATCGGCCATGTTCAATGAATACATCTGCGCTACTGGAGCGGCAAGGCTCATGGCTACATCAGCGGAGAAGATGGATCCGTATCCTGCCTTGGCTTTCCAGGCCTGGTTAAACGCCGAAGAATCTTCGGAGGATGATTCCTCTGAAGATGTAGCTATGGAGGCAGAGACTCCGGACACAGCCGCCGCTACCTCGAGGCTCCTGGCATAGCGTCCCAAGGCTACATCCCTCGAGAACTGATCGACAAGACGTGTCTGCGCGTTTCGGCTGGGAAGAGCTAAAACGTAACCCAGACCCAAAGAAGTCGTATCAGAATCAATGGCAGGACTCATGGTAAGAGAAACATCTATAGGCTTGGCTACATAGCCGGTTTCTATGAGCGATGTCCATGAAGGATTATTACTGGCAACACCGAAGCCCGAGCCAGAAAGAAACGGGCCTTGCCGCCTTGTGGCGTCGCCCAGAAAGAAATCGGCTCCAAACAAACCGGCAAAACCGTCTTTGGAGCCTTCGAGTACCAGCTCGTCTATGGTAACAGAGCCTGTCGTCAGCCCTGTTACCAGGACCTCGACGAGTCCTGCAGCGCCAGGCATCGTGAAACCTGCGTCGATTCCACTTATGGCTAAGACCGTTCCATTGCCATCAGACACTGTTACTCTGGCGGCAGGGTCGAGCCCCAGTTCTATCCTCCGCCATCCAGAACCGAGCGACACAAGGGGTATTGAAACAGAGGCACCCTTAGCCACGCCGTCGCCTACCCTTATTGTCGCCATTGAGCCGGGCGGCACACCATCCGCCTTTAAAAAGAATACTAGCCTGTCATACGACGATAGTGGCGCGTCGTCAACATAACGGACAAAGCGTGTCTCATCACCAGTAGCCACGGGCAAATCGACCGCCCTGAGTTCAAGAGCCCTATTGGCGGAACCCGTGGGATGAAGTTCAGACAGCAGATCATAGAATGCACGTTCCTTACCTAGATCGACCGCAAGAACTGTCGTTGCGCTGACGCCCTCGACGTCTCCAGATACGGGTCTTAATGGCACAAGAACCGAGGATGTCCCATAGTCCTCCATACCGGCTACCCTATAGAGGCCTGATGCTCCGGCGCGTTGATAGCGAGCCATGGAGCGAAGGTCAAATGAGACCAGCTCTGTCTTCTGAGAGGCGCCAACTGAGACGCCTGTCCAGCCAGACTCGATCTCCCCGGCTGAGTCGTACCCGACGCCAAAGAGTGGCCAACGTCCACCCACGGCGGCTGACCACGATAGTCCGAGCCATGGAAAGCGCGTGCCGAGGCCAAATGCTAGAGCACCGTCTGATCTATCAGTGCTCTCGACGGCGTATCTTATCTGTATCTGCTCCCCTGAGCGTGGAGGAGGCGACAAGGCTATTGAATGTGTCTGAGCATCGTAGCTGAAGGCCGACGACTCGGTACCGTCCCTGTACACCGTAACGGTTCCATCAACCGTCTCCTGATCAAGTTGTATCGAGTCGCTTGCCTCGACGACGACGGCTACTATGCTGAAGCCCTCCGAATAGGAGTACGGTGATTGCAGGCCATTAGACTTGTCGTATATCCACGGCGTCTCACCATAAAACGGCCTCATGTAGTCATCGTCGAAAGGATTGGGGGCGGGTATCTCGGCACCAGTGTAACGCTGCACCTGTATGAGGCCGGATGATACCCGTGAAACAGAGAAACGCATGTCTGTGGTACCGGTAGCAAGATTCCTTACAAGGAGACGTCTTGCTGAACTGGTGTCTGGCAGAGCATACAGGTTTCTCGCCTCGTATTGATTATCCTTCCTCACCTGGCTCCCGCCTGGACCTTCTGCAAATTCATAGAGAACGATAGTCTGCTCTATGCCTAAGGTGTTCCGGTATGTGGCGGTCAAGGTGCCCCTTGGTTCGGCTGCAAGGAGTAAGGCACCAGAGGCGAACGACGCCGTATACTCGTCGGCACTCAGGGTCCTGTCACCGGTACTCAATGACTCCACGAGCGCCAGGGAGATTATATTCTGCACCGGCAAGACGAAGCGCCTGCCTCGCAGATTGTCTCCAGTTTGCACTATTGTTTCCTGAGCCTCTGAGTTCCCAAAAAAAGTCCTCGTCTTCCAGTTGAGTCCATCCCAACGCATCATGGCGTCGATAGTTATGCCGCTCTCGGCATCGGAGGCGTTCATGGCGGCACCGAAGGATCCTACGATGGAACCAAACGGCATGTAGGGATACTGCGGCATGCCTATGTTGTCATTGCCAAGCCTGGCCGACTTTATAAAATCGTACTCTCCTCCCTCGAAAGCCAGGGAGAACAAGGAGTCTTGAAGGTTGCTGGTAACATACGACTCGAATATCCAGCGCTGCTTGAAGCGGAGAAGCACATAGAGATCAGGTGTCTGGGTAAAGAGGAAGGGAACCGCATTGAAGCCAGACAACTCGGAGCCACCAGAAAAGGCTCCGCTACTCAGGATGGAAGCCTCCCAGAAGCCCAGGGCCAAGACTTCAACATCGCTGTCTGACAAACTGCTTGCAAAGAGACTGGAAGGAGGCTCAGAAGGCAAAACCGACAGCATAGATTGGGCCATCAAGCGAGGCGCAGTCCAGTTTCCCAGGACCAATAATAACGAGAGGTAGGCACTGATTCTCGGTCTTTTCTTTATCATCGTTCGCGTATATCATTGTATTCCATGAAACGCGTTATTGAGAAGTCCGACACGACGATTGGCCTGCCAGGCCCGGCGGGTCCGACCCTCGACGCACTAGCCGTCATATCTGTGGCCCTGGCTTCGATCGGAGCCATGCTTGTCGCAGGTGGTGCGTCATGGCGAGTCTCCGCATACGTCTCCATAACGGCAGTCCTCTTCGACCTGCTCTTCTCCTATGAACTCTTTATACGCATACTTCGCGGTGAACGCCCCTTCCCATGGATAGCTGCTTGTTCATCGCTACTTCCATTGCTCCTGGTTTCCGGCCCCTTCCTGTCGGGATGGGTACTAGCCGATTTTGAGGCTAGCGCTGTTAGAGGCCTCTGGTTGGCCAGGCCCCCCATTGGCGGACTGGCAGTCATATCCGCTCTACGACTCCTCAGACTTGTCCGCCCTTTCAGCAAGACGGATCGATTCGAGAGCAGGTCTGGAGACAGGCACCGTAAGGCGCGCACCGGTGCAGGCCTTGTAGGTATAGCCGTACTGCTCATGGGAGCCGCCTGCGCCGATGTCCTCCTCATCCCAGGCATAGCCTGGTCATCGGATACTCGAAGAAATGCAAGCATGCAGGCACTGTCAGCGGCAGCCAGCGACTCAGAGCGGGTATCCCTGACAGAGGCCAGTGGGGTGCTGGCTCTCAGGCTCAACGGCAGGATACTAAAAAGCGCAGCTCCCACACAGGTTCCAGGACAATACGCCCATGAGGCTCTCGGAGGCATAGAGGCATGGTTTTCTGTTCGCGACGAAGGCCGGGTCAGGGCTGCCATAGCCGCCATAGTGATGCTAGCCAGCCTGGCTTCAGCCGCCGGATACGCCGCTAGCGTCTTCAAAACCCGACAGTCGAGAGGCACACTCCTATCTCATCGTATAGGCATCCGTACCGGACGAGATGGGAGCCTGGCTAGAACCGAGCCAAGATCCAAGCCAGCCGAC
This sequence comes from Spirochaetia bacterium, assembly GCA_034003955.1. Classification (GTDB taxonomy): domain Bacteria; phylum Spirochaetota; class Spirochaetia; order Treponematales; family UBA12059; genus SZUA-370. The sequence continues at coordinate 10,896 of JAVEXO010000014.1, read as the reverse complement.
ACACCCGCCGGCAGCGAGGAATTGGCAGGCATACTTGGAAAGCCCCTGCCTTGATAGTATCGATGTTGCAGGTAATCTTCGAGGTGCCAGAATCGCTCAGCCTCAAGGACAAACGCCGTGTCGTAAAGTCAATAAAGGACAGACTCAGGCTCCGCTACCACGTCTCGTGCGCAGAGACAGACCTGCAAGACTCCTTGCGCTTCGCCCAGATAGGCGCGGCTCTTGTCTCAAACTCGGCCGATTTCGGCGAACAGGTGATGCACAAGGCTCTCGATACCATAGAGCGGGAACATTCCCTACGCATCCATGACTCCGCCATAACAAGCGAGCGCTTCGACTGAACGAGTCTCGACAACGCTCCGCTTTTGCGATACGTTTAATAACCATGAAACATCGTTTATATTGGCTTGTCCTGGTTCTTCCTCTCTTCCTTGTTTCGTGTCTTGGCATAGACGCAGACACAAACATTGCCGCGGATGGAATTGTCAATTCGACCATCGTGTACACCGTATCGAGCGCCGTAGCCGAACTCGGCAAATTAGGAGCCAACGCCTCCTATCTGCCACTTCCAGTGGCTCAGGCAGACCTGGACTTAGCCGCACGCCGGGCTGGAGGAGAACTCAGGTCATGGAGCCGCAAGGAAGGCTCAGATTCTTTTGTCGTCACGGCCGCCCTCCGTTTTCCTAGTGTTGCCGCCTTCGCCTCCTTCCTCGACCCTGCCGGAGAATTGGCACGCTATGAGGAGACCAATGGCCGGGCTACCCTGACCATGAGTCTGTCTGATGGAGTGGCCCCGGCAGACAAGGATATCTTAGAGTTTATACAGGTAGCATTTTCTGACTATAGGATAGCCATAACGTTGACGGTACCAAGAACGCCTATCGCCTCCCAGGGAGTCACCGTCACGGGTAGGAGCGCACGCTTCAACATGAAAGCCGCAGATGTATACGCCTCCCCTGAGCCCCTCTCCATAAGCCTCAGCTGGTAGCGATTTTTTTCTCTCTATAAGAGGTGGACAGTATGAAGAATGTAATGCTCGTTTTGACTTTTCTTGTTCTTTTCGCAGTTTCATGTGTTTCTGCTCCACCTTCAGCGCCAACAGGAGAAGAATCAGAACAGGATTTATCGGCTAAACCTACAAAATCTTCAAGCACGCAAACGGCCTCTACGGCTCAAACAGACGCGGAGATAGACGCATTGATAGCCAAGGCCCGCTCATCTATAGATTCAAACCATCTGGCAGAGGGTATCAAATACTATATTTCAGCCCTTGTTAAGGCTACTAATGCTAACAAGCGATCCAGGGCCGACGAACTAACAGGTACGCTCAATGCTATAGGCACACGGCTCACCGTGGAGCCTCATGAATCATGGCTTGAAGCAGACGGATCACAAAAGAACGCAAGCTCCCGTGAGGCCTCCCGTGGAGAAGGGCTCATGCCTGCTGTCTATCTCTATGAGAGCTACAGCTACGCCAAGAGCGCCGTCCCTGACGCCTTCATACGCTTCGAGTTCATTAGTAACGAAGGCAAGCTGAATGCTTCGGTGGCGACGGACGCCAAGGGTCTGGCCAACACCGGCATCACGCAGATAAACGCACCAGGCAAGGATGCAGTCGTGAGGGCCTATCCCGTGTTCACGTCCGACGGATACAGCTTTGCCTTCAAGACGGTATTCCGCGACTTCAGCTTTGTCGCACCACCAAACCTTGCTCTGGTAGCAGTCCTGGAAAAGACTCCAGGCGGTGAGAGTGCCAACTCCCGGGTACTAGACTCAGTGGCCAGCTCACTCAAGCCATTCGGCGTCGAAGTCGTGCCATTCAACGGTGTACTGGCGCCGGCTCGCTTCAATGCCGCCTTCGCAGGAGACCGCACCGCACTCCAGACGATGGCCGGAAGCGTCAAGGCTGGATACTTTGCACTCGTACACGTCGATGTCGCGGCCCCCTCCCGTATGGAATATGGCGGTACGGTCTACAATATTTTCATCGCTAGCGCCAAGGCAACATTACGCATAGTACGGGCTGATGGAACGGTCGTCTTCGCCGAGGCCAAGGATGGCGTCAGGGGACAGGGCGGCACCGAACAGGCGGCCATAGACGACTGTCTTGTAAAGGTTCGTGACGAACTGTCGGCCATAGTCACAGGCAAACAGGAGGCCATCAGCAAGGCTTTTTCGGAGTAGGCCTTGGAACGAGGCGGGCGCGCGTCAGCCCGCCCAGGCCCTTTGCTGCCACATCGAAACCTACCTGCTCCACCCTCGCCTCGCGCCCGCCTTGTGGCTCGAAGAGATTTCCTTGACTCAAAGAACCCTTATCCAGGCATACAAGCCCCAACCCTACAAGCCGCAGGGGACGACCTGCCCACTTCTTGTAAAACAGCGCCTTGGCAGCGTCGAATACATCGCTTGATCCTGCGTATCGTTCGGGCTGACTCTCCCGTATACTCTGTGTCTCAAAGTCATCGTAGCGCAGTTTGAGTACCACGCATCGAGATACCAGGTTTTCGGCATAGAGCCTGGCTACCAATTCCTCCGCCATGCCTAACAGGGTCGCTTCGATATGCTCAGGATCTTGTACATCCTTTTCAAACGTCGATTCGGTGCTCACCGACTTGCTCTTGGATTCACCACTATAGATGCCCGGATCCATGCCCCTTGCTATCGTATGGATGTACTGACCACCGGCGATTCCGAATACCGATACAAGACAATCCTTGCTCAAGGCAAGAAGTCTATCCATGCTATCTATACCCAGTTCTTCCATCCTGGCTCTTGTCTTATCGCCTACGCCCCATAGATCCTTTAAGCGCAATGCGCTCATGAAAGCCTCTTCATCACCTGGAGCGACCTGAACCAAGCCGGCCGGTTTCTGTATCCCGCAGGCTATCTTTGCCACATAACGGTTTGCCGCTATCCCTATTGATATTGAGAGACCAATGTTGTTTGCTATCCTGTCACGCATGCAGAGGGCCGCATGTTCCGGCGGTCCCCAGAGACGGTCAGTTCCAGTCATATCAAGACTAGCCTCATCTATGGATACACGGGTCACATCTGGGGTGTACTCCTCAAAGACAGACATGACGCAAGAAGACAGTTCGGCGTATCGCTTCATCCTGACTGGCAGGAAGGCGGCATCAGGACAGAGCCTGTATGCCTCCGAAATGGGCATGGCCGAATGAATGCCGTAGCGCCTTGCCTCGTAGGAGCAGGTTGCAACGACACCACGGTGACCAGGAGTGGCGCCCACGACCACAGGTCTGCCTGCCAATGATGGATCATCAAGCACCTCAGCGGCCGCGTAGAAGGCATCCAAATCGACATGGAAGAATATACTCATAGACCCGTCAAAGCCTTGCTCAGAATACCTTCGGCAGTCGCTAAGGCCAAGGCAGCCAGAGCCCATAGCAACACCGTCTTCTTGCCTCTGTTAAGGCTTGCGTCAGGAGACGAAGCGGCAGCCAGCCATAGACTAAACGGTGCCACAAAGGCTCCCATGGCAATGGTGCCCTTGGTACCAACACCCAAAAGGGCGGCAGCTACGCTACCAGAACCGGCGGTGTAATACCCCATATCGGATATGACACGAGGATCGAGGAAAGGCAAGAATACTATAGTCACCAGGAATAAGCCTACGCCAGTCGTCACGACCTTTTCTGAGAACAAGGCGCAGACGACGACGGCCAGTATGAAGAAAGGAGCGGCGGCGGGTCTAAGCGCTACGGTAATAAGCAGGTTTACACAAAGTAAGGCGAGTGCCGCTCTTGCCGCGTCTATCCTTCTATGCCTGCCCATCAGTTTGAGTCTCGAGGCTGTTCCTGATGCTACGTAATAGATGGCAAGAGCACAGAAGAAACGCAGCAGCAAGGCAAGAGCAGAATTCCATCTCGATAGCGATTCCGACACATAGGCTCCTCGACCCTGCGAATAGCCAGCCATACGCAAAGCCATAGAAGCAAGCATGTTTGAACCGAATAGAGCCAGCAATGAAAGCACGATTGCACTCAAGACCTCCCTTGCTACGGCAACGAGCTGAGCACTACGTTCTCGCCCTTTCAGGAATCCCAAGGCAAAGCCGAGTGCTACAATTGCCAGGACTGCAAGCGTAAGGCCCGTGATGATATGATCAGCAATGATAATCGATCCCCGGGGCAGAGGGTATCGCAGGTAATTGAAATCATCTCCTGATGTTTTCCCAGCACTCGCCTCAAGCGATAGTTTTTGTGCACCTTGACGAGCAAATGCCTCGAAGAATGCATTGACATCGTCGGATTGGATAGCTATGCCAGCCTCAGCTGCTGGATCATCCCCTATGGGAGTTGCAAGAGACCCTATGGCTATTGCCGGCAAACCCGCATCAAGCCAAGGTGCAAGCGAAAAGGAACCAGAGGCTAAACCTGCAGCGGCATAGAAGTCTGAAACGGGGGATTCATGTATATCGACACCGGATATCTCACTCGCCTCGCGTGCACGCACCAGGACTTTCCTAGGTGACATATGCCTTAAGGAGGCGGCTGCCATTGAAAGCTGTGTAGGAGGATGATTAAAATCCAGCAAGACTATGGCTTCTACTCCCATGTCGGCCAATGCAACAGGCAAGAGCCGCTCCTGCCCCAGTGTAAATTCAGGGTTTGGAGCCACTGCCCCGATGGCTGCCTCGTCTACAAGGAACATATACACGGTACCAATCAAAGGAGAGCTCGCCTGCGATTCCTCGAGCCTGTCCATTATGGACAGCCAGACAGACTCCGACCAGGGAACCTCATCGTCACCCGATACTGAGCACACGAAGGCGATGGACGGTTCTCCGCGGCCCATTACATAGGCTAGGGCAACATCCCTAGCGTCTGGCATCACGAGGCGTGAGAAATGCTTCACAGAACCTACCCACGCCAGACTCTTGACTATTCTTTCAACGCGTGCGGCCATGCCAAGGCTCGCCTCGCCCTCAGACAGAACCTGGGCATAGGAGACGACATCTCCATGTACACTGCTATGCTCTGCGTAGACGGACCCTGGACCCATACAAAGAGAGATGGTTATAGACGCGATGATGCCGATAATAGACCTAGGCATGATTAAGAAAGAATCTAAGGGCTGTACCGATCGTGGTCAATACCGTTTTACATTAATGAGGCTATGGGATATAATGGTAAAAGTCTATGTAGTAGAGCCCTTTTTAGTATCGGGCTTCATCATTGCTAAGCGAGCAGTAGCGCTGGGAGCAACCGTCTAATGGGTTCGCAGGAACGCAAGGCAACAATAGAATTACCCGTAAAAGTCGTCCTAACCGATATAGGTACCACATATTTCATAAAAAACAACAAGAAGCTAAGAAAATTCAAGCTAGCCGACAATGTTGAGGAATATGGTATATTGCTTGACCATTTTACTCCTTCGAGCCTGCAGCGCATGATGCTCATAGACTACGTAGCCAAGGTAGAGATATCCGACAGCGAATTCGTGACGATACGACAGGAAGTCATGGATATTTCAAAACTCGTTACCTATACGATGATGTACAGGCAGTATGACGCTTTTGTATTCCAGAGGGTTCTTGCAAGCGATGTCATCAAGAACTGGAACAGAAAGAATCCAGCCAATATCATAGACGAGAAGACAAAACTCAACGAGGTCTTCCTGCAGAATACCATCTTGGCTAAGGAAAAAGACATCAGCGAGATTAAACGCTCGGTTCTGGCTCCCATGTATGCCTTCATAAGCCGCAACTCCAACCTGCTTCCTGAGGAAAAGAACATACAGTTGCTGCTTTCAGAAAAATTCCTAAATAATCTCAGACCATTCACCTGGTTCATCATCTCTAAATTCAAGGAAGCAGAAGGCTATGAAGCCCTTATAAAAGAAATACGAACCGCCTTGGCAGAATACATGGAAAAAGCCAAGATAGCAGAGTATGTAGCCTTGAATGTGATGGAACTTGCGACCAATGCCGAGAACAACAATCTTAAAAGAGAGGCCAAGGCAATATTCAAGGGCGCGGTCGACATGAACGCCGTGCTCTTCGATCCCAATGTGCGGCATCAGGTACTAGAGTCGCTGCAACGTAAGGGCGAACTCGTCTCCATATCATGGAAGCTTGGCTCCAGGGGAACATCTATTGGCACACAGGGCAAACTACAACTCACCATATATAACAAGGAATCAGAGTACGAAAAGATGAAGGAAGCGTTCGATGAGAAGAGGAACGCAGATCTTAAGAAACGAACATTGCAGGATTTCTACAAGGCATTGCCGGAGGGTGAATCCAATACCGACTTAGGCCTGTATTATCTTTCTTACCTATCCGAGGCCTGTGAAAAGGTGAACGTCAAATTCGAATCTTTCGTCAGTCAGGTCTCGGGATCGGACCTGACTGTCATAACGATGGCCATCAATCTCTGATATTAATCCATCCTAAACATTCAATGCTTCTCATGCTGATGCATGAGAGAGTATGACAGAGCTGGGCTTCTTTGCGGTTTCTTGACAGAGACTGTTGTTTCATATAGTTTTATAGATTGAACGGAGGAATATACTCAATGGCAAAGATCAAGTATGTTTACTTTTTTGGTGACAGCAAAGCAGAAGGCGATGCTAAGATGAAGGAAGTTCTGGGCGGAAAAGGCGCAAATCTAGCCGAGATGACAAACCTTGGCATCCCTGTCCCCCCAGGATTCACTGTTTCAACCGATGTATGTGCGGCGTTCTATGAGAACAAGCGCAAGTATCCCGCCGGTCTCGAGGCGGAGGTCAGTGAACACCTCGCCAGGCTCGAGAAGTCTATGGGCAAGAAACTGGGAGATCCCATAGATCCCCTCCTCGTCTCAGTCCGTTCAGGTGCGGCACAGTCTATGCCCGGCATGATGGACACCATTCTAAACCTGGGTCTCAACGATAAGGCTGTAGAGGGCCTAGCCAAGAAGACCGGCAACCCCCGTTTTGCCTATGACTCCTACCGCCGCTTCATACAGATGTTCGGCGACGTCGTCTTAGAGGTTCCTCATGACAACTTCGAGCATGCCTTGGCTTCTGCCAAGAAGGCCAAGAAGGTAGAGCTGGATACAGCCCTTACAGCAGATGATCTCAAGAAGCTTGTCGAGACTTATAAGGCCATAGTCAAAAAGCACACAAAGAAGGACTTCCCCCAGGATCCAACCGAACAGATGTTTGGCGCCATGGGAGCCGTTTTTGGATCGTGGATGAACGAGCGAGCCATCAAGTACCGTGCACTTAACGGCATCAAGAATCTAAAGGGCACTGCCGTAACGATACAGTCCATGGTATTCGGCAACTGGGGCGATGACTCTGGTACCGGCGTCTGCTTCAGCCGCGACCCATCCAATGGCAAGAACGAGTTCTATGGTGAGTTCCTCATGAACGCACAGGGCGAGGACGTCGTAGCCGGCATCCGCACCCCTCAGAAGATATCTGCGTTAGCCAAGAAAAACGCCGCCGTATACAAGCAACTCGTAGGCATCAAGGACAAACTTGAAAAGCATTTCCGCGACATGCAGGACTTGGAGTTTACCGTTCAGCAAGGAAAGCTCTTTATCCTCCAGACCAGAAACGGCAAACGCACAGGTGCGGCCGCCGTCAAGATGGCCGTAGACATGGTGGGCGAGAAGCTTATAACTAAAGAAGAGGCTCTCCTCCGCGTTTCTCCTGAACAAATAGACCAGATGCTCCATCCTGCCATCGATCCCAAGGCTGCCAAGGCTGCCAAGGTTCTTGCCAAGGGTCTCAACGCCTCCCCGGGAGCGGCATGCGGCCAGGTGGTATTCAGCGCCAATGAAGCCGAGACCTGGGCTAAGGCTGGCAAGAAGGTCCTGCTTGTTAGAAAAGACACCAGCCCCGAAGACATAGGCGGCATGGTCGTCGCCGAAGGCATCCTTACCGCCACTGGCGGCATGACCAGCCACGCAGCGGTCGTAGCCCGCGGCATGGGCACCCCCTGCGTATCAGGAGCCCAGGCACTCAGCATCGTTGGCAAGGTTGCGATGGTAGCCGACACCAAGTTCAAAGAAGGCGACTGGATGACCATTGACGGTTCTACCGGAGCCATCTTCCAGGGCCAGCTTCCTTTAGTCGAGGCCAAGATTGGCAAGGAACTTGAAACCTTCCTAAGCTGGGCCGATGTCGTTCGCGAAGGTTCGGTTCGTGGAAGTCTCAAGGGTTTTAACGTTAGAACCAATGCCGACACACCAGGCGACGCCAAACGTGCATTCGATTTTGGTGCACAGGGCATAGGCCTGTGTCGTACCGAGCACATGTTCTTCGACAAGGAGAAGCTCATACACTTCCGTGCGATGATAGTCTCCGAGAATGAGAAGGACCGCAAGGATGCTCTCAAGAAGATACTCCCCCTACAGAAGAAGGACTTCCTTGGAATATTCAAGGCCATGGGCGGCCGACCGGTCACCATCCGTCTTCTTGATCCACCACTACACGAGTTTGTTCCTCATACCAAGGAAGAGACAGAGGAGCTGGCTAAGTTCATAGGCATCAAGGTCAAGGACCTCAAGCCAAAGATAGACCGACTCCACGAGTCTAATCCTATGCTAGGACACCGTGGTTGCCGTCTTGCCATCACCTACCCTGAAATTTATGACACCCAGGTAGAAGCGATAATGCAGGCCGCCATAGAATGTGCCAAGAAGAAGATACCCGTCGTTCCAGAAATAATGATCCCCCTCATCTGCGACCCCAAGGAACTCCAGGTTCTCAAGGCTCGCACCCAGACTATTGTCGATGAGTCCCTTGCCAAGGCAGGCCTCAAGCTCAAAGTGCTCATTGGCACCATGATAGAAGTACCCAGGGCAGCCATCCTCGCGTCCGAGGTAGCAAAGCACGCCGACTTCTTTAGCTATGGCACCAACGATCTAACCCAGATGACCTACGCCTTCAGCCGTGATGACGCCGGTTCATTTCTGCCCCAGTACATAGAGCAGGAGATACTTCCGGCTAACCCGACTGAAACAATTGACGAAGAAGGTGTAGGCTTCCTGATGAAGTACGCCTCGGATAATGGTCGCAAGACGAAGTCCGATCTCAAGCTAGGCATCTGCGGTGAACAGGGAGGCGATCCCGCCACGATAGACTTCTGCTATCGTATCGGCCTTAACTACGTATCGTGCTCACCATTCCGGGTGCCAATAGCCAGATTGGCCGGTGCTCAGGCAGTGATCCGCAACGCCAAGAAGTAAGACGCATAACTGATACTGGCCCGGTTTCCTGTAAGGGAGGCCGGGCCTTTATTATTAGCTAGTACGATAAATACTAACGAAGAGGATAAGAATATGGAATTTGAGGCACAGAGGCACTGAGACAGCGCCTGTAATCTTTTTTGTGTAAACGATAAAATCATAACGGCACCCGATCGCCGTAGATGATGGCAAATTGTTTCACGGCTGCTCGCCAATCGCGTAGGGGCATATTCCACCGTTTTGAGATATTCTGCAAGGCCATAAAAATTAATTTCATGGCCGCTTCGGTCGTAGGAAACGATTGCCGGTTCAGGGTTACCTTTCTGATTGAGTAATTCAGAGATTCTATTGCGTTTGTCGTATGCACGGCCTTCCTGATAACTTCGGGGAATTTCAGGAAGGGAATCACCTCTGGCCACTTTGTTCGCCAAGACCGAGCTATCATAGGATACTTGATATCCCATTTTTCCGCGAAGGCATCCAATGCTCCTCGGGCTGTTTCTGGAGGCGGGCTGAGGTAGATCTTTTTGAGGTTTGTCGCAACCTGTTTTCTATCTTTGAATTGTACGAACTTAAGTGAGTTGTGGACCATGTGTACGATACAGAGCTGGACCTCCGCCTTGGGGAATACTGCGTTAATAGCCTCAGAGAATCCTGTAAGACCATCGACGGCTGCTATAAGAATATCCTGTACACCGCGGTTCTTAAGCTCATTCAAGACGTTCAGCCAGAATTTAGCTCCTTCGTTTTGTTCTGCCCAGAGGCCTAGAAGTTCCTTCTGACCGTCCATACCTATCGCTAGTGCGAGAAAAAACGCTTTCTTCTGTATCTTGGAATCATCCTTAACCGGTATGACGAGGGCATCTAGAAAGAGCACCGGGTAGAATGGCTCCAATGGACGAGCACGCCATTCATCAAGCAGTTCTTTCACCGAGTCCGTCGCCCTGCTAATAAGTTCAGGAGATACATCGGTTCCATAAATTTCCTTAAGGTGCCCGGCGATCTCCCTGGTCGTCATGCCACGTGCGTACATGGACAGGATTTTATCGTCGAAACCCTTGAACTCGCGTTGATGCTTGGGCACGATAATTGGCTCAAATTCCCCATAACGGTCACAGGGAACCTCAATAACCATGGGCCCTTGGTCAGAACGTAGACGCTTCTTTGATGTTCCATTCCGGCGATTGTCTGTAGCTTTTTTGATTGGATTGTATTTTTCATATCCGAGCTGCTCTGTTAACTCAGCCTGCATCGCTCGTTCAACGAGAGCCTTTGAAAGCTGTTTGATCAACCCATCGGGGCCCGCAATGTCTTCAGGCCCTTTGTAATTCTTCATCAACTCATCGAGAACGTCTTTGGAAATGGCCATATTCTCTCCTTAGAATAGTATAGCCGTTTACACAAAATTCGTTACAAGCCCTATTCCAGACCTACTGTTCTCTCCTCTTCTTTTTTCTCATTCTTCTCTCTTATCCTCTTATCCTCTTTGTTATCTTTATTATCTTTATTGTTCCTCTCTGTGCCTCTGTGGAAAATTTCTTGCTCTTCTCTTTCTCTTCTCTTATTCTATTATCCTCTTCGTAGTCTTCATTATCTTAATTATCTTTATTATCTTTCCCTAATTCTTCTCTGTGCCCCTGTGCCTCTGTGGCAAATTTCTTATTCTTATCTCTTTTTTTTCTCTTATTCTCTTTTA